>NZ_QSAV01000030.1:0-47728 GCF_003465495.1 Segatella copri | reverse complement strand
ATATAAATATATAAGTAACCTCTAAATAGAGAAAAAGGGAGGGGTACCCCTGAAAACTGTCACAACTGTCACAACTGTCACACTGTAACGATTAGGTCTACCTGATGAAAACCAATACGTCCATCAGCAAACCTATCTTCTCTTCCGGTAAAACTTATTGATATCTGCTCGCCTACTCATAGTTTCTCTCCTGCTAAAACTATGAGTAGGCTTTATTGGCTCGGGAAAACGCGAGTGTTAAATCCGTTTAACAGGACTCTGCAGCGCGATTTTTGGCAGTAACAGAAATATGTTGTACCTTTGCAGCACATTTCACCCATCACGCCCAGAAAGGCTTATTTCATGCCAATCTGCTCACGCGCTGCTCGAACTCTTCCCTGTCACAGATGGCACTATTCTTGATTTTGGCGCGATAATTATAGATAGTGTTCACAGAATAGTGAAGGAACTCGGCAATCTTAGAACTGTCCTCGATGCCCAGACGGATAAGGGCAAAGATGCGGAGGGTGGTAGAAAGACGGCTGTCATCTTCGAGCACGATACGCTCTTCAGGCTTCAAGAGAGCATTGAACTTCTCAACAAAGTCAGGGAAGAGCTTCAGGAAGGCGGAATCGAAATACTCATACAGCTCGCCCATGTAGGCCTCGCCAGCCTGCATCTGCTCCAGCAACTTGTTGAGTTCTCTAGCCTTCACCAGTTTCACTACTCGCTTGCGCATGGTCTCTATCTTGTCGACATAGATGGCACAAAGGCGCAGGAATCGACCAATATATACTTCCTTCATCTTGTTACTCTCATTGAGTGACTGGTTCATCTCGTTGAGCGACTGGTTCATCTCGTTAAGACGCTCATTTGCCAACTGCAAGGCATGGTTGGTTTCCTTCAGCTTATGATGGGCCGCAGCAATGCGCTTGCGCTGCTTGTTGACATAGTAGAGCAAGAGCATAACCACAAAGAGAAGCAAGGCTGAACACGCTACCATGAGCCGCAGATGCTGGTTGCTCGAAGAAAGCTCTTTCTGATAGCCCTCCTCAATCTGCGTGAGCACAGGCATGATCTGGCGGCTGCGGATAGGCGTATTGAAAACGGTAGCCGACTTCCAGGCAAACTTGATATACTCATGAGAGCGCTTCTGCTCGCCCGGTTCGGCATTGAGCAGATTGGCGAGTTCCCAGAGCGACCCCTGGTCCATCACAGCCAACTGGACATCGCAGATAGCAGAACGCAAGAGGCAGCTGAGAAACTGCTCTTCATCGCCAAACTGATTGTAGGTCAAGCCGCGATAAAACTGTACAATGGCATACTGATGGGTGCCCGGTTTCGTCATCGACAGCCGCTTATCGCTCAATCGCAAAGCCTCCTTCATATTGCCTGCATCGCGTGCCCTCACCTCCTGCATCTGCAGATAAAGGTCATCATCATGGCTGAATGTGCTGTCTATTGCAGCCTGATAGGCATTACGCTTGCCGGCATAATATTTCTTCAAGGAAGGAACGTTGGAATAATATGCCATCTCGCCATACAGGTGCTGGCAAGCCCAGAGGTAGTTGCGTTTGCCCTCAGCATCAAGATCAGCGATATTGACAGACTTCAGCAGGTCGTACGATTCGGCATAATCGCCCGTGGTAGATTCCTGGAAAGCAAGCAGCGCCTTGGCATTTCCCACCTTCTTTTTATCGCCCATTCTGAAGGCAAGTTCCATACACAGGTTGATGTATTTCAGCGCCATGTCGTTCTTGTAGGAGCGGTATTCCTCAAAGAGCGCAAAGCAGGCATCATACTTACTGCTTAGGCGCCTGGCGGTCTTCAGCTTCTGCTCCCAATCGCGAATTCGGGCTTCACGTACCTTCACATAATCAGCCGAATGGGCAATGGCGTTGTCCAGACTCTGAAAAAGCTGCTCTATATTATCTGTTGTTTTTGCTGCAAGAGAAAGAGGCATCAAGACAAAGAGCAGGAAGAAGAATGCCTTTCCCCATAATTCATTTACGCGATACATCAACTTGATTCCGTTTAAGATTGATTTATTTTCATGAGGTTTCATGTGCAAAAGTAATAAAAAAATCGGAAACGACAAATCAAATATAGAAGAAATGTAGATTTCTTCGCATTTTTCGCCTATGCCGCATCCACTTTTTATATATTCTTCATTTTTCTTATCCATCTCATTATCAGATACATTTCTATCTAAAAAAGAAAAGTTCATCCACATTTTAACATTTCTATCGCGCATCGTATCATCTTTTTTATTATCTTTGCAGAAGATAAACATAAAAATAACAATTAACATAATAAACAATGAGAACAGCACTTTTATCACTCACGTTTCTTTTGGCTGGTTCTATGGCAGCACCTGCTTTCGCCCATACCGCAGCCCCTAAGAAAAAAGTAACTGCCACAACCAAGAAAGGCAAGATTCTACCCATGAAGGAGTATATCGACCAACTGATGGCGAAGATGACACTACAGGAGAAGATTGGTCAGCTGAACCTGATGGTAGCTGGCGACATCACCACCGGCGGCGCACTTGATACTCAGGTAGGCAGCGATATCGCCCAGGGCAACATGGGCGGAGTTTTCAATATCAAAGGGCTCAACAAGATCAAGGCTCTGCAGGAAATCGCCATCAAGAACAGCCGTCTGGGCATTCCGCTGCTCGTAGGTATGGACGTGATTCATGGTTACGAAACGATGTTCCCCATCCCTCTCGCCCTCTCCTGCTCATGGGATACCGAGGCGATGAAGAAGGTAGGCGAAGTATCGGCCAAGGAAGCAAGTGCCGACGGCATCAACTGGACATTCTCTCCTATGGTAGACATTGCACTCGATGCCCGCTGGGGACGAATAAGCGAAGGAAATGGCGAGGATCCTTATCTGAGCGGCGTGATGGGAGCAGCGATGACTCAGGGCTACCAGGGCGTGGATATGCGCACAGAAGAGATTCTGAGAGCCAACCGCATCATGGCCTGCCTGAAGCATTTTGCCCTGTACGGAGGCGTTGAGAGCGGTAAGGAATATAACACGGTAGATATGAGCCGCGTGCGCATGATGAACCAGTATCTGCCACCTTACGAGGCAGTGGTGAAGGCTGGCGTAGGCAGCGTGATGTCTTCATTCAATCTCATCGACTACATACCTGCTACAGCCAACAAATGGATGATGACCAATGTCTTGAGAAAACAGTGGGGATTCAACGGTTTCGTAGTTACCGATTACGCTTCTATCGCCGAGATTCTGCAGCACGGAACGGCAAAAGACATCCAGGAGGCTTCAGAACAGGCGCTGAAGGCGGGTACCGATATGGACATGTGTTCCAATGCCTTCGTAAAGCATCTGACTAAGAGCATAGCAGAAGGAAAGGTGAGCGAGGAGGATGTGAATATCGCCTGTCGCCGCATTCTGGAAGCGAAATATAAACTGGGCCTGTTCAGCGACCCTTACCGCTACTGCAACACCAAGCGCAGCAAGAGCGAGATTTATACCGCTGAGAACCGTCAGGCAGCCCGCGATGTAGCAGCAGAGACCTTCGTGCTTCTGAAGAACGAAGGCAATATCCTGCCACTGAAGAAGGAAGGAAAGATAGCCCTGATAGGTCCGCTTGCCGACACCCGAAACAACATAGCCGGTACATGGAGCGTGGCTCAGGAGCCATCTAAATATACCACCATCAAGGAGGCAATGGAGCATGCACTTGCCGGAAAAGCCACCTTATTATATGCCCAGGGAAGCAATATCTGGCGCAATAAGGAACTGCAGCAAAACGGCGAATTCGGCAAGCCAATCAACTGGGGCAACGAGGCTGAGATGAAGGCCGAAGCGCTGAAGATAGCTAAAGAGGCAGATGTTATTATATGTGCTATGGGCGAAAGTGCCGAGATGAGCGGCGAATGCGGTAGCCGTACCAACCTGGAGATGCCGGACGTACAGCGCGAACTGCTTGCCGAACTCCTGAAGACGGGCAAGCCTGTAGTGCTCCTCAACTTTGCGGGCCGTCCTACGGTTCTTACTTGGGAGAAAGCCCATGTACCAGCCATCATGAATGTATGGTTTGGAGGTTCAGAGATGGGCGATGCACTCTGCGATGTCATCTTTGGCGACAAATCGCCATCGGGTAAGCTCACCACTTCGATGCCTAAGACTACCGGTCAGGAGCCTCTCTACTACAACCATCAGAACACCGGACGCCCTGTAGCAGACGATAATGAGAAGTTTGCCAAGTTTGCCAGCAACTGTCTGGATGTAAGCAATGGTCCGCTCTATCCTTTCGGTTACGGTTTGAGCTACACCTACTTTTCGTACAGCAACTTCCGCCTGAGCAGCCAGGAGGCCGGCATCAGCAATGAGGAGGCTACCGAATGGCAGGATGGCAAGAAGATTACAGCTAGCGTCACCGTTAAGAACAACGGCTCCCGCGATGCCGACGAGATTGTGCAGCTCTACATCCGTGACATGGTAGCCAGCATCTCCCGCCCTGTAAAGGAACTGAAAGGCTTCCAGCGCATCCATCTGGCAGTAGGTGAAAGCAAGGAGGTAAGCTTTGATATCACCCCAGATATGCTCAAGTTCTACAACGCAGATCTGAAGCACGTGATAGAACCAGGCGACTTCCAGATTATGATAGGAACCAACAGCAAGGATGTAAAGACAATGAAACTGAGCGTGAAATAAACAATAAAAATCGCCCTGTAAAGAGCAAAGCATAGCTTGAAAGATGCTTTACTTCTTACAGGGCGATTATCATCTACTGAGCCCACTCCAACAGAAGGCTCAGTTATGGATTCTATCCTTCAGGATTACTTAGTCATCTCGAAACCTACACGCATACCATCGTAATTATTGGCGATAGTACCGATAGCGCTGAGCGTAGAATTACCCTTGAGGGAACCGATGGTCTTGATGAGGTTGAGCAACTTCTTCTGGTCGAAGAGCAGGCTGATGCCATTGGCAGTCTTCGTAGCATAACCCGACATACTCAAGATTAATCCCTTCATCTGAATGGCGTGAGTCTTCTCATCAAAAGTATAATTGCCCTGCCATGACTTGCCATCTATCTTGGCAGCGAAAGTTCCATCAGTTTTGAAGGTGAAATAGGTGTTTGAACTACTGAAGCCAAACTTGCTGTAATACTCACTCAACTTCTCCTCTACCTTGTTGGCAGCAATCTCACCGCCAGCCTGTGCCAGGAGATTCTCAGAGGTAAAGGCGCATCCCGGCTTGCTGTACTTCCAGGTATGGGCACAGAGATCCTGCTTACTGAAGGTACCTGAACCGATTACATTATTCAGAATGCCATTGATAATACTGCTACCTGCAGAACTGCTGCTGTTAGAGTTTCCGCCCAGTACAGCACTCAAGATACCTGCAACGGCTGAGCCTGCATTGCTGGTTGCACTGGTAGAAGCGACGGCATTGCTGGTTGTTGCAGCAGTTGTTGTTGCAGAAGTTGTAGTTGTTGCTGCTGTTGTGTTAGATGTAGCAGAAGTTGTTTTCTTTGTAGAAGTCTTCTTGGTCGTAGTCTTCTTTGAAGTCTTCTTTGTTGTCTTCTTAGTCGTTTTCTTAACCGGCATCATCTCAGACATTGAGGCATTGAGCGCTGCCTCGTTCATAGCGCTTGCGTTGCTGCCAGCTGTGCATGCGAGCACGAGGGCAGCCAAAAGAAATACCTTTTTCATTGCTTTCTATATATTTATTTTATCACTCTTATTTATATATACCCAATACTTTCTATTGTTCTTTCGGGTGCAAAGTTCGCAAAAAAATCGGGAATACGATAAGAAAAATCCCTATTTCACGGTATGAATCTCCCTAAAAACTCAGCATTTCTGCTCTTTCTACGTTATTATAGACGAATACTATGACAATTCGTTTAAAAGACTATGAAAAAATCGTTCAGGAAATACCAATTATCATTCTAGGGGGGGGGAATTGTTCAAACGATTGCACATTTTTTTGACATAAATCAAAAAATAACGAATAAAACACGTATTTTCATGCATTTTGTACCTAGAAATAGGTAGAAAACCCCTATCTTTGCAAGCGGTTAACAAATATCAATAGGTTATGAATGATTTAATTAAGGTAAATTCAGAAAATCAGAATCAGGCTATCGATAGATGCCAACAGATTCTTCAGGATCGCCGCGAGGCTCTTGCCTCTAAGGCAAAGAGAAGAGGTTAATACTCTTCGGAAACATGACGTAAAGGAGGGAAGATGATGCTCTTATACAATATAAAGACGCATCCTTTCTTTTTAAAGAGAGATTTTCGAAACGACTCTTAAATGATGAGTTTCAAAAATTTTGGGAAAAGAAAAAAACGTAAAAATCCCGTTGTCAGCCATCTGGCTTGTACAACGGGATTTTTTCGTTTATTATTCAAGTTTATTATATCAAGTCCGAGATTTTACTTCTCGTTCTTCACTGCCTTCATGATGATCTCGAAGTGATTACCACTCTTCAAGATGACATTCTTCAGGAAGTCTGAAATCTCAGATGCCTTCAGATTCTTCACCATCTCCTTGTAATCGCTATGAGTATCAACACCCATACGCTCGTATGTGCTCAACGCACCAAGCCAATAACCATTGGTTTTTTCGCTAACAGCAGCCTGCTTCAGGAGAATCTCCTTTACCTTCTGGAGGTCTTCTGCATTTGGCTGGGCGATGGTCTCGTCCATACCCTTGAAGAAGTAAGGAATAGCGATATCCGACTTCTCTGGGTTCAACTGAGCCACGGCAGAAATAGAGATAGCAGCCTTGTTATCATAATCGCGAAGCAAACCATAGTTTGCACCTGCATGATAAGCAGCACTGAGTTCCTCACGGATAGTACGCAAATACTTCATCTCCAAAAGGCGGGCTGAAACATCAGCAAGAACCATATACTGCAAGGTGAATGGAGCCTTGGTATACCAGATCTCTGTTGCCTGGTTCTGTGGGTTCTCCATTGCCTTGGTAAAGACATTGCTTACCTTACCATTAGCATAAGGAATCTGCTTGTTCTTCAGCTTGAAGCCATTGTTTGGCAGACTGGCGATATACTGCTCGATGAGTGGGAGGAGAGTCTTCTCATCATAGTTACCTACGAAATAGAAGGTGAAGTCCTTGGCATTGCCGTAGAACTGCTTACCAATCTCCAGGATACGGTCGTAGTTGATATCCTTTATATCGCTTGCCTCTGGCACACGGGCAAGTTTGCTACCCAAATAGAGGGTGCTCTGAACAGAATCCTGATATACGAGGCTTGGGTTGTTGCTCTTGTTGGCAAGAACAGTAGCCATCATGCTCTTCATATTGTCGAAGCTCTTCTGGTCCTTGCTTACTGCGGTCATCTTGAGATAGATGAGCTGCATCAGGGTTTCGATGTCCTTAGGAGTAGAATTACCCTTCAAACCATGATTGAAAGGACTCAAGCTGAACGAAACGCCAACCTGCTTACCTGCCAAAGCCTTATCAAGATCATTGCTTGAGAAATCGCCAAGACCACTAGCATCGAGC
Organism: Segatella copri; assembly: GCF_003465495.1. Taxonomy (GTDB): domain Bacteria; phylum Bacteroidota; class Bacteroidia; order Bacteroidales; family Bacteroidaceae; genus Prevotella; species Prevotella copri_G. The sequence goes on along the minus strand of NZ_QSAV01000030.1, from coordinate 40,234 downwards.
ACATCTGCTGCAAATGCAGCATTCAGGAAGTCTTCCTTGCCGAAAGTAGAATAGCCCACATTGGCTGAAGCTGCGAAAGCAATCTCATTGTCCTTGAAATCGGTCTTCTTCAATACCACCTTAGCGCCATTAGAAAGAGTCAACTCCTTGAAGCCCAACTTCTTGTTCTCAACAGTCTTCTTAATCTTACCAGCCTTAGGAGCCTGAGCGATGAGAGGTTCCTGCTTAACATTATCCACATAAGCCTCGAGCTTTTCAGCACGTACCTGCTTTACGATGGCAGAGAGTTCCTGCTCGGTAGGATAAACGGCACCAGCCTGCTCGCGCATCATTACCAATGATACAAGGTTAGTATCGCTCTGGCAAACCAACTGCTTGGCATAGCTGTTGATAACCTCAAGAGGCAAGTTTGGAACTACCATCTTCCAGATCTGGCTCTCCTCTTCTACTGACGGAATAGGCTCGTTAGAAATGAAGTTATCCACATACTGGGTGGTAAACTGCTCGTTCTTCATCTTATCCTTGTTGGCAAGAGCCTTGTCAACAAGGCTCATGAATTCATCCTTGGCACGCTGATACTCTGTAGCTGTGAAACCGAACTCGTGCATACGCTGTGCCTCGCGGAGAACAGCAGCATAAGCCTCCTTAATCTTTCCTGGCTTAGCAACACCGGTAAGGGTGAAAGCATCCTTAGTGCTTGAAATCAGGTATGAACCATCACCGGCATTTGCCTGAAGATATGGACAGTCTGGCTCCAATGCCTTCTCAGCATAACGGGCAGCAATCATAGAGGAAATCACGTTATCCATGTATCCCTTCAGGAGATAGCTCATATTGCCCTTCAGAGAATCTGGCACAGCATTGTGCTTCATATAAACCTGGAAGAGATCAACCTGCTGCTCCTTATCCTTGTCGATAACATAGATGGCTGAATCATTATCAGATACTTCTACCTTCTCTATCTTAGCGGCATTCTTAGGTACCTTGATACCAGAGAAGAGTTCCTTAATCTTTGCTTCGATATGATTTACATCTACATCACCTACGATGATAATAGCCTGATTGTCTGGACGATACCATTTGCGGTAGTAAGCACGGAGAGTTTCTGGCTTACAACCATCGATAACGCTCATCAAACCGATAGGGAAACGGTAGCCATACTTTTCGCCCTGATAGAGCTTAGGAAGTGAACGCTCTATCATGCGCTGCTGCCCTACAATGCGCATACGGTACTCATTGTGCACCACATCTCGCTCGCTCTCGATAGCATCTTCAGTAAGACTGATACCATTACTCCAGTCCTTGAGGATAAGCATACAGGAGTCTACGGCTGTAGTACGGGTAGTAGGAACATCTGTGAAGTAATAAACGGTCTTCTCTACTGCTGTATAGGCGTTGAGATTACGGCCATACTGTACACCGATGCTCTGCAGATAGTCCTGCAGAGAGTTGCCCTTGAAATGGTCGGTACCATTGAAGGCAAGGTGCTCCAAGAGGTGAGCCAAACCGCGCTGGTCATCATTCTCATTGATAGAACCCACTTTCTGAGCGATGTAGAAACTGGCCACATTCTCAGGATAACTGTTGTGACGAATGTAGTAAGTCAATCCATTATCAAGACGACCTATCTTCACATTCTTGTCTACCGGAATAGCTGGCATCTGCTGTGCCATCGCTGTACCTGCAGAAAGGAACAGTACAACTGCTGCAAAAATCTTTCTTAGTTTCATCTGATTTTAATTATTTATGTATTTATTGTTTTCTATATCATTCTTTCTTTATACCTTATTATATATATATATCATGCTACTTAACAAGTTCACCTATATATAACGACAAAACCAGCAACATGGTTACTGTCTGCGATGCAAAATTAAGAAAAATAAAAAAGATTTGCAAACATTTTAGAGAATATCTTCGCGATGTATGCAAATCTTAACCTAAAACTAACATTGGAGGCAGAAAACCAATCCTAACCTACATGAAAACTCTTCATCCATGAACCTCTGAAGAGGCGGATAAGGAAGAGGATTCCCCTGAATGTGAGTTCGATAGCCATCGCTATCCATACTCCCTCCAAGCCATAGCTCTTGGAAAGAGCATAAGCCAGAGTGAGGCGCACCAGCCACATGGTACCGAGATTGATCATCGCCGGTTTTCTGGTATCGCCCGCTCCTACACAAACACAATAGGTCACGATGCTAGCTGCAAAGAATGGTTCAGCAAAAGCCTCGATGCGCAAACAGATGGTACCCATCTCACGGATACTTTCTACCGGAGAAAGAACGCCAATCATCTCAGGAGCAAAGACATACATCACCACTCCCATCACAGCCATCACAGCCATTCCAAGTCCTACTGTCATATAGGCAAAATTCTTGCACAAACCTACTCGCCCTGCTCCATGCGTCTGTCCCACCAGAGTAGTAGCCGCATCACCAATACCATAGCCCGGCATATAGCAAAGACTCTCTGCCGTAATAGCAAAAGAATGGGAAGCAATGGCTATATTGCCAAGAGGTGCCACAATCATGGTACTCACTATCTGCGCCCCGCTCATCAATATGTTCTGTATGGCTATCGGAATGCTGATTTTACAGGCATTATGAACATACGACCTGACCCAACGGAAACGGACATGGTCCTGACGGAGATTCAGTATCTTATTCTTGAAACCTGCAAGATAAAGATTAGGCAGAGAGATGCAGACATAAGCCATCGCCGTTCCTAAGGCAGCCCCCACAACACCCAACTTCAGGATATAGATAAACAGGTAATTGAATATCACATCGCAGATGCAGATCAATACTGCCATCACACTAGGCGTATGCATATTGCCCGCCGATTTCAGCATCATCTCGGATATATGATAAAGGAAAACGAATGGCAGTACCAGACCGTATATCAGAAAATAGCGAGAGGAATTGGTGGCAATATCGGCACCTCCACCCAGCCAATAAGGCAGATAAGAATGAATGCCGACACAGAGAAGAGAAACAAAAATGCTGAACGCCACACCGCAAATCAGCGCATGGCGAAACACCTGACGGGCATTTGCAAAATCATTGGCTCCGATAAAATGAGCCACCTGTACTGAAAAGCCGGTAGCCGCTGCACTGAGCAAACTACCAATAAGCCAGGTAGTTGACTCTATCAATCCGATGCTGGCAGAAGCCTCTGCTCCCAGATGACCCACCATAGAAGCATCGATGAAGAACATCATCACCGTAGAAATCTGAGCCAACATAGAAGGTATACTCAACCCTACAATAAGACTGAGTTTCTCGCGCCGATCCATCTCCCTACCCAGGCGAATCGACTCCATCAAATAATCTGTCTTCTTGCTATAAAGCATAAATTAATTTCTCGTATATCGCTCATACAAAAAAATATGTGCATATATCATTTCAAACATATGCACATACTTTTCTCTAAATCTTTATTCTTATTATTTAGTAATCCACTTCTTGCCAGAAGCTCTCTTATAACTCTTGAGCACCATCTCAAAACGGAGCATTGAATAGCCTTGGATTGAAGAATTACCGCTCTCGCCATAAGCCAGCTGGTATGGAATGAACACCTGCCAATGGTCGCCCGGATGCATCTTGAGCAATGCGGTGGTAAAGCCATCGATAAATCCACCGGCCACACTACGGATAGGATTAGCTGTAGCAGCATCAAAAGTACCCGTAAAACTCTGGTCGAAGACGTAACCTTCCTTATAATTATCAGTAGGAATGAAACGGCCACGATAGCTCACCTGTACCGAATCGGTAAGGATAGGAGAAGTTGTACCCTCTCCCTTCTTCAGAACATGAACGATGATATTATCGCAATCCTTATAAGGAAGGGTCACTAAATTACCATTCTGATCTTTGTTCGGAGTCTGGTTTTCGAACGTCCAGTTCTTATAAACGTACCAGCCGTTAGCTTCACCCATCTTTCTGGCATAAGCCAATGTATCGGCAAAAGCCTGCTCGTTACGCTCCTGCCAGTTGGCATATTCCGAGACATTATCATCATCTTCGCTACATGATGACAGTGTGATCACTGCCATCATGAGGAAGAAGAAATATTTCAAACTCTTAAGATTCATCTAGATATATTTGATTAATTAGAAGTTCTTGATTTCCTTGCCAAGCTTCTTCAATACGCTAGTGATGCTTACGCGCTCCTCGATGATGCTGCGAAGATCAGAGATAGCTACGCGCTCCTGCTCCATGGTATCACGATAACGCAGAGTTACCTTATGATCGTTTGGAGTCTCGTGGTCTACGGTGATACAGAATGGAGTACCGATAGCATCCTGACGGCGATAACGCTTACCGATAGAATCCTTAGGATCGCCATAGTGAGTATTGAAGTGGAACTTCAGTTCGTCAACGATTTCGTGAGCCAACTCTGGCAAACCATACTTCTTATCCAATGGGAACACAGCACACTTAACAGGTGCCAAAGCCTCTGGCAAACGCAAAACAACACGTGTCTCGCCATTCTCCAGCTTCTCCTCGCAGTAAGAGTGGCACATTACGCTGAGGAACATACGGTCTACACCGATAGATGTCTCTACATCGTAAGGTACATAGCTCTCGTTCTTCTCTGGATCGAAGTACTTGATAGAACGGCCGCTGTACTTCTCGTGCTGAGAAAGGTCAAAATTGGTACGGCTGTGGATACCCTCTACCTCCTTGAAGCCGAATGGCATCTTAAACTCGATGTCGGTAGCAGCATTGGCATAGTGAGCCAGCTTCTCGTGATCGTGGTAACGGTAGTTCTCATTACCCATACCGAGAGCCTCGTGCCAAGCCAGACGAACCTTCTTCCAATATTCAAACCACTTCATCTCAGTACCAGGCTGGCAGAAGAACTGCATCTCCATCTGCTCGAACTCACGCATACGGAATACGAACTGACGGGCAACAACCTCGTTACGGAAAGCCTTACCAATCTGACAGATACCGAATGGCAACTTCATACGGCCGGTCTTCTGAACACTCAGATAATCTACGAAGATACCCTGAGCAGTCTCAGGACGGAGATATACCTTGCTTGTAGCATCGCTTGCCGCACCCATCTGGGTAGAGAACATCAGGTTGAACTGACGGACATCAGTCCAGTTCTTGGTACCGCTGATAGGGCAAACAATACCCTCATCCTCGATAATCTGCTTCAGCATCTCCAGGTTAGGTCCCTGCATAGCCTCAGTATAGCGGGCATGGAGGTCATCAAACTTCTTCTGGTTCTCCAGAACGCGAGGATTGGTAGCGCGGAACTGAGCCTCATCGAAGCTGTCGCCGAAGCGCTTCTTAGCCTTGGCAATCTCCTTGGCAATCTTCTCCTCATACTTAGCCATGTGATCCTCGATGAGCACATCGGCACGATAACGCTTCTTTGAATCGCGGTTATCAATCAATGGGTCGTTGAAAGCATCTACGTGTCCGGATGCCTTCCATACAGTAGGGTGCATGAAGATAGCTGCATCGAGACCAACAATGTTCTCGTGCAACAACACCATACTCTGCCACCAGTACTGCTTGATATTGTTTTTGAGCTCAACACCATTCTGACCATAGTCATAAACGGCAGCCAAGCCATCATAAATTTCACTACTTGGGAACACGAAGCCATATTCCTTGCAATGGCTTACAATTTTCTTAAAAACATCTTCCTGTGCCATGATTAAATCTTATTTTTTTCAAATTTTCGGCAAAGATACTCTTTTTTCTCGAAAAATTGTTGTATTTTTGCCATAAATTAATAAAATAAGTATTAAAAGCTATATATGAGCGACGAAATTAAAGATAAAAACGGTCTTGAAGAGGAAAAATCACCAAATTTGGAAAATTCTTCTACTGAATCTGAACAGGATGCTGCAGAAGATGCCAACGAGGAGATTTCGACCGAAGAACATTCCGATTATAAGCCGGTGAACCGATTCGATGCTTCTGCTGTACATCACCTCAGCGGAATGTATCAGAACTGGTTCCTCGACTATGCATCGTATGTAATCCTCGAGCGTGCCGTTCCTCATATTGAGGATGGTTTGAAACCGGTACAGCGACGCATCCTCCACTCTATGAAGCGCATGGACGACGGAAGATACAACAAGGTTGCCAATATCGTGGGACATACCATGCAGTTTCACCCTCATGGTGATGCGTCTATCGGAGATGCTTTGGTACAGATGGGACAGAAAGACCTGCTCATCGATACGCAGGGTAACTGGGGAAACATTCTTACGGGCGACCGTGCTGCTGCTCCCCGATATATCGAGGCACGCCTCTCTAAGTTTGCTCTCGATGTGGTTTTCAATCCTAAAACCACCGACTGGCAACTCTCTTATGATGGCAGAAACAAGGAGCCTATCACGCTCCCTGCCAAATTCCCGCTGCTCCTGGCACAAGGTGCCGAGGGTATTGCCGTGGGATTGAGCAGTAAGGTTTTGCCACATAATTTCAATGAGATTTGCGATGCTGCCGTCCACTATCTCAAGGGCGAGCCATTCCAACTCTATCCCGACTTCCCTACAGGCGGTGCCATCGATGTAAGCAAATACAATGATGGACAGCGAGGTGGTGCATTGAAGGTAAGAGCCAAGATAGACAAGCTCGACAACAAGACACTCGTTATCAGCGAGATACCATTCAGCAAGACTACAGGCAGCCTCATCGATTCTATCACCAAAGCGGTAGAAAAGGGTAAAATAAAAGCACGCAAGGTAGATGACGTTACTTCGGCAAATGTTGAGATTCTTGTGCATCTGGCACCAGGAACCTCATCAGATAAAACGATGGATGCACTCTACGCATTCAGCGATTGCGAAATTAATATCTCGCCCAACTGCTGTGTCATCGAAGACAACAAGCCTGTATTCCTCACCATCAGCGATGTGTTGCGCCACAGCGTAGACCGCACTATGGGATTGCTGCGCAAGGAACTGATGATCAGAAAGGGAGAATTGGAGGAGCAGCTCTTCTTCTCTTCTCTCGAACGGATTTTCATCGAGGAACGCATCTACAAGGAGCGAAAGTTTGAGCAGAGTAAGAGTCAGGATGAGGTTGTTGCCTTCATCGATTCAAAACTCGAGCCATTCAAGGACAAACTCTTTACTGCCGAAGTAGACGGTAAGGGTATGGTAGAATATGCCTTCCATCGGGAAATTACCCGCGAGGACATTCTCAAACTTCTGGAAATCAAGATGCAGCGAATCCTTAAATATAATAAGGATAAGGCAGACGAACTGCTGATGAAGATTAAGGCTGAACTTGCTGAGATAGAGAACGACTTGGCTCACATGACTGATGTAACCATCAACTGGTTTGAATATCTCAAGGGCAAGTATGGAAAGAACCATCCTCGCAAAACAGAAATCAGAAACTTCGATACCATTGAGGTTACCAAGGTGGTAGAGGCTAACCAGAAACTCTATATCAACCGTCAGGAAGGATTCGTTGGTACAGGGTTGAAGAAGGATGAATTCGTATGCAACTGCTCCGACCTCGATGACATCATCATCTTCTATAAGGATGGCAAGTTTAAAGTCACCAAGGTAGCCGACAAAATATTCGTTGGCAAGAATATCCTCCATGTTCAGGTATTCAAGAAGAACGATAAGCGCACCATCTACAACTGTGTTTACCGCGACGGCAAACAAGGCGATTACTTCATCAAGCGATTCAACGTAACCGCCATGACCCGCGACAAATTGTATGACATCACCCAGGGTACACCTGGCAGCCGCGTCATCTATTTCACCGCCAATCCGAATGGAGAGGCAGAAATCATCAAGTGTACGATGGAGCCCGACCTGACGAAGAAGCGCCAGAGCATCTTCCTGGAGAAGGATTTCTCTGACATTCTGATCAAGGGACGTGCTGCCAAAGGTAATCTCCTGACCAAGCGCACCATTCGCCGCATCGGTCTGAAGAGTCACGGCCACAGCACGTTAGGAGGCAGAAAGGTTTGGTTCGATCCAGACGTAAACCGCATCAACTACGATGAGAACGGACGATTCCTGGGCGAATTCAATGATGATGATTCTATATTGGTAGTACTCGACAACGGTGAATTCTACATCACCAATTTCGATGCCAACAACCACTACGAGGATAACATCATCCGCTTAGAGAAATGGGATGAGCACAAGATCTGGACGGCTATCCTTTACGATGCCGACAATCAGGGATATCCATACATCAAGCGATTCACGATGGATGCCACCAAGCGCCATCAGAATTTCATGGGTGAGAACCCTAACTGCAAGCTCATCTTGCTTACCGATATGGTTTATCCACGCATCAAGGTTACTTATGGCGGTGTGGATGCCATCCGTCCTGCCGAAGAAATCGATGCCGAACAGTTCATTGCGCAGAAGAGTTTCAAGGCAAAGGGTAAGCGCCTCACGACATGGAAGATTGAAAGTATCGAGGAACTGGAACCAACCCGATTCCCAGAACCTCCTTCTGAGGATAATGATAAGGAACCGGATGGTTCTGACTCAGAGAATGAAGGTGAAAACCTGGATCCGGATGCTGGCAAAAGCGAGCAACAGGTGATTGACGAACTGACTGGTCAGACCAACCTCTTCTCAGAAAAAGATTTCGAAGAAGACCAGAAGGATAAAGACTGGTTATCGAAGCAATAAAAAGCGCTAAGAAAGCGAAAAAGAAAGCGCAAGAAAAGCAGCAAGAAAAGCAGCAAGAAAAGCGCCCATCATAAAAAAAGGAGCTTAAGCCCAAAAAGCTTAAGCCCCTTTTTTATTATCTAGCCATTTGCATTTCGCGCTTTAGCGTTTCAGCATTTCGCGTTCAGCAAAAAAGAAGCCAGTCCCCCTCCTGCCCCCGTTCCAGGCGATTCCATCGCCTGTCCCCCCAGCAGTCAGTAGCCTTCATTTTTACCTTTTATACCCCGCCAGCTTTTTCAGGCAGTATTCCTTAAAGTCATTCCAATGGTAATAAGGTGCCACATCGCTCTTGATAGGCAAAGTAGCCTCATCTTCATTTAAAAGCACCTTCACCAGCACATCATTCGCCTTGTTTCTATAAAAAACAAACTGCAAATTCGTAGCCATCGGGGTAATCTTATAATCCCACCATTGAGAAGCAATCTTCTCCGGATCCTTAATCTCTTCGCCATATCCATTCAAATCCAACAAACAGGTAAGCGGAGTAACCATTGTATCGTGTCCATATCTCAATGTAGCGCCCGGATGCGGCAAGGCGATGCAGCTATCCGCCTTCTGAATGATGTTTCTCAAGAGATTACGCTGGGAGAATGGCTGCACATTGCCCGTATAAGGCGAGTTGCCGTAAGCCATCTGCCACCAGATGTTGGCATTCAGCCAGTTCTGATACAGTTCCTCCTCCGTAAAGAGGTCATAGAGCGAAACCTTGCCCCTCAGTTCCGTGCCTTGGATTGAGCTTGCCATCTCATAAAGTTTTCTGTTCAGGTCACTCTGGCTGATATTCTGCTTCACCCAGGCAGGGTCGTTGAACAGTTCCTGCATCACACGGCTATAGCTAACGTGCTTCTGTGCAAATTCCTGCTGTGCCACCTTGATACCCACGCTATGCTTCAAGCTATCCAGGTATCTGTCGCCCTGGTTCATGTAATACATATCATGCTCACTGGCATCATGGAAGATATGAAGTTTCGGATTCATACGAAGCATCTGCTGCAAACCGTTCTCCATAGAGAGGATGCATCGGATTACCAAAGTACTTCGGGCCTCAATATTCGTATTACCGGCAAAAATCTCAGGGAATCGCTCCATCATTCTTCTGGTAATACCCTGATGCTGGAGAGCTCCGAGCGGAGTCAGTTCGCCATCGCGCCCCTTCGCCTCCTCACGGATCATCTTCACCTTAGCCAGCGTTTCCTCGCCCTTAGCTGTCAGTTTGCCCTCCTGCTTCGCTTTGAGCAGAGAGAAATAAGGCACATCATAAGCCTGCTTGCCTATCATATAGCGGGAACCATGCCGGCCATAATGGCTCAGATAGAATGGCTTATAACCCTTAGGAGCCGCAGTCAACTGCTTCTGAGGACCACGATAAGCTACATAGTTACTACCCGAAAGCGTAATATCCCGCTTGAAATCCTCTTGCGGAGTCTGTGCTGTCAGAGGCATCGCCAATGTAAGAGATGCCAACAATAATAGATTTTTTGTGTTCATTGTTATCATATAATTTTGTTTTGGAAACATGCAATTTCATTTAATTCCAATTCATCAGTTTTCTCAGGAACGGAAGCAATTCTGCTGCCATCTTCCGATGCTGCAACATACTAGGATGCCAGCTGGCGCCATAACCTAAATCTCCTTTCTGGAAACTGAAATCGAAACGGTAAATATTCTTATCAGTTTTATTGGCATCTGCACAGATTCTATCAAGCACTGTTCGCTGCTTGCTACTCTCCTTCTCGCCGAGCATCGGACCTGTCAACATCACAATCTTTGCATGAGGATACTTGCTACGTACCGTTTTAAGAAACATGCGATAATTTTTCTCGTAGAGTTGAATATCATAATTCTTGGTAGAAAGATCGTTCGTACCCAGATTGATACAGACTAACTGAGGCTGATACTTGGCAAAATCCCATTTTTCATCATGCTGGTCAAATAAAGTATATTCATATTGCCAAGACATGTTATCGGCATCACCCGTCTTCGGACCATTATAATTACGATATACACCGATACCACTGCGGGAGATTGAAGTATGCTGAGCCTTCAGACTGTCACTTACGATATTGGCATAAGTAAGCCAATGGTTCTCCGTTTCATCTTCAAAAGGATCAGACCTGTTGATACTTTCTACGCCATAACCGCAGGTGATTGAATTTCCGATAAATTCAATCTTCCGTTCCGGGAGAGCCGGAGCCTCAACGAGCTGACATCCCTTATCAAGAACGAATCCCCTGAATTCCGGTTTGCGGAACAAGCCTTCTATCACATACATCACCTTAGCATGATGCACCCCCTTTGGCAAAGCCGCAGCCAGGGTTACAACCGAATCGCGTTCGGCATTAAAGCCCACTTTGAAAGGTTCGCAACCATCAATCTGCGCCATGAAATATCCAGTCTTCGGGCGACACAGCATTTTCAGAGAAGACCCTTGAAAACTAGCCTCAATCGTAGTTCCCGGATAATTGAAACTGGCTACATCAGGATTCTTAGCAAAGCTCACACGCCCAACATACTGAATCATCGGATGAGAAGCCTTTACGATCTCTCCCCAAATAGGAAGAGTCGTTGATTTCTTCACATTTCCAGCCATCGTCGTGGAAGAAACCATCAATGTAGCCAGCATCATAACCCATACTTTTTTCATATTCCTGTTATTATTGTTTTTATCTGTCCTTACTGTCCTGCCTTCGTTTTTTTGCAAAATAAAAATAGAACAGTATCTGTTTGCAAAATTACCATTATTTCTCGTAAAAAGCAAGTAAAACCATCATTTTTTTCATTTTTATTCTTTTTATTCAAATTATTATTGTATCTTTGCATCCAAGAATGCGCTTGTGGCGAAATTGGTAGACGCGCTAGACTTAGGATCTAGTGGTTTAGGCCGTGTAGGTTCGAGTCCTATCAGGCGCACAAAAAAAATGCTAAGTAGTTAATAATAACTATTTAGCATTTTCTTTTAATATAACTACCTGTCTTTTTACACCTTTTTGTCAGATCCTTCTCCTAAAGCAGAGAGAGATACCTACATCATCCCCTCCAGTTTTTCCTGTGCCTCGCGCATATCTTTTTCAAAATTCACATGGTCTAGAAGAAATTCCGTTCTGCCTTGCGAAAGAAGAAGATAGAGCTGCGGATTCATGCCCTCTACATACTGGGCGATGGCATACTCTATATCATCACGCTGCGTAGGATTGGTGGAAAATTCAAAAACCCTGAGCTTCTGATGAATAAAGCAATATGCCGACTCTATACAATCTCTAGTGATGCCCCCTGCCAAGAGAGCATCACCATTATTATTCTGATTCATTCTGAATATCCTTTCTATTTCACGCCCTTCATCGACAAGGCGATGCGCTTGCGCTTCAAATCTACTTCTGCCACTCTCACCATCACATGTTCATGAAGCTTTACCACCTCAGAAGGATCCTGAATATAACGGTTTGACATCTGGGATACATGAACCAGACCATCGTTGTGGACACCTATATCTACAAAGGCACCAAACTTGGTAATGTTGGTAACAATGCCCGGCACAACCATGCCCACCTGCAAATCCTCTATCTCCTTGATGCTGGCATCAAACTCAAACTTCTCTACCTCACCACGAGGGTCCAAGCCCGGCTTGTCAAGCTCAGCCATGATATCGGTCAAAGTAGGCATACCCACCTCAGCACTCACATATTTCCGGATATCAATCTTCTTCTGCAGCGCCTTGTCTTCTACCAGCTGCTTCACCGTTACGCCCTGATCTTTCGCCATCTGCTCTACCAGCGCATAGCGCTCCGGATGAACGGCACTGTTATCCAAAGGATTCTTAGCACCTGGAATGCGGAGGAAGCCGGCACACTGCTCAAAGGCCGAAGGACCCAGACGTGGCACCTTCTTCAACTGGGCACGGGAAGCGAAGGCTCCATTCTCGCGGCGATATTCCACGATATTCTTGGCAAGCGTAGGTCCCAAACCGCTCACATAGGTCAGCAGATGCTGCGATGCGGTATTCAGGTTGACACCCACCGAGTTCACACAACTCATCACCACTGTATCCAGACTCTTCTTCAGCTGAGTCTGATCCACATCATGCTGATACTGTCCCACACCGATGCTCTTCGGATCAATCTTCACCAATTCTGCAAGCGGATCCATCAGTCTTCGTCCGATGCTCACAGCACCACGCACGGTAACATCCTCATCCGGGAACTCATCTCTTGCAATCTTCGAAGCCGAATAGATAGAAGCGCCATCCTCGCTCACCACATAGATATCTACCGGATGAACGAAATCGATACTATGCAGCCAGTCGCTGGTTTCGCGGCTTGCCGTACCGTTACCTACAGCCATTGCCTCCACCTGATACATCTTAACCATGCGCTGGATGGCAGCCGTAGCCTCGCTCTTCCTGTTGCGGGGAGGATGAGGATAAACGATTTCATGATGAATCAGATTGCCCTGCGCATCGAGACAGCAAGTCTTGCAACCATTGGCAAAACCCGGGTCAACCGCCATTACGCGTTTCTGCCCGAGAGGAGCCGCCAACAGGAGCTGGCGCAGGTTTTCGGCGAACACGACGATAGCCTCCTCATCCGCCTTCTGCTTGCTGAGCGCAGCAAATTCAGTTTCAATGCTAGGCTTCAGCAGTCGCTTAAAGGCATCATCCACCGCTTCACCCACCAGTGTCTGGCACTCACCGAAACCATGTACATAGTGGCGCTTCAGTTTATCCTGACACTGCTCATCATCAGCCGAGATGCTGACACGCAAGAATCCTGCCGCCTCGCCTCTACGCATAGCCAGCAGTCGGTGCGAAGAACATTTCTTCAATGGTTCTGAGAAATCGAAATAGTCGGAGAAGCGCTGCGCCTCTTCCTCATCCTTCTTCTTGGCTACCACCTTAGAAGTGATGATGGCACCGCGTCTGAACTCACCGCGAATCTGATTGCGACTCTGCTCATTCTCGCTTACGGTTTCGGCGATGATGTCCTTGGCTCCCTGAAGAGCAGCCTCCACATCCTTCACCTTATCGCCCACAAACTTCCTGGCAGCCTGTTCAGGATTGCGCTCACGCTGGAAGAGGAGCAGCTGTGCCAGAGGTTCCAAGCCTGCCTCACGTGCTATCTGTGCACGGGTGCGGCGCTTTGGCTTATAAGGAAGATAGATGTCTTCCAGTTCGGTGGCATCCCAGCACTGTTCGATGCGTTTTTTCAGTTCATCCGAGAGTTTTCCCTGTTCCTCGATGGTTTTGAGGATAGTCTCCTTTCTCTTCGCCATCTCAGAGAGTTTCTCGTTAGCCTGTGCGATGGCTTCAATGTTTACCTCGTCCATATTACCGGTTTTCTCCTTGCGGTATCGCGAGATAAACGGAATGGTGCAACCCTCTTCGAGCAGCGCCAGAGTATTTTCTACAGCCTGCTCCTTCAGATTGAGCTGGGCTGCTATCAGCTTTGTAAATTGATTCATTTATGATATTTATAAAATAAGATTCAAACTGTTTGTTCATGCAAAGATAGAGAAAAAAGTTGGTTTGCCCAAATATTCCCTCATATTATTTGGCGGTTTCACTAAAAAATCATAGCTTTGCAGCAGAAATAGCTTTAGATACATTCAGCACGCCCGATTTTCTTGATTTACATCAACAATACGGCTTGTTTTGCAAGAAAAACTGAGAAATAGTTTTGAGTTTTAAGTTATTTCCTATACCTTTGCCGCCGAATTAGAGAGTGCAGGGCATGTCTGGGATGTGCTTTGCTATCATAAATAAAGGGGCTGAAAAGCTACCTGATTAGAGTGATAAAAGAAAGTAATAATTAAAAGAAAAGATTGATTATGAAGAAGATTATGTTGAGCCTTGCTATGGCTCTCGTTTCAGTTTGCGCTAGCGCACAGGTTTACATCGGTGGTACAGCTGGTATTTCCAGCAACAAGTTTGAGGGTGGTGACAGCAAGACAGCTTACACCCTGATGCCTGAAATCGGTTACGAATTCAACAACAAGTGGGAAGCAGGTCTCGAGATTGGTATCAAGAAGGGCGAAGTTTGCAAGCTTTCTCCTGTAGGTGAATCTACAACATTCACTGTAGCTCCTTACGTACGTTACACAGCCGTAGAAACCAAGTTGGTTAACCTCTTCGTAGAAGGTACAATCGGTTACAGCAGTTACAGCAAGGGCGGTGGCGATTCTTACGAGGTAGGCATCAAGCCAGGTTTGGCTGTTAAGCTTTCAGACCACGTAAACTTCATCACAAAGGTAGGTTTCCTCGGTTACAAAGGTTATTCTCCTGACCAAGGTAAAAACTCATCAACATTCGGACTTAACGTAGATGCAAGCAACATTTCATTTGGTGCTATCTACAAGTTCTAATCTTAGGGTGCTCATTTACTCATAAGCAATAATATCAGGGGCGCAAGCGATTCCTTTCATGGAAACAGCTTGCGCCCCATTTTTTATCTGCAAGCGAACACGCTTTTACTCTTCACTCTTCACCTTTCCTTCGGAAACCCCTGTGTTTATCGGCATTCCGAGGGGTGAAGAGTTTGCAGCAACTCTTCACCCACTCTTCACCACTCTTCACCGATTCCAAAGATCAACAGGCGTAAATTGCAGCGCAAGACCGCTAGGTGTCCCTGAGGAGGGTGTGTCATAAGTCTGGATGTTGGTGCATAACAGTTGACCATCGCATGCACATCACCTGTTGTGCATGCGCATATCAGCTGTTATGCAAGCGCACAACAGCTGTTGTGCGACCGAAGATACAGACTGCCTCAACAACATATTCTTACTCTTCCAACAACATATCCTTACTCATCCAACAACATATTCTTACTCTTCCAACAACAAGAAAAGGGTGAATCATAAACTTATGACACATCCTCTGCCGAACCAGCTAAGGTGAAGAGTGGTGAAGAGTGGGTGAAGAGTGTCCAAGAACTCTTCACCCCTCGAAACGCCCATAAACACTGGGGATTCCGAAGGAAAGGTGAAGAGTGAAGAGTATTTCCTTATCCTTTACTTACAACAATAATTCAGGCATTTACGCTGACTGTTCCTATAGAACAGCCAACTGGCGAGTGTATGGCTAGTCAGCTGCTCTTCATTCGCCAGTACACTATTTCCGATTAACAGCCAACTTATTCCTCGGCAGAATATTCTTCCATAACTAGACAATAAACGCTAAGTACTAATAAAAACTCTCTGGCAATTATTAGAAATAAGGGTAAAGGACACTTTTAGCAAAAAGCTTGAAGCTTTGAAAGAAAAAAACATAAATATGCACCTTGGAAGGTGCATATTGCGCATAGATGTGCACCTTCCAAGGTGCATATGCTACAAATTTAAAGAGCGCAATAATCAAATAAGGGGCGTGCTTAAATGAGCACGCCCCCAGACGAGAGATTTTATGTATTCTTTTCACAAAGAATCCTATTAAACATTATGTATATAATTTTATTTCATGATGGATGAACTCTAAAAAAGAGATTCTGGCATACTAGTTGTCAAGACAAACCAGTTATTTGGATTACTCTCATCAGTCAACTTTATAGAAGAAGGCTGTTTCGATGTACCTTCCAGCAACTCGATTTTATAAGTCTTGGCCACGCCGGCTGCATGACTTCCCTCATCACCAGTCAGTGCATAAATCATATACAGCTGACCCCAACTATAGAAATACTGACCATTCGCATTAAACTTGCCAGGACAAGCAAATGAGATATGATCATCGTCAACGATAGTAGGAGTAATGTCTATGAACGAAGCATAGCCTGCCACATTGAAAAAGATTCCCCAATGTCCTGCATAGTCATTAAACGCAGAAGTGGTAAAAGCAGCAAAAAGGCAAGGAGAATAATACTTAGAAACCTTTTCGTTACCAGCATTCCAATACGCCTGAGTATAGCTACCCATATTAGCTACAGAGAAGAACCAGTCTCCACTGATAACCTGCTCACTGATAGGAGGAACTACGCCGAACATCTTTACAGCGGCATCTGTGGATTCAAACTCATAGTTATCGCCCCCTTTATAGTTGAATCCCTTGATAGTAACGCCATTAAGAGTTATTGGCTCATAAAATTCAATGCCCTTGTCTGTAACAATATAAGGTTCCGTTGTAGAGCCTTCCTCGGCATTAGAACTAGTGAAAGTAATGGTACGATAGCTTGATGTAGCTACATACTTGACATCATTCACCTCGCAAGTATATCTAGGGAACTGCATCTCCTGCTCCAAACCATCTATCTGATTAATGGTCTCAGTCCAATCGGCATCCTTCGCCATAGGAGTCATCACTATTTTTGTACCACGCTTCTTGCCAAGCATGACTACAGAATCAGCAGTGGCGGTAAGCACCCGGAACTCCAAGTCACCTTCCATACCCTTACCATTATCACCAATACCATCAGGGTTAGCTGGATCGGAGAAGAAATGAATCACCTTATTGTACTCATCAAAAGACAGAACGATACTAGCACTCTGCTCCAATTTATAATGTGATGTGGCTTTCGTGTCTGCACCCAAAGCATCGCTCATGGCAGTAACATTTCCATCTGTTCCAAATTTCAACAACAGATTATATCCACCATACTTGGTATTAGCCTTAGGATAATATTTCATCAGCCATCCATTCTCTGCAGAAGTAAGAACCGTCTTATACTCTGCTATTGCATCATTCACTCGCTCTGCAGAAGGTTTGTCGAACACTTCATCTATGTCGTTGGAACAAGATGTGAAAGACAAGACCGCAATCAGCGTAAATAATATGTTATATATTTTTTTCATATCCGTCTTACTTTAATGTTTCTAAATCCATTGCCTTTACTTCTGCCGTACGACGCAAGATAACTTCACGAAGCTTGGTAATATCCATGCCCCAAGTGTTGGCAAAATATTCCTTGAGAATGTTAAATTTCTGAATAATAGCTTTATAGCCACTTGCATCCTTCACTATAGGATTGCCGTCTGCATCAAGCACATAATCGCCATTTGCATCTGTTTCGTATACAATACCTGCACTCAGTATTTTTTGCCATGCTGCTTCTGAATGGGTTACATATTGGGCAAAAATCTCAGCAAAGTCCTCATTATACTCACCGCTGGCATAACCGGATACAAATCCCATGGATGGAGCATCTTTATCCTCTACATTCACCCAACCTGAAGTCTGATACTTGCCGGCAGAAACTGTCTGGAACTCAGTAGAATAATTCTTTTTCTGAGTCAGAATATGACAGAACTCATGATTCATTGTATGGAAGAACCAGTAGTTCAGATCGTATGTACCTTTTTTCTTGTCAACGAAAGGATTTTCTGGATCTATGATTGGATTATCAACATCGATAATATTTACATTATACAAAGTTACTTTCAAGCCACCCTCAGCAGTACCCATCACAATAGAAGACTGAGAATCATAAGCTGCTGAGCCAACCAACTGCATCACACGAGGAGAATAGGTCTTCATAAACTGATCGCCCATCACTTCCTTATAAGCATCCAGCCAAATATGCTTGACCATAATAGCCAATGCCTTAGACTTATTAAAATCGGCAGGTGCAAGATTATACCTGTTGTCCGTCTCCTTGTCACTATATCGATAGTTAAAGCGGATATTATAGGTATCCACATAGTTGGTCTTGAGCCACTTGTCAAAGTCATTCTGCTCTTCCTTATTCTGCGTATCGAAAATACTCTTAGAATCAAGACTATCGTCTGAGCAGGCAGCAAACAGAGAGACTGACGCTATCAGTATGAATAATTTTATATATTTCATAGTTTACTCATTTTTTATTTGTTAGACTCTTCTCTTGGATTTGCAGGTAATCCTGCCTCAATTACATCATCTGGCAATTGAATCGCACCTCGCAAGTCACCAGCCTTGAATACAATAGGAGACTCTTCGTCAACATCATGGCTGAACTCAATGCCATAGCGCTTGATGTCAAGGAAACGAAGACCTTGATACAGGGTCTCCAGTCGACGCATCTGTAAGATGAATTGCAAAATATCCTCTTGGGTACCAGCCTCAACCGTGAATCCCTGTGGATGGAATGTCTTACGAATGCTATGCTCCAAATTGGATTTTGGTGTAACAGGTGCATACGGCAAGCTTTCGATAAAAGTCTTGATACTTTCAACTGTCATTGTTGGGCGTTTTGCCGTACCTTTCGCAGTCCCAGTATGCGACACAATCCATGTATTGATATCTTTCACTGCATTATCATACTCCTTCTTCATGGCATAAGCCTCAGCACGACAAAGAAGGGTTTCATCAGTAGTGAACACAGCATCTACAACATGAACAAATCCAGTTTGGTTTATCTTGTCGGTAAACTCAAAATGTTCAAACATCTTTGGGAAGATAAGAATATGGGCATTGCCAAACAACAAGTTTGACTGGTAGAGAGTATTGTCTTGGGATCCCCTTCCCCATGGCATCTTAGCCCAAATCGTTTCATACAGACTTACATTTTGATTGTGACAAAAACGCTCTTCATCACCACAGACTCTTCTACCAATTTTACTACCTGCCGTCATCAACAAGAGGTTTGCATTCTCTGATGAAGAAATATAACGATTCTCCATATCCTCTGAATTAGACAAAGACATAAAAGGCACATAGTTGCGCAACAAAGAGGCTGGATTTGCTCCAAGCACCTTGTCAGCATATTTTATCACTTTGTCATAGTTCATATAGTACAGGTTGAAACGAGCAGCAAAAGCATACGCAGCCTTCTGGTTGAAATGATACTTAGGCTGGGTATAGATATCATCGCTCACATCAGGCAAGGCAGCCTCGATATCTGCATCAATCTGCTCATAAAGTTGCTTCAGTGTACCACGCTTATAATCAGGGTTTACAGTTGTCTCAGGCTTTGTTGGATAAGGAAGTCCCATGCACTTCTCTGCATTATCTGGATTATAAGTCATACAGAAAGTTGTAGCAAGACGATACATGCTATAGGCACGACAGAGCAAAGCCTCAGCTCTCTGCGCCTTTAGCGATGCTGGATTACCCATCTCATCGATGGAAGCCAAAGCCTGGTTGGCTGCTGCAACTGCAGCATAATAACCATTCCACAAACTCTTTGGGCAATCATTGGTTTGAGCAGTAATTGGCTGAAAACGATAAACCTGCTCTATTTCCTGATTGGTACTATACTGCTTTCCATTGTCTGCATAATTATCTGAGCTCCATTCCAATATCAGATTGCTGCTTGCAGTTGGGTAAGCAGACACAAGCAGAGAGGTCACCTTTTCCTCGGTATTTACCTCGGCACGATCATCTGGCAACTTGTCCAGGAAGCTGTCGCATGATGTGACCAATGACAATGCCGCAAAAGCCACCGATGCTATATATAATTTATTCTTTTTCATAATTATCTCTCTTTCTTTAAAGTCCTACTCTTAATGTCAATGTAAACTGACGTGGCATTGGGGTTGCCACACCACCAGTGTTGAAAAACTCAGGATCCTGTCCGTGCAACTTCTTGTCTGAATAAATCAAGAACAAGTTAGTAGCCTGAAGTTTCAAATTAACGCTGTTCAAGCGAAGGGCCTGAATCCACTTGCCTGGGAAATCATAAGCCAAAGAAATCTCCTTCATGCGAATGAAATCACCCTTAGCTACGCGAGCCGTAGAATAGTTATATGCATTATAAAGATAACCAATATAATTGTCATTCTGCTTCATGCGCTGGTCTGCTATGACTGGCACATCCGTATAAGCTTCATCACCGGCTTGAGTCCAACGATTTATAAATTCCTTTGGCATGGCAGTCATGTCTGAGTATGAAGAACTGAAAGCTGGATCAAGACGTACTTTATTTCCTGCAGCGTATGTAATGAACACATTCAGTTTAAAACCCTTATAAGAGAAGGTGTTTCCGAAACTGCCGTTAATGGTTGGGTCTGTTGGACCTTCATACTTCAAGTAATCTGTTGTAGTTGACTGGAAGTAGAGATCGCCACCATAGCTTGTCTCCTCGCCATTCTGATTCACAACGATAGGCAGACCTTTTTTGTTCAATCCCTTGAAATCAATAGAGAACAAAGAGCGAACAGGATAGCCATTCATTGTGAAACCGGTACCTGTAATCATCTGCATGATGTTAGCACGTGAATCCAAGTCGGTTACAGTATTCTTTGAGTGAGAGAAAATGAAGTCGGTACTCCATTTAAAATCCTTGGTCTCAATGTTGCGAGTGGAAATAGTCAACTCCTCACCATGTGAACGCATACTTGCCACATTGGCATATTTATAGATCTCACCACCAACACCCATGGTACGCTTAGGACCAATCAAATCATAATTGTTGCGGCGATACCAATCGAAAGTCACATTAATGCGGTTATTCAAAAAGCCCATATCCAAACCGAGGTTCAACTCATGCTTCTTTTCATAGGTCAAATCATCATTACCCAAGCGATAAATCTCAAGTCCAGTCTCCTTGTCACCGGCAAATGGGCGCCAAGGGTTGTAACTCTGTATCACTACCAACGAGTTAGAAACGGAAGCAGGACCTCGATCAGCTGTCAATGAATATGATGCTTTTAATGTAAGATGGGAAAGAACAGGATTTAACTTAGCAAACCAACTCTCCTCATGAGCATTCCATGCTCCAGACACGTTCCAAGTAGGCAACCAACGAGCTGAGCGACTCTTACCCAACTTATTGGAACCCTCATAACGAATGGTACCATTAATTGTGTAGCGACCCTTATAAGAATAGGTGGCAGTACCAAAGAAAGAAGCCTCACGCTGATATGAATTATCCAAACTATAATATTGACCATTCTCCTCCGCCAACTGCTTGAAGAAGTTATAGTTGAAAGCAGGGAGATAACCCATATCATACTGCATGCCAACGCCATTAAAATAAGAACGGCTACGGTCGAGTGAATTGATTTCCAAACCACCGAATAAGTTCACGATATGGTCTTTGTTGTATACATCATTATAGCTAGCTGTGGCACGGAAGTCCCAGCTATTCATCTTATATTTGGTCTCACGATAAAAACCACCCTTTTCCAATACAGAGAATGGCAAAGAGTTTGCCTTATCTGGATCAGTATACAACCAAGGGTTGGCATCACGCATCGTGGCATCATCCATAGCACGATAAGCCCATGCCTGGTTTGACTGGTCTGTAATGGTGGCAGCATTGGTCGTAGTAGAATACTTGTATGCACCAAGTACTGCAAGTTCCACCTTAGTAATAGGCTTATACTTCAATTCGCCCTGGAACTTCATGTCCACAACATCGAGGCTCAGGTAGTTATTATCCAATTCACGGAAAATATTGAACGGAGCGTAGTTACGCACATAGAGTTCATTAGGATCCATGGTACGAGAAGTGTTCAACGCATAAGAATATGGGTTGATATCAAAATCACGAGACACCTCACCTGTCACATTATTTACAGACTGTGAAGTAGTACCAGGAGCGCGCTGCTTACGATAGGAAGCATTAGCTATGGCATTGAAAGACAATTTCTTCGAAATATTGTAAAGAGCATTTACATTGGCTGTATAACGCTGTACCTTGCTCTGCTTAGACCATCCTGGATCGTTCATCACACTGAAAGATGTATAATACTGAGCCTTATCGGTACCAGTAGACATGCTGACGGAATGATTCTGGGAGATACTATTACTGAAGAGTAAGTCAAACCAGTCAGTATTTTGGTATTCAGCCTTCTGGAGATAGCTATTCATCGCCTCCTCAGTATTAGGCAATCCAAAAGTTCCCGTCTTCGAATCATATGTATTCATCAGGTGATACATCTTGCCAAAGACACCACTGTTAGAAGCACGATAACTCTTTTCAAAAGAGAAATAACCATCGTTGTACATCTCACGATATACACCCATCTGATCCTGAGAATTCATGATATTGAAATTGCGGTAGCTTGGCTTCAAACGCATGGTGAATTCACTAGTATAGTTGATACGATTTGTACCAGCTTTACCTTTCTTGGTTGTAACAACGATGACACCAGCCATGGCACGTGCACCATAAATAGAGGTAGCAGAACCATCCTTCAAAATCTGGAAACTTTCAATATCATCAGCATTCAGACCTGCTATGGCTGAAGAAATAAGGGTCTCAGCGTTACCAGAAGACAAATCATCAGCATCAACCTCAGTTACGTCCTCCATGATAACACCATCTACCACCCAAAGAGGTTTTGAGCTACCATAAATAGAAGTAGCGCCACGCACACGAATCTTTGGAGCTGTACCGAAAGTACCTGAGACGTTCTGCACAGACACACCGGCCGCTTTACCTTCCAAGGCACGACTGATGTCTGCGACACCATCCAGCTTTGTCTTGTCGCCAGAAATTTTTGTAGTAGCACCAGTAAACAAACGCTTATCCATCTTCTGCATACCCGTTACAACCACCTCGCCCAAGCTCTTGCTATCTGCCTTCAGGCGGATAGTCATCTTGGCGGCTGGAGTCAAGGTCTGGCTCTGCATACCGATGTAGCTAACTACAAGTTTTTTACCAGCAGGTACCTCCAAAGAGAAGTGACCTTCAATATCGGTGACGGTACCTGTACGTGCCGCTCCAGCGACTACGACAGATGCACCAATGACAGGTTCACCATCTTCCTGAGAAACTACGGTACCTGTTACTTTCGTTTGAGCCAATACCCCCCCCACAAAAAGGAAGAGATTGACTAACAAGAAAAGCAATCTTTTTTCCATAAAATCTTCTCTAAATAATTAAACAACTCTTATATAACTTTATATATTTATTTTTTCTCTTCTTACATTTTTTAAGCCTCTCTCGTTGCTTTACGGGTGCAAAGGTAAGAAAAAGTATTGGATTAATGCAAACTTTATCGATATTTCTATAGAAAAAAGTTAGTTTTTCTTGATTTTCGTCAACATTTAGAAATATTGTCTACACTTTTAATAGAAAAAAGTCAGAAACAATAGATTTAAGCAAAGTTTACAAAAAGAAAACAAAAATGTTCTAAAACACAAAAAAGGCAAGGTTTCTGTAGAACCTCATTCAGAAGTTTCTCAGAAGTCTTGCCTTTCTTTACCTATATTTATTACTTAAGTACCTTTATCAGCCACTTGATTATTGATATTTTCCGCTTAGATATTTTATTCAAAAAACATTTTTATTTCTTAAGCGTAAATTCAAATTTCAAGCCGCCTTCCTGCTGATTGCTCACACGGATGGTTCCGCCATGCAGGAGAACGGCATTCTTGACGATGGCAAGACCCAAACCGGTGCCACCCATCTTGCGGCTGCGTCCCTTATCTACCCGATAGAAACGCTCGAAAAGACGGGAGAGATGCTCGGCAGGAACTCCCTGACCATTATCACAGAAGATGAAATGCCACTTATTGCCCTGCTCCTTGGCACTCAACGTTATCTTACGTCCTTCGCCAGCATAAGCTATGGCATTGTCGGTAAGATTGCGGAACACACTATAGAGCAGACTGCGGTTACCCTTCACGATAATATGCTGGTCGGGAAGAAGATTCTCGAAAGTCATCTTGTGCGACTCTCTTTCCAGCGCCGTCTCATGGGCTATTTCACTCACCATCTGCGTAATGTCTACCGCCTCGAAATCTATCATATCCGAACCGTCATCCAACCGGTTCAGGGTTGAGATGTCGCGGAGCAGAGAGGTGAGACGCTCGCTCTGGGCATAACAGCGCTGCAGAAACTGCGACTTCATCTCTTCGTTGATATGCGGATTGTCGAGTATCGTTTCCAGATAGCCCTGGATACTTGCTACAGGAGTCTTCAATTCGTGAGCGATATTCTGGGTAAGCTGCCGCTTCAGTACATCCTGTTCACGTCGGGTGGTCTGTATGCGCTTATACATCTTGATGATGCGCTCAGCTATCTCGCCCAACTCATCGTTAGGGAACTTGGCGAGATCTTCCACCTCCAGACTCTCGTTGTGGTCTGCCTTATAAGCAAAGATGCTCAGTTTGGAAACATTCTTAGCCAGACGGTCCGTAAAACGGTAGAGCACGATGGTAAGCAGAATGACGGCTACGATAGCAAACCAGATGAAATGCTGGTCGGCCTGCAGCGATTTTGCCAAATCATTATTGTAAGGTAGTGCCGTACGGATGATGAGCTTGCTTTCCGGAAAATAAGAAGCCACATAGAAATAATCGTGCTTCAGGGTTTTAGACTGTCGCTCCACGCTTGAGCCTACCCTGTTTTTCAAGGCCTCTGCTATTTCCTCCCGCTTGGCATGGTTGGCAAAATGTTCATAGTCGGAACTCATGTTGTCATAAATCACCTTACCGTTAGGGCGCACCAACGTAACACGAAGATCCTTGCTTTCATGTTCTCGGACAAAAGCCTGCAACTTCTCATGAGCCACAGTCACTTTCTTATTGTGAAGGCTATCCTGCAGAATAATTCCTTCACCAGGAGAGAGCGCCAGATCTTCTGCCAACAGTTCATTATAATTTTCCAGCTTGATAGTAAGCGTACCTATTTTATACTGCTTCTCACGTGCCTGCTGGAACACGATAAAACTGACGGCGAACACAAGGAACACCGCCAGTACACAGAAGTACAACTTCCTACCTACACTATTTAACTTAAACATTTTAATTACGCATCAAAATAATAACCGAATCCCAGACGGGTAACGATGCACTTGGCAAACTTACCAATCTTCTTTCTCATACGGGTGATGTTGACATCCACCGTGCGGTCGAGTACCATCACATCCTTAGGCCATACCCGGTCGATAAGTTCCTGACGGGAGAACACCTTGCCGCGCTCTTCGAGGAAAAGACGCAGGAGTTCGAACTCGGTCTTGGTGAAAGGGATAGCCTCACCATCGATGCTCACCGTCTTCTTGTCCAGATTCAGCTGCAGTCCCTGATAGTTGATGATCTTCGATTCATCAGCATCGCCAGCCTGTTCTGCGGTACGGCGCAAGACGGCACGCACTCTGACCATCACCTCTCGGATAGAGAAAGGTTTCGAGATATAATCATCGGCACCGATATTGAATCCTGTCACCGTATCGTTTTCCGTATCACGGGCTGTAAGGAAGATGATTGGAACATTGGCTGTCATCGGATTGTCCTTCAACTGCTTAGCCAGCTGGAAACCGCTCATTCCTCCCATCATGACGTCCAGTAGCAGCAGATCGAACGAAGCAATGTCCATCTCCAAAGCCTCTTCTGCCGAATTGGCTGTTTCTACCTCATATCCTTCTGTTTCGAGATTGAATTTCAGAATCTCACACAAGTCTTGCTCATCATCAACAACAAGTATTCTTTTCATATTCTCTTCCATATTTCATGTTATTTAAAATACCGCTGCAAAATTACGACTTTTCTTTCGTAATAAGCGTTACATTCGGTTACAATTTCGTGACATTTAGTTCTTTAGAGAAAAAAAATATAAAAAAACGGGTATTTTGTTACACATTTTAACTTAGTGTTCCAAATTCGCTACATGTTTCTTTGCTAGTTAGAAACAGAAATACTACTTTTGCACCCGATATAACTATAAGTGAGCATATAATACAACTGAAAGAGTATGAAAGATAAAGTATAAGGTATACGGCAGAGCCACTATAGATACGGGTATGCTTTACCATATCTGCCAGGTGCTGAACATTGATTTGTTTAAGGTTTATTCAGACGCTTTGCGTAAACGCAAGAAAAAGAATCAAGATTTAAACTAAAAATAACTAAAACAATAAGACCTGAGGTTAATCACCCCAGGTCTTATTGTTTTTATGCCAATCGCTTTTCCAGACGCTCGCGGATGGCAGCGATAAAGCCGGCAGAGTTTACAGCCTTAGCCTCAACACCTTCCATCAGGTTTACGAGATCCTTGGTAGCGATACCGTCGTTCAATGTATCGAAACATGCAGCCTCCAGCTGGTCGCCAAAGTTCTGAAGTTCCTTGATGCCATCCAGTTCGCCACGCTTTCTCAACGCACCGCTCCATGCAAAGATGGTAGCCATAGGGTTAGTAGATGTATCTTCACCCTTCAGGTAGCGATAGTAGTGACGGGTCACGGTACCGTGGGCTGCCTCATACTCATACTTGCCGTCAGGAGAAACCAATACAGAAGTCATCATCGCCAGAGAACCGAAAGCTGTACTGAGCATATCGCTCATCACATCACCGTCATAGTTCTTGCAAGCCCAGATGAAACCGCCCTTGCTGCGGATAACACGAGCCACAGCATCATCAATCAATGTATAGAAATACTCGATACCGAGTTCTGCAAACTTCTCTTTATAGTCGCTCTCATATACTTCTTCAAAGATTTTACGGAACTGAGCATCATAAGTCTTAGAGATGGTATCCTTGGTAGCGAACCAGAGATCCTGCTTGGTATCAATGGCAAACTTGAAGCAGCTGTGAGCAAAGCTGCGGATACTCTTATCAGTATTGTGCATGCCCTGGATAACTCCGGCGCCATCGAAAGAATGAATCTCAATTTCCTGTTTCTTGCCACTCTTACCCTCGAACACGAGCTTGGCAGTTCCTGGCTCATCGGCACGGAGTTCCACACTCTTATATACGTCGCCATAAGCATGACGGGCAATGGTGATAGGCTTCTCCCAGTTCTTTACACATGGGTGGATGCTAGGGATGGTGATAGGAGCACGGAACACAGTACCATCCATGATGCTACGGATAGTTCCATTAGGACTCTTCCACATTTTATGGAGTTTATACTCGTCCATACGCTGTGCATTAGGAGTGATAGTAGCACACTTCACAGCCACACCATATTTCTTAGCCGCCTCGGCAGAGTCGATGGTTACCTGGTCGTTGGTCTGGTCGCGATAAGGCAGACCGAGATCATAATACTCAGACTTCAAATCAACGAAAGGAAGAATGAGTTCATCCTTAATCATCTTCCAGAGAATTCTTGTCATCTCATCACCGTCCATCTCTACCAATGGAGTTGTCATCTTAATCTTTTCCATAACACAATATAATGTATAATTAATAATTTACAATGTACAATGATCAGGGCAGCCAAGTGTGCCCTTGATATTTTGCCTGCAAAATTAATAAAAATAATCAAGAAAAGAAAGGAAATTAAGAATAATTCTAGCAAAATGATAACAAAAAGCACTTTTTTACGTACTCAAAACATAAAATCTGTATATTTATACCTAAAAAGGCATCAATGAGCCCGAAAACTCATTGATGCCTCTACTTATTTACCTTTTTACTTTTTTACCCTTTTACCTTTTTACCTTTAAATAGCCTTTTTACTTCTCCTCTGGAGCCTTGTCGATCAAGTCCATGAACTGGTCGAGCTTAGGAGTGATGATAATCTGAGTGCGGCGGTTGCGCTGCTTGCCTACCTCTGTATCGTTAGTTGTTACAGGGTTGTACTCACCACGGCCACCAGCAGTAAGGCGCTTAGGATTTACACCGAAGTGATCCTGCAAGTACTGAACAACAGAAGCTGCACGGAGAGCAGAGAGGTCCCAGTTGTTGCGGATATTCTTCATCTTGGCACTTGTAGTGCTTACTGGTACGTTATCGGTATTACCCTCTACGAGCACATCGTAATCCTTGTAGTCTGTGATGATCTTAGCAATCTTGCTCAATGTTTCCTGAGCACGGCTGTTCACCTCATAGCTACCACTCTGATAGAGCATATTGTCAGCCAGAGAAATGTAAACTACACCCTTCAGAACCTGAACATCAACCTCCTTCATCTCTTCCTTGCTCAAAGAGCGGGTCAGGTTGTTGGTAAGAACCATGTTGAGCGAATCGCTCTTGCTCTTTACCTCAACCAGGTGGCGGATATACTGGTTACTCTCGTTGATCTGATCAACGAGTTTCTCAATGCTCACGTTGTTCTGGCTTGCATTGTTCAAACTCTTGTCAAGCGAGTTCTGCAACTTAGCGTAATCGCTCTTTGCAGTAGCGAGCTGCTCCTGGGCTGCCGCCAGACTAGCCTCAGTAGCTGCCAGCTTTTCCTTGGTAGCCTGATAGTTGCTTGACAATTCCTTATTCTCATTCTGGCAATTCTGAAGATCCTTCTTACTTGCACAGCTTGTAGCCATCAGAGCTACAGCCATCATTGCCATTACCATTAACTTTGTCTGTTTCATATTCTTTCTAATTTAAATTTTCTTGTTATTATTAATTGATTATAGTATATCTTAACGTCGCTTTCTACCTCCTATTATATTAGAGTTCTCCCGGCTTTTATCCGTTATCCGGAAGCTTCTACATTTTAGGGCATTATAGAAACTGATTCACTTCTTTCACTTGCAAAGTTACAGATAAGACTCGAATAAACAATATTTGTCAAATGCATTTAGACATTTTTAACCTCTAAATCTTTATTTATCACCTTTTTAACCAAAAAAGGCAACAGAAAGCACTTTTCTTATAGCTAAACCGCCAAATGTAGCCTTTCAAGGTAAGAATAGCCCAAATCTCAACAAAAAAAACATAAAAAACAGTGTTTTATTTTGTAGTGTCTTGAAATTGTACTATCTTTGCACTCGAAAAGAAATAAATACATTAATAATATAAAAGAAAGCAAGTATGATTCTTTTTTTTAGAACTCCATCTAAGAGTGTGATTGCGACCGAGATTGACCACAAACCATCTCAGGACGAAATCAATGAACTTTGTTGGCTTTATGGTGACGCGACTTTAGAGGACGCCCAGCAGTTGCAGGGCTTCTATGTCGGCCCACGCCGTGAAATGATTACTCCTTGGAGTACGAATGCCGTTGAGATTACTCAGAACATGAGTCTTGACGGCATTTCGCGTATCGAGGAGTACTTCCCTGTAGATAGCGAAGACGCTGAGCACGACCCTATGCTCCAGCGTATGTACAATGGTATCGGACAGGATGTGTTCACCGTGAATCACCAGCCAGAACCTATCAAGTACGTCGATGACCTCGAGAAGTATAACGAGGAAGAGGGTCTTGCCCTCAGCGAGGACGAAATGGCTTATCTCCACAAGCTGGAGAAAGAGAACGGACGCCCTCTCACCGACAGCGAAATCTTCGGTTTCGCACAGATCAACTCAGAGCACTGCCGCCACAAGATTTTCGGCGGCCAGTTTATCATCGACGGTAAGGAGATGGAGTCTTCTCTCTTCAACATGATCAAGAAGACCACCAACGAGAATCCTAACAAGATCCTCTCTGCTTACAAGGACAACGTGGCTTTCTCTCAGGGTCCTGTTATCGAGCAGTTTGCTCCAGCCGATCAGACTACCAGCGATTTCTTCCAGGTGAAGGATATCGAGAGTGTTATCTCTCTGAAGGCTGAGACCCACAACTTCCCTACTACTGTAGAGCCTTTCAATGGTGCTGCTACCGGTACGGGTGGTGAAATCCGCGACCGTATGGGTGGTGGTGTAGGTTCATGGCCTATCGCAGGTACAGCCTGCTACATGACTGCTTATCCTCGCCTGAAGGATGACAACGGCAAGAGCGATGTTGAGCGCGACTGGGAAGACATCATGCCTGTTCGTAAGTGGCTCTATCAGACTCCTGAGCAG
This sequence comes from Segatella copri, assembly GCF_003465495.1. GTDB lineage: Bacteria > Bacteroidota > Bacteroidia > Bacteroidales > Bacteroidaceae > Prevotella > Prevotella copri_G. The sequence goes on along the minus strand of NZ_QSAV01000030.1, from coordinate 10,045 downwards.
ATTCTGATCAAGGCTTCTAACGGTGCATCAGACTTCGGTAACAAGTTCGGTCAGCCTCTCATCACCGGTTCTGTGCTTACATTCGAGCACGAGGAGAACGGTGAGAAGTATGCATACGATAAGGTAATCATGCTTGCTGGTGGTGTAGGCTACGGCAAGAAGCGTGACTATAAGAAGGGTGAGCCACAGAAGGGCAATAAGGTTGTCGTAGTAGGTGGTGACAACTATCGCATCGGTCTCGGTGGCGGTTCTGTTTCTTCTGTAGATACAGGCCGTTACAGCAATGGCATCGAGTTGAACGCTGTTCAGCGTGCCAACCCTGAGATGCAGAAGCGTGCCTACAACCTGGTTCGTGCACTCGTTGAGAACGATGAGAACCCAGTAGTCAGCATCCACGACCACGGTTCAGCCGGTCACTTGAACTGTCTCTCTGAGTTGGTAGAAGAGTGCGGTGGCGAAATCGACATGTCTAAGTTGCCTATCGGCGACAAGACTTTGAGCGCCAAGGAAATCATCGCCAACGAGAGCCAGGAGCGCATGGGCTTGCTCATCGACGAGAAGTATATCAGCGAGGTTCAGAAGATTGCCGACCGTGAGCGTGCTCCAATGTACGTGGTTGGTGAGACTACAGGCGATGCTCACTTCAGCTTCAAGCAGGCTGACGGCGTGAAGCCATTCGACCTCGATGTAGCTCAGATGTTCGGTCATACTCCTAAGACTGTAATGGTAGATGAGACCGTAGAGCGTAAATATGAAGATGTAACTTATTCTGCTGATAACCTCGACAAGTACTTGCAGCGTGTTCTCCAGATGGAGGCTGTGGCTTGTAAGGACTGGTTGACCAACAAGGTTGACCGTTCCGTAACAGGTAAGATTGCCCGTCAGCAGGGTCAGGGTCAGATTCAATTGCCACTCTCAGACTGTGGTGTCGTAGCACTCGACTACCGTGGCGAGAAGGGTATCGTAACAGCAATGGGTCATGCACCTCAGGCTGGTCTTGCCGATCCTAAGGCAGGTTCAGTACTCTCTGTAGCAGAGTCATTGACTAATATCGTATGGGCTCCATTGGCAGATGGCATGGACAGCATCAGCCTCTCTGCCAACTGGATGTGGCCTTGCCGCAGTCAGAAGGGTGAGGATGCCCGTCTGTACGAGGGTGTGAAGGCATTGTCAGACTTCTGCTGCGCCATCCACGTAAACGTACCAACAGGTAAGGACTCTCTCTCTTTGACCCAGCAGTATCCTAACGGCGAGAAGATCATCGCTCCGGGTACCGTTATCGTAAGTGCCGGTGGTGAGGTTTCAGATGTCAAGAAGGTGGTTAGCCCAGTTCTCGTTAACGACAAGAACTCTAGCCTCTACCATATCGACTTCAGTTTCGACGAGCAGCGTCTCGGTGGTTCTGCTTTCGCTCAGAGCCTGGGCAAAGTGGGCAGCGATGTTCCTACCGTCAAGAACCCAGAGTACTTCGTTGACTGCTTCAACGCTGTACAGGAACTCATCAACCGTGGTTGGGTAATGGCTGGTCACGATATCAGTGCCGGTGGTTTGATTACAACTCTCCTCGAAATGACATTCGCCAACGTAGAGGGCGGTATGAAGATCAACCTCCACGACATCGCAGATGCCGACATCATCAAGACTCTCTTCGCAGAGAACCCAGGTGTTGTCATCCAGGTAAGCGATGCTCACAAGGACGAGTTGAAAGCATTCTTCGATGAGAATGGTATCGGTTATGCCAAGATTGGTTATCCAGCTCCTGAGCTCCGCAAGATTATCATCAAGAAGGAAGGCTTCGAGCACGAGTTCGATATCGATGCTTTGCGCGACGACTGGTATAAGACATCTTACCTCCTCGACCGCAAGCAGAGCATGAACGGTATGGCCAAGAAGCGTTACACCAACTATAAGAAGCAGCCTATCGAGATGAACTTCGGTTATGGCTTCAAGGGAACCCTCGCTAGCTACAGCCTCGACGCTAACCGTCGCAAGCCATCTGGCATCAAGGCAGCTATCATCCGTGAGAAGGGTACCAATGGTGAGCGTGAGATGGCATACTCTATGTATCTCGCCGGCTTCGATGTAAAGGATGTGATGATGACCGACTTGATTTCTGGTCGTGAGACTCTGGAGGATGTGAACTTCATCGTATTCTGCGGTGGTTTCTCTAACTCCGATGTTCTCGGTTCTGCCAAGGGTTGGGCTGGCGCATTCCTCTACAATCCTAAGGCTAAAGAGGCACTCGATAAGTTCTATGCCCGTGAGGATACCCTTTCACTCGGTATCTGCAACGGTTGCCAGCTGATGGTTGAGTTGAACCTCATCAATCCTGAGCACAAGCATCGTTCACACCTCTGCCACAACACATCCAAGAAGTTCGAGAGTACATTCCTCGGTTTGACTATTCCTCAGAACGACAGTGTGATGTTCGGTAGCCTGAGCGGTGATAAGCTCGGTATCTGGGTAGCTCACGGCGAGGGTCGTTTCTACTTGCCAGAACCAGAGGATCACTACAACATCATTGCGAAGTACAACTACGCTGAGTATCCAGGTAATCCTAACGGCAGTGACTACAATGTAGCAGGTATCTGCTCTGCAGATGGTCGCCACTTGGCTATGATGCCACACTTGGAGCGTGCCATCTTCCCATGGCAGAATGCCTGGTATCCAGCTGATCGCCGCAACGACGAGGTTACTCCTTGGATTGAGGCATTTGTCAATGCACGTCAGTGGATTGAAGAAAGAGCTTTGAAAAAGTAAAAAGGTAAAAAAGTAAGAAGGTAAAAAATGAATAATAGCGTAAGTTATCTTACATTATTCAAAACATTTTTGAAGATTGGCATAGTCACCTTTGGTGGTGGCTATGCCATGATTCCTATTATAGAATCCGAAGTCGTCGACAAGCATCATTGGATGACGAAGGAGGAATTCTTGGATGCCATTGCTACTACCCAGGTTTGTCCGGGCGCCTTGGCCATCAACATGAGTTCCATGCTCGGATATAAGTTGGCAAAGACACCGGGAGCCATCGTCTGCACCCTCGGCGCTTCGTTGCCATCGTTCCTTATTATCTTGGCGATAGCCATGTTTTTCCATCAGTTTGAAGACAACAAGGTTGTTGCTGCCATGTTTGCAGGCATCCGTCCAGCCGTCGTGGCATTGATAGCCGTACCTACATTCTCGCTTGCCAAGAGTGCCGGTATTTCGCTTGTCAACTGCTGGATTCCTATTCTATCCGCCCTTCTGATCTGGCTTTTGGGCGTCAACCCAATCTGGGTGATTATCGCAGCTGCCATAGGTGGCTACATCTATGGACAGTTTATCCAGCCAACGGAATAAAGGTAAAAGGGTAAAAAGGTAAAAAAGTAAAAAAGTAAATAGCTTAAAACATAATGATGATATTTTTTCAGCTTTTCATCGTATTCATTCAGATAGGCATCTTCGGATTCGGAGGTGGCTATTCCATGATATCCCTGATTCAGGGACAGGTTGTTACGCAGTATCATTGGATGACGATGCAAGAGTTTACCGATGTGGTTGCCATCTCTCAGATGACACCGGGACCTATCGGTATCAACACCGCCACCTATTGTGGCTATACAGCTGTCCATAATGCCGGCATGAGTGGCATGATGGCTGTACTCGGAAGTGCCATGGCGACCTTTGCGCTGGTTCTCCCATCCTTGGTTTTGATGATTCTTATCAGCAAGATGCTGTACAAGTATATGAACACCTCAGCCGTCCAGAGCATCTTCATCGGTCTTCGCCCGGCCATCGTCGGTCTGGTAGGAGCCGCAGCCCTGCTCCTGATGAATGGCGAGAACTTCTCTACTCCCGAAAATCCTTGGAGATTCTATATCTCCATCGCCCTCTTCCTTGCTACCTTTATCGGCGTGAAGGTGATGAAGATCAATCCAATCCGCATGATACTCTACTCGGCTTTTGCCGGACTGGTATTACTATATTAAAACCGATTTTATTTACCAATTAATAAACAAAAGGTGGATTTTCTGATGAAAATCCACCTTTTACACTATAATTCGCTTTTTGTCCACCTCTTCTTTGTGTTTTTTGTGTACTTTTGCAACTGTGTATTAATAGCGGCATGAATTCAGGCTTAGCTTGGTTTTATGCCAACCAACAAGTAAACAAACAAACCTAAGAATAAGAAATGAATAAGAAAAGACAGATTTTACTTTCAGCAGTGTTAGCCTCTGCTTTGGCATCCAACGCACAGGTTACCATCAATGTAGATGCCTCTAACCCAGGTATCAAGGTATCTCCTAACCTCTATGGTATCTTCTTCGAGGATATCAACCATGCGGCTGACGGCGGTCTCTATGCCGAACTCATCAGCAACCGTTCTTTCGAAGACGATGACAAGAATATTCCAACCTGGAAGACTGCGGCTCAGGAAGGTGCAAAAATCAATGCACAACTCATCAATAAGGGTTTGCTCAACAATGCACAGGGCAAGGCACTCCAGCTTACCATCGCTGCCAAGCCTGCAGCTACAGCCTCTCTCATCAACGAAGGCTTCTGGGGAATCAACGCCGTGCAGGGCAGAACCTATAAACTCTCTTTCTGGGCGAAAGGTAGCTACAAGGGCGGATTGAAGGCTCGCCTCACCAACGCCAAGGGTGATAAGGTTTACGCAGAAACCGCACTCAATGCCAAGGTTGGCAAGAAGTGGACCAAATATACGGCTGAGTTGACAGCCAACGGAAACGACGCCAAGGCTCAGTTTGAACTCGTAGCCGACGGAAAGGGTACCATCGTTCTCGATGTGGTAAGCCTCTTCCCTCCTACTTTCAAGAATCGCGAGAATGGCTTGCGCCCAGACCTGGCTCAGCTTCTCTATAACATCCATCCTAAGTTCGTCCGTTTCCCTGGCGGTTGCTACGTTGAAGGACAGGAATCTCCAGAGAATGCTTTCCACTGGGAGAAGACTATCGGTCCTATCGAGGAACGTCCAGGCCATAAGAACGTAAACTGGCGCTACCGTACCAGCGACGGTATGGGATTCGACGAGTATCTTCAGCTTGCCGAGGATCTGAACGCCAAGCCTCTCTATGTTGTAAACGTAGGTTTGTGGCACGGCGGTATGACTCCTGTAGACAGCATCCAGCCTTGGATTGATGAGTGCATGAATGCCCTGGAGTATGCCAACGGTCCTGTTACCTCTAAATATGGTGCGCTCCGTGCTAAGAATGGTCATCCGGAACCATACAATATCGAATATCTGGAGATTGGTAATGAGAACAACCAGCCGGATCCTGCGGCTCAGAGCGACCATTACTACGAGCGCTTCAAGAAGTTCAAGGATGCTGTATTGGCAAAATATCCTAAGATGCACCTCATCGGTAACGTGGTGGCTTGGGGCGATGACAATCCTAAGTGGGAAAGCAACGAAAGCGTAGAACTCCTCGACGAGCACTACTACAGAAATCCTGCCTGGTTTGCCGAGAACTTCAACAAGTATGATAACTACGACCGCAAGGGCAGCGAGATTTATGTAGGCGAATATGCCGTAACCCAGGGCTTCGGCAATATGGGTTCGCTCGATGCAGCACTTGGTGAGGCGGTCTATATGATGGGCATCGAGAACAATTCGGATATCGTGACCATGGCATCCTATGCTCCTATCTTCGCCAACCTCAACAACCGTATGTGGGCACCGGATATGATTCAGTATACCTCAGACAAGGTATTCGGAACTCCATCTTACTACGTTCAGAACGTGATGGCAAACAACATCGGTACTCGTGTACTGAAGGTGAACCAGGAGAATCCATACAAATATGAGCAGACTCAGGTGAAGCCAGCTATCTGCCGTGTAGGTATGGGAACATGGGGCACTCAGGTTTCTTTTGAGGACAAGGGCTACAGCGATGAGAACGGAAAGGCACTGCCGATGACCTTGCAGGAGTTGCCTACAGATATCCGTGGACAGTGGAAGACTGAGGGTAGCCTCATCAAGCAGACCAGCAACGAAGAGAGCTGCATCCGTCTGAATCCGGGCGAGATTACCAGCAACGGTTATATATATAAGGTACGCGCGAAGAAGGATGCCGGAAACGAAGGTTTCCTCATCATCTTTAACTACGTGGATAAGAACAACTACTGCTGGTTGAACCTCGGTGGCTGGAACAACACCCAGCACGGAGTAGAGTCTATCGTGAATGGTGCCAAGAGTCAGATTGCTACTACCCCAGGCAGCATCGAGACTGGCAAGTGGTATGACATCGAACTGAAAGTAGTAGGCGACAGCATCTTCGCCAAGTTGGATGGCAAGGAAATATTCTCTACCAAGTTGAAGGCAAACACCCTTCCTGGCATCTTCTCTACAGCAACACTTGATGAACAGACGGGCGAGGTAATCCTGAAGATTGCCAACACCAGCACCGAGCACACCACAGCGAAGATTAATCTTCAGGGCAAGGAAATCAAGAATGGCAAGCTCATCCGCCTCTCTGCCAAGAACGGTCTGGAGGAGAACACCATCGACAATCCTACCAATATCTATCCTGTAGAAAACTACGTAACTACAGAGAAGAACGGTGCAACGGTAGAGATTCCAGCCAGCTCGCTGAATATCATCCGTTTGAAATAACAGACTACATCCAGGGCAGGATGCCCTGGGATCCATATATAGGTAATAACATTTTGAATAGTTGATAAGAAAGTTAGTTAGAAAAGAGAAGGCGGCAACCTGCGTGATGCAGATTGCCGCCTCGTTTTTTATCTGTCGTTTAATTAACCGAAAACATAATTGAAGAGCAGGAAGATGCTCAGGATATACAGCGTAGGATTCAGATCCTTGAACTTGCCCACCATCATCTTGATCAATACATAGCTCAGAATACCAAGGCAGATGCCATCGGCAATACTGTAGCAGAGTACCATCGTAATCATCGTGATAAAGGCAGGGAATGACTCGGAGATATCCTCCAACTCAATCTTCTTGAACGAATCAATCATCAATACACCCACCATTACCAGGGCACCACTGGTGGCTGCGCTCGGAATCAGGAGGAAGATTGGAGCCAGGAAGATGCTCAGGATAAACATCAAACCCACAAAGAAAGATGTCAAGCCCGACTTACCACCCTCGGCAACGCCCGAAGCACTCTCCACATAAGTGGTAATGGTAGAGCTACCCAGCAATGCACCGGCTGTAGTACCGATGGCATCACTCATCATCGCCTCCTTCACACCCGGAATCTCGCCCTTCTCATTCTCCTTGACACCGAGTTTGGAAACCAATCCCAGAACTGTTCCGATAGTATCGAAGATGTTGACAAGCAACAGCGAGAATACCACCATGAACATCTTAGGAGTAAAGAAGCCGGTGAAATCGAACTGGCAGAAGATAGGAGCGATGCTGTGAGGGGTAGATACCGGCATCCAGTTGTCAGAGAACTGGGTTACGCCCATCGGAATACCAATCAATGTAGAGATGATGATGGCGATAAACAGGGAGCCCTTCACTCTTCTCGCCATCAGACAGCCGCAGAGCAGGATGCTGATGAGACCCAGGATGCTGACTGGTGTAAACTTGCCGAGCTGCACGAAAGTATCCGCATTGGCAGTAATGATGCCCGCATTCTTCAAACCGATAAAAGCGATAAACATACCGATACCGGCAGAAATGGCGAATCGGAGATTCTTCGGAATACACTCCAATATCTTGTCACGGATATTGAGGAAGGTGATGGCTAGGAAGATGATACCCTCTACGAGCAACACCGCCAAAGCCTGCTGCCAGGTCAAGCCCATAGCCTGACAAAGGGTGAAGGCGAAGAAGGCATTCAGTCCCATACTAGGAGCCTGGGCGAAAGGCAACTTTGCCATGAAAGCCAGCAGGAAGGTGGCGATGGCTGAAGCGATGGCTGTGGCAGTAAAGAGAGCTCCCTTGTCCATACCCGTAGTGGCGAGAATGGTAGGGTTCACTGCCAGGATGTAACACATGGTCAGGAAGGTAGTCATACCAGCTATCAACTCCGTCTTGACCGTAGTAGTCTTTGGGTCGAAACCCAATAAAGCTTTTAATTTGTTCATTTCTTATATTTAAATTTATCTCTATTTTCTCTTTCCCCCTTTTCACAACCCAATCCCGTTGTTTTTTCGGGGCGAACAAAGGTAAGAAAAAATAATGAGGAAAGCCTTATTTTACATGTTTTTAACTCATCAGAGTGCCTTATTTTACATGTTTCGGGGGATTCAGAACGCCTTATTTTACAAAGCATTTTATTTTTAACCATTATGCTTGGTTAATTCGGATTTTCTTTGTAACTTAGCAGCGCAAAACGTAAAGCATGTAGGATTATGGCAAAAATAGTAAATAAATATCCTGTAGGAATTCAGACTTTTGAAGAAATTCGCGAGAAAGGTTATCTCTATGTAGATAAGACCAAATACATCGTGGATTTCAGAGAAAAAGGTATGAAGTATATCTTTCTGAGCCGTCCAAGACGATTCGGAAAATCGCTCTTTGCATCTACCCTTCAGGCCTATTTCGAGGGAAGAAAGGAACTGTTCGAGGGATTGGCTATTGCTGAATACGAGAAGGAATGGGTGAAGCATCCTGTGCTCCACTTCGATATGAGCGGTGCCAAACATTTTGATGCAGATGGCTTGAACAATTATCTGAATCTGCAGCTTTTGCCTTACGAGAAACTTTATGGTAAAGGAGAAGGGGAAATTTACCCTAACGAAAGGTTGGATGGTATCGTAAAGCGTGCTTATGAGCAGACGGGCGAAAAGGCTGTTGTCATCATCGACGAATACGATGCCCCATTGCTGGATGTGGTACATGAAAAGGAAAACCTGCAACCGCTCCGCCGCATTATGCAGAACTTCTACAGTCCTCTGAAAAAACTCGATCCTTACCTGGAGTTCACCTTCATCACGGGCATCACCAAGTTCTCGCAGCTCAGCATCTTCAGCGAACTCAACAACCTCGACAATATCAGTCTGTTCGACCAGTACTCAGCCATCTGCGGCATCAGCAAAACCGAGCTTACCACGCAGATGAAACCAGATATTGAGGCTATGGGCGAGGCACTGAACATGACGTATGAGGAGTGCCTGAAAGAGCTGACGCAATTCTACGACGGTTATCATTTCAGCGAGAAATCAGAAGATATTTTCAATCCGTTCAGTCTTGTAAAGGCAATGAATGCAGGCAAGATTGCTCCTTACTGGTTTGGTTCCGGCACTCCATCCTTCCTCTTGAAACTCTTGGATAAGTATCATGTCAATCTTTCTACTTTAGAGAGTCAAGAGACAGTATTGAGTTCCTTCGACCAATCAACAGAGGAAATGACAGAAGCCTTGCCATTGCTTTACCAGAGCGGCTATCTGACCATCAAGAAATATGAACCGATGTTTCAGGAATATACGCTGGGCATCCCAAACAAGGAGGTACGCGACGGACTGCTCAACTCATTGATTCCTCATTATGTGAACCCTCGCCGTTCTGACAACAATGCCTTCCTCTTGGGATTCTGCAAGGCGGTTTATAGAAATGACATCGAGGCGGCACTGGAGCACATGCGCACCTATATGGCTACGATACCATATGATTTGGAGAATCACAGCGAGAAGCATTATCAGACTATCTTCTATCTGATGTTCAGTTTCCTCAACATCTATATCCGCACAGAGGTGAAGAGTGCCATCGGCAGGGCTGATGCCGTGATGCACATGCCAGATACAATCTACGTCTTCGAACTGAAGGTAGATAAGAGTGCTGATGAGGCTTTGGCACAAATAGACGAAAAAGGCTATATGCTGCCATATCATACAGAGGGCAAGCGACTGATAAAAATCGGTATCAGTTTTGACAGCACCCAGCGCACTATCAGCGATTGGAAGATTAAGGAAGAATAAAGAAAAAATCCGAAACAGAAGCTTACCAAGTTATCTGTTTCGGATTTTTTGATGCTTATTTCGTTTGGATAAGCCAAGGGTTTCAAACCATCTTGAATTGTTAAAAAAACTAACTCGCTCTAATTTGGACTTTGATTGAAAATCAAGAAGT
>NZ_QSAV01000003.1:0-147293 GCF_003465495.1 Segatella copri | reverse complement strand
ATAGCTGCTTAGCACATTATTGAATTATTAACGAACTATTGATTTCTATATCCCTTAAAAAAATCCAAGCAAAAAATTAAGCACAATATCAAAAAACTGTCGCAGAAATAAAAATCCCTTGTCCAAATATCTATGTTTGGACAAGGGATATCTTAATTTTCAACTAGTTTAGACGGCTATTCCAGACCGTCACCAGGATTTGTGGTAGTACTACCACCTGAAGTTGAATCACCACCCGAAGTTGAATCACCACCTGATGGGATTGTTGTTCCACCCACCACGCTGCTAGCTCTTCTCACGCTAGCTACACTGTTGAGGTTGGCATTGCTCAAGATACCAGTGGCACGAGCACGGAGTTTTACGCTGCCAATGTTGTTGGCTACGCTAAAGTCAGCCTCAGTCTTTGCACCTTCCTTGTTACGGATACCGACCGAGAAGATGGCGAGATTGTCAATCTTCACATTCTTGCCAGCCAAGAGCTGCTCCTTAATACACTTTACCATCGCTGTCATCATGCCCAGGCACATTGCCTCAGAGAAACCCGTGTTATGCTCCTCCATGTGCTTGGCAAGAGCTGCGAGATTCATCGTTTCCTCCACTACAGGGTAAGCGTACCACTTGCCGTAAGCAGGACTTTTCTTGTTCTTGTTTTCTTTTACTACATACTTAATCATAATGATAAAAATTTTGAGTTAACTACTGCCGACTCCGCTCTCCTCTTTACCCACAGCCTCATACTCTTCGCCCATAGGCGTATGAGAAAAGCTTCATCGCATAACCCCTTTGGATTACATTGCAAATATACCACTTTTCTCTTCGTCGACTATACGATGCCATACGTTGCGTGAGATAGCAAACGTTAGAGGGACATTCTTAGTAGGAAAGCCTTTGCTATCCCCCTAGAATGCCCCTCTTTACCTTATGGCTCACCCAGGTATTCAGCGATTACCGCCACCTGCTTGGGTGTGAAAAACTTGTCCGACTTGCGGTAGCCCATCTTCATCAGTCCCTCGCTCAACTCAGGATTGCGATGAATCCACGACATGAGATGATTGACTGCTGTATGGGCAGAACCTGCATCTGGAAAATACAACATGGCAAGCTCTGACTTGCCGTATGCCTTTACCTTGAATTCCATCATATTTTTCTCAGTTTTTACATTGATATACGATATAATAATTACAACCTTGCAGGGCGTAAGTATCATACTTAGGAGCCTTAAGTAGCATAGTTAGCACTCACAAAGATAATACTTACACCCCAAAAGCAAGATACTTATTTCTCCTCAACTTTAGCCTTACAATAAAAGCCACGACGAAGAGGAGTGATGATGCGATACACATTGCTCATCTGGCTGAGCATCCTTTGTGCGGTTCGCTTGCTGATGTTCTTCGTCTCAGCGCAGGCTAAGAAGTCGGCTGTGCGAAACTCGCCATCAGGAAGCGACTGGTAGACGCTAAGTTCATCAGCGTTTAAGTTCACCCCCGAATTGGCAAAAGGATTTTCATTCTCCTTGGCTAATACAGCATACACACGAGCCGTATGGTTGATGAGGCAACCCATGATGCTCATTGCTGTATGGAAATCACGGTCATCACACACCAAGGCTCGCTCATCAGCAGTGAAAATGTCATCCTTCTTGTTCCAATCCGACAAACGACGCAGGGCAGTCAACACCATCGCATAACGGAAGTTGGCAAGAGCCATACGAAACACAAAGGCATTGAAACCTGCTCCCAACATCTGAAACTGCTCGCAAAGTGTCTCTTCGTAGGTGGAGAGAAATTCCTGCTGCTGTGCCTTGCTCATGACAAACTGGATAGGATTGCCCTTTCTCTCCAACAGAGCGTGATAGAGAGGCAATAAGTCCTCGCCCATCTGCTTATAGGTGTCTTCCAAAGGGGAGTCGCTACGGGCGAATACATCGTGAAACTCCACCGTGTCGTCAGGCAGGTTGTAGAACTGGAATCTACTGCCCAAGCCATTCTCAAACGATGGGAAAAGACGAGGTATCTGGCCAGGAGTGCAGGTGATGAACGCTGAGAGACGTGGATTTTCGATATCGATATGGATTTTATCACTCACACGATTCATAGAAACCGTCTCGTGATGATACGCCTTGCGTAATAAATCAGAGTAGTGACCATAGTCGGAATCTAGCATATTCGACACGGTATCAGCCTCTGTCTCATACATTATGCCCCATCCACCGTTGGCATCGAGGGCACGATATACAGCAGAAGAAGAGCTATTGCCTGGCATAAATGGGTCGCGAAAGACAGGCTCCTTTGGAGCAGGTCCACGCTCGCCCTTATTCTTACCCTTGCCCTGAGCCTCATAAGCAGCCATATCCTCATCATACTGAGCCTTCGAAGCCTCAAATTGTTGACGCATCTCCCTTTTCTCTGGTCGGGCCAACAGCTTGCAGAAAATCAAATCTCCCTTTTTTGTTGCGGCAGAACCATATATGTTGGTAAAAAGCGGTGCAAATACACGATGACCATCATATATGCCGTAGATACCACTCTGTTCTTCGGTCGAACCATTGGCACCACCCATCAAACCCGACACCACATTCAGAACGCCCAAGAGCATCTTGTCTCTGCTCACAGTATCCGGGTGGATTTTATAGACGTTACGGAGGCAAAAAGGCAAATCTTTCTCATTCACCTTGTCGGAGAAAGTATAACCTGTAGTGATAGTTTGCGCCACTGGTGCCATAGTGCCATGTGCCATTTCCTTATCCAAAATACCAGAATTCTTATATTTTTCTATATTTTCTATATATTTGGCATTTGGCACATTGGCGCAAGTGGCACGAACCGTCCCCTCTCTTGCGATAGTTTTCAGGTCGACGCCAACATCCTTAGCCATCTTGAAGAAGGTTTGGATGGTGATGCCTTTTCCATTACCCTTCATGCAACTCGTATATTTCTTGTCGCACTCCTCATAATTGTACTCGGCGTTCATGCTGCTCAACTGGTGAAAGAAACCTCTTCCATCCTCACCCAATCCATCGGATAGGGCGAAACCTAAATTGATCCACTCTTCGTAAGGGGTCTTAATGTCAATATGACGATTTACGAGTGTGAAAACAATGAACTTCACCTCGTCATAAAGATAGGCATCCCCACTTGGAGCATCCTTTTTTCGATGTCCTCCTACGCTTTTTTTATGCAAAGTCTCTTGCTTTGTCTTGTCTTTCCCTGGTAGGGAGGTTCCATTAACAGTACCTGCATAAACATCCAGGTCGAACTGATTCAAGTTGTCCTCCTTATTTTCTGCCTGTTTGTTATTTTCCATATTGTTATCCTTATAAATTTCTTTTTTCATAATCATGGGAATTTAAAATAATTGAAAGCTAGGGTTAATTACCATATTTGCATCCCAGCAGAGGAAACATGCCGAGGCTACATTTGCTGGCGCCGAGTCAGCCTCCAAACCATAAGTCTGGAGGAGATAGTTGCGCACGGCTCGATACCATTTTTCGTGGGAACCACGAGAGAGATCGATATGCGTAACCCACTTCACTCCATCGCCACGCGGACTGGTAAACATCAGCATGGTTTCGAAGTATCGGTCTTGTTCCAGCAGATGTCTAGCCTTCCAAAGATTCTCATTTCCACCGAGGTGGTCGAAGTCGAAACATAGTAGTCCCGAATGCTGTAAGAGTCCATTTTGGTTACGGTAGGCGAATGTTCCACTGAAGGTTGCGAATGGCAAAAAGCTAGCCTTGAAGAGCTTTTGCTCCTTCTCGTCTTTAATGCCCCTAAGTTGCTCGGTGAGTTGCATCATCTTCATCGAGTTCATCCAACAATATACATCCTTCAGGGTACCTTGCTTATAAGGTCTCTGGCTAGATGGCTTGTTGATGCCAGCAGCAAAGAGGCTGAAATGAGCTGGTGTTACATCTTTCATGTCATTTCGTCTTTAGAAAGTTCGACACTAGCGATAGCTTCTGCATGAGCATTAGTCTCGCTTACTCTTTCAGCCGCCATTCGCTTGCGATAGGCGACAGCCAATGGTGTGTTGGCGTGGAGAAGCATATCAGCGATTGCTTCTCCGAGCGTTAATACCTTGTTCATATTTTTTAGGGTATTACTTCTTTCCGTAATGAAGCGTTTTGCAGTCAGATAGTCATGTTCTCAAGCTTCTTAGTCAGAATGCTTGTCTGTCTGCAAGGTTATATGGGTACAACGGAGGATACTTGATAACCTTCGAAAATCAGCCTCTTGGCTAATTCGTATTTACTAATGGGATAAAACGAAAAAGCCAGCAAAAGCTATTAACTTTCGCTGGCAAAATTACAAAAGTTCTTTGTTAGATTCCAAACAATCTAACAAAGACCTAACAAATATTTTAATATCTTTTAAGACTATCTTTTATTTATCTTTCTTGATTCTAGACTCTCGCAATAATCTTCTGCTACATCTAGCATATTATTAAATGGCTGAAGGAAAGTTTCCTTGTGGCTTTGAGCTGCTCGATTTAAATGGGATGAGTAGCTAGATGGCAACTGATCAGAGTGTAATGCTTCGCCTATAGTTTCCATTACATTTTTGATAGAAGCCACCTTTCCATTTTCCTCAAAATATTCTAATTTACACATTGCATAAATTACTTCTGTTACATGAGCGAGATGTCCGTTTGCAATACGAATGTCATGCTTTCCGATAGTTTTTTCTGCCTGCTCAACAGATTCAACCTGGTAATCATGCTCATTGCAACTCTCTACATGAAGAGGGCTATCATATAGTCTCTCATCTATCTCATCTAGAACATCCTTACCTTCCTCTGTAATAACCCAACTACGATGACAACCCAAAAAGGCATGTTTTTTCAAATAGCCTTTTTTAGACAAAAAATAAATCGGATTATGATTGTCAGAAGTTTCAATTATACTCTCAGTTTTTGCATTATTCAGTAACCGAAGCTGCTCGTGATTTAAATCAAACTCTTTTAAAGCGTTTCTTATTATTTTTTTTTCTTTCCGTCTAAAGATTTCCAACGCAGCACTTCCTTTCTTCGTTATTTGAAAAGAACACACTTCACCTCCAGCTAAGAATGAAGCAGACACCATATCCTTAGCTTTAAGCGACTTTAATGTAGAATAAAACAGGGCTTCTGATAAATTTGCCGCTGCCTTCTCATGCTGTTCTCCATCTGCGAGATGTTTCAGCACAACTACTTGTAAATTAGTAAACATATTGTTTCTTATTTTAAATAATTGCCTCAAAATTACAAAAATATTCCAATAAAAAAGAAGAAAAATCAAAAAAAACACAATTATCTCCATAATTTTTATTACTTTTGCACCTAGGTTATCCTTATTATTAAGGAAAAGCCAAAGACATTGTGGGTAAAAACAAAAGCATTCGCTATTATTTCGCGTTTAGCCAAGAGCGTAGGAAACTCAATTTGGAATAACAAGCACGGAAATAATATGTGATAGGTGGTTCGTATATATATATGTAGCCTCCAGTCAATCCGATTAAGCAATGCAAACACGCTATAGGCGTGATGCATTCTTATGGATTGACTGGGGCTCCATTCCTACGCCGCCCCGTGCTAAACGCGATAAGAGGCATCACGCCCTTTTTGTGTTTTAGCGGATTGATAGTTGGGTGCGTAACAACTATCAATAATTATGGCAAATAGTACATTATCAAATGCTAAGGCTGCCAAGAAAGACGAGTTCTATACCATGTTTTATGATATAGAAACCGAAATGGAAGCCTATCTCGATTACAATCCAAATGTATTTCGTGGCAAGACGGTTCTTCTGCCTTGCGATGACCCGGAGTGGAGTAATTTCACAAAGTATTTTGCACAGAATTTTGAAGAACTCGGCTTGAAGAAACTCATCTCAACGAGCTATGCTATCAATAGCAAGGTTATCAAAGCAGGAATTCAAACATCCTTTTTGGAAACAACTTCTCCAAAGTTTGACAAGTCTAAGACTAATACCCATGGTAAAATTTTCGTTTTAGAAAAAGACACTACTGGTGATGGTAAAATCAATCTTGAAGACTTGGAGTGGGACTATCTTGAAGGAGATGGTGATTTCAGAAGCGAAGAGGTTAAAAAGTTAAGAGATGAAGCGGATATTATTGTAACCAATCCACCATTCTCGCTTTTTAGAGAGTTTCTTGCATGGATTGTTGAGGCTGATAAGCAGTTTATCATTATTGGAAATATAAACTGTGTTACCTATAAAGAAGTATTCCCATTGCTTAGAGATAATAAGGTTTGGATGGGATGTACAATCCATAGTGGAGACCGTGAATTTGGAGTTCCAGATGAATATCCTTTGGAAGCAGCAGGATGCAGAATTGATGAAAATGGAAAGAAATACATTCGTGTAAAAGGGGTAAGATGGTACACTAATATAGACCATGGTCATCGCCACAATCCATTGTCTTTGATGTCTATGGCTGATAACATTAAATATAGTAAGCATAAGGATATTCAAGGAAAAAAGTATCAGCATTATGACAATTATGATGCCATTGAAATTCCGTATACAGATGCAATTCCTTGTGATTACGAGAATTTAATGGGTGTGCCAGTTACCTTTCTTGATAAATATTGTCCAGAGCAATTTGATATTATTTGGCAAGCATGTGGAAATACAAGAGCTTCTGCACCTAAGGAAATATTAGATGAAGTCGGATACACCATTCATCCAGAGGATAGAGGTGGATGTGGAGTCGTAAATAATAAGCGACAATATGCTCGAATATTAATCCGTAAAAAACAATCATAATATGGAAAAGAAGTTGAAAATATATACAGTAAAGGAGTTATGTGAAGGTTTTACATATAGTGAAGTTGACGGAAAGGGGTTGTATGGTTTAGCGGGTAAGCTAACCATACAGCCAGAGTATCAGCGCAACTATCTCTATAGTGAGAATCATAGTGAGAAAGAAGCCGCTGTTATAGATTCCGTCTTGAAGGGATATCCTTTAGGTTTGCTCTATTTCAACAAACTTCCTGATGGACGTTTAGAGGTACTTGATGGACAGCAACGCATTACAAGCCTTGGTAGGTACTTGATAAGAAAGTTTTCTATCATGAGAAATAACAAACCGTATAAAATCTTTTCGTTGGATGATGAAGAACGAGAACTCATAGAGAATACAGAGTTAATCGCATACATTTGCGAAGGCACAGAGTCAGAAATCAAGGAATGGTTTGAAATTATCAATATCGGTGGTATCAAGCTCAATGATCAGGAGAAACTGAATGCGATTTATTCCGGACCTTTCGTTAGTGCAGCCCGAAAGGAGTTTAGTAATAAGGAAGATAGTCATATGCAGAAATGGGGATGCTACATCTCTGGCTCAGCCAACAGACAGGAAATTCTGCAAGAAGCCTTGCGTTGGGTTAGTCATGGCAACATCAAGGATTATATGCAGGAGCATCGTCGTGATACCGATATCAATGAACTCAAACTATATTTCAACGATGTCATTTCATGGATAGAGCAGACTTTTGATGATGTCTATCCCAAGATGAAGGGATTGAATTGGGGAGAACTCTACGAAAAGTACCATACTACTCCATACGATCATATCAAGGTTTCACAAAAGGTGAAAGAGCTTTATAACGATCCATGCGTTCAAGATAAAAAGAACGTATTTGAATATGTGCTTGGCGGTTGTAAAGATACAAGATTTCTGAATGTCCGTGTCTTCGATGATAATACCAAGCGCAGGGTTTATGAACGGCAGACGGCAGATGCCAAAAAGAAGCATGAAAGCAATTGTCGTCTTTGTGCTTGTGGCGATGGACCCAATAAGGATAAAATTTGGGCATTAAAGGAAATGGATGCCGACCATGTACAAGCATGGAGCAAGCATGGAGCAAAGGTGGAGCCACAGATGAAAGCAACTGTCAGATGCTCTGCAAGACCCATAATCGGGCTAAAGGAAACAGATAGTTAGAGTATGGACAGAGTGCAAGAGAAGTTAGGAAAGTACCCTTGTTTGGTATGGGTGATAGCATTGATTCCTGTTCTCTTCGGAGGACTTGTATATTTGCTTTATCGTCCTAAAAATATTATTTTGTTTGAGGTATTGAACAAATTGGGTGGTTCCACGACTGTTGATATGGTAAGAAGTAAAGTGGAGCATGTTCATTTGCCGGATTTTGTGGTTTATAGTTTACCTGCAGGATTATGGACAGCATCATATCTTATGGCTATGTGTTTATGTACTAAGCAACTAAATAGGAAAATGAGGCTATCTTTGGCACTACCTCTTCCTATATCTGCAGTTGTATTGGAGTTCATGCAACTGTTTGGCCTTTGTCCTGGTACATTTGATATCTATGATGTGGTGTGCTATGTAATTCCAATTATAATATTTGTAAAATTAGTTTAGTATGAAAAGACAAGATGATTTTGGTGTTGGAGGGGCTTTATTCCTTTCCGTAATTTTTGCTATTATGGCTATATTATCTTACAATTCTGATAAGTCAGGAAATCCCATAGCCATAATACCCGCTATTGGCGTAGTTGTTGGTTTAGTCATGGCTCTTAATGCCAAAAGTAAGGCTTCTGATCGAAAAGCAAGAAAAGAACAGCAGGATATTTTTGCCCAGACGCTGGATTACGATGATTGTTTTGGAAATGGTGACTTAAAATTATATTTTAATTCTCAAAGACAGGACGTGACCATATGCGCAACAACGAATGAAGGTAAAAATATCCAAGTAGTTAGAGATTTTTCTGTTACGGAAACTGTGAAAACAGATAATTATATTGTGTCTTATGATGCAGCCCATAACAAGATATTGCGTATAAAGACTAACAATGGCAATATATTGCTTAAAGAATTCAATCTCAATTATACGTTTAAAAATTGGAATATAGTAATAAAGAAATCTATTCCGGCAGTTAAGGCATATAATGATTATGCTTTCATTACTGATGATGTCAATGAATTTGTTGCCATAGTTACTCCAACAAATATGCATCTGCATCAATATTCTGATATTGTAAGCATTACGTATGAAGAAAATGGTAATGATATGTACAATAAGTCTCTCGGTGGAGCAGTTGTTGGTGGTTTGCTTTTCGGTGGTGTTGGTGCTATCGTAGGTAGTAATACAGCGAAGACTGTTAGAAACAAGAAAATCGAAAGGATGTCTATAAAGATATTGCTCAAGAGTACATCTGATTCTACTATTTTGCTTGATATTTACAAAACAGGAAAAGATAGAGCTGTTCTAGAGACAAAGAATACTGCTGATAAAATTTTCTATGAGGGGCTGATGAAAGAGGTTACGGGCATAAAGGACATATTTTCCATCATTATAGACATAGTTGATAAGAGTTGTGCAAGCCAAAATCAAAGGGTAAGTGTTTCCTCATCAAATAGCATTGCTGATGAACTGACCAAATTGGTTCAACTCAGAGATGCAGGTATTCTTACGGAAGAAGAATTCCAAGCACAGAAAGCAAAATTATTGCAATAAATGTAAATAGCAGCCCCAACATTGCTTAAATTCCGTACCGCCAAAGTACTCCTGTTATCATGTACTTTGGCGGTATGTTATAATTCTAGCCTGTCAGTATCTATATCGAATACTACAGGCTCATTTATCGGCTCATTTACAGGCTCATTTTGTATATGCAACGTTAATTTAACTGATGATAGTGCTGTATCGTTACCAAGCGTAGCGGTGTAATCGGTACCATGCTATCGTCACATTTTAAACAGAAACAAATTTCCCCAACCCTCTTGAGAAAGTAGGTTGGGGTTATTTGTTATGGTATCCAGCATAAAAGAAAAACGTTAGTTTTCGCTTTTATCAGTAGCTCAGATTTTGAACCATATCCAAAGGTAGCTGGGTCGCTTTGGCTACCTGTTCTGTTGGAAGTCCCATAGCCAACAAACGTTTAGCCGTTTCAATGTTGGCTTCAGTTCTACCTTCTATTCTACCTTCTTTTTTCGCCGTATCAATAGAGTTCTTGATATCCCGATATGCCATTTTACTAGCTTCATATTCCCGAATCTCCTGAGGTGTAAACTTGGCAATCTCTGCTTCCTCGAAAAGTCGGTCGAAAACCTTATCGCACAGTTCTTTCGGGCGCTGAGTAAGTTTATAGAGGTTCTTTAGTGCATAAAGCCACTTCTCGTAGAGTGTTTCCAATTCTTCCAAGGTCTTATTGAACTTGGCAATCTCTACATAGATAAACTCCAGCTTATCATAGAAAATCTTGTGGGTAGCGGTATCGCACAACTGTACATGGTGACGGATTTCCTCCTTGTCGAAGGCATCCTCGTTCATGTTGAAATTGAGCAGGGCTACGGTATAGATATGGTTGAGCTTGAAATCCCATTCATTACCTTTGGGTGCCTGCTCACGGATAGGGAAGGTAGAATAGAACAGAGCACGATCTTTGAAATAAGTCTGATAGGCATTCTGCATTTCTACGATGAACTTCTCGCCGTTTTCTCCTTCGCAATACACGTCGAAGATAGCCTTGCGGTCGGTATAAACATCACCGACGTGCTCCGGGTTCAGATACGAAACGTCCTTAACAACCTGTCTGCCATTGAACAAGCTGTTGAGGAAGCAAATGAGCAAATCCTTGTTCATTGCTGTTCCAAAAATGCGCTTGAAGCCGAAATCGGTCAGCAAGCTGATGTATCGTTCTTCTACCTGTTTCATACGCTGTTTGTTTTATATCTTATGCAAAGATAAACTTAATATTTGTAACATCCAAACTTTTAGAGCGTTTTTTTTAATTTTCTTCTGCCACAGCCTTCGCTCCTATCCTGATTTATTCAGGTTTCCCTGATTTCTTCAGTAAAGGGGCGAGGAACTTGTAGGTATATCCCTTCTGCTGCTTTACCATTTCTTCTGGTGTTCCAGCAAAGAGGAGCTGACCGCCGCCTCGTCCACCTTCCGGACCCATGTCGATGAGCCAGTCGGCGAGTTTGATGACATCGAGATTGTGCTCGATGATGATGACCGTATTGCCACGGTCTACCAGTTTCTGGAGTACATCCATCAGGATGCGGATGTCTTCGAAATGCAGACCGGTTGTCGGTTCATCGAGAATATAGAGCGTCTTGCCTGTATCACGCTTCGAGAGTTCGGTAGCCAGTTTTACGCGCTGACTTTCACCGCCAGAGAGGGTAGTGGAACTCTGTCCTAACCTGATGTATCCGAGACCTACATTCTGTAATGCCTTGATCTTCTGCAGTATCTGAGGAACATTCTCGAAGAAATCTACCGCCTGGTTGATGGTCATGTCGAGAACATCGGCTATGCTCTTTCCCTTGTATCTTACCTCCAGCGTCTCGCGGTTGTAGCGTTTGCCGTGGCATACCTCACAAGGTACGTAGACATCCGGCAGGAAGTTCATTTCGATGGTCTTATATCCGTTACCCTTACATTCCTCGCATCTTCCACCTTTCACATTGAAGGAGAATCTGCCCGGCTTGTAACCGCGGATCTTTGCTTCGGGAAGTCCTACGAAGAGCGAGCGGATATCGCTGAACACGCCTGTGTAGGTAGCTGGATTGCTGCGAGGCGTTCTGCCTATAGGACTCTGGTCTACATTCACTACCTTGTCGATATTCTCGATACCATCGATGCTCTCGTATGGCATCGGTTTCTTGAGCGAACGGTAGAAATGCTGCGAGAGGATAGGCTGGAGAGTCTCGTTGATGAGAGTAGATTTGCCAGAGCCGCTGACACCCGTTACGACAATGAGTTTGCCAAGTGGAAAATCAACATCCACCCCCTTGAGGTTGTTGCCCGTAGCTCCGTGAATGGTGATATGCTTGCCGTTGCCTTCTCTGCGGAGGGCAGGCACCTCAATAGCCATCTTGCCGTTGAGATACTGGGCGGTGATGGTATCGGTCTTGAGCATCTCCTGAGGTGTGCCCTGGAAGACAACTTCACCTCCCTTGCGTCCCGCCTTCGGACCGATATCTACTATCCAGTCGGCAGCCCGCATCATATCTTCATCGTGCTCCACCACAATTACGGTATTGCCCAGGTCGCGAAGTTCCTTCAGACTGTTAAGCAGACGTTCGTTGTCGCGCTGGTGCAGACCGATGCTCGGCTCATCGAGGATATAGAGTACATTGACCAGCTGGCTACCAATCTGAGTAGCCAGACGGATGCGCTGGCTCTCGCCACCCGAGAGAGAAGCTGACTGGCGGTTGAGCGAGAGATAATTGAGTCCCACATCGAGGAGGAAGGTAACGCGTGAGCGCAACTCCTTGATGATTTCGTGAGCCACCTTCGCTTTCATCGAAGGCAGATGCTGTTCCACTTCTTCGAGCCAATCGCGCAGTTCATCGATGTCGAGACTGGCTACTTCGGATATATTCTTATCCCAGATCTTGAAAGAGAGCGATTCCTTTTTGAGTCGCAAGCCATGGCATTCAGGACATTCGATGGTAGAGATAAACTGGTCGGCCCATTTCTTGCCTGCCGCACTTTCGTCATCCTCCATCACCTTCTGCAGGTAGTCGATGATGCCATCGTAGGCGCAGAAATAGTCGGTAGAGGTATGCACCTTTTCTTTCTCAATCTTCACGTTTTCGAGCGAGCCATAGAGAATTTCCTGCATGGCATCGCCCGGAATCTCACAGATAGGTGTCTTCAGGTTGAGGTCATACTTGCTGAGTAATGATTCTATCTGCCAGAAAATCATCTGGTTCTTGTATTTGCCGAGTGGAGCGATGCCGCCTTCATGGATGCTGAGTTTATCATCGGGAATTACCTTCTTGATATCAATCTGGTTCACCTTTCCCAGACCCTTGCAATGCGGACAGGCACCTTCGGGAGAGTTGAAGGAGAACATGTTAGGAGCTGGATCCTGGTAGGCGATACCCGTTACAGGGTCCATGAGACGCTTGGAGTATGTCTTGGCCTCCTTGGCACCTTTCTCAAGAACCATTACCATGCCGTCGCCCTGTTTCATAGCCGTTGCCACACTCTTGCGGATGCGTTCCTCATCTTCTTCCTTCACCACCAGTTTATCGACCACAGCTTCTATATTGTGGTTCTTGTAGCGGTCGGTTTTCATATTGGGAACGATTTCGAGGATGTTGCCGTCGAGTCGCACATAGAGATACCCCTTTCTGCGCATACTTTCGAAGAGTTCGCGGTAATGACCCTTGCGCTGGCGTACGAGGGGAGCGAGCAGGAAGATAGCCTTGCCCTTATAATCGCTGAGAATCATGTCGATGACCTGTTCCTCGGTATATTTCATCATCTCCTCGCCACTCTGATAGCTGTATGCAGTACCGGCGCGGGCATAGAGCAGACGGAGATAGTCGTAAATCTCGGTGGTAGTGCCCACGGTAGAGCGGGGATTCTTGTTGGTGGTTTTCTGTTCTATGCTGATGACCGGACTCAATCCCGTAATCTTATCAACATCCGGGCGTTCCATATTACCCAGGAAGTTGCGGGCATAGGCAGAGAAAGTTTCGATATATCTGCGCTGACCTTCGGCAAAGATGGTGTCAAAAGCCAGTGAACTCTTGCCCGAACCCGAGAGTCCGGTAATCACGGTGAGGGAATCTCGCGGAATCTCCACATCTATGTTCTTGAGGTTGTGGACCCGTGCGCCCCATACATTTATCTTTTCTTCTGAATTCATATTCCAATTCTGCTAATTGCTGTTTGCCTAATAGTTACTGTTCTGCTCTTCGGTATAACCTCTGAGCAGGTTGACATCACGTTTGATGTTATACACCACGCCATCTGCCCCCTTCGCCTTGACGAGACAGAAGTAGACACCCTCCTTGACCGGTTTTCCGCGGTAGGTGCCATCCCATCCCGTGGCAGGGTCGGTCCATTCATATAGTTTCTGTCCCCACCTATTATATATATAGGCGTGGAACTCCTCAATGTTCCGGTAACCATCCTTGGGCTTGTAGATGTCGTTGATGCCATCGCCATTTGGAGAGAAGGCATTCGGCATGAGAAGAGAACTGACCTTGGTCGTCTCTTCTGTGTTGTCCTCCTCGTCGTCGTTGACTTCCTGAGCGTGTAATTGACACGTCAAAAGTGGCAACATGATGCAAAGTAATGCTATTTTTCGTCTCATTTCTAAAATAATTTGTGCAAAGATAATAAAAAGATGAGAGATATTGCGTCAGATGCAAGATTTTTTGTATTTTTGCAGATGAAAACATGAAATATTTGAAGATATCGTTAAAAAAATCTTGAGATATGAGACAAAAAATGAGATATTTCCTGCTGTTCGTTGGGCTTCTGCTCAGTGTCAGCATTGGCGCGCAGACTGTAAAATGGCGCGACATTTACACAGTTAAGAAGAAAGATACCATCTTTGGTATCGCCAATAAATATGGATTGAGCCTTCCTGAACTGATGGATGCCAATCCGGAGATGAAGCGTGAGGGATACATGCTGCAGAAGGGAGCTACGCTCTTTATTCCATACACCAAAGACCAGAAGAATCCTAATCAGGTGAACGGTCAGAAGTCGGGGAATGGGGCGACGGTTCAGAAAACTGCTACAGCTCCGGCAACCTCAAAGGCTGCTGTTGCCAGAAATGCGGTAAAGGTAGGCGTGATGTTACCTTTGCATAATGTTGATGGCGACGGCAAGCGAATGGTGGAGTATTACCGCGGTTTGCTGCTGGCTTGCGAAACCCTGAAACAGCAGGGCGCCGATATAGATGTGCGTGCCTGGAACGTTCCTATTGATGCTGATATCCGGAATACACTCTTGCAGGAGGGCGCTAATCAATGCGACATCATCTTTGGTCCACTTTATACCAAGCAGGTGGCTCCGCTGACCAACTTCTGCAAGACCTACGGCATCAAACTGGTGATTCCGTTCTCTATCAGCGGAGATGATGTAGAAAGAAACAAAGAGATTTTCCAGGTTTATCAGAGCGATGATGCGCTGAATGATGCGACCATCAAGGCATTCCTGAGCCGTTTTACCAATGTGCATCCTATCTTTGTAGACTGCAATGATTCTACTTCGAGAAAGGGCAACTTTACGTTTGGTCTGCGCAAGGAACTGGAACGCAGGAAAATCAATTATAGCATCACCAATGTGAATTCAAGTATCGATCAGTTTGCCAAGGCTTTCATGCCTTCCAAGCAGAATGTGATTATCCTGAATACGGGACGTTCGCCACAGTTGACTCAGGTATTGAACAAACTCGACGAATTTGATGCGAAGTATCCGGGTGCAGCCATTTCTCTCTTCGGCTATACCGAATGGCTGATGTATGCCAAGTATAATCTGGAAAGATTCTATAAGTATGATACTTATATCCCTTCCACCTTCTATTATAACCCGAACTCAGCACAGACCAAGGCGCTTGAGAGCCGTTATGAGCGATGGTTCCATCAGCCTATGATGGTGGCACAGCCAAGATTCGCCATCACCGGTTTCGATCACGGAATGTATCTGATTCAGGGTGTCAAGAGATATGGCAAGAACTTTACAGGTGAGCGCCAGCAGATGACTTACCAGCCCGTGCAGACTCCACTCCGTTTCGAGAAGACCAGTAGAGGAGGATACAAGAACAAGAGTTTCCAGTTGATTCACTATACCTTTAATCATCAGATAGAGGCGGTGAAGTACTAGTTTACAGTTTACAATTTATAGTTTACAATTTATAGTTGATAATGAATAGAAATATTGGGTTGCTGATTCTGATGCTCATCTTCGGAATTCCAGTTTCGGCACAGATAGGAGAGCATCGTAATGATTTCGCCATCGGTTTTAATGGGGGCTATATGATGAGTAGCGTAGGATTCACACCCGAGGTGCAGCAGAAGCAGCACGGCGGACTGACGGGCGGTTTCTCGATGAGATATACCTGTGAGAAATATTTCAAGACCATCTGTTCTATCTATGCCGAGGTAAACTATGCGCAGGCAGGATGGGAAGAGGATATCCTGGATAAGGAGAATAATCCGGTGATTATAACCGAAACCAAAGAGGCGATGGCTTACAAGCGTACCATCAACTATATTCAGGTGCCAATCTTCGCGCATCTGGCATGGGGTAGGGAGACAAGAGGACTGAATATCTTCGTGAATGCCGGTCCGCAGTTTGGTCTCTATCTGAGTGATTCGCAGAAGACCAACTTCTCGGTAGAGCACATGCCGGCAACCGACAATAACCGTGTAAGTCCGGTGGTGGCTCAGGATACAATGGCAGTCAAGAACAAGCTTGATTATGGTATCGCCCTGGGTCTGGGTGCTGAATACAGTATTCCGAAGGTGGGGCATTTCCTTGCCGAAGCCCGATACTACTATGGTCTGGGAAATATCTACGGTGCTTCTAAGCGTGATTATTTCGGAAAGAGTAATTATGGACAGATTGTTCTGAAACTCTCTTATCTCTTTGATATCACCAGAACGAAGAACGTGAAACGGAAATAGATGATAATTAATAATAGATAATTAATAATGATAACGGGTTTATCATTTATGTTTTAAAGAAAATGAGTACAACAGAAAAAATGCAGATGAAATTGAGCGACTCGAAGTCAGCTCGCTGGACCGCCCTCCTCATCGTGAGTATCACGATGATGTTTGGTTACTTTTTTACAGATGTGATGTCTCCACTGGAGCCTCTCTTGACAGCAGCCAAGGGAGCAGAGAATGGTCTCGGACTCGGATGGAATTCGGATGAATACGGCTTCTTCTCTGGAGCTTACGGATACTTCAATGTGTTCCTCCTGCTCCTCTTCTTCGGTGGTCTTATCCTCGATAAGTTTGGCATCCGTTTCACTGGTATCCTTTCTACCGTCCTGATGTTTGGTGGAGCCTTGTTGAAGTGGTATGCTTTAGGTCATGAGTTTGACGGAATGGTTGCTGTACCATTCTTCGGTACTTACAGTACGCAGGTAGTGATAGCTGCTCTTGGCTTTGCCATCTATGGTGTAGGATGCGAGATATGCGGTATCACAGTGAGCAAGGTCATCGTGAAGTGGTTTACGGGCCATGAGTTAGCTCTGGCAATGGGTGTACAGGTTGCTACGGCTCGTTTGGGAACTGCTGCAGCCCTGAGTGCTTCTCTTCCTTTTGCCAAGGCAATGGGTGGAGTATCTGCTTCTGTTGCTTTGGGCGCTGTATTGCTTTGCGCTGGTGTACTGGTTTATCTGGTTTATTGCGTGATGGATAAGAAGGAGGATGCATCTGTGGCAGCTGTGGCTACTGAGCCGGAAGAAGGTTTCAAGTTCTCTGACTTGGGAGGTCTTTTCAAGACAATAGGTTTCTGGTATGTGGCTGTACTCTGTCTGATGTTCTATGCAGGCGTATTCCCATTCCTGAAGTTTGCTACCAAGCTGATGATTTTCAAGTATGGTGTGGATGCTAATATGGCAGGTCTGATTCCTGCAATGTTGCCTTTCGGTACCATCTTCCTCACACCGCTCTTCGGTAGTATATACGATAAGTATGGCAAGGGTGCCACGCTGATGATTATCGGCAGTTGCCTCCTGACCTTTGTGCACGTCATGTTTGCCCTGCCAATCAACTCTTGGGTGCTTGCCATCGTGCTGATGCTCATTCTTGGCGTAGCCTTTGGTCTGGTACCATCAGCCATGTGGCCATCTGTGCCAAAGATTATCCCAATGAAACTCTTAGGAACTGCATACGCCCTTATCTTCTATATCCAGAACATCGGACTGGCTCTCATTCCGGTATGGATTGGTAAGGTGAACCAGGCTAACACGAGTGCTGATGGTGTTATCGACTATACCCAGACGATGACCATCTTTGCAGCCTTCGGTGTGATTGCTATTATCATTTCTTTCCTCCTCTTGTTTGAAGATAAGAGAAAGGGATATGGATTGCAGAAGCCTAATGTGAAATAAGTGAAGAGTGAAAGTATAATTTTTAAAAGAAAGGAAATAACCATGAATGCGACACCTGAATCATTGATTAAGGACTATGCTGACCCGATAGAGCAGCAGGAGATTGACAAGTTTGTATGTTCTGAGATGGGCAGACAGATACACCGGTATATCAAAGGTATGTCGGGTACCAAGCAAGCTATGTTGAAATTTGAGGAAAGGCTAGCCAGCCTCTCTGTACCAGAGAAGGAGAAGGCGATAGCCAAGTATATTGATCTGAACAGAAAAGCATTGGATGGTCTTGACTTGAAGATGATTCTGGTCCGTTCGGTAGCCAACTATTGTGACACCTTCCAGTATATGCTGGATTTTGTCAACGATAAGCGCAAGATGGTTTTCTATTACCAGCGCATCAAGGCGAAATACATTCAGTATCATGAAGTATTTGAGCAGGATGGAAAGTTTGGTATGAAAGATCATCAAGGCAACATCTTACTCTCGCCAACTTATGATTTCTTGCGCACCTGCTACATTTATAATGATGACTTGAGCATCATGCCGGTAATAGCTGAGAAGAATGGCAAGATGGGACTGGTAATGCCGGATGGTAACGATACGGTAGTGGCGGATTTCCTTTACGACGAAATTTGCTTGCGTGATGAATATCCTTACTTCGAAGCATCCCGTGAAGGTATCAGTGGCTTTATTGATAAGTTTGGAAACTTTGTTAATAGTTAACAGTTTATAGTTAATAGAGAAAGGGCAATCAGATTGGGATGAACCAACTGATTGCCCCTTTTTACTTTCGTTGCTATGAGCAACTTGGTTTTATCTATTTTTCTCTCGTCTTCAAAACCTAGTGAAGAAGAAAAGCAAAAGAATTCTTCACTCTTCGTTCTTCACTCTTCACTTAACTTATCCCAAGTACTTCATCAAGATTTTGATCTTACCGCTATCACGGAGCTTGATGATACTCTTTTCGCGAATCTGGCGAACACGCTCACGGGTAAGGTTGAACTCGCTACCGATTTCCTCCAAACCCTTCTCGTGGCAACCGATACCATAGCAGTAGCACAGAATCTTGCGCTCACGGTCTTTCAATACAGAATTGAGAACGCGGTCAAGCTCGCTCGCCATAGACTCGAAGTCTACACCCTTGTCGGTACGGCTGTCATCACCCGAAGCCATCACGTCGACCATCGCATTGTCGTCATCATCGCTACCGAATGGAGCATCTATACTCATGTGGTGATTATCTGCCTTGATAGTCTGGTCGATTTTGCTTTCTTCCATCTTTGTGATTTGAGCGAGCTCAGCAACAGAAGGTTTGCGCTGGTTCTCCTGCTCAAACTTACTGATTTCTGCACTAATCTTACTCAATGCACCTACCTGGTTCAAAGGCAGGCGAACGATACGGCTCTGCTCGGCAATAGCCTGCAGGATGCTCTGACGAATCCACCATACGGCGTATGAGATAAACTTAAAGCCGCGGGTCTCGTCAAACTTTTCAGCAGCCTTTACCAAACCGATGTTACCCTCGTCGATGAGGTCGGTAAGAGAAAGACCTTGGTGCTGATATTGCTTAGCAACAGATACAACGAAACGAAGGTTTGCTTTTACCAATTTCTCCTTGGCACGTTCTCCCTCACGACCGCCTTTGCGAATCTTCTGGGCAAGTTCGATTTCTTCATCGATAGAGACCATAGGCTCTCTACCAATCTCCACCAAGTACTTGTCGAGTGCTTCACTGGAACGGTTGGTTATACTCTTACTAATCTTAAGTTGTCTCATAAATATCCTTTTACCTTTCTATTTAGAATTTTTTGAAGTATTTTTGTGTATCCCGAAACCTCCTCATGGTTTCGGGGTGCAAAGGTACGAAAAAAAATGCAATTACGTTGTAATATAAACGGATTTTTTTTATCTGATTTGTCTGTATTTTAGAATTTTAGTCGATTTTCAGTGGAAAAGTGCTATGCGATGTGCGGTTTTTTGTGCAATAAGTTTGAAATATGGAATAAATTATGTATCTTTGCACACAAATTGCGAGAAAAGAATAACTAAATAATAAAATAACAACAAAACAAAAAATTATGTTTGAGAATCAACCAAAAGGTCTGTGGGCCTTAGCTTTGGCAAACACGGGTGAGCGTTTCGGCTATTACACCATGCTTGCTGTGTTCTTGCTTTATTTGCAGGCCAACTTCGGTTTTGAAACCGGATTGGCAAGTACTATTTACTCTACATTCCTGATGATGGTTTATTTCCTTCCTATCATCGGTGGTATCGCAGCCGACAAGTTTGGCTTTGGACGTATGGTTACCACAGGTATCTTCATCATGTTCATTGGCTATCTTGTTCTCTCACTTCCTCTTGGCAAGGAAACTGTTGCCGTTGCTGCCATGGGTATTTCACTTATTCTCATCGCTTTGGGAACCGGTCTGTTCAAGGGTAATCTGCAGGTGATGGTAGGCCGTCTCTATGATGAGCCACAGTATGCCAGCAAACGTGATTCCGGTTTCTCACTCTTCTATATGGCTATCAACATCGGTGCTATGTTTGCTCCTACTGCTGCCATCAAGATTATGAAGTGGGCGCAGGAGAGCCTGAGTGTGTCGGTGGAAGATTCATACCACTTTGCATTCGCCGTGGCATGTGCTTCGCTTATTGTTAGTATCGCTATCTACTATGCCTTCAGCTTTACATACAAGCATGTTCTTGCTTCTGAGACCAAGAGTAAGGATGATAAGACTTCTGCCAAGGAGACAAACGAACTTTCTAAGGCTGAGACCAAGGAGCGCATCATCTGCCTCTGTCTCGTATTCGCTGTGGTTATCTTCTTCTGGATGGCTTTCCATCAGAACGGTAATACATTGACACTCTTTGCCCGCGATTATACACAGAAGACTTCAGAGGGTCTGCAGTCAATGGCGTTCGATGTTACCAACCTCGTAGCCTGCATCTTCGTGGTTTACGGTTGTTTCGGTCTGGCACAGAGCAAGACCGGCAAGGGTAAGGGTATCTCTCTTGGTGTTATTGTTGCTGCCATCGCTTTCCTCTTCTACAAGTACAGCAACCTTGAAGGTGCCGTAGATGTTGAGGCTCCTATCTTCCAGCAGTTCAACCCATGTTATGTAGTGGCATTGACACCAGTGAGCGTTGCTTTGTTCTCATGGCTCCACAAGATTGGCAAGGAGCCTACATCGCCAGAGAAGATTGGTTTGGGTATGCTCGTTGCTGCTCTCGGTTTTGTATGGATGGCTGTAGGTTCTATGGGTTTGGAGCTTCCTTTGACACAGGGCGATCCTGCTACAGAGGGTACACGTGTAAGTGCTAACCTCCTCATCTCTACATACCTCATCCTTACATTCGCAGAGCTTCTGCTTTCTCCAATTGGTATTTCATTTGTATCGAAGGTAGCTCCTCCAAAGTATGCTGGTTTGATGATGGGTCTCTGGTTCGGTGCAACAGCCATCGGTAACCAGTTGGTTATGATTCCTGGCATCATGTGGGGTCAGAACTTCAACCTCATTGCCATCTGGGGTGTTCTCGCAGGTATCTGTTTGGTTTCAGCTCTCTTCATCTTCTCTATCATCAAGAAGTTGAATCGCGTAAGCTAAATCTTAGAATTATAATATATAAAAAAGGCTTGCTTCATTACGGAGCAAGCCTTTTTTATATGTTATTTCTTCAACCACTTGTCTAACCAGCCGAAGAAAGTGCGCTGCCAGAGCACGCCGTTCTGTGGCTTCAATACCCAGTGGTTCTCATCAGGATAGATGAGGAGTTCGGCTGGGATGCCACGCATGCGGGCTGCATTGAAGGCGCCCATGCCCTGGTTGGCATTGATACGGTAATCCTTTTCGCCGTGGATGCAGAGGATTGGAGTATCCCACTTGTCTACAAACTTATGAGGACTGTTCTCGTAAGTCTTCTTGGCGTTGGCACTCTGGTCCTTGTTCCAGTAAGCATCCTCGTATTCCCAGTTAGAGAACCAAGCCTCCTCGGTATCGGTGTACATGCTCTCCAGGTTGAAAGCACCATCGTGAGAGAGGAATGCCTTGAAACGCTTGTTGTGATGACCGGCGAGGTAGTATACTGAGAAACCACCGAAGCTGGCACCTACACAACCCAAACGATCCTTGTCTACGTAAGGAAGATTGTTGGCAGCATCATCAATAGCTGAAAGATAATCGTTCATGCACTGGCCTGTCCAGTCGCCAGAAATCTCTTCGTTCCATGCGCTTCCGAAGCCAGGGAGACCGCGGCGGTTTGGCAATACGACAACATAGCCGTTGGCTGCCATGATCTGGATGTTCCAACGGTAGCTCCAGAACTGGCTTACCGGACTCTGAGGACCACCCTCGCAGAAGAGAAGGGTAGGGTACTTCTTGTTGGCATCGAAATTAGATGGCAACATGATCCATACCAGCATCTGCTTGCCGTCGGTAGTCTTTACCCAACGCTGCTCACACTTACCCATATTCAACTGGTTCAGAATATGGTCGTTCTCGCGGGTAATCTGCTCTACCTTGGTACTCTTGGCGTCCTTGCCTGGAGTTACGATGTAGATATCAGTAGGATGACTCATGCTAGCCTTGGTAGCAAGAAGCTTGTTGCCGTTGTTGGCAAGCGAGATGCTTCCGTAGTCAGCCCACTCGTTGGTAATCTGCTTTACTTCGCCCTTGAAGTTTGCCTGATAGAGGTTCAGGGTTCCGTGCCATACACCGATGAAGCTGAGGCTCTTGTTGTCCTTGTTCCATACGAAGCCCTCTACGCTAGAGTCGAACTTCTCTGATACATAGTTCTTCTTGCCGGTAGCGAGTTCATAAACACAGAGGCGGTTGCGGTCGCTCTCGTAGCCATCGCGGGCCATGCTCTGCCAAGCGATGTACTTTCCGTCAGCAGAGAACTGAGGGTTCACGTCGTAACCCGGATTGTTCTTCAGATTCTCAGGAGCGTTGACAGCCTGGTTCTTCATGCTCTTGGTAGCATCAATCTTAGGCTCTACATAGCCAGCCTCCTTGCAGAGGTTCTTTGTCTCGCGCGTACCTATATTATATAGATAGATATCAGAGTCGGTAGAGATGGCATACTGAACGCCCTCCTTCTTACGGCAGGTATAGGCGATGGTCTTGGAATCCGGACTCCATGCCAGCTGCTCGATGCCTCCGAATGGTGCCATAGGGCACTCGAATGGTTCATCCTTCAGGATGTCTTCGCCGGCATTGA
This sequence comes from Segatella copri, assembly GCF_003465495.1. Lineage (GTDB taxonomy): Bacteria > Bacteroidota > Bacteroidia > Bacteroidales > Bacteroidaceae > Prevotella > Prevotella copri_G. The sequence continues at coordinate 124,237 of NZ_QSAV01000003.1, read as the reverse complement.
TGGTACCGTCTTCAGCCACATCAGCCACGAAAGGATGGAGAAGGCTCTCTACGTAGTGGTCCCAGTGGCGATAGTTCATATCAGTTACGAGACGGCCGGTAGCCAATGGAAGATCAGAAGGATTCTCCTTGATGGTTCCGTGGTAAGGGAGTTCCTTGATGAGGATTACCTTCTTGCCGTCAGGAGAGAAGCGGAAGCTCTGGATGCCCAACTTGTCGTTGGTGAGCTGCTTTCTGTCTGTACCGTTAGGGTTCATGCTCCAGAGCTGTCCGTCGCGGATGAAGGCAATCTTCTGTCCGCCCTGAATCCAGGCAGCATCTGTTTCGCTCTTTGCATCCGTGGTCAATGCCTTCTGGTTCTTGCCGTTGGCATCCATGATGAAGAGCATCTGATGGCCCTTGTTTTCCTTTACACTGTAGTAACCCACTTGGTACACCACCTGCTTGCCGTTAGGCGAAGCTTCGGCGCCACCGATACGTCCCATTGCCCAGAGAGCCTCAGGAGTCATCAGGTGGTTTTCTACCTTGATGTCATTTTTCTGAATCATAGTCTGTGCATCAGCAGCTGTGCCCATCGTGAGAGCCGCAGCAGCTAAAATCATAGCTTTAATCATGTTTCTATTTTTACTGTTATAATGTTGCTTTGTTGTTATGTATCCTATTTGTCTTAAATCTGATCCAAAGCCTGCTTGATATCATCGAGGATGTCTTCTACATCTTCGATACCTACAGAGAGGCGAATCAGATCTGGCGCAACACCTGCTTCCTTCAGCTGCTCTTCGCTGAGCTGGCGATGGGTGTGACTGGCTGGATGGAGCACACAGGTGCGGGCATCGGCTACATGGGTTACGATGTTGATCATGTCGAGAGAATCCATAAACTTGATGGCAGTCTCGCGATCTCCCTTCAATCCGAAGGCGATAACACCACAGGTGCCGTTTGGCATATATTTCTGGGCAAGCGCATGATACTCATCGCCCTCCAGACCGCTATAATGAACCCAAGCCACGCGCTCATCGTTCTGCAGGAACTCTGCTACCTTCTGTGCATTGGCACAATGCTGGCGCATACGGAGGTGGAGACTCTGAAGACCGAGGTTGAGGATGAACGAATTCATTGGGGCAGGGATGCTGCCGAGATCGCGCATCAGCTGAGCTACGAGTTTGGTGGTGTAACCCATCTTGCCGAAAGCCTTCACATAGGTCAGACCATGGTAGCTGTCATCCGGTGTGCAGAGACCTGGGAACTTATCAGCATGAGCCATCCAGTCGAAGTTGCCGCTGTCTACTACAATGCCACCTACCTGTGAAGCGGTACCATCCATATACTTGGTCGTACTGTGGGTAACGATGTCGGCACCCCATTCGAATGGGCGGCAGTTGATAGGCGTAGCGAAGGTGTTGTCAACGATGAGAGGCACCCCATTCTTGTGAGCAATGCGTGCAAACTTCTCGATGTCGAGTACTGCGCAGCCCGGGTTGCTGATGGTTTCGCCGAAAACAACCTTGGTGTTAGGGCGGAAAGCCTTCTGGATTTCTTCTTCGCTATCGTTCGGATTCACGAAAGTACACTCAATGCCGAGCTTCTTCAGGGTTACGCCGAAGAGATTGAAGGTACCACCATAAATCTCATTAGATGTAACGATATGGTCGCCCGCTTCGCAGATGTTGAACACAGCATAGAAGTTGGCAGCCTGACCGCTGCTGGTTAATACGGCTCCCACGCCACCTTCGAGTTCGGCAATCTTCTTAGCCACAACATCGTTGGTAGGGTTCTGGAGACGGCTATAGAAGTAGCCTTCCTTCTTCAGGTCGAAGAGCATAGCCATCTCCTCAGAGTTGTCATACTTGAAAGTAGTGCTTTGATAAATTGGCACTTCAATCGGTTCGCCGTTCTTTGGCTCATAGCCTCCCTGCACGCAGATAGAGGCGGTACGTAAATTCTTTTTCATTTGTCGGTTATGTTTTCTTTTAAACTTCATGTTTTTGCGATATGACATGTTATGCTGCCCATTGCAAGATGCAAAGATACGGCAAATCCTTGAGAATTAAGAATAATTTGCGTAAAACATTGTTCTATAGCCAGTTTTTTTTGTACTTTTGCAGTCAAATTTGCAAAATAATAGCGATATAGTTTTATTTAAAGTAGTATGAAGATAGGTTTTGATAACGAGAAGTATCTGAAGATTCAGTCAGAACACATCAAGGAGAGAATCTCACAGTTTGACGGAAAGCTTTACCTCGAATTGGGCGGTAAACTTTTTGACGATCATCATGCCAGCAGAGTTTTGCCGGGTTTCCAGCCTGACAGCAAACTGCGCATGTTCCAGAAAATCAGCGATAGCATCGAGATTGTTATCGTGATTAGTGCAGCCGATATAGAGAAGAACAAGAAGCGTGCCGACTTGGGCATTACTTACGATGAGGACGTGTTGCGCCTTCGTGGTGAGTTCCAAAACCGTGGTTTCATGGTGGGTTCTGTTGTCATCACTCATTATAATGGCCAGCCTGCCGCCATCGCCTTCAAACAGCGTCTGGAGCGCGAGGGCATCAAGACTTACTGCCATTATCTCATCGAGGGCTATCCTCATAACGTGAGTCTGATTGCCTCTGACGAGGGCTTCGGTCAGAACGATTATGTTGAAACAGAGCGTCCGCTGGTTATTGTTACTGCGCCGGGTCCTGGCAGCGGTAAGATGGCGGTTTGCCTGAGTCAGCTTTATAATGAGAACAAGCGTGGAGTGCGTGCCGGTTATGCCAAGTTTGAGACATTCCCTGTGTGGAATCTCCCATTGAAGCATCCTGTGAACATCGCATACGAGGCTGCTACTGCCGATCTGAACGATGTGAATATGATTGACCCGTTCCATCTGGAGGCTTACAACAAGATAGCCATCAACTATAACCGTGATGTAGAGATTTATCCTGTGCTCAATGCGCTGTTCGAGGGTATCTATGGTAGCAATCCATACAAGTCGCCTACGGATATGGGTGTAAACATGGTAGGTTTCTGTATCTCTGATGATGAGGCTTGCTGCGAGGCATCCAAGAATGAGATTGTCCGCCGTTACTATGCGGCTACCAACAAGATGGCGGCTGGTGCTTGCAATGAAGATGAGATCAATAAGATTCAGATGCTCTTCAATCAGGCTAAGATTACTACTGATTACCGCAAGGTGACGGTAGCTGCCAAGAATCATAAGAAGGAGACGGGTCATACCTCTTCTGCCATTGAGTTGGAGGATGGTACCATTATCTGCGGTCATAGCAGCGAGTTGCTGGGCTGTAGTGCCGCCTTGCTCCTGAATGTTACCAAGCAGTTGGCAGGCATCGACCATGAATTGAAGCTGATTCCTCAGTCGATGATTGAGCCTATCCAGCATACCAAGGTGAATTATCTCGGTGGTCACAATCCTCGTCTTCATACGGATGAGGTTTTGGTAGCTCTTTCTGTTCTTTCAGAGAATGATGAGAACTGCAAGAAGGCATTGGAGCAGTTGCCTAAGCTTCGCGGCTGTCAGGCTCATTGCACCGTGATGCTGAGTGATGTAGACCAGAAAATCTTCAAGAAGCTCGGTGTGGATATCACCTGCGAGCCGGTATTGAAGAAGTAAATTAGCTTAAAATAAAATACCCCCGAAAAGGTATAATTTATAATATCATTTAACAAATTATACCTTTTCGGGGACAAAAAAGCGTAATGAACACCTTTTCCGGGTAATTCATTACGCTTTCATTTTTATCTAGTAATCTTTATTTTCCGAGATTGTTCTTTTTCTCGTTCAGTTCTGCCTGCTTGCGCATCATCTCTTCCTGCTGCTTGCGCTGCATCTCCTGGAGAGCCTGCATTCTTGCCATCAGGCCGCTTGCCTTCTTAGGGTTGTTCTTGTTTTCCTGATAGCGCTTCTCAAGGATGGCGAGGAGTTTCTCGTCGTCGGTTGTCTTGCGCAGGGTCCACATGATTGCGGCACTGAAGAACAATGAGATGAAGTAGTAGAAGTTCAGACCGGCTGAGTAGTCATTGAACATGAAGAAGAACATCAATGGCATGAGATACATCATCCACTGCATCATCTTCATCTGCTCTGCCTGCTGACCTACCATCTGGTCGCGCTGCTGACGCATGGTCATCCAAGAGTACAACAGGTTGGCTACACAGAACAGGATACAGGTCAAACTCAAGTGGTCGCCAATCAGCCAGATGTTGGTGTTCCATTCGATGATTGGGTCGAAGGTGCTCAAGTCGTTCATCCACAGGAACTTCTCACCACGAAGCTGGATGGCATTAGGCACGAAGTTGAACATCGCAACCCAAACCGGCATCTGAATCAGCATAGGCAAGCAACCGGATAATGGGCTTACACCATACTTGGCATATTCCGCCATCATTGCCTGCTGCTTCTGCATCTGGTCCTCAGGCTTGTTATACTGAGCTGTAGCAGCTTCGAGTTTTGGTTTCAGCACGCGCATCTTGGCTGAACTCATGTAGCTCTTCTTCACCATAGGGTAGGTGATGAGCTTGAGGAGCAAGGTGATGAGAATCAATACGATACCCATTGGGAACACGTTGCTCAACCAGTCGAATACGTAGAGTGTGAAGAAACGGTTGATCCAGCGGATGATAGGCCATCCCAGGTATACGAGCTTCTGGAATTCCAAGTCCTTGCCGAAGGTACTTTCCTTCTCGGTATTCTTCAGAATCTGGAAGTCGTTAGGACCGAAGTAGAACTCAAACTCAGATGCCTTCTTACCGGTTGGGTCGAAAGCTGTCTTCATCTTAGCCTGGAACTGCTTCAGATAGCCCGAACCCTTCTCCTGAGGGATAGAGGTCATGAAAGCATCCTTCTCGAAGTTATCCTTTGCTACGATGATGGCAGAGAAGAACTGGTTCTTGAAAGATACCCAGTCGATGGTTTCTTCTATCTTCTCGTCAATCTTCTCGCTACCTTCGTTGAGGTGGTCGGTACCGCCTTCTGCATTATGGTAGGTGAGGGTAGTGTAACGGTTTTCGAACATGAAACCACGTTCCTGCTGGCGTGCCTTGTCGCTCCAGTCTACATCCATCTTATTATAATTAGGTGAGAACAGACCCGCCATGCCATTTGCCTGCAGGCTCATGTGCAGCATGTAGTCATTGCCCAATGTATAAGTCAGGGTGAGCGTCTTGCCTTCACCAGCCACAGCGGTCAGGGTGACAGACTTGTCGGTCACGTTGGATGGAGTGAAGTAGAGATCGCTGGTGATGATGTTGGCTTCTTTAGCCTCGAGCATGAACTTGAGGCTCTGGTCGTTACCGTCGAAGAGGGTTACGTCCTTGGCATCAGCCGAACCGTCTTTCACCTGCAGGTTGTGTCCCACATAGCCCTTGATGACAGCCTTCTCTACAGTAGCACCCTTGGTGTTGAGTGTTAATTCTACCTTCTCGTTTTTCAATACAATCTTCTTAGCCTGGCCTTTGAGTGCCGAATAGAAGAGGGCGGTTGAGTCTGCCTCAACCTTTGCTTTGGCATCAGCCTGGCGCTTAACAGCGGCAGCCTTGCTGGCCTTTTCCATCTCGGCATGTTTAGCCTTGGCGATGGAGTCCTGAACGAATGCCGTTCTCTGTTCTTCGGCAGATGGCTGGTTATACCAGCTAAAGCCAATCAGCACTACGGCAATCAGGAGGAAACCGATAATGTTGTTCTTGTTCATTTTTAAAATTTGAAATTAAAGGAGTAAAGGGGATCACTCCTTTAACTCCTAATATTTACTTTTTGTTTTCTATTGCTGTCTTTACGAAATCCATGAAAAGTGGATGTGGTTTCAGCACCGTACTCTGGTATTCAGGATGATACTGTGTACCTACGTACCACTTCATGCCTGGGATTTCTACGATTTCTACCAGGTCGCTCTCAGGGTTTCTGCCTACGCACATCATGCCGTTCTTCTCAAATTCCTGCTGGAACTCGTTATTGAACTCATAGCGGTGGCGATGGCGTTCCTGAATATGCTCCTTCTTGTAGATATTGAACACGCGTGAACCTTGTTTCAGCACACACTCGTAAGCGCCGAGACGCATGGTTCCACCCATGTTTGATATGTTCTTCTGCTCCTCCATGATGTCGATGACATTGTGTGGAGTCTTCTCGTTCATCTCGCGTGAGTTGGCATCCTTGTAGCCCAATACGTTGCGGGCAAACTCGATGACCATCATCTGCATACCCAGGCAGATGCCGAAGGTAGGGATATCGTGTGTGCGGGTATAGTGAGCGGCGATAATCTTGCCCTCGATGCCTCGCTGACCGAAGCCTGGGCAGATGACGATGCCGTCCTGTCCCTTCAGCTGTTCAGCCACGTTCTCTTCTGTGAGATATTCTGAGTTGATGAAGGTAATCTTCACCTTGTGGTCATTGTAGGTACCGGCATGCGAGAGACTCTCGCGGATACTCTTGTATGCATCCTGCAGGTCGTACTTGCCTACGAGACCGATGTTTACCACCTCTGTAGCCTTGTTTCTGCGGTCGAGGAATGTCTTCCAAGGCCCCAGCGCAGGTGTTTCGCCGATAGGCTCGCCCATCTTGCGGAGGATGGCGGTGTCGAGGCCCTGGTTCTGCATGTTTACAGGCACCTCGTAGATGCTAGGAAGGTCTTCGCTCTGAATCACGCAGTCCAGGTCTACGTTACAGAAGCTGGCTACCTTCTTCATGATTCCCTCTTCGAGATGTTTCTCGGTGCGGAGAATCAGGATATCTGGCTGAATACCTACGCTCTGCAGTTCCTTCACAGAGTGCTGGGTAGGCTTTGTCTTCAACTCGCCTGCTGCCTTCAGATAAGGCACATAGGTAAGGTGAACGTTGATGGCGTTCTTGCCCAGCTCCCATTTCAGCTGTCGGATAGCCTCCATGTAAGGGGCGCTCTCTATGTCGCCGATGGTTCCGCCAATCTCGGTAATCACGAAGTCATAGTGATACTTCTTGCCGAGCAACTTCACGTTGCGCTTGATCTCGTCGGTGATGTGAGGCACCACCTGGATGGTTTTGCCGAGATAATCGCCACGACGCTCCTTGTCGATGACTGCCTTGTAGATACGACCAGTGGTGAGAGAATTCGCTTTTGTAGTTTGAATGCCGGTGAATCGCTCGTAGTGTCCGAGGTCGAGGTCGGTCTCCATACCATCTACCGTTACGTAGCACTCACCATGCTCATACGGGTTCAGCGTACCCGGGTCGATGTTGATGTATGGGTCAAACTTTTGGATAGTAATGTTGTAACCTCTTGCTTGAAGAAGTTTACCGATGGATGAAGATATGATTCCTTTACCCAAAGAAGAAACCACACCACCAGTTACGAAGATGTACTTTGTTTCAGCCACGATATTTATAATTTAAATTAGAATAATTTGGCTGCAAAGTTACGACATTTTTGTGAAATGAGCAAAAATATTCCTAATAAAGGGCATAGATTTATGAATTATTTATTACCTTTGTGCCCAAATTTATAAAATTAAGGTATGAAAATAAAATTTGGATTACTCGTTCTTGCGTTCCTTTCGGCTCTGACGCCTGTTTCTGCCCAGCGCAAATTGAAGAAGGTGGAGCCCGGAGAGGCATCGAAGAACAGGTTGGCTGAAAGCTATGCAGACTCGCTCTTGATGTGCCGTCAGCGCATCGATTCCATGAAGATGGATTCAGGGGACAGCAGATATGCCCAACTCTTTACGCCGCTCACGTTCTATCATGGGCCGGCAGCCCGCATGTTGCGACTCAAGCCTCAGGATGGGGTGAAGGATTCGCTCGGAACGATGCTCGACCAGACGCTGATGGAGGTATATCTCACGCGTCCCGACCTGGTGCGCAATACTGAGTCTCATCTCAAGGAGGTGGGAGCACCGCTGGCTGCGCAGAGCAAACCGAAGAAGAATCATCCTGATATCGTAGAGCAGGTGGCTCCGAAGGCGATTGAGGTGGATGCGGCTCCGATGGATATCGTCATCACCCGTCCTAACTTCTGGACCATAGGTGGCGATTATTATCTGCAGTTCCTGCAAAACTATGTTTCTGACAACTGGTATAAGGGTGGTGAGAGCAATTATTCGGTGCTCGGAAGAGTGACGATGTTTGCCAACTACAATAACAAGCAGAAGATAAAATGGGATAATAAGGTGGAGATGCGCCTGGGTTATCAGACTTCGAAGGGTGATACGGTTCATACGCTGAAAACGAGCGACGATATGATCCGATACACCGGAAAACTCGGTCTGCAGGCTTCCAGGAAATGGTATTATACCATCCAGCTGATTGGCCAGACTCAGTTTACGCATGGTTACAAGAGTAATGACAAGACGGTTTATTCCGATTTCTTCTCGCCATTCAATCTGAACCTCTCTGTCGGTATGGATTATAATGTAGACTGGTTCAATCACCGCCTGAAGGGTAGTGCCCATCTGGCTCCTCTGGCTTTCAACTGGAAATATGTGGGCAGAGCGTCGCTGGCTACGCGCTACGGACTGGATGAGGGGAAGCATGGCATGACCGATTACGGTTCTGAGTGTACCTTCGACCTGTCGTGGCAGATAGCGGATAATATCAAGTGGAAGACCCGTCTCTGGGGATACACCACTTACAAGCGTGCAGAAATAGAGTGGGAAAACACCATCACCTTCCAGTTTAACCGCTATATTTCTACCAACATCTTCCTCTATCCGCGTTTTGACGATGGTGTGAAGCGCAAGGATGATGATAGCTATTGGCAGTTTAAGGAATTCATGTCAGTAGGATTCTCTTATTCATTCTAAGATAAGTAGTTGACAGTAAACACAATAAAGGCTCGTTCCAGTAGCAGGAGCGAGCCTTTGTTGTATCTGTTAGAATCTGAAGCAAACCTCGGCATCTGCCATGGAATAATTGTGCTTCGCGAGTGTCTTGTCGTTGATGAGCGCATACTCGGTAAGGATGCTGATTCGCTTGCCGATGTGGAAGTTCAAACCTGCCTCATACTGGGTTCTCTGCATGTTGCTCTTGCCGTTAGGCTGATACATGTCGTAACGCGCCTTCACGTCGATACGGCTGTTCTTTGGCAGCTGAGCCAATGGGGCGATAACCAATCCATATACACCCTGTGCCTTGTCGCCGATTTTTGCATTCAGATTGCAGTCCTTGGCGTTGGCATCGTTGTAATTGGTGATGCTCTTGGCAAAAGCCTTGCCGGTAGAGTGGATATACTCAGAACGTACGGTCCAACCATCTTTCTTGTATTCGAAAGAGAAGGCGTAGCGGTTCTGGTTCAGGCTGCGGGTACCGCTGAAAGTCTCTTTTACAGGTTTTCCATCCTTGTCAAGAACGGAATTTCCAGCAGCATCTTTTTCGTAGATGATGTTTCCCTGTTCATCATCGTTCCATGTTCCCTTTCTTGCATAAGAACCGGTCCATCCGAAGGCGCCGATGCGCATGCCGCTTACTGGCATTACCCATACACCACCAATCACATTCTTCTGCTGGTCAACGTCCTTGGTATTGGTGCCCTGTCCGTTGAACACACCAATCTGATAGTGCAGCAGGTTTCTGCCATTGGCATTCTTGAGGAAATCGCCCTGGAACTGAAGACCGATGTCACGGCCGTTGGATGCATGTTCTCCGGCACGGTCGCTGAAACCAGCCAGCTTGCTCACGTTCTGTGAATATCCCATGAAGCCCTGGTCGATAGGGTGCATCGGATTCTCAAAGGTGAACGGGTTCTTGAACTGACCGATCTTCACCTTGAAGTATTCATATTTCTGCCATTCAGCAAACAGATCCACCATTCTCGGACTGGAACCGAGAGTAGAGGTGTTGCCGTTGAACTGAATTTGAGTTTTCCAGTAGAAGTCGCCTGCTATGCGACCTTCGAGAGAGATACGCGCCATACGGATGTTGAATGAGTTGGATTCTGCATCTTTCTGTCCGCTGTACTGATATTGGGTCATTCCATACCCCGACAATTTCACGTTGCTCAACCATGATGGTATTTCGATGGTCTGCTTCTGTTGGGCGCTGGCTGAGACCGAAGCTGCAGCCATGAGCGCCATGATGATGGTTTTCTTCATCTTGTTTCTATTTTGATTTCTAGGTTTATCTCTTTTCGAGCAATACCACGTTCTCTACGTGAGGGGTATGAGGGAACATATCCACCGGCTGTACGGCAGCTACCTTATACTCCGCATCCATCAGCTGCAGGTCGCGAGCCTGGGTTGCCGGGTTGCAGCTTACGTATACGATGCGCTTTGGTGCTGCATTCAGGATGACGTTTATTACGTCTGGGTGCATTCCGGCACGTGGAGGGTCGGTAATGATGACATCAGGACGACCGTGCTGTGCGATGAAATCGTTGGTCAGGATATCCTTCATGTCGCCTGCATAGAAGAGGGTGTTCTCGATGTTGTTTACCTGAGAATTCACCTTGGCATCCTCTATGGCCTCTGGCACGTACTCGATACCGATTACCTTCTTTGCCTTGTGAGCCACGAAGTTGGCGATGGTTCCGGTTCCGGTATAGAGGTCGTAAACCAGCTCATCTCCGGTAAGGTTGGCAAACTCGCGAGCCACGCAGTAGAGGTGGTAAGCCTGCTCGGTATTGGTCTGGTAGAAACTCTTAGGTCCCACCTTGAACTTCAGGTCTTCCATCAGTTCGTAGATATGGTCGTTGCCCTTGAAGAGGCTGAGTTCCAGGTCGTTGATGGTATCGTTTCCCTTCTGGTTGTCCACGTACATGAGCGATGTAATCTGAGGGAACTTGTCAGCCACCTGCTGCATCAGCTCCAATGCTCTCTGCTCATCGCCCTCCTCATCGTAGTGGAACTGGAAGACGAGCATCCACTCTCCGGTGTTCGAATTACGGATCATCATGTTGCGGAGCAAACCGTTCTGCTCACGCAGGTCGTAGAAGGTATAGTTGTGAGAATCAGCATATTCGAATACGAAGTTGCGAATCTCGTTGCAGAGGTCATCCATCAGCCAGCACTTCTTGATAGGATAAATCTTGTCGAAGGCTCCGGTGATATGGAAACCGATGGCGTTCTGGGCGTGGCGCTCCTTGAGCGATGTTACGGTATCATCCTCTTTCTGAGGGAGCTGAGCCAGTTCCTCGGCGGTGAACCAACGCTTGTTGCTGCATCCGAACTCTATCTTGTTGCGGTACTCCTGGGTCTTCACGCTGCCCATGATAGGGCGGAACTCAGGGAGTTCAATCTTTCCGATGCGGGTGAGCTGGTCTTCCACCTGCTTCTGCTTCGCCTTTATCTGCTCTTCGTAAGGCAGGTTCTGCCATTTGCATCCGCCGCAGATGCCGAAGTGCTCGCACATAGGCTCCTGTCGCACCTCGCTCTTCTTGATGAAGCGAACCACCTTGGCTTCGCAATACTTATGTTTCTTCTTTACTACCTGCAAGTCGACAACATCTCCTGGCACACAGAAAGGTACGAAGATGACCTGTTCATCTACGCGTGTGATGCACTTACCCTCGGCTGCTACTGCCTCGATGGTGATGTTCTCTAACAGAGGTAATGGTTTACGTTTTCTTGCCATAATAATGTTTTGTATTTTTTTATGGGTGCAAAGATACTGCAATTTTATGAGAAATGCAAGAGTTGTCCCGAATTATTTGCGAGTAAAGTTAAAAAGGCGGTTAAAGGTCAAAAAGTAAAAAGATTGTGAGGCGATAACAAAAGTAACAGGTAATATTCGGTGGTTGTAAAGAGATGAAATGTGAATGTGAATGTGAATTTGAAATGTAAGTGAAGAAAACGGACTGTCATGTGTATCCTTTTGTCAAGGCTGTTTATTGATGATTTTTGATAGTATATATTTTAATTGTACGTACGCGCGTACCTTATTAAATATGAATTAAATGATATTAATGTCATTACATGCATTCTTTTTTCTTCACTTACATTTCAAATTCACATTCACATTCACATTTTTATATCAAAGGTCACCTGTTACTTTTGTTATCGCCTCACAATCCTTTTACCTTTAAAATCCTTTTTTACCTTTTTATCCTTTTACCTTTAAATTGCGTCCCGACACAGCCGTTGCTACATCGCGACGTGTCTGGCACTGCGTCGGGACGTAGCCATCGCTACGTCGTGACGCAGTTTCGGGCGCATCGGCAGGGAGGTAAAAAACATCAGAATGCAGGCTGCAATCCCGAGAGACTCACTTTCAAATTCGTCAAATATCTTTCTATCGTATACGGGATTGTTAATTTTCTGCCCGTGTGTGCGTCAACAGTATAAAATGTAATCTCGGGATAGCAAAAAAGCGTATAAAAGTTTGGTAGTATCAAATAAAAATCGTATCTTTGCATTACAAATAATAATTAGCAACGTAAAACGAAATAAAACATATACCTATAACAATTATGAACGAAAAAAGAGTTTATACATTCGGAAACGGAAAAGCAGAAGGCAATGCCCAAATGCGAGAAGTACTTGGTGGTAAAGGCGCGAACCTTGCCGAAATGAACCTGATTGGTGTACCAGTTCCTCCAGGTTTCACCATTACTACAGACACTTGTAATGAATATTATGAAGTGGGTGAGGAAAAAATCAAAGAACTTCTTCAGGACGAAGTGATGGCTGCAGTGGCTCATACTGAGGCATTGATGAACAGCAAGTTCGGTTCTGTAGAGAATCCACTCCTCGTATCAGTACGTTCGGGTGCACGCGCATCTATGCCTGGTATGATGGATACCATCCTCAACCTCGGTTTGAATGACGAAGTAGCTGAGGGATTGGTCAAGAAGACCGGTAACCCTCATTTCGTATACGATTCATATCGCCGTTTCGTACAGATGTACGGTGACGTCGTTATGGGATTGAAGCCTGTAAACAAGGAAGATATTGACCCATTCGAGGCCATCATCGAAAAGGTGAAGGAAGAGCAGGGCGTTACACTTGACAAGGACCTCTCTGTAGAGTCGCTCAAGAAACTCGTTGAACTCTTCAAGGCTGCCATCAAGGAGCAGACCGGTCAGGATTTCCCTACCAACCCAATCGATCAGCTTTGGGGCGCTATCTGCGCTGTGTTCCGTTCTTGGATGAACGAGCGCGCTATCCTCTACCGCAAGATGGAAGGTATTCCTGATGAGTGGGGTACTGCCGTATCTGTCATGGCGATGGTATTCGGTAACATGGGCGATACATCTGCTACAGGTGTTTGCTTCTCACGTGACGCTGGTAATGGTGAGAATCTCTTCAATGGTGAGTATCTTATCAATGCACAGGGTGAGGACGTGGTAGCTGGTATCCGTACTCCACAGCAGATTACAAAGATTGGTTCTCAGCGCTGGGCTGAGCGTGCAGGTATCTCTGAAGAGGAGCGTGTAGCTAAGTATCCTTCTATGGAAGAGGCTATGCCTGAACTCTATAAGGAACTCGACGCGCTGCAGGATAAGCTGGAGCACCACTATCACGATATGCAGGATATGGAGTTCACCGTACAGGAAGGCAAACTCTGGTTCCTCCAGACTCGTAATGGTAAGCGTACTGGTACTGCTATGGTGAAGATTGCCATGGATCTCCTCCACGAGGGTATGATTGATGAGAAGACTGCTATCCTGCGCTGTGAGCCTCAGAAACTTGATGAACTTTTGCATCCTGTATTCGATAAGCTGGCTCTCTCTAAGGCTAAGGTCATCACACAGGGTCTCCCTGCATCTCCAGGTGCTGCCTGCGGTCAGATAGTATTTCATGCAGACGATGCTCAGGAGTGGCATGAGGACGGCAAGAAGGTGATCATGGTTCGTATCGAAACATCTCCTGAAGACCTCGCTGGTATGTCAGCTGCCGAGGGTATCCTTACCGCTCGTGGTGGTATGACTTCTCACGCTGCCGTTGTGGCTCGTGGTATGGGTAAGTGCTGTGTATCAGGTGCTGGCTCTATCAACGTAGATTACAAGACTAAGACTGTAGAGATTGAGGGCGTAGTTTACAAGGAGGGTGATTACATCTCTCTGAACGGTACTACAGGTCAGGTTTACGCAGGACAGATTGAGACAAAGGCTGCAGAACTTTCAGGCGACTTCAAGGAGCTGATGGACCTCTGCGACAAATATACAAAGATGGAAATCCGTACCAATGCGGATACTCCACACGATGCTGAGGTAGCCCGTGCATTCGGTGCCAAGGGTATCGGTCTGACACGTACAGAGCACATGTTCTTCGATGATCAGAAGATTGTAGCTATGCGTGAGATGATTCTGGCAGCCTCTGTTGAGGGTCGTGAGAAGGCACTTGCCAAGCTCCTCCCATATCAGAAGGCTGACTTCTATGGAATTCTCAAGGCAATGGATGGCTGCCACGTGAACATCCGCTTGCTCGATCCACCTCTCCACGAGTTCGTACCTCACGATTTGGCTGGTCAGCAGACCATGGCTAAGGAGATGGGCGTAAGCGTAGAGGAAATCCAGAAGCGTGTAAACTCTCTGGCAGAGAACAACCCAATGCTCGGTCATCGTGGTTGCCGTCTCGGTATCACATTCCCAGAGATTACAGCCATGCAGACCCGTGCCATCCTCGGTGCAGCTTGCGAGTTGAAGAAGGAGGGTTACAACCCATGTCCTGAAATCATGGTTCCGCTCATCGGTACCGTTCAGGAGCTCAAGCAGCAGAAGGCTATCATCCTCGCTACTTCTAAGGAGGTATTCGCTGAGTACGGGGTAGAGGTAGAATTTGAGATTGGTACTATGATTGAGATTCCTCGTGCTGCCCTTACAGCAGGTCAGATTGCAGAAGAGGCTCAGTACTTCTCATTCGGTACCAACGACTTGACACAGATGACCTTCGGTTACTCTCGTGATGACATCGCTTCCTTCCTCCCTGCCTACATGGAGAAGAAGATCTTGAAGGTTGACCCATTCCAGGTTCTCGACCAGGAGGGTGTTGGTCAGCTCATCAAGATGGCTGTAGAGAATGGTCGTGCTACCCGTCCTAACCTCCGCACAGGTATCTGCGGTGAGCATGGTGGCGAGCCATCATCTGTTAAGTTCTGCGCTAAGGTTGGCATGAACTACGCATCTTGCTCTCCATTCCGCGTGCCTATCGCCAGACTTGCTGCGGCGCAGGCTGCTGTAGAGGAGTAAATCTCTTCTGAAAGAAGATTGTACGATTAATGATTAGATAATTAGAGGAAAGTGTTTCGTAATGAAGCGCTTTCCTCTTTTTCGTCTTTTTTAGGTTAAATTTCGAAAGAAAATGAGCAAATCATTTGCAAGTTACATTTATTTTCCGTAATTTTGTCGGAAAATAGAGAAATATGACTGCAAGAGAAGATAGAGAAAAGGAAAAAACGAGCCGAGAGAATCTTGGTAAGTTCTTTTATGATTTAGCTAAGGCTAATTTCACAACCAATGTTGCAGGATGTATCTTGTCTATGGTTATGAAAGATAAATATGACGATGCGATGGTTTGGGGATTGCTTTCTTTTGGACTAGCTTCCACAGCTATTTTGGCATATGTTGGTTTTAGAATATTAAAAAAATAAGTGTTATGGAAGGATTAATTATGATTTATGCGACGATTACAGTCGTTGCTGGGGCTATGGCGCTTTGGCTTCATACGAAATGGGGTAAGAAATTCTTAGAGAATCTCTAAAAAATATAAGCTTCAAAAATGAATACATTGGCTTTAACTTTCGCCGTTTGCTCAATAGTAGCATTGGCCTTTCTTGCATGGCTCTTTACTCCTTGGGGAAAGAAATGGTCGAAGGAATTGTAGTGATGAAGAAGATAAAATATATATTATGTGCTTGCCTGATGATGGCAAGTATGGGCATGGAAGCCAAGTCGATGAAGGACTTGCTGGTTTCGATGCCCGATTCTGTTGTGCCTTATCTCAACCACAACCTGCGGCTGGAATTTGCTGAGCTGCAGGAGATGGGAGTGAAGGCAGAAGTGAAGAATCTTTTAGGCGAAACGAGTGTGATGGATACGCTGACTGCTGATTTCGTTCAGTTGAGAACGAGTAAGAGCGCTACTTTGCAGATGAAGAAACTGCCATCGGTTAACGGCGATTCGCTGCTTTGCGTGGTGAAGACTTTTGCCGGAGTAGAGAAGGAGAGTGAACTCTATCTCTTTAATCAGGATTGGCAGGAGCAGGATGCCAGCAGGATTTTCGATGGGAAATCTTTGCAGCAACTGGCTTCCGGTCTTGTTGCCAAACCCGATACGATGAGCGAGGCTAAGTTTGATGAACTCAAGGGGAAAATTGAACTCAAAATCGTGAGTGCTCTGCTCCTGCAACATGAAAACAGCCTCGTAGTGCGCTTGGCTTTACCTTTCGTGCCTGCTGACGATAAGAAGGCTGTAAATGCAATAAAAGTGCAAAGAAAGTTTAACTGGAATGGAAAAACTTTTAAGGAGAGTTAAATCCTTGAAGTTTTTTGCTATAAACTATTGTAGGTTACAAGATTATTTGTACCTTTGCATCGTGTTTTTCATGGTATTAGATTATTAAGGTTAATAAAAGATTGGTTGTCGTGAGACAATCAATTTTTTTTTGTCCCTATCTGAAGGCATCAGCCCCTTGTCTTTCCCATCGGCTGGAGGCCGTTGGTTCAGACCGCAGGGCGATATTTAAAAGATAACCATTCCGATGATACCGCAGATGAAAAGCAGCAGGATAGGGTTGGTCTTTCTGAATTTTGTGAAGTAGAAAGCAGCCAGAAACAGCACGATGCTTGCTCCGAAGACAAACGGATTGTCGGTTGGTGATCCGAAGTTCTCTTTATTCATCAGGAGAACGGCGGCAGCAGCTATCAGTCCGATGATGGCAGGGCGGAGTCCCGCAAAGATATCCTTTACGATTTTAGAATCCTTGTGCGTAATCAGATAGCGGCTGATGAGAATCATGATGATGAAAGGCAGCCACATGATGGAGAGCGAAGCCAATACCGAACCCAGACAGGCTGCCCAGGTAGGATAGCCGTCGTGAAGGCAGGCGGTATAACCTACGTAGGTGGCACAGTTGATGCCGATAGGTCCCGGTGTAGACTGGCTGATAGCCACAATATCCGTAAACTCAGCATTGGTAAGCCAATGGTTCTTCACTACCGTCTCGTTATGGATGAGCGAAAGCATCGCATATCCGCCACCAAAATTAAATGTACCAATCTTGGTAAATATCAGAAATAATTTCAGAAATAGCATAATCTCTATATTTTTTACCTTTTTATTTTTTTACTTTTTTACCTTTCCGTAGAGCCAGCCCAGCACACCGGCTGCGATGATGATGTAGATAGGGGAGATGCCGAAAGCTGCAATCAACAGACAGCAGACAACGGGAATCCAGATGTTGTAGCGGTTGATGTTTGCCGTCTTTGCCATCTTGAAGCAAGGCGCAGCAATGAGTGCTACCACGGCAGGGCGCACACCCATGAAGAACTTACCCACCCAATAATTGTCCTTGAAATGCTGGAAGAACATGGCGATGATGAGAATGGCGATGATAGAAGGCAGGGCGATGCCAATGGCACCCACAATGCCTCCCCAGACTCCCTTCAGCTTATAGCCGATATGACTCGCCATGTCGATGGCGAAGATGCCCGGAGTGGTCTGAGCCACTACCATGATATCCATGAACTCCTGCTTGTCCATCCACTTGTTCTTGTCTACAAATTCCTGTTCCATGATCGGTATCATGGCATAGCCTCCGCCTAGCGTGAAAGCCCCGATTTTATTGCACGTGAGGAAAAATTTTACTAACATATCTGTTGTTTCTATATTACTTTTCTCTTATATCTGTTGAAATCGGCTGCAAAAATACACATAATTTGTTAAATATGCTAGCTTTCATGCGGATAATCTTCAAAATCGTGTGCTTTTTACCCGAAAATTTGTATCTTTGCAGCTAATATTTTATAATAAAAAGACATTAAACTATGAATCTGAAAGTACGCCTAGCAGTGATGAACTTCCTGGAGTTTGCAGTTTGGGGAGCTTATCTCACGTCTATGGGCAACTATCTCGGCAAGGCTGGGATGGGTGCCGAGATTTCCTGGTTCTATACCATACAGGGAATCGTATCTATTTTTATGCCTACATTGATGGGCATTGTGGCAGATAAGTATATCCAGCCGCAACGTCTTTTGGGCTATTGTCACCTTTTGGCAGGAGCAGCCATGATAGGTCTGTTCGTTATGGGACAGGCTAGTCAGACTCCTAATGAGGCAATGTTTATTGCCGTTTACACCTTCAGCGTGGCTTTCTATATGCCTACATTGGCATTGTCAAATACTTCGGCATTCAGTATATTGAAGAGCAACGGGCTCGACACCGTGAAGGCTTTTCCGCCAATCCGTGTGTTCGGAACCGTGGGCTTCATCCTCACGATGTGGATTGTGAACTGTGCTACCTGGGACAACGGTTCATTCTCGTTCCTGTTGAGCGAGAACGCCCATAAGTTCCAGTATACTCATTATCAGTTTCTGGTATCGGGTGTGCTCAGCATTCTTCTCTTCCTCTATTGCTTCTCATTGCCAGCCTGTCCTATCGTGAAGAAAGAGACAAAGAGCTGGGTAGAGACATGGGGTTTCGATGCCTTCAAACTCTTCAAGAGCCGTGAGATGGCGATGTTCTTCATCTTCTCTTGCATGCTCGGTATGAGTCTGCAGGTAACCAATGGCTATGCCACTCCGTTCATTACCAGTTTCAAGGGCGATCCTGCGATGCTCGATACTTTTGCAGCTAACAATGCTACGCTCCTGGTATCCATCTCTCAGGTAGCCGAGGCGCTCTGCATCCTTCTCATTCCGTTCTTCCTGAAGCGTTATGGCATCAAGGTTGTGATGCTCATCGCCATGATGGCATGGGTTTTGCGATTCGGTTTCTTCGGATTGGGCAATCCTGCATTTCCGGGTGTTACCTTCTTCATCCTCTCATGCATCGTTTACGGTGTAGCCTTCGACTTCTTCAATGTGTCGGGTGGTCTGTTTGTAGACCAGAAATGTGATGTGAAGGTAAGAGCATCGGCTCAAGGTCTGTTCATGCTGATGACCAATGGTCTGGGAGCATCTATCGGAACCATTCTCGCAGGTATGGTCATCAACCATTACTGCCACTGGACAGATGATGGCTACCTGATGGGTGACTGGAAAACCTGCTGGTTCATCTTTGCCGGTTATGCGCTCGTGGTAGCAGTAGCCTTTGCTGTCCTCTTCCGTCCGAAGAAAGAACAGAAATAAGGAAGAAAAAGGTCATACTCAACGCGAGAGTAAAAACAGAATGTTACGTAAGAATATAAATAAATTTAAATAAAGAAAGGGTACATAATGATATTGTACAAACTTAAACTCGCTGCCTGCTTTGGCATTCCGGAAGCTTCCGGGACATGTATTATTAGTTTGGTAGACGAATCCGAAAAAAGAGCTTTGTCTATTATGACTAATGATTATGTAGCAGAGCAGCTGAAGGCATGTAATTCGAAAACTTCTGATTTTAAAAATGATGTGATCTCTGTACTTTGGACACTATTTGACAGGCAAAATGTAGACGATTTCTATCTCGAATTCGATGCTACGCCAGAGAGGGGAGTATATGCTACTCTTGTGAATAAAATCACAAATGAACGTATGAGCATCAAGACTGACCAGGCTGTGTTGTTGTCTGTGGCTGCGGATATAGAAATGTATACAACAGAGCTGGTTATAAAGGAAATTTCTACTCCTTTTAATAAAAATGATATGAGTTCGGCTTCTTGTGCGGTACCAATTTCGGCTTTGCCAGACCAGATGCTCGAAAAAGCATTGGATTGTGCCATTAATGAAGAAGATTACGAAACAGCCTCAGCCATTCGTGATGAGATAGAGCGCCGCAAAGGCAAAAAAAGTGAATAATTAAAGGATATTCTTACGGAATAACAGAAAAATAAGAAGAAAAAGTAACAATAAGAGGAAATGAAAGAAGTTAGATTTTTCTATGTGCCAGATGCGGCTACACAGACAGAACTACCTCAGGAAGAGGCTACTCATGCACTCAGGGTTTTGCGTATCCAGGCGGGGGACGAATTGTTCCTGATGGATGGCAAGGGGGTGTTCTACCGTGCAGAAGTTTCGCTGGCTACCAACAAACGGTGCATCTATGAGGTGAAGGAGGTTATGCCGCAGCAGCCTGCCTGGCGCGGACACATTCACCTGGCCATCGCCCCGACAAAGATGATGGACCGCATTGAATGGATGGCAGAGAAGGCTACGGAAATCGGCTTCGATGAAATCTCTTTCCTCAACTGCAAGTTCTCTGAACGCAAGGTCATCCGTATAGACCGCATAGACAAGATTGTGGTTTCTGCCGTCAAGCAGAGCCACAAGGCTTGGAAACCTGTGGTCAACGAACTGCAGAACTTTAAAGATTTTATTACTACTCCCCGCAATGGCAGAAAGTTTATCTGTCATTGTTATGAGGAGATAGAAAAGAAAGACTTTTTTGCCGAGATTTCCAAGTCATGCCCAGCTGATGATTCTGCCGGAGCAGCCCAGGAGGGTGCCGATGACATCACCGTGCTGGTAGGACCTGAGGGCGATTTCTCTATCGATGAGGTGAGACTGGCCCTGGAAAACGGATATGAGAGTGTTTCGCTTGGCACCAGTCGCCTCCGTACGGAAACAGCAGGATTGGTGGCTGTCAACATGTGCCATCTGGCAAGAGCTTTATAATATTTACTAGTGTGATGAAAAGATTGTATAAGAGTTTGATGTTCATGTGCTTGGCTGTCGTATTGGGATTGCTGAGCTCATGCTCGGGCACTGACTATCTCAATGCCATTCCAAAGAAAAGTACTGCGCTCATCTCTGTTGACATGCAGCAGATGGCATCCGGCAAGAGCGATGAAGACAAGGCGGGAATGCTCAAGTCTCTGCTGCACGTTGAGGATGCATCGAAGTGTGGCATCGACATCTCAGAGAAGATATTCCTCTTTGAGAGTGCTGATGGCAACCTCGGACTTTGTGCCAAGGTGAGCGATGAGGGCGATGTAGAAGACTGGCTTGCTTCGCTTGCCAAACAGCATATCGCTACAGAGGTGAAGGAGCGAAAAGGCTTTCATTTCTCCGTATTGAAAGATTCGTGGCTGGTAGGCTTTTCTGATCAGGCACTCCTCGTTATGGGACCGGTTGTAGCCGATGCGCAGGCCCAGCTCCAGCAGCAGATGGTGAAATATCTGAAGGCTGATGAGGACGAAGGTATTACCGCATCGCCTATGTTTGAACGTCTGGAAAACATCACTTCGCCTATGGCTATGGTGGCTCAGGCTCAGGCGCTGCCGGAGAAGTTCGTAGCTCCATTTACCCTTGGTACTCCTAAAGATACCGACCCTTCGCAGGTAGTGATTGCTGCCGAGATGGACGTGAAAGACGGTATTCTGCAGGTGAAGGGAGAAACCTTCTCCTTTAATAAAGAAATAGATGAGGCCCTGAAGAAGGCGGCTCAAACCTATCGTCCGATTAAAGGCAGCTACGTCAAGTCGATGCCTGCTGATGCCCTGGCGGGTATCTTCATGAACGTAAAGGGCGAGCAGTTCCTGCCGATGATGCAGAGCAACCGCAGCCTTCAGACCCTCCTGATGGGTATCAACCAGGCCATCGATATGGATAATATCATCCGTAGTGTGGATGGAGATATGGCTATCGTGATGCCTTCGCTTACAGATAACGATATGCAGATGACGATGGCTGCAAAACTGTCGCATGCCAAGTGGTTGGGCGATGTTGATTATTGGAAAACTTCATGTCCGGCTGGTGCGAAGATAGCCAATTGGGGAAAGAATGCTTACTTCTATACCGATGGCAAAACCTCGTTCTATTTCGGTGTGACGGATGACAAGCAGTTCTTTAGCGGAAGCGATCAGCTGATGGCGCAATATGCCGTGAAACCAAGTAATCATCCGATAGATGCAAAGATTCAGAAGCTCATCGTCGGTCAGAAACTGGCAATGGTCATCAATCTCGCCAAGAGTTCTGGTAGTGACGGCTCGGGCAAGGATGATGCCATCTCTACCGTAACCGGTCTGCTTACCCCAGTCTTCGGAAATCTTACTTCGGTGGTCTATACTTTAAAGGTAAAAGGGTAAAAAGGTAAAAGGGTAAAAAGAACCTTACCCCTCCCTCTCTCTCTGCGCCCCCGTTCCTAGCGATTCTATCGCTAGTCCCCCAAAAAAGTCCTAATTTTAAAGGTAAAAGATTAAACATTAAACATAAAAAAAGTGGAAAAGATTCAGCTTCATTCCGTTCTCCCACAGGTTTTTGCCCAGCGCAACGACCTGGATTCGGAGATATGGAAGCAGGATGTTACCTTCGAGAAAGGTCATCTTTATCTTATCGAGGCAGAGAGTGGCAGCGGAAAGAGTACTTTCTGCAGCTATGTGCTCGGCTATCGTCACGACTACAGCGGAAGCGTGATGTTCGACAATGATGTTACCGCCAACTACAAGGTGAAAGACTGGGTAGAGATGCGCAAGCGTCACATCAGCCATCTCTTTCAGGAACTCCGTCTCTTCCCTGAGCTTACTGCCTTGGAGAATGTAGAAATTAAGAACAAGATAACCGGATTCAAGACGCGTGAGCAGATACAGAAATGGTTTGATATGCTCGGTATTGCTGATAAGGTAGATGCCAAAATCGGCAGAATGTCGTTCGGACAGCAGCAGCGTGTAGCAATGATGCGTGCGCTCTGTCAGCCTTTCGACTTCATTCTGGCTGATGAGCCTATCAGTCACCTCGACGACAACAATTCTGGCATCATGGCAGATATCATGATGACCGAAGCGAAGGAGCAGGGGGCTGGCGTCATCGTAACCAGTATCGGTAAGCACATGGACTTGCCCTACGAGCACGTGTTTAAACTTTAGTAAAGTTAATAGTTGACAGTTTATAGTTAATAGCAAGTTTGCTATAAACTGAAAATTATAAATTATAAATTCGAAATTTAAAATGAATCTCGTTTGGAAATTATTGCGTCAGCATATCAGCATACCTCAGTTTGCGGGCTTTGCCTTCGCCAATCTCTTCGGTATGCTCATCGTTCTTTTCGGCTTTCAGTTTTATAAAGACGTGCTGCCTGTCTTCACTCAGCAAGACAGTTTCATGAAAGCCGACTACCTCATCATGAGCAAGAAGATAGGTATGGGAAATACCATCAGCGGCCGTTCCAATACCTTCTCGGGTTCTGAAATCGATGAAATCGGAGGCCAGAAGTTTGTAAAGAAGATAGGAAAATTCACCTCTACTGAATATAAGGTAGATGCCCAGATGGGAGTGAATGGAGTGAACGTTCTGAATAGCGAACTCTTCTTCGAGAGTGTGCCTGACGGTTTTGTTGATGTGCCGCTCAAGGACTGGAAATATACGCCGGGAACTCAGGAGGTGCCAATCATCCTCCCGCGTACCTATATTAATATGTATAACTTCGGTTTCGCCCAGAGTCATTCGCTTCCTAAAATCAGCGATGGACTGATGGGCATGATTGATTTCAATATCCAGATTCAGGCTGGTGGCAAGAAAGAGCAGTTCAAGGGAAAGGTAATCGGTTTCTCTTCGCGACTCAACACCATCCTCGTTCCACAGGCATTCATGGACTGGAGCAACCAGGAATTCGCTCCAAACCAGAAGAGCGATCCTAACCGCCTCATCGTAGAGGTAGGAAACCCGGGAGACGAGAACATCACCAAATACTTGGATGATAATGGTTATGAGGTAGAGACAGACAAGCTGGATGCTGAGAAAACTACCTATTTCCTCCGCATGATGGTATCGATGGTGATGATTATCGGTTTGGTTATCTCCGTTTTGAGCTTCTATATTCTGATGCTCAGCATCTATCTGCTGGTTCAGAAGAATTCTTCTAAGTTAGAGAATCTTCTTCTGATAGGTTACAGTCCGAACAATGTAGCAAAGCCATATCAGGTGCTCACCATCGCGCTGAACATCGTGGTACTTATCATCGCGTGGATCATCCTCTTCTTCCTTCGCGATTACTACATGGGCTTCATCGAAACCCTCTTCCCTGATATCGACGAGGGCACCATGCTCCCAGCCATCGCCCTGGGTCTGTTCCTGTTCCTGATAGTTTCTATCCTGAACATCGTAGCCATCCGACGCAAGGTAATGAGCATCTGGCAGCGAAAGGAGTAAGGCACCTAGTCCTCGCTCTAGCAGCAAGTAGTAAGGTTTGAATAAGGTGTAAGTTAAGAGCAAGGAAGTAGAGCTAGGTGTAAGGGAGCCTAGCCTCTGTTCCAGACGATTCCATCGCCTGTCATAAAAGCTCAGTCCCCCGCTTTTAGCCTTCAGAAAAAACTATAAGCAAACCCCCGTTATAAAATAACAAATTAAAGGAAATCTGCGTTATTTGCTTAACGCAGATTTTTTTTATGTTATAAAACACATTTTTTCATGCTGTTGTAACACTTATATCGAATTTTTTGTTTAATTTTGCACCCGTAATAGATATTTGGGGGCTATTCTCCCGTATTATTAATTAATTTTTTAAAAAAGGTATGCTGAAAAGATTGCATTTACTTCTGGCTTTGTTCATCCTGACGGTGAACGCTGCAATGGCTCAGATTACCACTTCAGGCATTAGTGGTAAGATTTCTTCCAATGGCGAAACCGTTATTGGTGCTACAGTTACTGCTACACACCAGCCATCTGGTACTGTGTATCGTGCTGTAACAAATGTAGATGGTCGCTATACTATTCAGGGTATGCGTCCAGGTGGTCCTTACAAGGTAAGTATCTCTTATATCGGATATAAGGACAAGGTTTTCAACAATGTCAGTCTGAACTTGGGTGAAAGCCAAAATCTCTCTTGCTCTCTTCAGGAAGATGCCAAGCAGCTTCAGGAGGTTGTTGTTTCGGGTAAGGCTGGTCTGAATGGTACGAAGACCGGTGCGGCCATGAGTATCAATGCTCAGCAGATAGCTGATATGCCTTCTATCTCGCACAGTATTGCGGATGTGGCTCGCCTGAATCCACAGCTTACTACAAACGGGCAGTCTGGTTCTATGTCATTTGCCGGTATGAACAACCGTTATAATTCATTCCAGATTGATGGTGTGATGAATAACGACGTGTTCGGTCTTACTGCTAATGGCAGTAATGGCGGTCAGGCTGGATCTCAGCCTGTTTCTATGGAGACTATTGACCAGATTCAGGTAAATATCGCTCCTTTCGATGTTCGTCAGGGTGGTTTTACCGGTGGTGCCATCAACGCGGTAACCAAGAGCGGTACCAATGAATTCCATGGAAGTGGCTATTTCTATGGAAACAACCAGGATTTGGTAGGTCGTCATTATAAGAATATGGATGGTACCTATGCTCAGCCTTATGATGATGAGAAGGAAACTTTGTTCGGATTTACGCTCGGTGGTCCAATCATCAAAAACAAACTCTTCTTCTTCGCAAACTATGAGAATTCAGAAAAGTCGTACCCAACTCAGTATACCATCGATTCTCCAGATGTTAAGTTTAATCCGGATTTGGCTAAGGACTTGATGTCTAAGATTTATGACTTGGCTAACCGTCAGGGGTATGATTATGCAACTTCATGGGCAGATAAGGATAAGAACGTGAAGAGCCAGAAAGCTGGTTTGAAGTTGGATTGGAATATCAACGAGTTCAACAAGTTCTCTGTACGTTGGAGTTATGTTGATGCTAAGCAGACGCTTGGTCTGGGTGGTATTGCTACATTGAATACTACCGACCACTTGTATGATTTCAAATCTAAAACTCATTCTTTCTCAGCAGAGTTGCAGAGCCGCATCTCTCCAAACCTGAGCAATGAGGCACGTGTATCTTACGTTAGTGTTCGTGATGAGCGTACTTCTGGTCAGCCTGCACCATCTATCACTATCTATAAGGTAGGAAATGGTACCATGAATATCGGTAATGAATATTCCTCAATGGCTAATGGATTGAAACAGGACATTTATACCCTCGAAGATAACTTTACATGGTACAAGGGTAATCATACACTGACATTCGGTACACATAATGAGCTTTACAAGTTCTCTAACCTCTTCCTTCAGAATCTCTATGGATGCTATTATTTTGATACTCCTGACGATTTTCTGAATTATTATAAAGGTTGTGGAGCCGATGGTTTTGGAGGTGATGGTAAGTATATCAAGAACTTCTACTTCACACAGGCTAATGTTGAGGTGACTGGTAATCCTCGTTGGGCACCAGAGTTTAGCGCAGCTCAGCTGGGCTTTTATGTACAGGACAAGTGGGATGTGACAGACAGCTTCCAGCTCACCTATGGTCTCCGTATGGATATGCCTCTGTTCTTTGATACTCCTGCCGAGAATGCTAAGTTCAATGAGTGGGCAGCAGGTAAGGGATATGGTTTCAAGACCAATCAGAAACTTGCCAGTACACCAATGTGGAGCCCTCGTGTAGGTTTCCGTTGGGATATTGAAAAGAACCGCAAATATATCCTTCGTGGAGGTATCGGTGTATTCACTGGTCGTATTCCTTTCGTCTGGTTGAGCAACAACTTTACGAATACTGGTGTGCAGACATCTTCTTACTCTGCAAAAAATAATTCTGCTGTGCAGCTCATCATGGATCCTAACAAGCAGACTCAGAATGCAGATAATCTGAAGGCTACCGGTAGCCAGCTGATCAATGTGTTTGACAAGGATTTCAAGTTCACTCAGACTATGCGTGTTAACCTTGGTTTCGATTTCAATCTCCTGGGTATCGACTGGACTGCTGAGGGTATCTTCAGCAAGAGTCTGAATGATGTTTATTACAAGAACTTGGCTTATGAGGAGTCTGGTAAGACCTTGTCACAGACCTCTTACATGAACTGGGATAACCGTCCTCTTTATACAAAGGTGGCAGATGCTAAGTCGTTTACCAACATCTATGCAATGTATAATACCAGCAAGGGCTACAGCTACAGCCTGTCTTTGTCAGCAGCTAAGCACTTTGCGTTCGGTCTTGATCTGAATGCATCTTATACATTCACTCACTCAGAGTCTGTAAGCAGTATGACCTCATCTGTTGCTCAGAGCAACTGGCGTAATACTCATACTTATCGCTTCTCAAACAACCCAGAGTTGGCTAATAGTGGTTATAATGTGCCTCATACAGTGAAGGCTTCTGCTTTCTATCACTTCAACTGGGGAACCAACAAGTTGTTTACCACTACTGTAGGTCTTATCTACCAGGGTCAGAGCGGTTCTCCTTACTCTCTCGTTTATAGTGGAGATATCAACGGAGATAATGGTACAAGTAATGACTTGATTTTCATCCCTACAGATGCGCAGGTAGACCAAATGCAGTTCTTGGGTACTGATGCTTATACTGCTGAGCAGCAGCGTGCTAATTTGAAGCAGTGGCTTGCTACTACTCGTTATGTGAAGGATCATCGTGGTGAGTACTTCGAGCGTTATGGTGATAACTTGCCATTCGAGAGTCATTTCGATTTCCACTTCGGTCAGAAGTTTGGCATCCGTACAGGTAAGTATGTACATGCTTTGGAACTTACTTTGGATATCATGAACGTGGCTAACCTCCTGAACAAGGATTGGGGCCGTACCTTCAGTAGTGGTTATAACAGCGAGTTTGTTTCTCCTATCACGTACAAGGGTGATGGTGTATTCCAGTTCGCTAACCCATCAGATATGCCTCTCAAGTATCCTAGCTCATACTACAGCCGCTGGCGTGGTCAGGTTGGTTTGAAGTATACATTCTAAGGTATATACGAATCGAGATTAACAAAGATTTTGTATAAACAATAAAAGGGTATGAAGAAAGTTTAGATAATAGTTGGCGCATAACAGTTGGCTAACGCATGCACAACAGGTGTTGTGCATGTGCATATCAGCTGTTATGCAAGCGCACAACAGCTGTTGTGCGACCGGAGATACTAACTATCTCAAAAACTTATGTTATATTTTCTAACAACATATATTATCTTTTCAGACAACATATCATTAATATAAAAAGAGGGTGAATCATAAGTAAATGATTCACCCTCTTTCTGGTTTTATAAGAACAAGTCTTTCTTTGGCATGTTTGCCATATATTTCTTTCTCAGTTTCTCGAAGAAAGCCATTGTATCGTTAGAGAAACCATGTCCCTTCCAGGTGGATGTGTTCGTGATGAGAATCCAGCATTGGTTATCCGGATATTTCAGGACGATGGCTGATGTGCCAGCCAGCGAACCGGTACGAATCCATGGTTTGTTGCTCTTTGGTGTATAGTTCCAGCCGATAGAGTATTGGTGGTCAGCCTGCTCGCGCGTCATAAACTCGATGCTCTTCTTGCTGAGGATATCCTTGACATGTGGCAAACCGTCGATGCTGGCAATAAAGCGGCTCAACTCTGCAGTCGAACCACACCAGGCACCTGCACCTGAAAGGCGAGGGAGGTCGGTATCTCCATAGCATTTCTCTACCAGTCGTCCACTGTTGTTGTATTCATACACAGGGATGCTGCCCTGGTGCATGTAGTACTTCGTCTCGTTAGGGCGGCGGTCCTTTAAGTAAGTGCCGGCAATGTGCATGTCGTAGCATCCGGCAGGCTGGAGCACATACTTCTGCATGAAGTTTTCATATTTCATTCCGCTCTTCTTTTCTATAATCATGGAGAGAATCATGTAGCCCAGATTACTGTAGCATTTGCCTTCGCCAGGAGTATAGCCCAAGTGGCGCTTCAAGAGAATCTTGAGCAGGGTAGGGTGATCAGGTGGCGTTTTGAGATGGTTCTGCATCATGATGTAGCGGGTGGAAGATACCGGGTCGCCGGCATAATTGTTGAAACCTGCCTGATGGCGCAGCAACTGTTCTACGGTGATGTCGTAATAGCGCTTGTCCTTGATACTGTTGTTGTAAACGGTATCGCGCAGGATTCCCTTTTCGCCAAACACCTTCTCGTTCAGCTTGAGTTTCTTCATCTCCTGCAATTTCATGATACCTACGGCTGTAATCAGTTTCGATACCGAGGCGAAGCGCATCAGCATGTTAGGCTCCATTCTGATGCCTCGCTCCTTATCCGCCATTCCGAATCCGCGGGCATAGAGTAGCGAGTCATTGCGGGTGATGACGAGTTGGGCTCCATTGATTTCCCATCTCTTGAGATACCTTTCTATTACCGAGTCCATCTCATGATATTCCTTCCCCTCAGTCAGTGCATTTGAGATGGAATCGTTGATATGAACCTTAGGGAGCGAATCTGCCGCCTTGTTCTTGTCTGATGCTGATGTACAGCGAGATACACAGCTGTGTGTAGTCCATCCTACGATTGCTGTAAAGGTAAGCAATATGATTGCTATGCGTTTTTTTCTTAGTCGTCGTGCCATTTTATTTAATTTTTCTTTTGCAAAGATTTTGCAATCGAGTGCAATGAAAGTTTACTTTCAGATTGCCGAGTGCAGCAAATCTTATGCAAAGATACTGCAATCTTCTCAAATAACAAAACATTGAAAATATATTTAAATTTATTTTGTATTGTCTATGAATTATCGTACCTTTGTACCCAGTTATAAAGAAAAACAATGAAGAAGGTATTAAAAAAAGTATTAAGATCCATATTCTATATAGTAGTCATGTCGGTTCTGGCATTCCTGCCCGACTTCTGGCTTTGGCACATCGGGGTGAGTGAGTGGCCTTTGCTGCTAGCCATCTTATGGTGGGTTCCCTCGTTGTTACTTGTTCTTGCCGAAGTGGGGTTGCAGATGGGGTTCTTCCATAAGTTGTCAGTCCGTGTACTCTTTACTACCATACTTTTCTCGGCATTCCCTAAGGTTGTCTTCATCCTGTTCGATGCATTTCTTCCTTGGTTCTTTGCTCTGATTCCTGCTTTGGGTGTAATGGGGTGGTTTGCCTTCGGCTTTATAGAGGGTTGGAAGCGGTTAGAACTGAAACATATAACCTTTACCTCGCCCGATTTGCCACCTTATTTTGATGGTTACCGTCTGGTACAGATTACCGACTTTCATCTCGGTTCGTTTCCTCCCGGCAATGATTTCGTGCAGAAGGTGGTGGATGCGACCAACAATGAAGAACCCGATATGATTCTCTTTACGGGCGATCTGGTCAATAACCAAGCCAGCGAAGTGGAGCCTTATCTGGATACGCTGAGGCAGCTTCATGCGTCAGATGGCATCTATTCTATCTGGGGAAATCATGATTATTGCGAATATGGCAACAATCATTCTATCGGTGCTTTGAAGAGAAACCGCCGTATGCTCTATGGATATCAGGAAAGTCTGGGGTGGCATCAGCTGATGAACGAACATCATGTGGTGAGTCATGGTATGGCATCTATCGCTGTAATAGGCGTAGAGAATCCCGGTCAGCCTCCTTTCACCAATCGCAGTAATCTGAAGAAAGCGATGAAGGGGTTGAAACCTGATATGTTTAAAATCCTCTTGAGTCATGATCCTCACCATTGGCGCAGAGAAGTAGTTGGTAAGAAGATACAACTTACTCTGGCGGGACATACGCATGCCGGACAATTGAAAATAGGTAAATGGACGCCTGCCCGCATGGCTTTCAAAGAGTGGGGCGGAGCTTACCGCATTGGTGAGCAGATGCTCTATGTATCATCGGGTATTGGTGGTTCTTTCCCTTTCCGCCTAGGCGCATGGCCTGAACTGACAGTTATCACGCTGAAACGTGATTTATAGTTCTTAAAGATACCGAAACTGGTGTTTAAGTGTTAAAATACAGTTAAATATTAGCTGTTTGAACCATTGTGGTGAAAAAAACGTGTTAAAAATTTGGTGGTTCGAATAAATGTTGTACCTTTGCACTAGTTTTCGCATATATTTGGGCAAATGGGGGGTGTCGTGAGATTGTACTCCATTTGTTTTTTGAAGCAAGGCGAAAATACTTCACATCAGAAGTAGCTGTTCACATTTTAATTTTACATTTAACATTGAAAACAATGAAGATTCCTGTAGAAGAACAATATAAATACGTAAAACTTACTCTCCCGGATGGAAGCAAGGCTGAAGGTCAGGCTGTCTTGTTGCATGCTTGTTGTGCACCTTGTTCGGCGGCTATCGTAGAATGTATGCTTCGTAATGGTATGAAGCCTACTGTATATTTCAGTAACAGCAATATCTATCCTCAGCAGGAGTATGATGTCCGTAAACATGAACTGAAACGATTTCTGGAAGCCCAGAATGTACCTTATGTAGAGGATGAGTATGACCATGAGGAATGGCTTTCTGTTATCAAGGGTTTAGAGGATGAGCCCGAACGTGGCAGCCGTTGTTCTGTCTGCTTTCAGTTCCGCCTCTCTCATGCAGCCAAGTATGCGCAGGAGCATGGTTTTCACCTTCTTACTACCACGTTGGCATCTTCGCGCTGGAAGAATATCAGACAGATAGATACTGCCGGTCATCTTGCTGTTGAGGCTTATCCTGATGTAGAATGGTGGGATATGAATTGGCGGAAGGGCGGTTTGCAGAATCGCCGAGGTGAACTCTTGAGAATCAATGAATTCTATAATCAGTTATATTGTGGTTGCGAATTCAGTATGAGATAAATGAAAAAGCCCAGGACATCACGCCCTGGGCTTTTTTATAAGAATCTGTGAAATCTGTAGTGCTTTAAGAAAGACCTGTAATCTCACCGTTTACTACATCAATGCGCTCAGCCTGTGGGCTCTTTGGTAAGCCCGGCATACGCATGATAGGACCAGCGATGACTACAACCATCTCGGCACCCATATTTACGGTGATGTCGCGAACGTGGAGTTCGAAACCTTCTGTAGGACCGTATGCCTTGGCATCGGTAGAGAAACTGTACTGAGTCTTGGCAATACAGATAGGGAACTTTTCAGCACCCAGCTTCTTGATCTCTTCAATCATCGCTTTGGCAGAATCGCTCAATGTCACGCTGCCTGCTCCGTAAAGATTGAATGCAACCTTTTCTATCTTCTCCTCAACACTATCGTTATCATCGTATGCAAAATAGAGAGGGGCTGATGGACGCTCATCAATGGTCTTCACTACGAGGTTGGCAAGTTCAATGGCACCGTTTCCGCCTTCGGCAAAGGCGCTGTTTACGGCGAAACCGCAACCCATCTCCTCGCAATGCTTGCGCAATACTTCAATTTCTTCATCTGTATCGGTTGCAAACTTATTGAATGCAATCACTACAGTCTGACCAAAGCTCTGCAGGTTCTTTACGTGCTTGTCGAGGTTCCAGTAACCGGCTTTCATACCAGCGATGTTTGGTTTCTTGATATCTTCCAGAGCTACACCACCATGCATCTTCAACGCCTGGAGGGTAACAACGAGAACAGTGAGGTCTGGTTGCAAACCTGTCTTGCGGCATTTGATGTCATAGAACTTCTCTGCACCGAGATCTGCACCGAATCCTGCCTCTGTAATAGCATAGTCGCCATACTCAAGAGCAGCAGCTGTAGCCATGACGGAATTGCAGCCATGAGCAATGTTGGCAAAAGGACCGCAATGAACAAATGCTGGTGTACCCTCTGTTGTCTGAACCAGATTTGGCTTCAAAGCATCGAGAAGGAGAGCTACGATACTGCCACCTACACCCATATCCTTTACGGTAAATGGCTTGTCGTCCTCGGTGATGCCCAGAAGGATATTATCGATACGGCGACGAAGATCATCAATGCTTGTTGCGAAACACATGATAGCCATAATCTCAGAAGCTGGCGTAATATCGAAACCAGACTCTGTCTCGATGCCGTTCTTATCTCCTATACCGGTGATGATGCGGCGCAAACCTCTATCGTTCACATCCATGACGCGACGCCAAAGAATCTTCTTGAGTTTGAAACCCTCTGCTTCGTGCTGGAAACGGTAATTGTCCAGAAGGGCAGAGATCATGTTGTTGGCCTCTGTGATGGCATGGAAATCGCCGGTGAAGTGGAGGTTGATCTTATCCATTGGTACGAGCTGGGCATAACCGCCACCTGCTGCGCCACCCTTCATGCCAAAGCATGGACCGAGAGATGGTTCGCGCAAGGCTACGACTGACTTCTTGCCAATCTTCTGCATGCCCAATGCGAGACCTACAGATACCGTAGTCTTACCATTACCAGCCTTTGTAGGGCTGATAGCTGTCACAAGGATGAGATGGTGATTCTTAAACTTGTTGGTGTCAATCTTGTCCGTAGTAATCTTAGCGATGTAACGGCCGTAGTTTTCCACTTGGTCTTCATGGATTCCAAGTTCTGCTGCCACTTCATTGATAGGGCGCATTTTTACTGATTTAGCTATTTCAATATCTGTCAACATAAAAAGTAATGTTTTGTATTTTGAGTGCAAAGGTACGGAAAAGAATTCATATAAATGCATAGGAATGTATAAAAAAACAAAATAAAATATCCTTCTTCTTTAAAAGCCATCAAGGCAGACCGCCCATTTCCAAATGACGAAGTTTAAAAAAGGTAAATTGTAGGATTTTGTCGTGTGAATGTAGTACCTTTGCAAGCGAATTTATATTTTATAGTACGTATGAACAAGTCTTTAGCATTAGCTCATTTTCAGACGAGCTTTCAGTTTATCACGCATCAGAACGAGCGCTTCTCTTATCTCGAAGGTGCCTATCTGGCACTTATCGGAGGATGTGATTGGGTTCAGCTTCGCATGAAGGGGGCTACCGATGAAGAGGTTGAGCCTATTGCCCGTAAGTTAAAGTTGGCTTGCGAGGGTGCCGGTGCAACCTTTATTCTCGACGACCGTGTAGAACTGGTGAAGAAGTTACAGATAGATGGTGTGCATCTTGGAAAGAATGATATGCCGGTTGATGAGGCCCGTAAGCTCCTGGGTGATGAATTCATTATCGGAGGAACAGCCAATACATTTGATGATATTCGCCGTTTGCATGAACAGGGGGCTGACTATATCGGTTGCGGTCCGTTCCGCTATACTACTACCAAGGAGAAACTCTCTCCGGTGTTGGGTATAGAAGGTTATCGCCAGATTATTGAGCAGATGAGGGAGAATAAAATCTCTCTGCCTATGGTGGCCATCGGAGGTTTGACCCCAGACGATATAGATCCGCTTGCAGATTTGGGCATCGGTGTGGCAATGAGCGGTACCATCCTGAATGCGGAGAACCCTGTTACCATGACACGTCAGATTCATGACAAGTGTTTCGGATTATTCATGGAAAATCTCAATCATTATTTTGAGAATCAGTAGAATGATACTCATAAATGATGATTTTGCATAGAAAAGAGAAGAAAGTTCTGGTTTTCTTCTCTTTTCTCATTTTATTGTTGTAATTTTGCATCCGCATTGCAAAACTGTTGCAAGCCAATTACAAATAATGAATTTAAAAGACATGAAATTAATAGTGGGAATTAACTTAGGAAATATAGGAAAAACAGATGCTGTCGGCAAGAACGAGAACATCATGATATACGCACCTTCAGATAAAGGTGCTTAAAAACCCGGGCACAAACGTGTTCGGGCTTTTTTATTTTACTATATATAAATAGGTGTAAAACCAACTCAAAATAGATAGTGTGTGCAAAATATATAATTATTAACTTTATAAAAAAGTATTAAAATGATAAAAACAGAATGGAGAGGTTTCAAAGGAAACATGTGGCAGAGTGAAGTGAATCTTCGTGATTTCATTCAGAACAACTACACTTGTTATGACGGCGATGAGTCGTTCCTTGCAGAACCTACTCAGGCAACTAACACCCTTTGGGGTATGTTGAAGGAACTCCAGAAGGAGGAGCGCGCCAAGGGTGGTGTGCTTGATATGGAAACAGAAATCGTTTCAGGATTGACAGCTTATGGTGCTGCCTATATTGGTGAGGGTACCAAGGATTTGGAGAAAGTGGTAGGTCTTCAGACTGATAAGCCTCTGAAGCGTGCCTTCATGCCATATGGTGGTATCAAGATGGCGGAGCAGGCTTGTACAACATATGGCTATCAGCCATCTGAGAAGCTCCACGAAATCTTCCACAAGTATTGCAAAACTCATAATGATGGCGTATTCGATGCTTATACTCCAGAGATGAAGCTCGTTCGCCATAACCACATTCTTACCGGTCTTCCTGATACATACGGTCGTGGACGTATCGTAGGTGACTACCGTCGTGTAGCCCTCTATGGTATCGACTTCCTCATTGAGGAGAAGAAGAACGACCTCGCAAACATGGGCGACCGTGAGATGATCGACGACGTTATCCGTCTTCGTGAAGAGGTTTCTATGCAGATCAAGGCGCTCAAGGGCTTGAAGGAGATGGCTCAGTTGTATGGCTACGATATCAGCCAGCCAGCTAAGAACGCTCGTGAGGCTGTTCAGTGGTTGTACTTCGGTTACCTCGGAGCTGTGAAGACTCAGAATGGTGCTGCGATGTCTGTAGGCCGTATCTCTACATTCCTCGACATCTATATCCAGCGCGACTTGAACGAGGGTACTCTTACCGAGGATGAGGCTCAGGAGCTCATCGACCACTTGGTTATGAAGTTCCGTATGGTTAAGTTCGCCCGTATTCCTTCTTACAACGAGCTCTTCACCGGCGACCCAGTTTGGGCTACTCTCGAAGTAGGTGGTATGGGTCAGGATGGCCGCTCAATGGTTACCAAGAACGATTACCGTTTCCTCCATACATTGGAGAACATGGGTCCTTCACCAGAGCCAAACCTCACTGTACTCTATAGCTCTCGCTTGCCAAAGGCATTCAAGCACTACGCTTCTCTGATTTCTGTAAAGACAAGTTCTATCCAGTATGAGAACGATGACGTAATGCGCCCAGTTTGGGGTGACGACTATAGCATCTGCTGCTGTGTATCTGCTACACAGACAGGTAAGGAGATGCAGTTCTTCGGTGCACGTGCCAACTTGGCTAAGTGCTTGACCTACGCTGTATCTGGCGGTGTTGATTCAAAGACACGCGAGCAGTGCGGTCCTAAGTATCGCGCCGTTGAGGGTGATGTGTTGACATACGAGGAGTTCATGCCACGTTTCATGGATATGATGGACTGGTTGGCTGGCGTTTATGTGAAGACATTGAACCTCATCCACTACATGCACGATAAGTACTTCTACGAGGCAGCAGAGTTGGCGCTCATCGATACAGATGTTCGTCGTACTTTCGCTACAGGTATCGCTGGTTTCAGCCACGTGGTTGACTCTATCTCAGCTATCAAGTATGCCAAGGTAAACATCGTCCGTGATGAGACCGGTTTCCCTCTCAGCTTCAAGACCGAGGGTGACTTCCCACGTTACGGTAACGATGATGAGCGTGCTGATGAGATTGCAGTATGGTTGCTCAAGACCTTCATGAACATGATCAAGAAGCATCATACATACCGCAATTCAGAGCCTACTACATCTATCCTGACTATCACATCAAATGTAGTATACGGTAAGTACACCAGCAACATGCCTGATGGTCGTCCAGCCGGTGCTCCATTGGCTCCAGGTGCTAACCCATCTTACGGTGCAGAGAAGAACGGTCTTTTGGCTTCATTGAACTCAGTAGCTAAGTTGCCATACGAGTATGCTCTCGATGGTATCTCTAATACTCAGACCATCAGTCCAGGTGCTCTCGGTCACAACGATGAGGAGCGTGCCCAGACATTGGTAGGTGTATTGGATGGTTACTTCAACCAGGGTTCTCACCACCTGAACGTGAACGTATTCGGTATCGACAAGCTCAAGGATGCGATGGAGCACCCAGAGAAGGAAGAGTACCAGAACTTCACAATCCGTGTGAGTGGTTACGCTGTTAAGTTTATCGACTTGACACGTGAGCAGCAGCTCGACGTAATCGCTCGTCAGGCTCACGAGAGACTCTAATCAATTAGAAGAATAAATATTGCCCGCTAGATTTTCTTTCCGAGGATATTTAGCGGGCATTTTTAGCTTAATTGTTATGCATAAAGGATTTGTACACAGCATAGAGAGCTTTGGTTCTGTAGATGGACCAGGCATCAGATTTTTGATTTTCCTGCAGGGGTGTCCGATGCGCTGCCAGTTCTGCCACAACCCGGATTCTTGGAAGATGGGAGTAGGAGAGGAGTGGAGTGCCGATGACCTTTTGGACAAGGCAGAGAGATTCAAGAGTTATTGGGGAGACAAGGGTGGCATCACCGTAAGTGGTGGAGAAGCCCTGATGCAGATAGACTTTCTCATCGAACTTTTCGAGAAAGCCCATCAGCGTGGCATCAACACTTGTCTTGATACATCAGCGCAACCCTTCCGAAAAGAGGGTGCTTTCTTCGATAAATTCGAGCGTCTGATGGCCGTTACCGATACTGTTCTTCTTGATATCAAGCATATCAACGATGAAGAGCATCGTAAACTCACCCGCCATTCTAATGTAAACATACTGGATTGTGCACGTTATTTAAGCGAGATACACAAACCAGTATGGATTCGTCACGTCCTGATTCCAGGTATTACCGACAAGGATGAATACCTCTATCAGCTGCGCGATTTTCTTTCTACACTCTCAAACATTGAGCAAATAGATGTCTTACCTTATCATACGATGGGTATCTACAAGTATGAGAAACTAGGTATTGCCTACCCACTGGAAGGCATAGATCCTCCTACTAGTGATCGCATAGCTCATGCAGAAGTAATCTTGCAAGAGGCACTTTAGCCTCTTGCAAGACTGCTTAGATGAGCATCTAGCGAGCTGGTGAGACGGGCTTTGATGATAGGCTTCGTGATGTAGTCGTTTACTCCAAGCTCGTAGCATTCATCCACATTATCCTTGTTGCTTAACAGGGAAACCACGATGATGACCATTTCACTTTTCGAGTATTTAGAGCGTACATGGTCTATTACGTCCCACCCATTTACATGTGGCATCATCAAGTCGAGCAGTATCACGTCCGGCTTGAATGAGTCAATCAGTTCAATGGCTTCTTTTCCGCCATTTGCAGTTTTCACGTCGATGTCAAAGTCCTTTATCATTTCAGAAATAGTTTTAATATTCTCTGAAATATCATCGACGATTAGCACTTTGTTCTTTTCCATTTTTCACTGGTTTATTATATAGGTTCTTTCCGATCTTGAAGATCTAGTTTCTTGGCTTGTGAATGCCGTAGATGTCGCACATGAATCCTTTATCAGTGATTAGATTGTTCATGTTGATACTGTCGAACATCTTGTGATGAGTACCGATTACCACAATCTGATACTCTTTTTCCAGAACTTTAGGATCATCTGTCACCTTGATGTTATATTCTTCTTTTACTTCCTTTGCGTCTACCAATGGATCGTAGAGTGTGGTTTTGTAACCTGCTCCTACCAGGTTGATATAGAGATCGGCTACTTTTGTGTTTCTGATATCATCGCTGTCTGGCTTGAACGAGAAGCCGAGAATCAGCACATTAGTCTCCGGAGCCTTGAACTTTCTGCTTTCAGATGCATTCTTAATCTTTCCTGCCATCCATACCGCCATCTGCTCGTTAACCTCGCGGGCTGTAGAGAGCAGCGATGGTACCACGTCAACCTCCTGTGCCTTGTTAATCAGGTAGTATGGGTCTACCGCGATGCAGTGGCCGCCAACGAGTCCTGGAGTAGCTGGTATGAAGTTCCATTTTGTGCTTGCTGCCGCCGTTACGTCTTCAATGTTGATGTTCATCTTGTCGAAAATCTTTTCCATCTCATTGAAGAAGGCTATCTGCACGTCTCTCTGGCAGTTCTCCATCAGTTTACATGCCTCTGCTATTTTGATACTTTTCGCCTTGTAGGTGCCATGGGTAAGTACTGAAGCATAGAGACTGTCGATGATAGCTGCTGCTTCGGGTGTAGAACCGCTGGTAACCTTCACGATGTTCTCGATGGTATGAACAGTATCGCCCGGGTTGATGCGCTCTGGCGAGAAGCCTACAAAGAAACTCTGGTTTAACTTCAATCCTGATGTAGATGCCAGTAATGGAGCGCAGACCTCTTCTGTCAGACCTGGGTAAACGGTACTCTCGTAGACTACGATATCACCTTCTTTCAGAATCCTGCCAACCTCAGCTGTAGCATTTCGCACGCAACTGATGTCTGGTTTGTTCGATTTGTTCACCGGTGTCGGTACAGCTATGATATACACGTTACACTTCTTCAGGTCATCAATATTGCTGGTCAGTTTCAGTCCCTGTTCCAATGCCTTGCATACAGTTTTGTTGTCTGTCATTGTACTTTTGGCTAGCTTGGCTACCTTTTCAGCTTTGATGTCATACCCCCATGTATCATATTTCTTTGAGAATAAGCATGCTAGTGGAGTACCAACATACCCCAATCCTATTACTCCAATCTTAAACTCAAAAGACTTGTTTACCATATACTATATTCTGTTTATGTTTTATAATGTTGTTTCTTTTATTGGGAGCTCCCTGCTGTATGTACGTTACAGCAAGTAACTCGGATCTTTTAGATTCCTTCGAGCTGAGCATAGCGCGAAGTCTTCTCAGGGTTCCAGGCGTCCTTGTAAGAACGTCGGAAGAAGATCTCTTGCAGATGAGCCGACAGGCGGGCGATACGCAGGAAATAACCTGTATAAGGCGACATCAGTGGCAGGTATCTGTAAAGGAACCACACGTCTTTCTTTCTTTCTGAAACCATCAGCACCAGGATGAAGGCAAGCTGTGAGAAGCATACTCTGATAAAGTAGCCCAGTGCCAGCACTTCAATGATGTGCGTGTTAAACGTGATGGCGAGCTTGATGATATACCACAACCACAGAAAATTGAGGAAGCAGTCGAAAACCACACTCTCCATGTTGGATAACCAGTTAAGGATACTCCAGTTCTTTGTAGGCAGCAGAATGTCGGCATGCTTGCGGAGACGGAATCTCACGAGCGAGCGCGACCATCTGATGCGCTGATGATACAGCTTGTACCATTTGGTAGGCACATTGGTCATACAGATGGCATCTTCGGCAAATTTCACTTTATATCCGGCTTTGCGGATCTTCTGTGTCAGGTCACCGTCCAGTCCCGGTCCTATGTCCCAATAGCCCACTTCCTTCAGCGTCTTTCTTTCGAAGGCTCCGAATGCTCCCGAAATGATGTGGTAGATACCCAGTTCGCTGGTTACGATACGTCCCACCTGTATTCGCTTCAGGTATTCGAAAGCCTGCAGCGATGAGCAGATGGTTTCCTTATAGTTGCGCACTTTCACACATCCTCCTACGCCCTTTACCATTCCATCGATGTAGAAGGGGAGTAGAATCTTCTCCAGTGCATCACGGTCTAGAGAAGAGTCGGCATCCAGACATACGATGTATTTGCCTCTTGCCATCTGGGCTCCATAGTTGCTGGCGGCAGCTTTACCGCCTCTTGTATCCAACCTCAGGTAGTGGGTGATATACCCGGCTCGGTAGAGGTCGTTACAAATCAGTTTGGTGTCGTCGTCGCTACCATCGTCTACCACGATAATTTCGTAGTTGCGGTAGGTTTGCTCAGCCAGCGAGTTCACCATTTTGAATATATGTTTGCCTTCGTTCTTTCCCGGTACGAGGATGCTTACGAGTGGATTCTCGCGGTACAGGAAGTACTTGGCATATTCTTTCTCTTTATCTATCCGGTTTCTCTTCATCAGTCGGTTTCCGATTACGAGATATTCCAGAATATAATATCTTGGCATCTCGATGAAGAAGAGGAACCAGAAGGTATTCACGATACTGCTAAACGATAGCGTGCTGATCCAGTCGAAGAAATCGTTCAGATGTTCTGCTATGCTAAACATACGCTTTTCCCTTTCTTCTTGATGGCTTATCTCAGCACGGTGAGCGCCAAGAGGGCCATGATTATGAGTATACCTGCGATGGTGACAAGGATGGCAACGAGTTTCTTGTAGAGTACGATGCGCTTCTGTATCTTGTCGTTTTCATCTTCCTTCGGCTCCGTATCAAGCAGCTCTTCCTGCGGCTTCACCTCTTTCTCTTCTTCCTTCATCAGAGGTTCCTCTGAGTAGCGGCAGTAGTCGTCTGGAGTCATGTCCACATATTGCAGTTTGTTGAAGAACTCGTCATAGTTGTTGGCGATGGTCTTCGTCTTGGTTTCCAGCATGCTGCAGATAATCTCGTCCGGTTCAATCGAGTCGGCCACCTTTCTGATGGCTACCGACATCTCCTTGCTCAATTTCTGCTGAGCCTCTTCCACCGTTTCTCCCTGCTCATAGAGGGTAGAGGATACGTAGAAGATATTGTTGTTGTAAGACACCTTGTGATTGGAGAAGATTCTACAGAGCTTGCCCTGTATGCTTTCCTTTATCTTTACGGTATCCTTGTTATCATCTATAATCCATATCTTGCCTACCATGACCGAGAGTTCATCCTTGCGGTAGGTTTCCATCAGCTGGCGTCGCAGTCGGTTTATCAGCAGGTAATATTCCATGAAGTTATCATAGATGTTCGCCATGTTGTTGAACATGATATTGCCACTTGTCAGTGCTCTGATTCCTTCTTCCGTTATCTCGTAGTCCACAACGTCTCGTGGCACCAGGGCGTTTACCGGATAGGTGCTCTGGCAGTAGCAGCAGGTTGACTTGGTGATAGGCGAGGTAAATGAGTTCTCGCAGTCGTTGCAGGTATATACCACGGCTGGTCTGTCATAGTCAACACCGATGTGGCGCAGTTTCTTGTGACACTTCGGACAGATGAGCATACCGCCCACATTGTAGCTGCTCTCTGGCGATACGTTGGCGCAGCTGAAGTGGTGGATGATGTTCTGAATCTTCAGGTTCGAACTTCCGCACTTCGGACAGCACTCTGTATAGAGCAGGTGAGAGTGGTTGCACTTAGGGCATAGATGCTCCTTGAGCAGGAAACGGTGAATGCGCAGTGAACCAAACTCCACCATAGAGTCGATGAACATGAACATCTCGTTGAGATGGAAGAGACCCATACTGTGATAGTGCTCGAAGATTGGGTTGATATATCCCAAAGACGATTTCTCCAGCAGTCGGTGTCCCATGATTCGCTGGTCTCTTGAGAGCAGGTATCTCAGAATATTGGCAAAGAGCTGGTTAGGCTGTGTAGGACGGCTTGTTT
Source organism: Segatella copri (assembly GCF_003465495.1). Lineage (GTDB taxonomy): Bacteria > Bacteroidota > Bacteroidia > Bacteroidales > Bacteroidaceae > Prevotella > Prevotella copri_G. Next base: position 82,282 of record NZ_QSAV01000003.1, on the reverse strand, counting down.
CGCTTTTTACACCAAACTTCTGTCTTGCCAGCTTGATTTTGTCAATAATCTCGTATACCTTTTCATTGTTCATGTCGCTCACATAGGCATCGATGATATAGTCGATGATCTGTTCCTTTCCCGATAACGCCGTATTGACGAATATCGGTTTGTAGCTACATTTCCACGATAAGATTGGACTGGCTCCATACAGTATAGCATGGAACGCACGCTCACTCTTCGTATTGATGTAAATACAATCGAAGTAGTCGGGCTGGATGTCCGGTGTCGAGTCGATATCTATATAGCTATCGATGGTGAGCACCATATCTCCACGTTTGTTTCTTCTAAGTCCAATCATTCTTTATTTCGTTTTATCTTGATGATTATTGGTGTCGCTCGAAATCATGTTGCTTCGCTTCACGTTTTCGTTCTTGCCTACTGGGATGGTGTACATCGGCAGTGGCTTCGGATCGAGCATGGCACTAATCTTGTTCACTCTTATTCTTACCGGCAGTCTGTTGCTCATTACCCATGCCGGTACTCTCTGGTTCGGGTTCAGGGTGAAGACGGCAACCACTGCGTTGGCATCATGCGAGAAGTTACTCTGCAGATGCTTTGGTATTTCCTCTACTCTCAGACCTACCATCTGCAACTTAGCCTGCAGTTCCAGGTCTTTGTTGATGATGATGTCTGCATCGTCAGGGCTTTCCATATACTTTACCATGTCATTTGGTACGTATGCGATTACGCCCAGATGGCAGTCTGCATAGTCGGTATGCTGGATAACCATCACCTCCTCGCTTTTGAACACCAGGGTTTTGTCGCTCACATTGATTTTTGAGATGTAAGCATCGGCTGGTGCACAGCAGTAGTGTATAAGTCCCGGGTTGTAGATGCTAGTGTTGGAGTAAGGCATGGAAGCATTTGCTCTGCCGGCTCCTCTTCGACTCATAAAGTTATAGGTGGTGTTCTTAGCCTGTGCATAGATTTCCACCTTGTTAGCCTGCTTTCTCAATTCCTCTTCTACCTCGGCAATCTCAGCATCCAGTGCGTTTCGCTTGGTGTTGTCGGTAAGACCATAGTAGATGTCCGAACTTTCTGAGGCTTTCTGTTTCCTCAGTTCGGCAAGGCGGGTGCGCAATACCGGAATCTCCTGCTGTGCGAGTTTAGCCTGCACCTCCATGTCGTGAGTCTCCTTTACGGCAGAAGGCAGGATGTTCGGGTCGTATTGGTTCACAATGTTACCTAGCAGTACATAAGAGTAGAGCGTATCTCCCTTATGCACCACTTCACCCATTTCTTTGTTTACCTTAAGAATATAGATGTCGTCAACGGCACTGATACGGTTTTCATCGAGGGTTATATAACCGTCGAAGGTAGCCCATATCATACGAGTGACAATATAGTAGGCGGCAAGCACGATAACCAGCAGGAAGATCAGGGCAAAGATGATCTGCTGTCTGGCTAGGCGGTGACTCTGCGTCTTCAGCAAGTCTGCCATCGCCTGTTCTTGTGGCGTGCCATTATATTGGAATTCATTCATATTCTAGTTTCCTTACATTCAAAGTTCTATTTCTTTGAAGATGTTGTTGTTGTCATAGATGCTCACGGCTTTCTCTATATTGATGATAGCGAGGGCGCGGTTCTGCATCAGTTTATACATTCGCTCCATACTTTCCAGGAGTCCCGTATATTCGTCCATACGCATCAGATAGTTGTATCCCTGCTTCTGGTTCTGGTAGGCAAACCGCCGCATTTCGATATATTTGCCGGTCTGGTCTATATGGAAAGCCTCGGTGGCTATAGCCTTGTTCAGGTTGTCTATCTTCTTGAGCAGGATGCCTACCGATTGTTTTATTTCCTTCACGTCGGTACCGCGGCTGCTGCGTATGATTTCCTTCTGGGTCTCCAGTGCCTGTCGCTTGCGTGGCGTTTCGTTCCATATAGGAATGGTGAATCTCACGCCCACGTCGGCATTGTTCGAAATCTTGTTGTTGCTCTGCCAGTAACTCGACCATCTTGCGAATGGTGTGAGTCGGGTAGTGCTTAAGTAGTTGGTCAGCTTGCCGTCGTTGTCAGCAATCTGTTCTTTCACCATCATGATTCGTGCATCCAGACTTTCCTGGTTCAGATGGTTCCAGAGGGCTGTTGTGTCTACCACAATCTTGGTTGGTTTGATGCGGTAGATAGGCTTGTTGGTGATATCTCTGTCTGTACAGAGCACGGAGATGTCGTATTCAGCCTCCAGCTTATCGTTCATCACTTTCAGCATCTTGTCGTTGCTGATTCGGTCTTTTTCCAGCATAAACTGGTAAGCTTCGTTCATGATGTCGAGGTTGTCCAGTCTGTGTGCTATGACAGTACCGATATAGAAATTATATTGTTCGGTCAGCTCATCGGCTGCCTTTTCATAGATGTCTGCAGTTTGGCGCTTTTTTATTTGCAAGCGGTCGAGTTCATTGGCAAGAGCAATCTTCGTTCTTTTCTCTTTGCCTTGGTAGAACTTCGAATTGATGATGTTCCATCCCAGTTCGGCTTGAACCTTCATCTTATATTTTGATACCTCTTTTGCGTCGTCTTCATCAGAATCGAAGTACGCATCAGGTCGGGCATAAACCTGTCCGGTCACTTCCAGACCGTTGTGTCTGTTGAGCGCTAGGTGCTCATGTGCAGTTTTCGACCAGAACAGAGAGTCGGTCTTATTGATATCAGCGTGATGCTGTTTATTGAGTCCCAGTTCTATGACTGGTGCTTTCACCCATATAGGGTTTTTGATGAGAGTGTCGAGTTGTGCGAAGCGCTGTTTAAAGTGTCTCAGTACATTATTGTTCTTCAGGTTCTCATATACGAGCATCTTAGGGCTGAAACTTTTCGGCTTTTTGCCTTTCGTCTGAGCCATAGCGCTTTGTGCTGCCATGAGAAGTAGCAGAACAGTAGTTGAGTATAGTATTATTTTTCGCTTCATAATGAGTTATTAAACACGATGAATGCAGCTGCGAGCTGTTGCAGCTGCATTCATCTCGTGTTTCTAATTATATTTCTTATTGCCTTTTGAGCAATCATTCTTTGACTATTTGCCTAGGTTCAATTTGAATACCTGCATGCGGCTTCGTCCGTAAGCAACATAGATGTATCCATTATATACCGTGATATAGTTGGCTGATTTCTCAACGGCTCTATGTGCAATTACTTTATGTGTATTCTTGTCGATTACTACAATTCCGTAAGAACCGTATGCCAGATATACATAGTTGTCGTCAACGAAACATCCATTGCAGAGAGCCTTCCATTTTCCTTCTTTATTCTTTGGAGACGGCATCTGGTAGTGCCATTGCTCGTTGCCATTCATATCATAAACATAGAGACCGGCAGAACTGAGGCAAGCATAAATCATGTTGTCTTTAACAGCAATTACATTCTTGCCATCATTAGGCTCAATCTTGACGTTGGTTTCGAATGTCTTGGTGTTGTTGAAGTCCTCTGTCTTCTCGTTTATGATTTCAATCGTAGCAGGGAGACCTATCTTGGTATCTTTGTTTCTCTCATTCAGATAGAGACCAACAATCTTACCATTACCAATAGCCAAATGCTTTGCCTTTCCTGGTTTGCTATATGTCTCAACCTCGTTCATTGTGGTTGCGTCATATACAGTATAACCCTCGGTTGTTGCAACAATCAGGTGGTTGGTGTTGTCGTTATATACCACGCAGTTTTCATCGTAACCTTTGTACTTTTCCAAAGCTTGTTTCAACTGAACATAGTTCAATGGCTGCTTGATGGTAACTTCTTTTCCATCCGTGCTGGTTATTTCCATAGACTCATCAGCCAGCATGTGATCTTTTCTGATATCCATGTATGCCAGCATAGCACCCTTCTTGTTTGAACTTCCTGGCAGGAAGATTTTATATTCGTCGCTGTTCAGTTTGGTTGCCAGGATATGGTTGAAGTCGAGATCTCTTGCCGAATCGTAAATATACTGTTTCAGCTCTGCCTTGTCATCTTTAACTGGTGACATCACCTCGATACATCCACCATGAGAAAACTCAGTATTATCTTTCTGATTCTGGTTGGTGTGGTATGACATGTAGAGATATCCATTCAGAGGCATGATACCTGTTGCAGAAATATTATGTGTATGTTCCGGTTCCACAGTTGTAATCAGATCCAAACCTGGTTTAGGATTTGGTGTTGGTTCTGGTTTTGGTGTTGGAGTAGGAGTTGGTTCTGGCTCCGGTTCTGGGGATGGTTTTGGATTTGGATTAATCCATCCAGGATTACCGCAATCTGTTGTTCGGTTGATAACCACTTCGTTCTTTGTAACTCCGTTTGTAACAAACATATTGGCATCTGTGAATCTTACATTTGCTTTCTGCCAGTTGACATAGAATGTTCCATCTGCTACAATCTGTGGGTTGTTTTTTCCTGGGGTAGAGAACATCTTTACCAGGAAATATTCCTCACCGGCATCATCTTTCTGTGGAGCACCGTTGTTGAAGAAGAACTTATCTGCCTTTATAACCGCCTTGGCATCATCGCCTTCCAGAATGCTATAACTGGTATCGTTATTATATGATGCAAATTCACCAGAACAATTGATGTAACTCTGGTCAGACAGGATGAGTTTGGCTCCTGAATTCTGAGTGAATTTTGAGCACTCCAGATATTTGGCATGTAAAGCTGTACCAGCAGTGTTGATGTTCACTTCGCCTGCAATTTTGGCGCCACATCCCGAGTAGAGAACAGAGCTGTTTGTTAATTCCAGTCTTTGGGCTGTAATTTTACCATCAACATTCATCTTTGTTCCATTTGTTTCTCCATTAGTAGAGCAGAGCTTCAACTCGTTTCCTCCCGGATTCAAATCACCTTTGATATTGATGATTCCGCTTCCTGGATAGAAATTCTTAGAAGTAACATTGCCGCCAAAATAGGCTTTGCCTGAGATGGCTAAGTCTTTATCAACTACATTCAAATCTTGTGATGTTCTGAATGTTTTGTTGATATCTATTCTCTCTTTTAAGAACTCAATTGTACCATAGTTGTCTATGTCACAGAGCTTGGTAGCATTTCCGTATGAATCAACCAGCTTTCCGCCCTTCAATACGATGATTTTGTAGCCACCATCCCAATAATTATAGGTAAGGGTTGCTCCGCTTTCTACGTAGATGGTTGCGGTATTGCTCATCTGGAATTGATTGGTAAGAGTTATGTTTCCAGATGAAATTTTAAAAACATTACCAGATAATGCTGTCCCTTGTGGAGCTGAGACCAAGTCAATTGCTTCTGCCGGAACAGCTGGTTCTGCCGGCATATCAATTACTCCCTTAAAAGTTGCAGAGTTGTTGTCATCAATTGTTCTAGTAGCCTTAGTAGCACTTGCTGCTTTCGCCTTATAATTAATGATTTGTGTTGCAAGAGTTTGTGCATCTGTAGTTGAAACGACTGTACTGCCAATGATTTTTGGATTCATAATTGGTGATACAGTGGTTTCACCATCACTATTGCTATCACTACATGATGCGAGGAGCAATGCGGCGAAACTGATAGTAGCAAGTTTAAAGTTCATTGCTTTCATGATGTTTCAATTTTTGTTGTTAATACGTTACCTTTTCTTTCAACTTATACCTTAATATAATAGCTGTCCTAATGAGCTTTTATAAGGTTTGTTCTCCCTCACGATAGAGTGAGGGAGAACAAGAGAGTTTTATTAATATTACTTAGTTCGTCTGTGTGAGCTTGTAAACCTGGATACGGCTCTGACCGTAAGCAACATAGATGTTACCATCGGCTACTGCTACATAGTTGGCAGACTTGCCGTTAGATGCCTTGCGGTGGCAAACTTCCTTGCCTGTTGTCTTGTCAAGAACAACAACTCCATAGCTACCACATGCAATGTATACATACTTACCATCTACAGCTACACCATTAGCATTACCTTCAGTCTGACCTTGCTTATCTCCAGAAGAGATAGTTGGACAAGTAAAGAAATCAGTTACTGTATTACCTGAAATCTTAGCCACACCATTCTTACCTTTGCAGACGTAGATATCACCATTTGGTTCGTCAATAGCTATTACCGCCTTATTACCCTTAGGTGCTACTGCGCCAACTGTGTAAGTTTTTTCAGGAGTAGTCATATCAGAACTATTGTATACGTTCAAACTGCCTGTTTCTGTCAATGCATAAATCTTGGTGCCGTTACTGATAACATGCTTGGCTACTGTGCCTTGCAGGTAGAGCTCAGCATTATCATCCTTATCGATTACGTAGAATCCCTGAGTTGTTGCCAATACATGATCTGTACCATATGCTGCAACGCAGTTTGCGTCTACCTTGTCGCTCTTCTTATCAACAGAATGGAGAATCAGGTTGTCGCTAATGCCTGAACCTGTAATAGCAACTTCACCCATGAAAGCACCTACAGAATGACCACCTTCTACATCTTTACCATTGCCCTGCTGGCTACCTGCGAGGAATAGCTTGTCACCTTTAACAATCAGGTGGTTGTAGTCGATATTATCTGCCTTCTTGCTCTGTTCGATAGTCAAAGTCTTGCTGCCTTCTGTCATGCTTGCAACCTCGATGCTACCACCAACTTTATTGTTTCCGTTAGTATGATATGAAACATACAACTTGTTATTTGCAGGCTGGATACATGTTGCAGACTCACCGTCCTTAGGATCTTCTGCAGAAGCAATCAAGTCAAGTTTCTGAGTTGCAACCAACTTGGAAGCGTCTCCCTTCCACTCATAACCATAGTTCTTGTTGTTTTCATCCTTATAGTCAACCATATCGTTCTGGGTAGTCTTGTCATAGTCGATATATGTAGCCTGGATAGCAAGATCCTCGAATGTATTCAACTCTGTAGAGCCATTGAAGCACTTTGTAAACTGGAACAGAAAACATGAGTTATTGCCACTGGTCTTGAATGAAAGGATTCTCTCTTTGCCATTGTTTTCGAACTTATCAGCCTTGATTACTGCTACAGCGTTGTCTTCTGCCAACTCAATCTGACCCTGGTTGCTGTTGTCTGTTACCAAGTTGTTGACGTTTATTACGTTCTTGTTGCTCAAATGAATGGTGCAATTGCCATTCAAGTTCAGAGTTGCATTGCCAGGGATGGTTTTACCGTTCTCGTCTTTCTGCTGTGAACCATCAGCATTCTTAGGGTTGTTTGTAACATTGATGTAGTTGGCAGAAATATAAGCACCGTCATTTACGTTCATAGTACCCAATACCTTGATGGCTGAGTTTTTGCCAGCTTCCAAGTAGCCATCTACGTTGAGGTTCTGAGCCTTCAGGAAGCCCTCTATGCCTAACTGACTTTTAATGTTTACAGTACCGTTGTTGAAGATATTAGATGTGGTGTAAATACTTGCACCATTCTCGATGTTCAACTCAGTGGCACGGATAGAACCCTTGATGTAAGCATTTGCATGAGCACCGAAAGTAATCTTCTGGGTAGGAGTGATACTCTTTTCCTTTTCTGCAGCAGTAGTTTCTTTGATAGCTCCAAGACCTGTTACCAAATTCTTGCCATCATTTGTAGTGCCTGTAAAATTAGCGTAAAGTTCACCATTGATGTTGATGTCACCAGTAGCAACAAACTTGTTCTTGGCATCTGTGCAGAATACGGTGTTGCCTTTAGCTATCATTTCGCCAGTGCCGGTATATTTCAAAGTAGCGCTACTCAGCAATACGATGGTAGTGTTGGTCATCTTTGTTGTATTATCGTACTCGAAAGTAGAGCCTCCGTGTACAAAGATAGTAGCACCATCGATAGTCTTACCAGCGAAGTTAAGGCTCTTATTGCCGGTAATTGCATAGTTCTTGTTTGTGAGGTCAGCTTCTTTATTGAGCTGCTTTGCGTTTTCCTCTTTAGGAGCATCTTTGAAAGCAGGAAAAATAGAGCTTCCTGCTCTTGTGTTAAGGAAGAACTTTCTTGCCTTAGCTGTTGAGTTCTTGTAATTGATTACACGGCTGTTGTCAACAGTCTGTGATTTAAGTGTAATGTTGGTAATCTCTGCAGGATTGATTGCTGGTGAACCACCTGTAGGGTCGCTGTTACTGTCGCTACATGATGCGAATACGAATGCTGCCAAACCGATGGCAGCAAGTTTAGAATTGAATACTTTCATATCTATTTAAGTTTAAATTGTACTTTCAGTTTCTTTAATACCACTTACTTATATTCTTGTCCTCTAGCTCGTTGTATTTTTGGTAGTTTGACTATCGTTTTGGTAGTTTGACTATCATCATCTTGCGTACACTTACAAGTGGAGCCGTTAGACGCTGCAAATTTACTGTAATTTTTACATAATCAGTTGATTTTTGCCGTTAAATAAAGTTAATTCATTGTTTTTCGCTCTGATGGTCACGAGGTTGGCTTGGTGTGGGCGGTAACGAATTGGCTCTTACACTTGTCAAATGATAACTATTTCTGAAATCAATAACACGGAAATTACTCCGATAGATAGCAGAATATCTCCGAAGAATACGAAAATATCTCCGAAAGATAGCAGAATATCTCCGAAGAATAAACCAGGAAAACAAATGTTGGGAATACGATGATGGATATGTGTTGTGGTGACGAGGTGAAGGGTGAAGGGTATATTTTAAATCTTATATATATATTCTTTTTTTAGGATTTTTGGAAAAACCAGAAAATCAGAAAAATGAAAAAACGGATTTTTTCCCTTGCCGCGCGTATATATAAAAAAGAGTTTTCAAACCTTCACCCTTCACCTTTTTATTTAACGTTTTATGTGTCAAATAGTTACGGGTGAAGGGTGGTGAAGGGTGTCTTTCGCTTTTTATAAACATATTTTAAGAATTCTGCCCGTTTTTACATATTTTAAGCGTTTATTTTTGGTTCCAAAAGAGGTGCTATTTTTTAAGGGTCCCCTTTTTCCTCTTTTCTTACCGCTGAAATCTTTGAAAAGCGAGTGGGGTAGGGTATCCCGTCTTATGTTGTGTTAAACAATTATCAGATAAAAGAAGTTAACGATACCGAAAAAGGACTGATTTTTAAACAAATATTAACGCAGAAAAACCGAAGTTTTGCATATTAGATGATTCAAGTTTAAGGCAAGTTCAGAAGTTAAAAGAGTTAAAGAAGTTTAAGCAGTTAAAGAAGTTAAAGGGAAGTTAAAGAAGTTATCACTCCCTACGGTCGTTCAGTAAACCTGGAAAACAAATGTAGGGAATACGATGATGGATATGTGTTGTGGTGACGAGGTGAAGGGTGGTTCTTTGCTCTTTTTGTGCAATATTGTCTGGGTTGATATAAATAGAATCTTCTAGCCATTCGTGGTGTAATACACGACTGGTTATTGTTGTCTTCCCAGAACCATTAGGTCCTGCAATGACAATTAAAACGGGTTTGTGTATTTTTGCCTCCATTAATTCAAATTGAATTTTTGTCGTTGTTCTTTAGCCAGTTTTTGCATATTGGCAAAATAACTTCTGTAAGCTTCTTCGTTTTCTCTGTTGTATTTCGGCAGCCTCATGTATAATCTGAGCCAGCATTTCATCTGTTGGCTCTTCCATGCTTGTCAGTCGATAGCTATTTAATTCTTTTTCTGAAATCATATCACATTTGTATCTAAGAAAACCTGTTTCACATTAGCTTATATTTTCTGCTCAGCAAATAAGTAATCTATATTTCTGCTTTTAGTGCAGTATATGTTCCGCCGACAGCCCGGTTATTTCCTTTACCGTCGCTTCATCTATGCCCTTTGCCAGCATCTTTCTGGCAATCTCAAGACTCCTTTTTTCCATGCCTTCGGCTATACCTTCACGCTTGGCGGTGTCTACGGAATTCTTGATGTCGCGATATGTCATCTTGCTGGTTTCGTACTCCCTCATTTCCTGCGGAGTGAATTTGGCTATCTCGGCTTTGATGTATCTTTCTTCTACCTGCTTCATACGCGATTCATTTAAATTAATACTTTTGCAAAGATTATGTCAGTGAGTGCAATGAAAGCTTGCTTTCGAATTGCCGAGCGCCGTACAATCTTCTGCAAAGATACGCTGAAAATTTGTAACTTCCAAATTTTTAGGCATTTTTTGCATTGGGGGATAGAGAAAAATAAATCTATTGGAACGCCTTGTAGAATTTGTGCCTTTTCCTTGAATACCTTAATGTTATGGCGTGTTGCTTGCTTGAAATTGGAGTGAGGCTTACTTCAATAGTCAACGAATATTATTTCAGTGACTAACGAAGGCTGTTTCAGTGACTAACGAAGGCTATTTCAGTAAGAACAGGAGACTGTTCCAGTGAGAATAGCTTTCTGTTGCACTTTTTTTTCTGCATTTTTTCTCTTATCCTGCAACCTTTTTGTATCTTCTTACGTCTAACCATCAGATTTCCGAAACAGAAAGGTATTCGGTTTATCACGTATTTAGAAACATAAAAATAGAAATGATATGAAGAAATTATGTATTTGGGCGGTGGCTGCCGCTTTATTCTTTGCCCCAATGGGCTTGAGTTCTTGCAGTATGGGATCTTCTGCCAGTGAAATGAAGGGAAGTCTCAACTTTACGCAGGATGATTTGACCGAGAAGCCTTTCAAGGCTATCGACGTGGATGTGATTGCCAGTGTTTATTATACCCAGAACAATGGCGATGAATGCAGCGTTCGATTGGATTACACTGCCATCAAGGATGCTGAGTTCGTACAGAAACTCAAGGAGAAACTCAAGGTGGTTTATCGTGACGGCGAGGTGAAGATCGGACTCAACGGAAAGCTCAAAGTGCCTGCCGCGTGTAACTCTGAAAAGAATAGACTCAAGATTTATATCACCAGTCCTGACCTGGTGAAGATTGCACAGGAAGGCGTGGGTTCATTCTATGCCAAGACGATTAATAGCGACCGCCTGAAAATCGATAACGAGGGTGTAGGCTCTGTCAAGATTGGGAAGATTCTTGCCAACAAACTGGAGGTAACCAACGAGGGTGTTGGCTCGGTAAATATCGATGATGTGGCTGGAGATGATATGAACATTGATAACGAAGGCGTAGGCTCGGTGAAAATCTCTAAGATTGAGATGGGAAGTGTGAAACTGGATAATGAGGGCGTAGGCTCTGTTAATCTGGAAATGTTTAATGGCGGCAGTCTGATTATCAAGAACGACGGCGTGGGCAGCGTGAAAGCCAAGGTTGACTGCCAAAGTGTAAACGCTACATCCGAGGGTGTTGGCGGAGTTAACTTGAGCGGTGTAACCCGTCAGTACAATAAGAAAAAAGGCGGAATCGGAGGAATTTCTGATGGCGGATTGATAGTAAGAAAGTAACGTAAGTTGTTGGAAAACAGAATATAAAGTGGTTAAGAAATAGTGCGGAAAATTTTCAAAAATTCATTTTGAAAATTTTCCGCAGCTAAGAAATTCGTAATTAGAAGTCCCACTTTACACCGAGGCAAGGGCGAACCATCCAGCCGGCATTGCTGCCGAAGTTGTGGCTGATTTCTACCTCGCTACCTATGCTCAGGTTCTCGCAGCCGAAGTGCTGGCCTACATTATACCAGAGCTGTGGCTCAGTAGTGAAGACGGTGTGCTCAGCTTTGTAATCGATGTTGCCATCCTTGTCGAGCTTTGGGTCGCCATCCTTATCCAGGAAAGAACTGTGGTCCTCCCACCAGAAATCTGCGAAACCGCTAAAGTTCAATCCCTTTAATCCAAAGATGTCTTTGCATCCCCAAACAGCAGTCAACTGCATCGGCACGTTCTGGTCGGTCTTGCGGATAGTCTTGTAGAGTGCCTGGAGTGTCAAGGTGTTCTTGAAACTCTTGTCGTGCATGAAATACTCCACACCGAAGAGCCAGGCATTGTTGATAGGGTAGTTCTTGGTAATACCACCATTATACTCTACGTGGAGGCTCCAGTTCTTCATTGGGCTGTTCTGCCAGAAGTTCAATGCACGTGAAATCTCTGTATAGGTACCACCCTGTGCCACGTTTGGACTGTTGGTGTCCATCTTGTCGTAGTTGAAGTCGTGGTCTACAAAGAAATAAGTGCTACCCCATTTGTCCTGCTTGAACATTTCGAGTGTGAGGGTAACAAACTTGCGGTCACTGCCGAAGTCGTAGAAAACTTGGGCGTTGGTCTGTGCTAAAGTTTTGCTCGCAGGGAGCAACGCAAGTGCCATGAGCAGTAGGCTTTTCATCTTTTTCATAATTTTTTTCTTTTCTTTATTATTTATTAAATGAAACAAAAAACTGCGGACGGAAGGCCCGCAGTTTGTAATTATATTTATCCGTAACGATTAGTATGCGAAGAGAGGGTAATCCTTCATTGTTGCATTCACCTTTTCGCGAACGCGGGCAATGACCTTCTCGTCCTCAGGAGCATTCAGAACCTCCTCGATGAGTTCGGCAATGAGATGCATCATGTCTTCCTTGGCACCACGTGTGGTCATGGCTGCTGTACCCAGGCGGATACCTGATGTCTGGAAGGCAGAACGGCTGTCGAATGGAACCATGTTCTTGTTGACTGTGATGTCGGCTGCAACCAGCGCATTCTCAGCTACTTTACCTGTAAGATCTGGATATTTACTTCGGAGGTCTACGAGCATAGAATGGTTGTCTGTACCACCGCTCACGATACCGAATCCGCGACCGATGAGGTCATCTGCGAGTACGGCTGCATTCTTTTTTACCTGAGTAGCATACTCCTTCCATGAAGGCTGCAGATTCTCATTGAAGGCTACTGCCTTGGCAGCGATGACGTGCTCCAGCGGACCACCCTGCTGACCTGGGAATACGGCAGAATTCAAGAGCATGCTCATCTTCTTAACCTCGCCCTTCTTGGTAGTCAAACCCCATGGATTGTCAAAATCTTTGCCCATCAAAATGATACCGCCACGAGGACCACGGAGGGTCTTGTGAGTAGTAGAAGTAACGATGTGCGCATACTTCAATGGGTTGTCGAGCAGACCGGCTGCAATCAGACCTGCAGGGTGAGCCATATCGATCATGAGGAGCGCGCCTACCTCATCGGCAATCTTGCGCATGCGGGCATAATCCCACTCGCGGCTATAAGCGCTACCACCACCGATAATCAGTTTTGGTTTGTGCTCAAGAGCCAGCTTCTCCATCTCGTCGTAGTCTACACGGCCTGTTTCCTTGTTCAGGTTGTAACCGATAGGGTTGTAGAGAATACCGGATGTATTGACGTGGCTACCATGAGAGAGGTGGCCGCCGTGGTCGAGGTTCAAGCCCATGAAGGTATCACCTGGCTTCAATACGGCAAGCAGAACAGCAGCGTTAGCCTGTGCACCAGAGTGAGGCTGTACGTTGGCATACTCAGCACCGAACACCTTCTTTACACGCTCGATGGCGAGGTTCTCTACGATGTCAACTACCTGGCATCCGCCATAATAACGCTTGCCTGGCAGACCCTCGGCATACTTGTTAGTAAGGTAAGAACCCATAGCGTTCATCACCTCGTCACTCACGAAATTCTCAGAAGCGATAAGCTCCATACCCTTCAGCTGGCGCTGATGTTCTCTTTCGATTAAGTCGAAAATCTCTTGATCTTTTACCATTTCCCTTTACTTTTTATGGTTGATGTTTAATGAAATCGGATGCAAAAATAAGCAATATCTCTCAAACTACCAAATAAATCGTAACATTTTGAGTGATATTGCTTACTTTTTGTTATAAACTACCTGTTTTTATTACTTGCAGAGCTCTACTTTGCCCAATTGCTGCTCTTTGTCGCAGTAGTGGCAACGTACGATACCGAGCACTTTGTCTACGGTATGGAAGAGGGTCTGCATAGGCTCGTTGTTGGTGATGCACTTAGGGTTGTTGCACTTTACGATGCCCTTCAGCGTATCAGGAGTCTTGACGGTCTTCTTCTCTACGATTTCGTAGTCTTTGATGATACTCAGTCCGATGTTAGGCGCAACGACAGAGAGTCGGTTGATTTCCTCATCGGTAAAATACTTGTTGGCAACCTTGATGATGCCCTTCTTGCCAATCTTCTTGCTTGGCAGGTTGTAGCCGATAGTAACAGGAGTCTCCATCTTCTCCAACTGGAGCAGATTTACTACCTGATAGGTCTTTTCGGCTGGTATATGGTCGATTACGGTACCGTTCTCGATAGCCGCAACCACTAATTGACTTTTATTATTTCCCATCTCTTTTTTTTTAAATGTTGAGTGTTGAGTGTTGAATGTTGAGTGTTGAATGTTGAGTGAGGCTTGCGCCCTTGAGGGCCATGTTAGGTGTCCGTTAGGCAACTTAACATTCAACATTCAACATTCAACATTATTCAATTATGCTTTTATCGTTCTTCACGTCATCGAGCGAGATGCCGAGGCAGTGGCAGAAGATAGCCTCACGCGCATAGAGACCGTTCTGAGCCTGCTGGATATAGTATGCATGTGGATCATCGTCTACATCGTAAGCAATCTCGTTGACACGTGGCAGCGGATGCATGATCTTCATGTTTTCCTTCGCCTTGCAGAGCATGTCACGCTTCAGGATATACACGTTCTTTACGCGCTCATACTCCATCAGGTCGCTGAAACGCTCCTTCTGTACACGGGTCATGTAGAGGATGTCGGCACCTGCAATCACATCTTCGTTAAAGTCCTCGTGCTCAACATATTTGATGTTGTGCTCCTTGCAGTAGAGTTTATACTCTTCTGGCATGGCGAGTTCCTTAGGTGCGATGAAATGGAAAGTAGGATTGAAGTGGCGCATAGCTGTGATAAGTGAGTGAACGGTGCGGCCATATTTGAGGTCACCCACAAGATAGATGTTCAAGTTCTCCAGGGTACCCTGGGTCTTGTAGATAGAGTAGAGGTCGAGCAGGCACTGTGAAGGATGCATGTGAGCGCCGTCGCCTGCATTTACGATAGGCACTGGTGCTACCTCACTGGCATACTGGGCTGCTCCCTCGATGAAATGGCGCATGGCGATTACATCGGCATAGTTGCTTACCATCAGGATGGTATCCTTGAGGGTCTCACCCTTGGTGGTACTGGATGTCTTGGCATCAGAGAAACCAATGACACGGGCACCAAGGCGGTTGGCAGCGGTTTGGAAACTGAGTTGGGTACGAGTAGATGGCTCGAAGAAAAGGGTCGCTACGACCTTTCCCTTCAACAACTCCCTGTTCGGGTGCTTTTCGAACTCTTGCGCCATTTCCAGGAGGTACATGATTTTCTCCTTGGAAAGGTCTGCAATGGTCACAAAATTATGTTTTTCCATTTGAAATTTGATTGAATGTTCTAAAATCGCCCACAAAGTTACATAAAAAATCTGATTTATGTGTGATAAGTCAAAACTTTTATGTAATTTTGCACAAATATTTAAAGAAATAGTGATGAGAAAGCGATTTATACATATTTTATGGGCTGTTTTCGGCACCGGAATACTCATGGTAATTCTTGCCTTTGTTGCCATCTGGTTTGGAATGATTGGCTACATGCCCGACATCGAGGATCTGCAGAATCCTATCAACAGATTTGCCACCCAGGTTTACTCTGCCGATGGCAAGGTGCTTGGTACGTGGAACCTGAACAAGGAGAACCGTATCGTGATTCCTTACAAGAAAATGTCACCTTATTTAATAAAGGCGCTGGTGGCTACTGAGGATGAGCGATTCTATGAGCATTCAGGTATCGACTTCCGTGCACTGGGACGTGCCATCGTCAAGCGTGGTATCCTGGGACAGACTAATGCGGGTGGTGGAAGTACCATCACGCAGCAGCTCGCCAAGCAGCTTTATTCTGAGAAGGCAGGCAGTACGATGGAACGATTGTTGCAGAAGCCGATAGAGTGGGTGATTGCGGTGAAGCTGGAACGCTATTATACCAAAGAGGAGATTCTGGCTCTCTATCTCAATTACTTCGATTTCCTGCACAATGCTGTAGGAATCAAGACGGCGGCCAATACCTATTTTAATAAGGAACCGAAGAATCTGACCCTCTGTGAGTCGGCAACGCTCATCGGACTGTGCAAGAATCCGTCGCTCTTCAATCCGGTTCGCTATCCGGAGAGAGCGAGGGAGCGCAGAAATGTGGTTCTTTCGCAGATGGTGAAGGCGGGGTATCTGAGCCGGGGCGAGTATAGCCAGTGTGCTGCTGAGCCGCTGACGCTCAATTTCCACCGTACCGACCATAAGGATGGTTCGGCTACTTATCTGCGTGAGTTCCTTCGCCAGTATATGATGGCTAAGCGTCCGGAGCGTAGTGATTATCCATCCTGGAACCGTGCCCAGTTTGTGGTGGATTCTATCCAGTGGGAGAATGATCCGCTCTATGGATGGTGCAACAAGAACTATAAGAAGGATGGTTCGCCATATAATGTATACAGTGATGGACTGAAGGTGTTTACAACTATTGATAGCCGTATACAGCAGTATGCGGAAGAGGCTATGTATCAGCATGTAGCCCGCTATCTGCAGCCTCGCTTCAGTGCAGAGATAGCCCGCAAACCAAGCTCGCCATACAGCGATAAGCTGACACCGAAACAGATTAAGAGTATACTGAACCGCAGTATCACCCAGAGTGAGCGTTACCGTACGATGAAGGCTGCGGGATATTCTGAGGATGAAATCAAGGCGGCATTCCGCAAGAAGCAGGAGATGACCGTATTTACCTATCATGGTGATATTGATACGCTGATGAGTCCGCTCGATTCTATCCGTTATTACAAGAGTTTTCTGCGTAGCGGTTTTATGAGCATGGACCCTAAGACGGGTGCTGTGAAAGCGTATGTGGGTGGATTGGATTATACTCATTTCATGTATGACATGGTGAGTCTGGGACGCCGCCAGGTGGGTTCTACAATCAAGCCATTTCTTTACAGCCTGGCGATGTCTAACGGCTTCCAGCCTTGCGATTTGGCGCCTAACCGTCAGCAGACCTATATGGTGGCAGGTCGTCCGTGGACGCCTCGTAACGCCAACCATTCACGTGCCGGACAGATGGTTCCGCTGAGTTGGGGATTGGCACAGAGTAGCAACTGGGTGAGTGCTTATCTGATGAGTAAGCTCAATCCGCAGCAGTTCGTACAGATGTTGCGCGACTTCGGCATCAACAGTCCTGACATCCATGCATCCATGAGTCTCTGTCTGGGACCATGTGAGGTAAGTGTCAGCGAGATGGTGAGTGCCTATACCGTATTTGCCAACCACGGCATCCGTACTGCTCCAATGTTTGTGAGCCGTATCGAGGATAATGAAGGTAATACGATTGCTACCTTCCAGCCACGTATGAACGAGGTAATCAGTGCCGATAATGCCATGAAGATGCTCACCATGCTGATGGGCGTTGTGGATAATGGTACGGCAGGAAGACTGCGCTACCGTTATAACCTGGAAGGACAGATTGGCGCCAAGACCGGTACTACCAATAACAACAGCGACGGTTGGTTTATCGGCTTTACTCCACAACTCGTAAGTGGCTGCTGGGTAGGTGGTGAGGAGCGTGATATCCACTTCGATTCCATGAGTATGGGTCAGGGCGCTACCATGGCTTTGCCTATCTGGGCAATATTCATGAAGAAGGTTTATGCCGACCCGTCGCTGGGCATCAGTCCTGCTATCAAGTTCGATTTGCCGGAAGACTACAATCCTTGTTCCCGAAAGGCAGCCGAACAGGATGACTTTGAGGAAGTAGGAGGTGGCAGCATCGACGAAGTTTTCGAATAAAAACCAAGGCATTCGCCATTTTTGCATGTATTTATTTTAAATAGTGCAAAAATGGCGAATGTTATTTGTTTATATGCATTTTTTTTTGTATTTTTGCAGAGTTTTAGAACATGCATAGCCCGAATGATGTTTCTTCGGGTTTTCAAAATAGAAATAAAATAAAAAATCATTATAATGAACGTTTCATACAAATGGCTTAAAGAATACGTCGATTTCGATTTGACACCACAGGAGACTGCGGACGCGTTGACCTCTTGCGGACTCGAAGTTGACGCTTTGGAAGAAGTTCAGTCTGTCAAGGGCGGACTGAAAGGTCTCTATGTTGGTAAAGTATTGACATGCGAGGAGCATCCTAATAGTGATCACCTCCATGTTACAACCGTTGACTTGGGTAAGGGTGAACCTCAGCAGATTGTCTGTGGTGCTCCTAACGTTGCTGCAGGTCAGAAGGTTATCGTGGCTGATTTGGGCTGCGTGCTTTACGATGGCGACCAGAGTTTTACCATCAAGAAGAGCAAGCTCCGCGGTGTAGAGAGTTTGGGTATGATTTGTGCTGAGGATGAGATTGGTGTAGGTACTTCTCACGACGGCATCATCGTACTCCCTGAAGATGCTCCGGTAGGTCAGCCTGCTGCTGAATATTACCATCTGGAGAGCGACTGGCTCATCGAGATTGATATCACAGCCAACCGTGCTGATGCGCTGGGCCACTGGGGTGTAGCCCGCGACCTGTATGCCTGGTTGAAGCAGAATGGCTACAAGACAAGCTTGCATCGCCCATCTTGCGATGAGTTTGTGGTAGACAACGAGGATCTTCCTATCGATGTTGAAATCCAGAATACTGAGGCTTGCAAGCGTTATGCCTGTGTAAGCATCACCGGTTGTGAGGTGAAGGAAAGCCCTAAGTGGTTGCAGGATAAGCTGAACATCATTGGCTTGCGCCCTATCAACAATATCGTGGATATCACCAACTACATCATGATGGCATACGGCCAGCCATTGCACTGCTTCGATGCAGACATGGTTACCGGTCATAAGATTGTAGTTCGTACCCAGCCAGAGGGCACCAAGTTTGTTACTCTCGATGGCGAGGAGCATACCTTGGGTGAGCACGACCTGAGCATCTGCAATGCTGAGGAGCCTATGTGTATCGCCGGTATCTTCGGCGGTAAGGGTTCTGGTACTTACGAGACAACCAAGGATGTAGTCTTGGAGAGTGCTTACTTCCATCCTACATGGATCCGCAAGAGCGCTCGCCGTCATGGTTTGAGCACAGATGCCAGCTACCGTTTCGAGCGTGGTGTAGATCCAAACGGACAGATTTATGCATTGAAGCAGGCTGCCATCCTCTGTAAGCAGTTGGCTGGCGGCAAGATTTCCATGCAGATCAGGGATGTATATCCAGAGCCAATGCAGGATTTCCCAGTTCGCCTGAACTATGAGTATGCGCATCGCCTCATCGGTAAGGAGATTGGTGCTGAAACCATCAAGAACATTGCCACATCTCTCGAGATGAAGATTGTGAAGGAGGATGCTGAGGGCATCGACCTCTTGGTTCCTGCTTATCGTGTAGACGTTCAGCGTCCTTGCGACGTGGTAGAGGATATTCTCCGTATCTACGGATATAATAATGTGGAGATTCCAACCCAGTTGAAGAGCTCCCTGACTGTACAGGGCGATGAGGACAAGGCTTATCACAGCCAGAACCTCGTGGCTGAGCAGCTGGTAGGCGAGGGCTTCATGGAGATTCTCAACAACTCTCTGAGCAAGGCTAGCTACTATACCGACTTCGACCTCAACAAGTATCCTAACGAGACAACCGTGAAGGTGATGAACCCATTGAGTGCTGATCTCGGTGTGATGCGCCAGACGATGCTGTTCGGTGGTTTAGAGAGCGTGGTTCGCAACATCAACCATAAGAGCCAGAACCTGAAGTTCTTTGAGGTGGGTAACACCTATATATATAATAAGGAGAAGTGGAGCGAGGAGAGTCCTATCAAGGCTTACTCTCAGGAGGCTCACATGTCACTCTTCATCACCGGTAAGCGCGTAGAGGGCAGTTGGGCTCATGCTGATGAGCAGAGCAATATCTACGAGCTGAAGGCTGTGGTAGAGAATATTCTCCGCCGTGTGGGTATGCCACAGAACAACGTGGTTATCAAGCACAGCGACAATAACATCTTCTCTAAGGGCGTAAGTTACGAGACCCGTGCCGGTAAGGTATTGGTAGAACTGGGTATCCTGAGCCTGAAGTTGAAGAAGGCATTCGATATTGAGCAGGATGTATTCTATGCTGATATCCACTGGGATAACCTGATGAAGGCAGTGAAGAAGGTGAACCTTACTTACACCGACATCAGCAAGTATCCTTCAGTTAGCCGCGACCTTGCATTGCTCGTAGACAAGAATGTAGAGTTCGCTCAGATTGAGCAGATTGCCCGCCAGACAGAGAAGAAACTCCTGAAGAGCGTTGTTCTCTTCGATGTTTACGAGGGTGAGCATTTGCCAGAGGGCAAGAAGAGTTATGCCGTTAACTTCATCCTGCAGGATGAGGAGAAGACTCTGAATGACAAGCAGATAGATGCTATCATGAAGAAACTCATAGCCAACCTTACAGGCAAGCTCAATGCAGAATTGAGATAATGCAGAAGGTGCTCAGTGCAGAATTAAGATAATATTATAAACAAACGATAAACATTTAAAATTTTATTCCAATGGGAAGAGCATTTGAATATCGTAAAGCTACAAAGCTGAAAAGATGGGGCCACATGGCCAAGACATTTACTAAGTTGGGTAAGCAGATTGCTATTGCTGTGAAGGCAGGCGGTCCAGAACCAGAGAACAACCCATCATTGCGTGCTATCATCGCTAACTGTAAGCGTGAGAACATGCCTAAGGATAACATCGCTCGTGCCATCAAGAACGCTTGTGGCAAGGATACCAGCGATTACAAGGAAGTAACATACGAGGGATATGGCCCTCACGGAGTGGCTGTCTTCGTTGATACGCTGACAGACAACACTACACGTACTGTTGCTGACGTTCGTTCTATCTTCAATAAGTTCAGCGGAAACTTGGGTACAACAGGTTCTCTGTCTTTCCTCTTCGACCACAAGGCTGTGTTCACATTCAAGAAGAAGGAAGGTCTGGATATGGATGAGATGATTCTCGACCTGATTGACTACGGCGTAGAAGATGAGTTTGATGAGGATGAGGAGAACAACGAAATCACAATCTATGGTGCTCCTACAAGCTTCGGCGAAATTCAGAAGCATCTGGAGGCAGAGGGTTTCGAGGTAACTGGTGCTGAGTTCACTTACATCCCTAACGATTTGAAGGATGTAACTCCTGAGGAGCGCGAAACTATCGACAAGATGGTTGAGAAGTTGGAAGAGTTTGACGATGTTCAGACTGTATATACCAACATGAAGCCAGAAATTCCTGCAGACGCAGAATAAGCATTATGTTGCAGCAAGACAAACAGGATAAGTTGCAGAAGGTAACTTATCAGACTCATGGCACCTGCTCAAAATACATCTGCATCAGTATAGATGAAGATGGAAATGTGCAGGATGCCCAGTTCATCGGAGGCTGCGATGGCAATACCAAGGGCGTTTGTGCTTTGATTAAAGGCATGAAGGCAAAGGAGGTCATCGCCCGACTGAAGGGTATCACTTGTGGCAATAAGCCTACAAGCTGTCCAGACCAGTTGGCGACAGCTTTGCAGGAAATGGGATATTAAGAGTATTTTAGGCACGGATTACACGGATTTATAGCGCTATATAAATAAAGCGTATTTATAAATCCGTGTGATCCGTGCCTTTTCTACTACTGGTACTCCGTGTCTTTTCTAATACTTGAAGGTATCATCCAGCAACACCTCCTTCGGGTTCTTAGCCGAATGATATACGAAACGGAAGGTGAAATGCTCTTCCTTATATTTCTTCAGGCCAGGGTTGTTGTCCAGGGCTTCCTTCTGAATCTTATGGAGTTTATCCTTGTTGGCATCAATCGCCTTCTTGTTATCTGCCTTGTTTCTCAAAGAGATATAGTATGTATATATCTTCTTGGTTTTATCAAATGCAGCACTGTCAGTCCTGGCGTCGTTGACGTATGGAGTAGGACAGTACTTTTCAGTATATTCCTTGGCTTCACGAGCCGCTTTGTCCTCCAGACTTTCTGTACAAGAAACGAGCAAAGAAGCAAAAATACCGATGTAAATCAACTTTTTCTTCATGATTTTTCTATATTTTATCTAAAAATCTCTATTATTTTCAATATTTTGTGCAAAGATACGAAAAAAAATACTATCTTTGCACTCTAAAGAGAGAAAATTATATGGAGAATATAAATAAAATAAGAAATTTCTGCATTATTGCACATATAGACCATGGTAAAAGTACCTTGGCAGACCGACTTCTGGAGAAGACTCAGACCATCAAGATTACTGAAGGACAGATGCTTGACGATATGGATTTGGAAAGAGAACGTGGTATCACGATCAAGAGTCACGCTATCCAAATGGAATATAAGGCAAAGGATGGACAGACCTATATCCTGAATCTTATCGATACTCCGGGACATGTTGACTTCTCATACGAAGTTTCCCGTTCCATCGCTGCTTGCGAGGGAGCACTGCTGGTTGTTGACGCAACTCAAGGCGTTCAGGCACAGACCATTTCAAACCTCTATATGGCTATCGAACACGACCTGGAGATTATTCCGGTAATCAATAAGATAGATATGCCTTCAGCTATGCCTGAAGAGGTAGAAGATGAAATTGTAGACCTGATCGGTTGTAAGCATGAAGATATTCTCCGTGCTTCAGGTAAGACCGGTGAGGGTGTAGAAGATATACTGGAAGCTGTTGTTAATCGTGTTCCTGCTCCGGTAGGAGACGAGAAGGCACCGCTTCAGGCTTTGATTTTCGACTCTGTATTCAACTCTTTCCGCGGTATCATCGCCTATTTCAAGATAGAGAATGGCGTGATCCGTAAGGGAGATAAGGTGAAGTTCTTCAATACCGGCATGGAATATGATGCTGATGAAATCGGTGTATTGAAGATGGATATGATTCCACGCCAGGAATTGGGGACCGGTGAGGTAGGTTATATCATCTCGGGCATCAAGAATGCTACCGAGGTAAAGGTGGGTGATACCATTACCCATATCGCCCGTCCTTGCGACAAGGCGATTGCGGGTTTCCAGGAAGTGAAACCTATGGTCTTTGCCGGTGTTTATCCTATCGATCCTAGCGATTACGAGAATCTGCGTGCATCGCTCGAAAAACTGCAGCTCAATGATGCTTCATTGACTTTCTCGCCAGAGAGTTCTGTGGCTTTGGGCTTCGGTTTCCGTTGCGGATTCCTCGGATTGCTCCACATGGAAATCGTACAGGAGAGACTGGACCGTGAGTTTAATATGGATGTCATCACTACCGTACCTAACGTATCTTATATGGTATACGACAAGCAGGGCGGTGTGAAAGAGGTTCACAATCCTTCCGGATTGCCAGACCCAACGCTGATAGACCATATTGAGGAACCATATATCCGGGCAACCATCATTACGGCTACCAATTATATTGGACCAATCATGAAACTCTGTCTGGATAAACGAGGCGAACTCATCAATCAGGAATATGTGAGTGGAAACCGTGTAGAGCTCCACTTCATGTTGCCATTGGGAGAAATCGTCATCGACTTCTATGACAAGCTGAAGAGTATCTCCAAGGGATATGCTTCGTTCGACTATCATATCGATTCATTCCGTCATTCCGACCTGGTGAAGCTCGATATCCTGTTGAATGGAGAGCCTGTAGATGCATTGAGTACTTTGACTCACCGCGATAACTCTGTGAGCTTCGGCCGCAGAATGTGCGAGAAGTTGAAGGATCTCATACCTCGTCAGCAGTTCGATATTGCTATCCAGGCAGCTATCGGTGCCAAGATTGTGGCACGTGAGACTGTTAAGCAGGTGCGCAAGGATGTTACTGCCAAATGTTATGGTGGTGACGTGAGCCGTAAGCGCAAGTTGCTTGAGAAGCAGAAGAAGGGTAAGAAGCGCATGAAGCAGATTGGTAATGTGGAAGTTCCACAGAAAGCTTTCCTGGCTGTGCTCAAACTCGACTAATTAATATAAGTATAAAGGAAAAGGAGGTTAAGTATTATGGCAGACTTTAAAGTAATCACCCCTAAGCGTGATATTGCGCGCGAACTGGCGCGTAAATATAGTACGATGACTCATGATGAACTCGATGTGGTGGAAGATATCCTTGAGCCTATCAAGTATGGCAAGGGCGAGATGATCTTGCCTGAAGGTGAACAGTGCATGGGTATCTCGTACATCGAGAAGGGATTGGTGCGCCAATTTTACTTTAAGAATGGCAAGGAGGTGACCGAACATCTGGGTGTGGATCATTCCATCTTTATGTGCATTGAGAGCCTCTTTAAGGAAGAGCCTACACGCTTGCAGGTAGAAGCTTTGGAGCCTACTCTGGTGTATATGCTACCGAAGAAGAAGCTGGAGGCGGCTGCTATGCGTAATGTTAATATCCAGATGCTTTATCGTAAAATATTGGAAGAGAGTTTGATTCAGTCTCAGATTCATGCCGATCTGATGCGATTTGAGTCGGCACCTAATAAATATAAGCGCTTGTGCGAAATGAGCCCACAGGTGGTTCTGCGTGCTCCGCTCACCTATATCGCAAGTTA
The DNA here is from genome assembly GCF_003465495.1 of Segatella copri. Lineage (GTDB taxonomy): Bacteria > Bacteroidota > Bacteroidia > Bacteroidales > Bacteroidaceae > Prevotella > Prevotella copri_G. The sequence continues at coordinate 57,923 of NZ_QSAV01000003.1, read as the reverse complement.
TCTGCAGATGACTCCGGAAACGCTGTCCAGAATCCGCTCGAATACTATATTATAATTTATAATTTATAAAAAATGGTGTGACTTCAAAACCGAAGTCACACCATTTTTTTATTTCATAATACAGGTTCGCGAGTCCGTAAGGCGGAACAGGAGAAACGTCTAGCGGATTTGCGAGCCTGTCACCCTCTTACTTTACTCTGCCGTATAGAGGAATCGCTTGATGCTCTTCTTAGGAGTTTTTTCAAACTCATCTTCATGTATACGTATTTCTGATACTTTGCTGTAAGCAGGAATCATGGTGTTGAGCTCCTGGCGGTTCTGCTCCATGACATCTGCCAGTTCGTTGGTACCGAGATTCAGGGTCTGAGCTTCATCATAGTCTGGGTGAACCAGAGCAATGAGCTTGTCGCCCTTCTGTACAACCACGCTTTCTGCTACCAGTGCCAAAGAGTTGAGCTTATCCTCAATCTCCTCAGGGTAGATATTCTGACCGTTTGCGCCGAGCAGCATGTTCTTGCTACGACCCTTGATGAAGACGTTGCCGTCACCATCCATGGTTCCGAGGTCGCCTGTATGATACCATCCGTTCTCGTCGATGGTCTGCTTGGTAGCTTCCTCATTCTTATAGTAACCCAACATTACGTTAGGACCCTTGGCAAGGATTTCGCCTGGTACATTCTCTGGATCAGGACTGTCGATGCGGACCATCATGTGGAGGGCAGCCTTACCGCAAGAGCCCGGTACGAAGTTTTTGTAATCCTCGTAGCAGATGATAGGGGCACATTCTGTTGCGCCATATCCCACGGTATATTTGAAACCTACGCTATGGAGGAAACTTTCCACTTCCTGGTTAAAGGCTGCACCACCAATAATCACCTCGTAGAAGTTGCCACCGAAGGCATTGGATACCTGGTCGCATATCTTCTCCTTCACCTTCTTGCTGATCACAGGCATGTGGAGCAGCATACGCATGCGGTTGTTCTGGATCTTAGGGAATACCTTCTTGCGGATAATCTTCTCGATAACCAGAGGTACAGATATGATGACGGCTGGCTTGATGCGGCCGAATGCCTCGGCAATGATGGCTGGACTAGGGATGCGGGTGAGATAGAAGATGTGGCAGCCCTTGATGAATTCGAAGATAAATTCAAACGCCATGCCGTACATGTGGGCCATCGGCAGGATACTGATGATAGAATCTCCCGGCTTGATCTTCTTACCCAGTACGTCCTCAGCAAAATCTGCATTGCCCCAGAGTGCACGGTATGGAACCATTACTCCCTTGGAGAAACCGGTAGTTCCGCTGGTATAGTTGATCATAGCCAACTCATCCGGATTCTGTTCCATATAGTAGTTGACATGGTTTTTGCGGAAGTACTTAGGATATTTGATACCGAACATCTCGTTGAGGTGTTCGCGCGCATAAGTCAACTTGTCGGTACGTGAAACGACAAGTGAATAATCCGGTATATAGATGATGCCTTCAAGATCTGGCATCTTCGTTGCATCAATCTGTGTAGCTACAACATCACCCACAAAGAGCAGTTTGGCATCGCTGTGGTTTACGATGTTGTGAATCTGGTCTGGCATGAATTCATGCAGGATAGGTACGGCAATGGCACCATAGGTAAGGGTAGCAAGGAATGCTACAGCCCAGTTTGCGCTATTTCGACCGCAAAGTGCTATCTTGTCGCCCTTTACTACACCAGAGTTCTCAAACATGATGTGTAGCTTCTCAATTTTGCGTGCTACATCATGGTACTGCAAGGTTGCTCCCTTGTAGTCTGTCAGAGCATCCATATCCCAATGGTCTACGATGCTCTTTTGGATTAGTGCGTTAAAACTTGGAATCTCCATATTCTTGTTATTTAACGATTTGCTTTTTTATATTTTTCTCGTACTGAAGTCCGTTTGCTGATGATAGACCTTATCTGCTGATGGTCTGTCAGCAGATAGGGCCTGTCTCTAGATTGCGTTCTGATAGAGGTAACGCTTGATAGACTTCTTGGCTGTCTTTTCAAATTCCTGATTATGAAGTTTGATGCGTGACACCTTTGCGAAGCTAGGTATCTGCATGTTCAGTTCCTTGCGGTTCTGCTCCATGATGTTCTCCAGGTCTTCGTCTGTAAAGCCGAGGTTGTTAACTTCTTCCATATCCGGATGAACTAGAGCTACCAGCTTGTCATCGCTCTGTATTACGATGCTCTCGTTGACCATAGCCATGGAGTTGAGCTTGTCCTCAATCTCTTCCGGATAGATGTTCTGTCCGTTAGGTCCCAGCAGCATGTTCTTGCTTCTGCCTCTTATGAAGATATGTCCGTCGGCGTCCATCGTTGCCAGATCGCCTGTATGGAACCATCCGTCTTTATCTATTACGGCATCTGTTGCCTCCTGGTTCTTGTAATAGCCCTTCATCACATTGATGCCGCGGCAAACCAGTTCACCGGCTACGTTCTCCGGGTCATCGCTCAAAATCTTTACCTCCATGTGCTTCACGGCAACACCACAGCTTCCTGCCACATAGTTGTCCTGATGGGCAAAGGTGATAAGTGGAGCAGTCTCAGTGGTACCATATCCCATTGCGATAGGGAAACCTACGCTGATGAAGAAGTTCTCTATCTCCTTGTTGAGCGGAGCACCACCCACAACAACCTCGTAAGGACGTTCGCCAAACTTTCTCAATACAAACTCGCGAACCTTCTCCTTGATGCGCTTATTGATGACAGGCATGTTCATCAGCAGTCGTGCACGGTTGGTTTGGATATGTGGGAATACTGCCTTTCTTACAATCTTGTCTACTACAAGCGGCACCGCATAGAGGATGTCTGGCTTGATTTCTGACAACGCCTCTGAGATGAGCGTTGGGCTCGGCAGACGGGTAAGGAAGAAGATATGGTTACCCAATACTATATTGAAGAGAAATTCTGTCATGAGTCCATACATGTGAGCCATCGGAAGGGTAGAAAGGATGTTGCAGTTCTTACCTATATTTGGTTTCACTGAATCAATGAGGTAGTCAAGATTACCCCAAAGTGCTCTGTATGGGAGCATCACACCTTTTGAGAAACCGGTAGTTCCACTGGTATAGTTGATCATCGCCAGTTCTTCAGGATCGTCTACGTGATACTTCACGTGTTCTGGTCTGAAATACTTAGGATATCTGTGTCCGAACATTGCATTGAGGTTCTCGCGCGCATAAGTCAGTTTCTCAGAGCGCGAGATGACAAGCGAATTGTCCGGAAGATAGATGATTCCTTCCAGCGAAGGCATCTCCTCTGGTGTTATCTCTGTAGCTACCACGTCACCAACGAACAGAAGTTTGCTTTCGCTGTGGTTCACGATGTTGTGAATCTGCTCAGGCTTAAATTCGTTCTGTATAGGTACGACAATGGCTCCGTAAGTAATAATGGCCAGGAAGGCTACTGCCCACTGGCTACTATTTCTTCCGCAGACGGCAATCTTGTCGCCCTTCTTTACATCGCTGTTTTCGAACAGGATGTGTAGCTTCTCAATCTTTCTGGCAATATCGTGATATTGGAGGGTTGCGCCCTTGTAATCGGTGAGCGCATCCAGATTCCAATTCTTGATAATGCTGTTCTCAATATACGAGTTAAAACTTGGTATTGAATTCATTGCACAATTTACAAAATTTTGTGCAAAGATAATGAAAATAGTGCACACTGCAAAATAAAATGTGCACTATTTTCAAAAACTACATAAAATAATTAGTTTTTTTCCTTTTTAGTCTACATATTGTGGTGTTATAGACTGTATTTTACTCATATCTCATTGATTTGGCTGGATGGATGTGAGAAATCAGGTAGCTTGGTGCTACGAGCATGAAGATACTTATCAGCAGCGTAGCAATGTTCAGGGCTATGATGGCAAGCCAGTTGAATTCTACCGGAACGGTACTTACATAATAGGTCTGTGCATCGAGTTTGATGATGCCTGTAAAGTACTGGAGGGTAAGAATGCCGAGGGCGATGGCGTTGCCCAGAAGCATACCCTTGCCGATGATGAAGACGGCAAACCACAGGAAGGTGTGGCGGATGGTCTTGTTGCGAGCACCCAATGCCTTCATTACGCCTATCATGGAGGTGCGTTCCAGAATGATGATGAGCAGACCGCTGATCATGGTGACGCCGGCTACTATCAGCATCAGACCGAGAATAATCCAGACATTCAGATCCATCAGGCTCAGCCATTGGAAGATGTTTGGATTCAGGTCCTTGATGGTAGAACTGCTGTAGGTTTCTCCATAGTGATCTACCGTGCGGTTCACCTTATTAATAATATAATCTTCAGTCTCGTTGAGCTTGTTGAAGTCGTTTACTGTCAGTTCTGCACCGCTCGTCTGGTCTTCTTCCCATCCGTTCAGCTTCACGGCAGTATAGAGATCGGTGTATACCATTACCTCATCATACTTCTTCAGGTTGGTCTGATAGATACCCTTGATGGTGAAGCGGCGCATACGCACTCCGTTGTCATCAAAGAAGTAGGCAAAGATGCGTTCTCCCGTCTTCAGTTTCAGCTTACCAGCCATCAGCTGTGAGATGAGAATCTGGTTATGACTCGCTTTGTCATCAAACTTAGGGATGCTGCCTTCGATCATGTTCTGATGGATAAAGGTAGAATCAAAATCAGGCCCTACACCTTTGAACATGACGCCCAGGAAATCGCTGTCCGTCTTCAGGATTCCCTCTTTCATGGCAAATTTCTGCACATGTTTTACGCCAGGTATCTTTTTCAGTACGTTGACCATCGAGTCGTTCATAACCACCGGATACTGGTTTTGCTGCTGCAGCGTCATGAAGTCGGCCACCTGTATATGGCTTCCGAATCCTATTACCTTGTCACGTATGGTATGCTTGAATCCGAGCACTACGCATACCGACATAATCATAATGGCGAGTCCGATAGCAACACCTGCAGTGGCTATATGAATAGCAGGGCGAGAAACTTTACGTTTATCGCCCTGATCGCTATATAATCTCTTTGCTATAAATAGAGGAAAATTCATCTTTACTTTGAATTTTGATCTTTGAACTTTATGATTAGTGAAGCTGTTGTATTCTTCACTCTTCGTTCTTCACTTTCTTACAGTCCTTCGTCTTCCACTCTTCCCGGATAAGCCTCAAGTGCCTTACCCAGAACCACCAAAGCACGCTCCAGATCGTGTTTCTTCAAGACGTAAGCTACACGAACCTGATTGTGGCCGGCTCCAGGAGTCGTATAGAAACCGGAGGCTGGAGCCATCATGATGGTTTCGCCCTCGTAGTTGAATTCCTCCAGACACCAGCGGCAGAACTTTTCTGAATCATCGATAGGCAGTTTGGCTACGGTATAGAAGGCTCCCATAGGAATAGGAGAGTATACGCCCGGAATGCGGTTCAAGCCGTCTATCAGGCACTTACGGCGCTCTACATACTCATCGTATACATCGCGGTAGTACTCTTCAGGAGCGTCCAGAGAAGCTTCGGCTACAATCTGACCGATCAGTGGAGGAGAGAGACGGGCCTGGCAGAACTTCATCACCGCCTTGCGGATTTCTGCATTCTTGGTGATGAGGGCACCCACACGGATACCGCACTCACTGTAACGCTTCGAAACAGAATCGATGAGAACCGTGTTCTGCTCGATGCCTTCCAGGTGCATCGCACTGATATAAGGACTGCCGGTATAGATATACTCACGGTAAACCTCATCAGAGAAGAGATAGAGGTCGTACTTCTTCACCAGGTCACGAATCTGATTCATCTCTCTGCGGGTATAGAGATAGCCCGTAGGGTTGTTAGGGTTGCAGATCAGAATGGCACGGGTGCGCTCATTGATCAGCTCCTCAAACTTCTCCACCTTAGGCAGGGAGAAACCTTCTTCTATCGTTGTGGCGATGGTACGGATCTTCGCACCTGCCGAGATGGCAAATGCCATATAGTTAGCGTAAGCAGGTTCTGGTACGATAATCTCGTCGCCAGGGTTGAGGCAGCTCATGAAAGAGAAGAGTACAGCCTCAGAACCTCCCGATGTAATGATGATATCATCGGCAGTTACGTTGATGTTGAATTTCTTATAGTAATCTACAAGCTTCTCGCGATAGCTGAGATAGCCCTGACTTGGAGAATACTCCAAGACCGTGCGGTCTATATGCTTCAAGGCATCTAGGCCACATTGAGGAGTTGGAAGGTCAGGCTGACCGATGTTGAGGTGATATACCTTTACTCCACGTTTTTTTGCTGCGGCAGCCAGAGGAGCCAACTTTCTGATAGGTGACTCTGGCATTTCAAGACCGCGTACAGATATTTCTGGCATCTTAAAATATTGTTTCTTTCTATTAATTATCCGTGTCGAAAATTGAATTCTATGACCTTCTGGTCTTTTCAATTTACGCTATTCGGCTGCAAAGATAAGAAAATTAGATGAGAATTGAGAATAACTTTCGGTTAAATTTTATTTTTTGATTAAAAACTCTTTAAATATGTCGCTCTTTGCTTTCTTTTTTATAACTTTGCACTTAATTTCAAGAATTGTTATAAGATTATACTAATTAATTAAAATAAGTAAGAAGAAAATATGAGAAGTAGAACAAGTACATGGTTTGAGACCAAAGTGAAATATCAGAAGACAATGGAGGATGGTTCAGAAAAGGTTGTTTCTGAAGCATACGTAGTAGATGCTTTGAGCTTTACCGAGGCTGAGAGCGCCATCATCGATGAGATGTCGGTTTATGTAAGCGGCGAGTTGAAGGTGAGCGGTATCGGCAAGGCTGGCTACGGCGAAATCTTCTTCAGCGATGTGGATGATGATGATAAGTGGTATAAGGCTAAACTCCAGTTCATTACAATTGATGAGAAGAGTGAGAAGGAGAAGCGCAGCAATGTTACCTATCTTGTTCAGGCTAAGTCTCTCGCCCGTGCCCTCCGTTATATTGATGAGGTGATGGGCAAGACCATGATAGATTATGATGTGGTTGGTTTGAACGAAACCAAACTGATGGATGTATTTGAGCACCATGCTCCTAACGAGAAGAAAGAGGAGAAGAATGATGTGCCTGAATACGAGGAGCAAAAATAATTGAACTATGTATGATGTAAAAGGAAATCTCAATGAGGTGCTGGGCAGCTTGCCTGCCGGTGTCCGTCTCGTTGCTATCAGCAAGTTCCATCCCAACGAGTATATCGAGGAGGCTTATGCTGAAGGACAGCGTATCTTCGGCGAGAGTCATGAGCAGGAACTCGCCAAGAAGGTGGCTTCGCTGCCTGAGGACATCGAGTGGCATTTCATTGGTCATCTGCAGACCAATAAGGTGAAGTATATCGCACCTTATATCTCGATGATTGAATCGGTAGACAGTCTGAAACTTCTCAAGGAGATTGAGAAGCAGGCTGCCAAGCACAATCGTGTGGTGAAGGTTCTTCTGGAACTTCATCTGGCTGAGGAAGATACCAAATCGGGTCTTTCTCTTGATGCTTGCCGCGAACTTCTGGAGGCTGGCGAATGGCGGGAGATGAAGCATGTGCAGATTTGTGGCATCATGATGATGGCATCTAATACAGACGATGAGCAGCAGATTGCTCAGGAGTTTGATGAGGCTGCCCGGTTCTTTGATGAGATAAAGGCCAGATATTTTGCTGATGATGATGCTTTCTGCGAGCGTAGCTGGGGTATGAGTCACGATTATCATATTGCCGTCAAGCACGGCAGCACGATGGTTCGTGTAGGTACTACCATCTTCGGTCCTAGAATATATTAAAATAATAAGAGGGTGTGTCATAAAACATGACACACCCTCTTTGTTTATAGTATGCTCGGCATGAGCATTGTCTAATGGGTGCAAGTCCCTAGTAAGCCCTAATAGCGGGAATTACCTAGCCAATGGCAAGGGTGTCCATCATGAGTTGGAATCTGAAAGAAGCCGGCGGCAAACATCTGACCTAACGTACAGAAACTTCATACAAGGCATATGACCGTGGATTAGATTGCTATACAAATCAAAGTCCCATAGCTATTCGGAACGGTTGGTGTAAATGAAGTGGGTATAAGATGGAAAGACAATGCCCTTATCCGAGGAGGTCTCACGGACTTGTCGAATAGCTATGTTGCGAAAGGCAAGGAGTAAAGCTAGCCGTGAGAAGTCAGCAGATGTCATAGTAGTGTGCTTTTCGATATAGCGCATGAAGGACAGAACCTATATTAAACGATAGTAATTGAAACATACCTTATGAAAGTAAGAACGCAGAAAACATTGGCAAAAGTTAATGGCTGCCCCCAAAGAGCTAGGACGGAATCCGAATGGTATGGGGGAGCGCAGACTTTCATGTGGATGTGTGAAGACAACATCGTGGAAGTACCATTCGACAAGGAGCACTTGTTGGAGCGAACCCTTAGTCCCGATAACCTGAACCAAGCCTACAAAGCGGTGGTTCGCAACAAGGGATGCGGCGGTATCGACAAGATGTCTTGTGAGGAACTCCTCCCTTGGCTCTTGGCTAACAAGGATTCTCTGATACGTTCCTTGCAGGACGGCTCATACCGTCCGAACCCAGTCCGTCGAGTAGAGATACCGAAGGACAATGGCAAGAAGCGCCTGTTGGGCATCCCCACCGTGGTTGACCGATTGGTGCAACAAGCCATCAACCAAACCTTGACACCCATCTATGAGCGACAGTTCTCGTCACGAAGTTACGGCTTCCGCCCAAGGCGAGGATGCCACGATGCACTTAGGGGAGCGCAGAAGATAATCGACAATGGCTATATATACGTTGTCGATTTAGACTTGGAACGCTTCTTCGACACGGTGAGTCATAGCAAACTCATAGAAATCCTAAGCCGAACCATCAAGGATGGGAGGGTTGTCAGCCTTATACACAAATATCTTCGCAGCGGTGTGATAAACAAGGGCTTGTTCGAGGCAAGTGAGGAGGGAACTCCCCAAGGAGGACCGTTGAGTCCACTGCTGAGCAACATCATGCTCAACGAGTTGGACAAGGAACTCGAACGCAGAGGTCTCCCCTTTGTTCGTTATGCCGATGACTCAATGATATTTTGTAAGTCCAAGCGAGCAGCAATGCGAGTCAAGGAGTCCATCACCAAGTTCATAGAAGGTAAACTATACCTCAAGGTGAACAAGGAGAAGACGGTCGTCTCGTATGTGCGTGGTGTGAAATACCTCGGCTACTCCTTCTATGTATCCAAAGGCAAATGCCAACTGACTGTGCATCCCAAATCCAAAGCAAAGATGAAAGCCAAACTAAAGGAACTTACGAATCGGAGCAATGGATGGGGATATGAAAAATGGAAGCAAAAGCTAGAGGAATACATACGAGGATGGGTGGGGTACTATCATCTTGCAAATATGAAGCAACTGCTCCTTGAAACGGACAAATGGCTGCGCAGACGAATACGCATGTGTATATGGAAGTCTTGGAAGAGAGTCAAGACGAGGATTGCCAACCTCGTAAGGTGTGGTATAGATAAATACCAAGCCTATATGTGGGGCAACAGCCGTCTTGGGTATTGGCGTGTAGCAGACAGTCCTATTTTGAAAATGGCTATCAGCAATGATAGTCTTCGTAAGACAGGGTATGTCACGCTGATGGGTTCGTATCTCGAATGGCACCCAAAGTAGGAACCGCCGTATGCGGAACCGCACGTACGGTGGTGTGGGAGGTCGGTGAATGCGAAAGTAGGAGGTAAATGCCTCTTATGAGTAACATTTACCTCCTACCCGATTTGCTTTCTCTGGTTATTGCCGGATATAGTATTTGTAAATGGGAATGGAGAATGCAAAGTGGGATAAAATGTGGATAAACAAAAAGAGTCACAAGTAAAACTTGCGACTCTTTTCTGCGCTTCAAGATGGGCTTGAACCAACGACCCCCTGATTAACAGTCAGGTGCTCTAACCAACTGAGCTATTGAAGCAATTTGCTATGAAAGAAGATGAGTTGCGAGGCTAACCTGAAACTCTCTTGCGCTTCAAGATGGGCTTGAACCAACGACCCCCTGATTAACAGTCAGGTGCTCTAACCAACTGAGCTATTGAAGCGTTTTTTCTGTAAAGAACATGACGTTCCTTATTTGCGTGTGCAAAAGTACTAACTTTTCTTCATTCTGCCAAATTTTTTGCTGACTTTTTTCGCTTTTTCCCTAAAAAAGTGTATTTTTTCTTATCTTTGTGCCACTTTTTGCCTATTTTATGGTGTTTTTCGCAAAGAAATGAGTACTTTTGTGGTCGAAATCTTCTCCCGAGGGCGAATGCCGTGAAGAGGGGAGGAAATAACCAATAAGTTGAATCATATACAATTAAATAAGGTAACAATGAAAAGAATACTGTTCTCCTTGCTTATGGTGCTCCTGGCGGTTCCTACTTTTGCCCAGGTTGACAAAGATCATGACTTCAAAGCCGCAAAGAATATGGAAATATTCAATGCCATCTACAAGAATCTCGATTTGATGTATGTTGATACGCTCGATGCTGAAGTTGTGGTCGGAAATGGTATCAATGCCATGTTGCGTAGTCTCGACCCTTATACTACCTATTATCCTGAGCAGAAGATGAAGGAACTCAAGAATCTGCTCACCGGCAAGTATGCGGGTGTAGGTGCGGTGATACGCTATAATTTCCAGTTGCAGCGCGTCTGTGTCAGCGAGCCTTACGAGAATATGCCTGCTGCAGAAGTGGGACTGAAGAAGGGTGACATCATCCTGAGTATTGATGATGAGGATATGACCAATAAGGAGGTGAGCTATGTCAGCGATCATCTTCGTGGTGAACCGGGTTCTTCTTTCATGCTGAAAGTTAAGCGTCCAAGTACAGGCAAGACGATGAAGGTGAAGGTAACACGCCGTACCATCCAGTTGCCGTTCTTGCCTTATTATGGCATGTTGGAGGGTAACATCGGTTACATCAACTTCAATTCCTTTACCGAGCAGTCTGCCAAGGAAGTGCGTCGTGCTTTCATCGATTTGAGAAAGCAAGGAGCCACTAGCCTTGTCTTCGATCTGCGTAATAATGGTGGTGGTTCTGTTACCGAAGCGGTCAGTATCATCAATATGTTCTTGCCTAAAGGTAAGACAGTCTTGGAGATGAAGGGAAAGTTGCAGCGTTCTAATCATGTTTATAAGACCACGGTTGAACCGATAGATTCCGTTATGCCGATGGTGGTATTGGTGAACGAGAATTCTGCCAGTGCCAGTGAAATCATGAGCGGCAGTCTGCAGGATTATGACCGTGCTGTAATATTAGGCACGCGCACGTATGGAAAGGGATTGGTGCAGACTACCATGGATTTGCCTTATAACGGACAGGTGAAACTCACTACTGCTAAATATTTCATTCCTAGCGGTCGATGCGTTCAGGCACTCAACTATAAGCACGATAAGGGCGGTTATGTGGAGCATGTTCCCGACTCTCTTACCAAGGTGTTCTATACCGCAGGTGGCAGAGAAGTGAGAGATGGAGGTGGTGTGAAGCCGGATGTAGAAGTAAAGCCTGATTCTTTGCCAAACATTGCCTTCTATCTGGCTGGTGCCCGCGATAGTAATGAGGTGATGCTTAATTATGAGGTTGATTATATCGCCAAGCATCCTGCTATTGCTCCTGCGAAGGAATTCTCGCTGACCGATGCCGACTATGATGAATTCAAGACACGCGTGTTGAAGGCTAACTTCCAGTACGACCGTGAAACAGAAAAGTATCTCAAGGACTTGGAAAAACTCGCTAAGTTTGAAGGCTACTACGATGATGCCAAGGCAGAGTTTGAGGCTTTGAAGAAAAAGCTGAGCCATAATGTGGCAAAGGATCTGGATTATAACAAGGATTACATCAAGCATCTGTTGGAAAATGACATCGTTTCTGCCTATTATTTCCAGCGCGGTGCCATCCAGAATTCCATGCGTTACGACAAGCAGATTAAGGAAGCAGTAAAATTGCTGAATTCTCCATCAGAATACGAAAAAATACTGCATCCTGTGAAGAAATAAGTACAAAAACGTGCACAATCGATTAAAAATGTGCACGTCGCGAATAAAAAGTTGCATTTTTTTTGGCTAATCACAAAAATATTTGTAATTTTGCAACGTTCAGTGGAATGAGGGGCTCACAAGAGTTCCTCATTTTATTTTAATAAGGTATATATGATTGATAAAAACGTCGTAAAAAAATTAGTTGAAGAATGGCTCCAAGATAAGGAATATTTCTTGGTAAGCATTGAAATCAGTCCCGACGATAGAATCGTTGTTGAGATTGACCATGCCGATGGAGTATGGATTGAGGATTGTGTTGCCTTGAGTAAGTATATTGAGGATCATTTGAACCGTGACGAGGAAGACTATGAGCTCGAAGTTGGCTCTGCAGGCTTGGGTCAACCGTTCAAAGTTCCGCAGCAGTATATCAATTTCATTGGCAAGGAGGTAGAGGTGCTTGATGCCGACGGCAAGAAGGTGAAGGGTATCTTGAAAGCTGTTGAAGGAAATGACTTCACAGTTGGCGTTGAAGAAAAGGTAAAGGTTGAAGGTAAAAAACGTCCGGTTAAGCAGGAGGTTGATCACGTTTACCAGATGGATAAAGTAAAATATACAAAATACATAATTAGTTTCAATTAAGTTATGGCTAAAAAAGAGCAAGAATTGACAGCGAGTATGATTGATACATTCCGCGAGTTTAAAGAAACAAAGAATATCGACCGTACTACATTGGTAAGTGTATTGGAGGAGAGCTTCCGTAATGTACTTGCCAAGATTTTTGGTAGTGACGAAAACTTTGATGTCATCGTGAACCCTGACAAGGGTGACTTCGAAATTTATCGCAACCGTATTGTTGTTGCTGATGGCGAAGTTGAAGATGAAAATAAGGAAATTACACTTTCTGAGGCTCGTAAGATTGAGCCGGATTACGAGGTTGGTGAGGATGTAAGTGAGACGGTTGACTTCAATAAGTTTGGTCGTCGTGCCATCTTGACTCTTCGTCAGACTTTGGCTTCCAAGATTCTTGAGTTGGAGCATGATTCACTCTACAACAAATACAAGGATCGCGTAGGTCAGGTTATCTCTGGTGAGGTTTATCAGGTTTGGAAGCGCGAGGTTCTGATTGTAGATGATGAGAACAACGAGCTCATGTTGCCTAAGACTGAGCAGATTCCTGGTGATACTTACCGCAAGGGTGAGACTGTTCGTGCGGTCATCCTTCGTGTAGACAACGAGAACAATAATCCAAAGATTATCTTGAGCCGTACTGCTCCAATCTTCCTGCAGCGCCTGTTGGAGGCTGAGGTTCCTGAGATTGCAGACGGTCTGATTGCAATCCGCCGTATCGCCCGTCTTCCGGGAGAGCGTGCTAAGATTGCTGTTGAAACATTCGATGAGCGTATCGACCCGGTTGGCGCATGTGTAGGTGTTAAGGGTAGCCGCGTTCATGGTATCGTTCGCGAACTTTGCAACGAGAATCTCGATGTCATCAACTACTCAAGCAATACCAAGCTCTTCATTCAGCGTGCGTTGGCTCCAGCCAAGGTTTCTTCAATCAATGTTGATGATGAGAACAAGAAAGCAGAGGTTTACTTGCAGCCTGAGGAAGTTAGTTTGGCTATCGGCCGTGGCGGTATGAACATCAAACTGGCTTCTATGCTTACAGAATATACCATCGACGTATTCCGTGAGGTAGACGAGAATGAGGCCGATGAGGATATCTACTTGGATGAGTTCTCTGATGAGATTGACCAGTGGGTTATCGATGCTATCAAGGGCATCGGTCTTGATACTGCCAAGCAGGTACTCAATGCACCTCGCAACTTGCTGATTGAGAAGGCCGACCTCGAAGAGGAGACCGTTGATCATGTACTCAGCGTGTTGCGCGCCGAATTCGAACAATAATTCCCTTGCCAGCGAGTGCTTGCAGGGAATCTAACTTTAAAAATAGGAGAATAAATAATTTATGAGCATCAGATTAAATAAAGCACTACGTGAATTAAATATAGGACTTCAGACGGCAGTTGAATTCCTAGAGAAAAGAAAAGACCTGGGAGATGTCAAGGCAGAACCGAGCTTCAAACTCACCGACCAGCAATACAAGGCATTGAATGATGCCTTCAGTCAGGACAGAGAGGTTCGTGATCAGGCTGAGAAACTCTTTACCAAAAAAGCAAAAGATAAGAAGCGTGCGCCAGAGCAGAAGGACAATCGCGCTGAAAGCTTGTTGGAGTCTAATGGACAGCAGCAGTATAAGCCGCTGGGAAAGATTGACTTGGACAATATCGGTAAGAAGCCTGCTGCAGAGTCTGTTGCGGATAAGCCTGAGACTGCTGCCGTCAGTCCTGAGCAGAAGAAAGACGCTCCTAAGGCTGAGCAAAAGAAGGAACAGAAGCCACAACAGGCTTCTCAGCATAAACAGCAAATGAAACAGGAAAATCATCAGAAATCACAGCAGTCAAACGCTCAGATGAATAAGCAGAATGCTCCTCAGGGAAAGAAAGAGCATCATCATGCTAAGAATGAAACTGCACAGCATTCTGCTGGCGCAGCAGACAACAGCGTGTTTACTCTCAAGAGTGAGAAGAAGTTTACTGCTAATGAGCCTAAGGTGTTGGGCAAGATAGATTTGTCTTCTCTCAACCAGAGCACTCGTCCTAAGAAGAAAACCAAGGAGGAGCGCCGCAAGGAACGTGAGGAGAAAATGGCTCAACAGCACAATGAGCGCAAAAAGCGTGTTCGTATCAACAAAGAACGTGTTGACATCAATGCCGAAGCTAAGAATAATGGCGGAGGTAATGGCAACAACGGCGGTAATAACAAGAAGAACAAAAACCGCAACAGAAATAATAACAATAATAATCGCGGCAATAACAACAACCGCGGCAACCAGCGCCAGATCGAGGTTGATGACGAGGCTGTAGCACGCCAGGTTAAGGAGACTCTTGCACGTTTGACCAGCAAGAGTCAGAACAAGAAGGGTGCTAAGTACCGTAAGGAGAAGCGTGAGGCTGTTCAGGAGAAGTTGCAGGATCAGGCTCGTCAGGAGCAGAAGGAAAGCAAGACCCTGAAACTTACTGAGTTCGTTACCGTTAGCGAGTTGGCTACGATGATGGATATCAGCGTTACTCAGGTTATCTCTACGCTGATGGGCGTAGGTATCATGGTATCTATCAACCAGCGCCTGGATGCAGAGACCATCAACATGGTAGCTGAGGAGTTCGGTTTCAAGACCGAATACGTGAGTGCCGAGGTTCAGGAGGCCGTGAGCGAGGAAGTGGATGATGAGAACGACTTGGTTCCACGTGCTCCAATCGTAACCGTCATGGGTCACGTAGACCATGGTAAGACCTCTTTGCTCGACTATATCCGCAATACCAATGTGATTGCCGGTGAGGCAGGTGGTATTACCCAGCATATCGGTGCCTATAGTGTGACCCTGAAAAGCGGTCGCAAGGTAACCTTCCTTGATACTCCAGGCCACGAGGCGTTTACCGCCATGCGTGCCCGTGGTGCCCAGGCTACCGATATCGCCATCATCATCATCGCAGCCGATGACTCTGTGATGCCTACTACCAAGGAGGCTATCGCTCATGCCCAGGCTGCCGGTGTGCCTATGGTATTCGCAATCAACAAGATTGATAAGCCAGGTGCTAACCCAGACCGTATCCGTGAGGACTTGGCTAACATGAACCTGCTCGTTGAGGAGTGGGGTGGTAAGTATCAGTGCCAGGAAATCAGTGCCAAGAAGGGTATCGGTGTTCACGATTTGCTCGACAAGGTGCTCCTCGAGGCTGACATGCTCGACCTGAAGGCTAACCCTAACCGTCGTGCTACAGGTACCATCATCGAGTCTTCTCTCGACAAGGGTCGTGGATATGTTTCTACCGTATTGGTAGCCAACGGTACCTTGAAGGTTGGCGACATCGTACTCGCCGGTACTTCTTGGGGTCGTGTTAAGGCGATGTTCAATGAGCGTAATGCCAACATCAAGTCAGCAGCTCCTGCTGAGCCAGCTATCATCCTCGGTTTGAACGGTGCGCCTACTGCAGGTGACCAGTTCCACGTAATCGAGACTGAGCAGGAGGCTCGCGAAATCGCCAACAAGCGTGAGCAGTTGCAGCGTGAGCAGGGCTTGCGTACTCAGAAGCGCTTGACCCTGGGTGATATCTCTCACCGTATCGCACGTGGTGAGTTCCATGAGTTGAACGTCATCGTGAAGGGTGATACCGATGGTTCTGTTGAGGCTTTGAGCGACTCATTCATCAAGCTTTCTACCGAGAAGGTTCAGGTGAACGTGGTGAACAAGGCTGTGGGTCAGATTTCTGAGAACGACGTGATGCTGGCATCTGCATCAGATGCAGTCATCGTTGGTTTCCAGGTTCGTCCATCTGCCGATGCTCGCAAGGCTGCCGACCGTGAGGGTGTTGAAATCAACACATACTCTATCATCTACGATGCTATCGACGATATCAAGAGTGCGATGGTTGGTATGCTCGACAAGGTGAAGAAGGAAATCGTTACCGGTCAGGTTGAGGTTAAGCAAACCTTCAAGATTTCTAAGGTGGGTACTATTGCCGGTGGTCTCGTTACCGAGGGTAAGGTACACGCTAAGGATAAGGCTCGCGTCATCCGTGACGGTATCGTGATACGTACTGCAGAAATCGGTGCCTTGAAGCGTTACAAGGACGATGTCAAGGAGGTGGTTACCGGTATGGAATGCGGTTTGAGCCTCGTCAACTACAACGATATTCAGGAGGGCGACGTTATCGAGACCTTCACTGAGATCGAGGTAGAGCAGAAGCTTTAATAAAGTGAAGAGTGAAGAACGAAAAGTGAAGAAATCATTTGTTTTTCGCTCTATCATATATATAATAAGGTAGGGATGAGTCCTCAGCGGCTTATCCCTATTTAGGGTTAAAATAACGAAAGGTTATTCTAAATAACAATGGCAGAAATAGAGAAAGAACAGAATCAGGTTGTCAAGGATGTGATAGACCAGAAATACGAGTATGGTTTTACCACCGATGTACATACTGAAATCATAGAAAAGGGTCTCAACGAGGATGTTGTGCGCCTGATCTCGCAGAAGAAGGGAGAGCCAGACTGGATGCTCGAATTTCGTCTGAAAGCCTACAATTACTGGAAGACGCTCAAGGAGCCAAAGTGGGGACACGTTCACGTGCCACCTATTGACTACCAGGAGATTTCATACTATGCCGACCCTTTGGCAAAGAAGCCGAAGAATAAGGAGATTGATCCTGAGCTGGAGAAGACATTCGATAAACTTGGTATTCCTCTGGAGGAGCGCTTGGCTTTGAGCGGCACTGCCGTGGATGCCATCATGGACTCTGTGTCGGTAAAGACTACTTTCAAGGAGAAACTCCGTGAAAAGGGCGTCATCTTCTGCAGTATCGGTGAGGCTGTGAAGGAGCATCCTGATTTGGTAAGAGAGTATCTGGGAACCGTAGTTCCTTATCGTGATAACTTTTATGCAGCCTTGAACAGTTGCGTATTCAGTGATGGCTCATTCGTCTATATTCCTAAGGGTGTCCGCTGTCCGATGGAGTTGAGCAGTTACTTCCGCATCAATGCCCGTAACACCGGTCAGTTTGAGCGTACATTGATCATCGCCGATGATGATGCCTACGTTTCTTACCTGGAGGGATGTACAGCGCCAATGCGTGATGAGAACCAGCTCCATGCGGCTATCGTAGAGATTATCGTCAAGGATAATGCTGAGGTGAAATACTCTACTGTTCAGAACTGGTATCCTGGTGATGAGCATGGTAAGGGTGGTGTGCTGAACCTGGTAACCAAGCGAGGCGACTTGCGCGGTGTGAACTCTAAGTTGAGCTGGACTCAGGTAGAGACGGGTTCTGCGATTACCTGGAAGTATCCTTCCTGTATCTTGCGTGGCGACAACTCCGTGGCAGAGTTCTACAGCGTAGCTGTTACCAACAACTATCAGGAGGCCGATACCGGTACCAAGATGATTCACATGGGTAAGAACACCAAGAGTACTATCATCTCGAAGGGTATCTCGGCAGGTCATAGCCAGAACTCCTATCGTGGTCTGGTTCGTGCCACATCCAATGCCGACAATGCACGCAACTACAGTTCCTGCGACTCCTTGTTGCTGGGTAGCGATTGTGGAGCACATACTTTCCCATATATGGATGCCCATAACGACACAGCCGTGTTCGAGCATGAGGCAACTACCTCGAAGATTTCAGAAGACCAGCTCTTCTATTGCAATCAGCGAGGCATTCCTACCGAGGAGGCTGTCGGCTTGATCGTAAACGGTTATGCCAAGGATGTGCTCAACAAGTTGCCTATGGAGTTTGCCGTAGAGGCTCAGAAACTCCTCAGTGTTTCACTCGAAGGCACCGTTGGCTAAGAATAATAAGAAAGAGAGGTGGTTATGAAAAGAATGTTGTTGATGTTATTGTTAGTTGATAGCTTGAACTTAACGGCTCAAGACCTTTTCAATCATCAAAAAAATGGCTTGACGGCACAGCAAGATTCCATCGTTGCATCTTTTGTTGCGAAATGCAAGCAAGAGCAAAATGTGTATCTTCGTTGTGGTCGATATTGTCATGTTGATGAGTCTGACCCTACATTGACCAAGTCCATTATGCAGACATCGAGTTATCTTCCGCAGATGAAGGGTAAGGTCATACGACCAGGTGAGTGCTCATTTTGGGTACTAGACCCTCCTTCGTTGTTTGTGCAATGGGGCTGGGAGAAGTCACCATCTTTCTTTGAAGAGTTATGTTCCAATATTTTGAACGCATTTTTTAAGTAATAATATGTTAGAGGTAAAGAATCTGCATGCTACTATTGCAGGCAAAGAAATATTGAAAGGTATCAACCTGACTATCAACGATGGTGAGATACATGCTATCATGGGACCTAACGGTTCCGGTAAGTCAACCTTGAGCGCTGTGCTCACAGGTAACCCTCTCTATACCGTAACCGAGGGTGAGGCTATCTTCAACGGCAAGAACCTTCTGGATATGAAGCCAGAGGACCGTGCCCGTGAAGGCTTGTTCCTCTCTTTCCAGTATCCGGTGGAGATTCCTGGCGTATCCATGACCAACTTCATGCGTGCGGCTATCAATGCCAAGCGTGAGTATCAGGGTTTGGAACCATTGAATACAAGCGAATTCATGAAACTGATGCGTGAGAAGCGCGAGTTGGTGGAATTGGACAGCAAGTTGGCTCGCCGTTCAGTAAACGAAGGTTTCTCGGGTGGTGAGAAGAAGCGCAACGAGATTTTCCAGATGGCTATGCTGGAGCCAAAGCTCTCTATCCTCGATGAAACCGACTCTGGTCTCGATGTGGATGCGATGCGTATCGTGGCTGACGGTGTGAACAAGATGCATACCGACAAGACATCTGCCATTGTCATCACTCATTATGAGCGTCTGCTCGATATGATTAAGCCAAGTGTGGTTCACGTACTCTATAAGGGTAGAATCGTGAAGACTGCCGGTCCTGAACTTGCCAAGGAGATTGAGGCTCGTGGCTACGACTGGATCAAGGCTGAAGTAGATGAGAAATAATTAGGAGGATGGCTATGCTTTCAGAAAAACAATATTTAGACTTGTATCAGTCTTCTTCGAGAATAATCAAGAAGAACAGTGCTGAGGTGCTCAATGCGGTGCGCGATGCTGCGTTTGAGGACTTCCGTCGCTTGGGCTTCCCTTCCCGAAAGGTAGAAAGATACAAGTACACAGATATGAGCGCCATCTTCGAGCCAGACTATGGCTTGAACTTGAACCGTCTGGAAATTCCGGTAGATCCATACGAGGCTTTCCGCTGCGATGTGCCTAACCTGAGCACTTCGCTCTACTTCGTGGTGAACGATGCTTTTTATAACAAAGCTTTGCCTAAAGTAGAGCTTCCGGAGGGCGTAATCGTGGATTCTTTGAACAAGATTGCTGCAGAAAACCCTGAATTCATCGGGAAATACTACGCTAAGATTGCCAAAACCGACGAAGATGGCATCACGGCATTGAATACATTCCTGGCACAGGATGGCTTGCTGATTTATGTTCCAAAGAATGTAAAGGTAGAGCGAACTATTCAGGTCATCAATATTCTCCGTTCGGATGTTGATTTGATGGTAAACCGACGTGTTCTCATCGTCATGGAACAGGGTGCTGAGGCTAAGTTCCTCTTCTGCGACCATGCAGCCGATGACAAGAACTTCCTCGCAACCCAGGTTATCGAGGCATTCGTAGGCGAGAATGCCAGTCTCGACCTCTATTGTCTGGAGGAGACTCATTACAAGAACCGCCGTGTCAGCAACGTGTATATCGAGCAGCAGGCTAACAGCCGCGTGAACCATAACGTCATCACCCTTCATAATGGTATCACCCGCAACCGTCTTGACCTCGTATTCAAGGGCGAGGGAGCTGAGTGCTTCTGCAATGGTTGTGTGATTGCCGACAAGAACCAGGTGGTTGATAACAATACGCTCATCGACCACCAGGTGGGTCATTGTACCAGCAACGAGCTTTATAAGTATGTACTCGATGGTGAGGCACGTGGTGCTTTTGCCGGTAGAGTGTTGGTTCGTCATGGTGCCCAGAAAACTGTTTCTCAGGAAACCAACCAGAACCTCTGTGCTACGAAGACTGCCCGTATGTTCACCCAGCCGATGCTAGAGATTTATGCCGATGATGTGAAGTGTGCGCATGGAAGTACTGTAGGTCAGCTCAACGATGCCGCCCTGTTCTATATGCAGCAGCGTGGTGTGAGCCGCGAGGAGGCTAAGTTGCTCCTTCAGTTTGCATTTATCAACGAAGTCATCGACAAGATGGAGCTGGAGCCATTGCGTGATCGCCTACATCATCTCGTAGAGAAGCGATTCCGTGGTGAACTCAATAAGTGTGAGGGCTGCAAGCTTTGCAAGTAGATAATATCCTTTTAAAGGAGTTAAGTTCTTAAAAATATGTATGATATCAATCAAGTAAGAGCAGATTTCCCGATTTTATCGAGAAAGGTCTATGATAAGCCATTGGTGTATCTGGATAATGCGGCAACCACGCAGAAGCCATTGTGCGTGCTCGATGCCATGCGCGACGAGTATCTCAACGTAAATGCCAATGTGCATCGTGGCGTTCACTATCTCTCTCTGCAGGCTACCGACCTTCATGAGGCAGCCCGCGAAACCGTGCGCAAGTTTATCAATGCGCCTAAGGTTGAGGAAGTCATCTTTACCCGCGGTACTACCGAAAGTCTGAATCTCGTGGTTTCATCGTTCAGCGATGCCTTTATGAGCGAGGGCGACGAGGTGATTATCTCTACCATGGAGCATCACTCCAATATCGTGCCTTGGCAGTTGCAGGCTGCCAAGAAGGGAATCGCCATCCGAGTAATCCCTATCAACGATAAAGGTGAGATTAACCTCGATGAATTCGCCAATTTATTTACCGAACGCACCAAAATCGTGAGCATTGCCCAGGTAAGCAACGTGTTGGGTACGGTGAATCCGGTAAAAGAGATGATAAAGATTGCTCATGAGCACGATGTGCCTGTCATGGTGGATGGCGCTCAGAGTACTCCTCATTTTGCTGTGGATGTACAGGATATGGATTGCGATTTCTTCGCTTTCAGCGGACATAAGATTTATGGTCCTACCGGTATCGGTGTGCTTTACGGCAAGGAAGAATGGCTCGACAAGTTGCCTCCTTATCAGGGCGGTGGCGAAATGATTGAGAGTGTAAGTTTCGAAAAGACTACTTTCGAGAAGTTACCTTTCAAGTTCGAGGCTGGTACTCCTGATTATGTAGCTACCCATGGTCTGGCAAAGGCCATCGATTATGTTTCAGCGCTCGGCATGGATAACATTGCCAAGCACGAGCAGGAACTCACCCGTTACTGCATGGAGCAGATGCGAACCATCGATGGAATCAGACTTTTTGGTGAACAGGAGGGCAAGGATGCCGTTGTCAGCTTCTTGGTTGGTGATATTCATCATATGGATATGGGCACCTTGCTCGACCGTCTGGGCATCGCTGTACGCACCGGTCATCATTGTGCTCAGCCTTTGATGGACCGTTATGGCATTCTGGGAACTGTTCGTGCCAGCTTTGCCTTGTACAATACCAAGGAGGAGGTTGATGCGCTTGTAGCAGGCGTAAAACGCGTTTCTCAGATGTTCTAAAAACTTTTATATATAATGATTCCCCATTTCTATGATGGAATTGGGGAATTATTGTTTTTATATTTACATAAAACAACCTAAAAACAAACAAATGAAAAGAATATTTTTAAGTGCTTTTCTGTTGGTTTCCTTGAGCCTTTCTGCTCAGAATATAGATAGAAAGCAGGTAGTAGAGAGGAATAATCCTCATGTAGTGACGATGGATTCGTTGAATTCTCTGTCTGTGGGTAATGGTGGCTTTGCCATGACTGTCGATGGAACCGGCCTTCAGTCTTTCCCTAAGTCTTATTCCAAGGGCGTTCCTTTGGGTACGATGAGCGATTGGGGCTGGCATTCATTTGCCAATCCTGAGAATTATAAACCGGAAGAAAGTTGGCGTTATTATGACTATGGAAGAGGAAGAAAGGAGCCATACGCTACCCAGATTAAGGAAGATAAGAGAAAGAAGGCTGCAGGAGATTGGTATCGTGTCAATCCTCATCGTCTGCATTTGGGTACATTGGGACTTTCTCTGGGGTCTGATCCTAAGAATATACAGCAGGTTAACCAAATTTTGGACATGTGGGATGGAATGATTAAGAGCAGCTTTATTTATCATGGTCGTGCTTATCAGGTGGAGACCACTTGTCATCCTGAGCTGGATATGATTGCTACTCACGTCCAGTCTAAAGGTTCTATTGCATTTGATATCCGTTTTGCTTATCCTACAGGCGGTCATTGTGATGATGCTTGCGATTGGAATAAAGATCATCTTCATTCCACAATGCTTGTTTCACAGGATAAGAATTCTGCCGTATTGAAACGAACTATCGATGAAACCGTCTATTTCGTGATGTTAAGATGGCAGGGTACAGCTAAACTCAAGCAGAAAGGCAAGAACTTCTATCAGCTGCAGTCAAAGTCTGCTGACTTGAAGTTGACCTGTGAATATGCAGAGCAGATATCTTCTGAGAGCAAGACTTTTGCTGAGGTTGCGGATGCAGCCAAGGCTTATTGGAATCGCTATTGGCAGAAAGGAGCGATGGTAGATTTCGGACAGTGTAAGGATCCTCGTGCTCAGGAGATGGAGCGCCGTGTAGTGTTGAGCCAATACCTGCTGGCTATTCAGGATGCAGGTGAAACTCCTCCTCAGGAAACCGGTCTTACCTATAATTCCTGGTTTGGCAAATTCCATTTGGAGATGATTCTCTGGCACCAGGCACAATTTGCCTTGTGGGGACATCCTGAATTGTTGGAGCGTTCTTTATCCTGGTATTTTAAGGCTGAGCCGAATGCCCGCAAGATAGCCCAGCGACAGGGATTCAAGGGAGTAAGATGGATGAAAATGACCGATCCGGATGCAGGAGAGGCTCCTTCTAGTGTGGGAAGTTTCCTGATTTGGCAACAGCCACACCTGATTTATCTGGCGGAATTGCTTTATCGTGCTGATCCTTCGCCTGCCATCTTGCAGAAATATGCGAAGTTGGTCGATGAAACCGCTGAATTTATGGGCGACTTTGCAGAATATGATAAGGAGAAAGACCGTTATATTCTTCGTGGTTGTATTGCTGCCCAGGAAACCTTACCTGCTGCAACAACCGTGAATCCTCCTTTCGAACTCAGTCAGTGGCATTGTGCCTTGAAAATTGCGCAGGAATGGCGTGAACGCCTAGGTAAGGCTCGTGATGCACATTGGGACGACATTATAGCTAAGATTTCTCCTCTTGCATCTAAAGACAGTTTATATCTTGCTGCAGAAACCGAGCCTGATACCTATACCAAGGTTCGTATGTTCAGTGATCATCCAGCCGCGATGGGCGCTATCGGTCTGTTCCCATATAATAGTAGAATGATTGATTTTGCCAAGATGAAGAAGACCGAACAGTGGATTTGGAAGAATTGGAAATGGAATACTTCCTGGGGCTGGGATTATCCGATGATGGCTATGGGAGCTGCCCGCATGGGAGAACCGGAGAATGCAGTAGGTGCTTTGCTGATGCACCAGCAGAAGAATACTTATCTGGTAAGCGGTCATAACTATCAGGATGCCCGTTTGCGCCTTTATCTTCCTGGCAATGGCGGTTTGTTGATGGCTGTAGCCATGATGTGTGCCGGCTGGGATGGCAGTATTCATCCTAATCCGGGTTTCCCGCAGGATGGCAATTGGAATGTGAAATGGGAAGGCTTGAAGCCTTTGCTTTAATAATAATAAGATGTATCATCAAGAATAAAGAAAATGTTAGAAAGTCATTATTATAAGGATATGATAGAGGCTGGCTGTGATGAGGCTGGCCGTGGATGCTTGGCTGGCAGCGTATATGCAGCAGCCGTTATCCTTCCGCCCGGTTATCAGAATGCCGAATTGAACGACAGTAAGAAGCTCACCGACAAGAAGCGCAAGGCGCTCCGCGAGCAGATAGAGCGTGATGCCGTAGCTTGGGCTGTTGGCATTGTTACGCCTGAAGAAATCGATAAAATCAATATCCTCAACGCCAGTTTCCTGGCTATGCACCGAGCCCTGGACCAGCTCAAGGTTCGTCCGGAGGCAGTTATTGTGGATGGCAACCGTTTCAAACCCTATAAGGATTTGCCTTATACAACCATCGTAAAAGGCGACGGCAAGTATCTGGCAATTGCTGCGGCAAGCATCCTTGCCAAGACCTATCGTGATGATTACATGGATGCGCTGGCAGAAGAATACCCACAATACGATTGGAAAGGCAACAAGGGTTATCCTACCAAGAAGCATCGTGCTGCCATCAGGGAATTTGGAGTTACCCCATATCATCGCATGAGTTACAATCTTTTAGGCACTGGCGAATTGAGTATAGATTTCAAGGATTAGAGCCTGCAGATATGCCCCTTTTTATGAAACAGGCTTCGATGGTCAATGAAACAGGCTTCGTTTGCCATTGAAGCCTGCTTCATTTTTTAGGGCAGTTTTGATAAAAAGTAAGAGGACGAACCTTCACAGGCTCGCCCTCTTTGTTTTTTATTAAATATGTATATCTGATAATATAATTTAGTAAGTCAGATCACCACTCTTTACTGTGTGGTTCTTGCCACCATCCCAAGACTTACCAGTGCGCCAGCGTGGGTCACCGATTTCCTTGGTATAGATAGGATGTCTCTTCACCTTGTCTGATGCATTATAGTAGAAACCACTGATGTCTGAGTAACGGTAAGCATCCTTTTGGAACTTCTCCTTGGCATTTACTGTACCGATAGTCCAAGGACTCTTGAAGAGCTCGCCAGCCTCAAGCTGGTAGCCTACAGCGTCTGCCTCATTCTTGTTATGATTGTCACCAAACTTAATTTGGGTTTCACCCATACCACCAACGTTAAGGGCTCCCTTGTTGTAGCCGGCACCAGTCTTAGAGTTAGAGAATGCGTTCTGCATGAACATACCATCCAGGAGACTTGTCTTAGGATCTGTAGATGATTTATACTTGTCGTAAGCAGGAACTACGGTAGAGTAGTTGTCTGCGAAGTCGTAAGAAATATCCTTGGTATCGATGATCATACCCTTCTGGAAGTAGTCACGGGCACCATCATTCTTGTTACCGGCAAATACGAAGAGGTTCTTCTTGCAGGTAATCTTAGAACCACCTGGAGCATACTTGATTTCGAACATCAAACCGTGGCTCTTGTTGTTAGAGCGTGGTGAGAAGTTGACGAATGTATTGTTAGATACATTGATGTTCCATGTTGTACCATCAGGCCAAGCCAGGTTCTTTGCCTCTGTAATCAAGGCGTGGCGTGGACTGTTGATGATGGTATTATTGGTGAAGGTCAAATTCTTGTAGAAGTTTGACTTGCGGTTGTTACCTGGACCTGCGAACCAAGAGTAGCCACGGCCATTGGTATCATAACCACCTTCATCGTAGAATACACAGTCGTTGACGGTCAACTTCTCGATAATCTGACGGTTAGGACCTTGGAAACGGATGAAACCACGAACGTGACCACTGAATGTACATCTTTCGATACGAAGTTCAGCGAGTGAGAATGACAATCCCTGGCTGTACATATTCATGAAGTAGTTCTGGGTAATGGTACATTGTGGATTACCGCCTTCTCCCTTCTGGTCAAAGTAGTTGAACCAAGCCATAGGGTGGAAGTTGATGTCCTGCATGATGATAGGCTGGATAGCCAATGTCACACCATTCTCTGCACCAGTACGTGCATTGCGGCACAATCCCCAGTTCACTGCATTTGCTGCAGTCTTAGCCTCGCTCTTGTAACCGATTCCCTGGAGAATGGTTGCACGCCCCTTACCTGCAGCAATATCTGCAGGATTGGTTGCAATGGTAAAGCCCTTGGTCATTTCAACTGTTGAAGAGCAGTAGTATGTCTTGCCGCCTTCCAGATAGAATATCTGACCTTCAGCTATCTTGCTGTCAGACATATAGTTGGTCAGGATGGTATCGATACGGGTAGCAACAAGGTCCTCGCAACCGAAGATTTTACCCTTCTGCAAGCCCATGTTCTGCAACAAGGTATCGCGCTTTGCCTCTTCTGCTGTATTTGCCTTGATGAGGATAGGTTCACCGGAATCACCTGGCATACGGAGCATGGTGGAGTTGTACTGGCGGTCGTAGTAGCGCTTGATGTGGTTGTTCTGTCCGCTTACGATATAAGCAGCGTTAGATTCCAAACCTTCAATATGTACACGGCCAGCGGCACGCTGTTCTGCAGTAGGTTTGATGATGTGTTCTGGAAGCTGTGCATTATCAGCTGATGGAACCACGCGGATTTCATCGAATACCCACTCTCCATCCTTTACCTCTGCACCCGCCTTGAAGAACTCCTTGTAATCCTTCTCGTAATCGCCTTCTGTCTGTGGTTGGAAGCATACATCCATAGAAGTCTTGGTTACATTCTCTGTCCAGAATACGCTTGGTACATCGTAGCGCATACCTGTTGTCAAGGCACCGGTCTGGTTACGGTCATCATCACGTGACTGGTCTACCTGATGAGAACCATCACCCATACCAAACCACTTAGAGTTATGAGGATTGTTCAAATCGTTTCTGTCAACGAGTGCACGGATGGCATACAGATAACCTGTGCTATATTGCAAGTCTTCGTGCAGGAAAGAAAGCTGGTCTGCAGTCAAAATGGTATCCAGAAGATTTGGATTTTCCTCCTTGTCCCATGAGGTTCCCATTACTTTTCCTTTCAATTCGTATGCATCTGCACCATCTACACCATACCAGAACAGGCGCATATCATTCACGTGTGTACTTGCCTTATAGCCATGCTGCTGCAGGTAGAGTGCGATGTTTGGATCCACTCTTGAAGCAATGTCACAATAATAGGGAGTGGTTTTTGATGCCGTGTTCTGTGTATTGCGGAACATAGGCATAGGCAGACGGTCTGCGTCTGCATCGTTGTAACCATCGTCGTCTTTGCATGAAGCAAAGAACGACATGGTTGCAGCTAATATCATTGAAAATATAAATAATTTCTTCATATCTTTTATGATTCTAAGTCATTGATTAATAACCATAATAATTCTTGTACTGTCCCAGACTGCGGCTTATTACATCTTTTGGAATTGGCAGGATGTATCTTACAGATGGGAGAGTCGACAAGTCAACTTCGCTACTGTACTCAGGAATGTTGGTTGTCTGCATAACGCCCAGCTGGTCGATGTAGATGTAACCTCTGATAGAGCATCTGCATTCTGGTTTTGCTATACCAGTTTCCTCATCGAGCCAGTTAAAAAGATATGCTCTCTTCCAGTCGGCTTCTCCACCTTCCTGAGGCATCAGCTTACCGTTGAGTCCCCAGTTCTCCCAAAGGTTATCGATACAGAAGTCATCGCCCTGAGTCTTGTAAACCTCAATGATACCGAGGCTGGCATCTGTATTGGCGAAGTTGAATACCTCAGGATAGTTGGCTGCATTATACTTCTCTGGGTTTTCTGCTACCTGCTGGTTCCACTGAGCTCTTGTACGGGTTCTGTAGAAGAAGTCGTTTGGTAAATCATTGAAATTACCATCTACGTCGTAGCTGTCGTCACGGTCGCAACCCATACCATAATACTTCCAGAAGTTCTTGTAGAGCACCTGGCTGTAGAGGTTCCAGCGAACAAGATCCTTCCAGCGGATATTCTCACCGCCAAATTCCCAGGCACGCTCGTCAACGATAGCCTTGAAGAACTCATCCTTGGTACCGAGTGCACTTACATAGCCGTCTACCTTTTCAGCCTTGTTGGCTGCACCACGGAACGCACGTTCACGAACCTGCTTCAATGCATTCTTGGCTGCATCGGTAGGACCGTTCAATTCGTTTTCTGCCTCTGCATACATCAGGAGAACGTCAGCATAGCGCATGTATGGGAAGTTGATACCGGTATTGCCTTCAGAGGTATTACCCTGAGTATGACTTCTGTCCCAAAGCTTAGACCACTTCAGACAGTAGTTGGTATATGAATTCTGCAATGCTGCAATACCGTTGTAACCGTATGACCAGTAGCCTACAGTATTGCGGCGTACGTCTTCCTTGTCAAATGTGAAACGATAGAAAGCATTCAAACCTACGCTACCACTCATCTTACCCCAAGGGTGATCGGTATCGCCGGCACTAGAGAAGTCAGCCTTAGGACCTTGGATATAACCGATGTTTCCGTTTACATTCTGTACGAATGGAATTTCGAAGATGACATCGTCGTTGCTTACAACTGCATAGTTACACTCATCGTTGAATACCTTCATATAGTCGTTGGTCAACGCATGAGTACCTTCCTGGATAACAGAATCAGCGTATGTACGGGCAATCTTGTAATAGTCCTCATAGTCAGCAGCACGCTCCATGGTACCTGCAGCCTTTGTATCTTCGCCATGGCGGAGAGAATAACCGGCACGGAACATAGAGATACGGGCAATGAGAGACCATGCAAACTCCTTAGAGCAGCGCTCTACGCCTTCTGTGATTTCCTTAGCCTTCTTCATCTTAGGAGCAGCCTGCTTCAGGTCGTTGATAAGAGCTGTAAGAATCTCATCACGGGTTCCCATAGGCATGATCAGTGATTCCTGGTCGTAAGTACGAGTGAAGGTGAAAGGAATATCTCCCCAGAGAATCACCAGGTCGAGATAGTTCATAGCACGGATACACTTTGCCTCACCAATCATCTGGTCGAGGTCTGCATTGCCGTAGAGTGAAGATTTCTCTGCAGCGTTTACAAAGTTGTTGGCACGTTCGATAGTCTGGTAAGCCGCATCCCAAGTACCCTTGATGCTACCACCGTCAGCCTCACCGTCAAACTGCTTCCAGTCGTTGTGGCTTACGCTCTTTATTTCAGCTTTTGAAGTAGAGAATTCTACATCGCTGTTGAAGTTGAAGGTTGTGAGGTATGCATTGCCGTATGTGTTACTGCTACAGGTAGACTGGTAAACCGCATTCAATAAGCGGTCGGCTTCTTCTGTACTGCTGAACACTTGTTTGTCGGTCACCTTAGAAGGAGCGTCTACATCCAAGTAGTCGTTGCAGGAAGACAAGCCTGCCAGCAACAGACTGCACATCAATATATTTTTAATTTTCATATTGTATTTCCTTATTATATATTATATACCTAGTTTAGAATGAAAGGTTCACACCGAAGAGGTAGCTGTGGCTACGTGGGTAGCGGTTCCAGTCAACGTTAGGTGTCAAGCCATTCTGAATGTCAACTTCTGGGTCATAGCCTGAGTAGCCGGTGATGCAGAAGATGTTAGAGCCTGTAACATACAAACGGAGGCGAGAGATACCCCACTTCTTTGTAAGGGTTGTAGGCAATGTGTAACCGATAGTCAAGTCGTTGAGACGCAGGAATGAACCATCTTCTACGAAGTTAGAGAGTGTGTAGTTCTTGGTTACATCCTGTGGGTTCCACAATGTCTTACCAGCATTGAGCTCTTCGTAAATATCGAGGTAATCGATGTGCTGTGAATTGCCCAACAAGCACTCGTTGAGGTTGTAGATACTCTTGGTTCCATCTGCATTCTCGATGTAGATATCTCCATGATAAACCCAACGGTTGTTGTAGTCAAACTTCTTCAATACGTTGCGAGGATTGGTCTGGCTGGCACCATTTGCTGATGAAAGCTGGTATCCGGTAGCGTTAATCACGTCGAAGTCGAGCATGTAGGTGAAGTTGGCAGTGAAATCGAAGTTCTTCCACTTTCCTGACAAACCGAAACCACCCTGTACCTTAGGGTTGGTATTACCTACTACAGTACGGTCGTTGATGTCAATCTTGCCATCACCGTTGATATCCTTCAGCTTGATGCGGCCAGGCTCTGTACCAAACAGACCTGTTACGGTTGGTTTCTCCTGTACACCTGGGTTTTCTGCCAGATAGTCGGCATCATTTGCTGCGTATTTGAATCCATTTCTGTGGAATTCGTTGAAACCATAAAGGCCTTCGTATACATAACCATAGATAAGACCTACTTCCTTACCCTCTACGAGGCGGAAGTTATCCTCTGAATCCCAAGACTTACCAGGGATGTAAGCATCTGTACCGTTAATCTTCTCTACCTTGGTCTTGTTCATACCCATGTTGAAGTTAGCAGAGAGAACATAGTCCTTACCGCGGAGGATATCGCCATTGATAGAAAGTTCGAAACCCTTATTAGATACACGACCTACGTTCTGCCACTGCTGTGAGTAACCGGTTGTGGTAGGAATCTGGCACTTGTAGAGCAAGTCGCGTGTGGTGTTCCAGTAAACTTCAGGAGTAAGCGTAATGCGACCCTTGAAGAGAGAAATATCAGCAGCCAGGTTGCGGGTTACGGTAGTCTCCCACTTAATCTTGTTGTTAGGGAACAAAGCGTCTGATGCATAATACTTGTCACCATTCTGGGTTGTTGTGCTCTCGCCCCAGCTAGGACCACCCTGTGCATTGATGTTATACTGATAGCGCCAACGGTCATCACCGATGTTGTTGTTACCTGAAAGACCGAAAGCTGCACGGATCTTCAACTGATCAACAACGTCCTTGTTCCACCAAGACTCCTCAGAGATAACCCATGCGCCAGAGATAGAAGGGAAGTAACCCCACTGGTTACCTGGAGCGAATCGGGTAGAACCATCGGCACGCATGGTACCTGAGAGCAGGTACTTGTGCTTATAGTTATAGTTGATCTGACCGAAGTATGATGCGATACGGTTAGGAGTTGTTACGCTTGATGTGCTACCGTATGCAGAACCCAGCCCCATGTTGTTGAAAGCATATCTTGGTGATGTGCTCTGTGGGAAATAGCGGGATGCCTGATAGTTGGTTGTGGTTTGTGTATGCTGAACCTCCTGACCGAGCAAGAAAGAGAAATTATGCTTCTCCTTCAGGGTTAAGCTATAGTTCAGGGTATTTGTCCATGTATACTTAAAGCCACGGGTGTTTGTAATCTGAGCCACAGGCATGTTCTCGTTCTTGGCAGCCTCATCTGTCAGATAGCCGTAGAAACGGTTGTTGTCTGAGAATGACCAGAACTGGGCAATGTCTGAACGGAAGGTCAGGTTAGGAATGATTTCCCATGTGAGACTAGCCTGGTTGGTGAAACTGTAAGAATGCTTCAGCAGATAATTCTGATTGATGTCGTCCAAAGGACTAGCCAGCTTCCAGTAACGTTCTACCGAGAAATCCTGCCACTCGTCATCATAGTTGGTAAACTCACGAAGACCATTGGTTGGTTTGTAGTTCAATACGCCCACCAAACCACCTGTACCGATGCCGCTGGCACCTGCACCGAGGTCACGACGATATGTGAAACGAGGGTTTACCAGGAGGTTAACGTTCTTAGCCAACTTGACATTGATCTTGGTGTTCATATTGGTACGGCGAACACCGGAATTTGAGATGATACCATCCTGATTGTGCTGGGTGAGAGAGGTGCTGAAACGCAACTTCTCGTTACCACCATTCACGGTAACATTGTACATCTGGGTCAAGGCTGGGTCGCCCATCAACTCATCTTGCCAGTCGTGGGTAGTCTTTGTCTTGTAGATGTCAATATCGTTAGGGTTACCGAAGTCACGGCGGAAGGCGTGCTTCTTGTCGTTTTTGTCATAGGTTCCATCCAACTGATACTTAACGAATTCGTAAGTATCCAGCATGTCCTGCTTGCCTGCCAGCCAAGAGAGCTGACCATAGGCGTTGAAATCAACCTTCACCTTACCAGCCTGTGCAGATTTAGTAGTAACGATAACTACACCATTACCACCTCGTGCACCATAGACAGCGGTGAGGGAAGCATCCTTCAGAACGTCGATGCTCTGAATATCGGTAGGAGGGATGTCGTTGATGTTGTCAGCCTGGAATCCATCGACGATAAACAAAGGTTTAGAGTCCTGGGAACTTGAGATGGCTGAACCACCACGAATACGGATATTGATGTCGGCACCAGGAGCACCATCGACTGTGGTAACCTGCACACCGGCAATCTTACCTGCCAATGCCTCAGCAGCAGAAGCCACTGGAACAACAGCAAGCTTTTGTCCAGAGATTGAACCTACAGAACCGGTGAGGTCCTTGCGGGCTTTACTTGTATAACCGACAACGACAACTTCGTTGAGCTGACTGTTGTCATCCTTCAATACGATGGTTTGGGCTTGCCCCCCCCACTTTTACCTCTTGTGCCACCATACCGATGTAAGAGATAACGGCAGTCCTGCCGGCTTTCAGGTTGAGCGTAAAATTACCATCGATGTCAGTAACTGTGCCATTCTTAGGGTTTCCCTTTTCAATGACAGATGCTCCGATCACTGGCTCGTTGTTAGAGTCCAGCACGGTACCTTTCACGACATTCTGTGCGAGGACAGAAGATGGTGTTAACACCATTGTCGTTACTAGGCAGACTTTACACAATTTTTTGATTGCGTTCACCATGTAACTAACTTTTAAAATTTTACTATTTGTTTTTGTTTATGTAAATTAGGCCTTTAAGCATGCTACACATTATATATAATATATAGGAGCCTATTACCAGAATTTTCTTCAATTATTTATTGCGTCTTCTAACATCTGAAAAAAACTTCGGCTGAATCTATATAAAAGAATCCAAGAGGAAAGTTTCTTAAGTTTAAATTTCTAGGTTGCGTCATTTATTTATCGACTACAAAAGTATAAAAAAGATTTAATACTACCAAGAAAAAACTAAATTATTTTAAGAAAAAGCGTGTTTTTTTCTTTTTGGGGCAAAAAGTGTAGCCTTTGTAAGGAAATAGTTGCTGATAAAACTAAAAACAGGCTGTCGGAACTTTGTGCTCCAACAGCCTGTTTCTTCTTTGTTGTTTCTGACAGATACAGCGGATATTCTTATCTGTCTTATCTTGTCAGAACGAGATTAGAAATCGAGGGTAATACCCTTCTCGTCAATCTTCTTGTATGTCTTGTCGTTGACAGTCACATTTTTCGAGTTCTTAGCATCGAAGGTGTGATTCTTTGCACTAACCTTGATGTTTTCGAGCTTCACGCCGTCAGTACGGTTGATGACGATACCATACTCAGCATTGTTTACCTCCATATCCTTGATGTGGATGTTGCTTACCGGCATCTCTGGGAGGCCGTTGAAGTAAGCTGCACGGCGGGCTGTGCGGCAGATGACATGGTTGATGTCGATATTGCGGAAGCAAGGTGTTGTCTCATCTACCTTGAACTTCTGTACCTTCTGGCTCTTAGCCTCATCGCCATCGTTGAGAACCTCAACGGCAGACTTGCCACCGTAGTAAAGGTCAAAGGTGATGACATCTGTCTGAATATCAAACATTGACATGTTGTCGATATAGATATTCTCTACTACGCCACCACGACCGCGGGTACTCTTGAAACGGAGACCTACATCGGTGCCGAGGAACTGGCAGTCGCTCACCTTGATATTCTTTACGCCACCGCTCATCTCGCTGCCAACAACGAAACCACCATGACCCTTGAATACGGTACAGCCGTTTACGATGACATTCTCGCAAGGAATGCCGCGCTTTCTTCCGTCAGCATCCTTACCGCTCTTGATACAGATACCATCATCGCCTACATCGAAAGTAGAGTTGACGATAAGTGCATTCTTGCAGCTCTCCAGGTCAAGACCATCACCATTCTGAGCATATGAAGGGTTGCGGACCAATACATCTTCTATAAGAACGTTCTCGCACATCAGCGGATGGATGTTCCATGCAGGTGAATTCTGGAAGATGACACCATTGAGCCAAACGTTCTTGCAGCTTACGAGACTGATCATTACAGGGCGGAGGAAACGCTTGATCTCGTTCCATTCTTCTTCTGAAGCTGGAGTTTTAGGCACATTCATGTTGGCACTGTTGTCTGCCTTCAATGCACCTTCTGATGGGAACCAGTAGTCGGCTCTCTTGAACGCACCGCCACGTGAAGTAATCTGCTTCCACTGGGCATCGGTAACCTTCTGCTTCTTCAATGGGCGCCAGTATTCTCCGTTTCCGTCGATGCAACCCTGACCGGTAATTGCCACGTTGGTAAGATGATGACCAGAGATAGGCGACTGGCAGCGGCGTGTATCCAGACCCTCAAACGATGTTTCTATAAAAGGGTAGAGGGTATCATCTGGTGAGAAAAGGATGACTGCACCTTTTTCGAGATGCAGGTTGATATTGCTCTTCAATACGATAGGACCTGTGAACCATACGCCCTGTGGAACGATGAGTTTGCCGCCGCCTTTCTGAGTCAGCGCATCGATAGCCTTGGCAAAGGCTGTGGTACAGAGAGAAGAGCCATCGCCAATGGCACCAAAGTCCTTGAGATTTACCTCATTGGCTGGGAATTGCGGACGGGTCACCTTCTCCATCTGGAATGGTAGATTCTCGTAAAGAGCATCATACTTCTTGATGTCGGTTGCCTGGGCACTTAGCGCCAACAAGCAAGCACATACCATGCTAAAAAATTTCTTCATCTATTTTTTCGGTTTGTTGGGTTATTATATATAAGTTATTTCTTCTGCAAAGATAAATATTATCTTTTGAAAAGCCAAAAATAGTAAGGCTTATTCTAAATAAATCGCTGTAAACGTTTTCGTGAAGTGGGGGATATGATAGGATGTAAGTGGGTAGATATGCAGGGATAAATGTGTATATATACAAGGTATATAAACGAAAAAGGGAGAGAAGTAAAACTTCTCTCCTTTTTGGTACCCAGACCCGGGATCGAACCGGGATGGATTGCTCCACTGGTGTTTGAGACCAGCGCGTCTACCGATTCCGCCATCTGGGCAAATACCACCTTGCTTATTTGCGGTTGCAAAGGTACTAATAATTTTTGAACTGACAAACTTTTTGGTGACTTTTTTTTCTAAAAATGCATTTTTAATGCAGAAACATTAAATTTTTGTTGTTTTTATAGGCCACTTTATTAAATTTCAAGAAAATCTTTGGCACTTTCACGGATAATCACTAACTTTACAGATGAATTTTGAAAACCAACAAAATATTAGACTCAAGATATGAAGAGTAACGGAAATAATTATTGTGTGATATTGGCGGGAGGTAAGGGCCGCAGACTCTGGCCTTGCAGCCGCAGCAACTATCCGAAGCAGTTTGTCGACTTCTTTGGCGTGGGGCGCACCCAGCTTCAGCAAACCTTTGACCGTATGGCAAAGATCGTGCCTGCCGACCATATATTTATCAACACAAATGAAGAATATGTTCAACTGGTAAAGGAACAGTTGCCTGAGGTTCCTGCAGAACGGATATTGGCGGAACCTATTCATCGCAATACGGCACCTAGCATGGCATGGGCCAATCATCGCATCTCGATGCTCAATCCTGATGCCTGCATCATCGCCACTCCTTCGGATCAGGCTATCTTCAATGAAGATGCTTTCCGGGAAAACGTATTGGAAGGTCTGGCTTTTGTGGCAGAACATGACCGTTTCCTGACGATGGGTGTGAAACCAACCCGTCCTGAACCTGGATATGGATATATTCAGATGGGCGAAGCTATCGGCAACGGATTGTACAAGGTGCAGTCGTTTACAGAGAAACCGGAAAGAGAGTTTGCCAAGATTTTTGTAGAGAGTGGAGAGTTCTATTGGAATACGGGTTTATTCCTTTCTAATGTGAAGTATCTGCGTGAGTGTTTCTGCAAGATTCTGCCCCCTGTACTCCGTGATTACGATAAACAGTATCCCGAATTCAGTGTGGAGACTGAGAATGCATACATGAAAGAGAGTTTCTCTTCTTATCCTAATATATCAGTAGATTTCGGAGTGCTTGACAAACCTAGCAATGTCTATATGATGAAGTGTGACTTCGGCTGGGCTGATCTGGGTACCTGGCACAGTATCTACGAGGCGATGCAGAAGAGCAGCGATGACAACGTGGTTGTTGACAGCGATGTGATGATGGAGAATTGTCACAACAATGTAATCAAGTTGCCTAAAGGAAAGCTGGCTGTATTGAACGGACTGGATGGTTTCATAGTAGCCGAGAATGACAATGTATTGTTGATATGCAAGAAAGAAGATTCTTCTGCCCTGGTGCGTAAATATGTAAACGAGGTGCAGATGAAGAAAGGCGATGAGTTCGTCTAAGCAAGAGCTTATGAAATAAAGATATAAAAAGAGCTGCGAAGCATATTCGCAGCTCTTTTTCTGTTTGAAACTTCTTGCATTTAAAGTTTCTTGAATTCTGTATAAATCTTATCAGCAATTTCCTTGAACTCTTCCTCTGTGAGTTTGAGATGCTCCTTGCGGAAGTTTACATCAGCTTCGCTGTTCATTGGGATGAGGTGGATATGGGCATGAGGAACCTCCAGACCCAAAACAACCTGCGCCACTTTCTTGCATGGGAAGGCTGCCTTGATAGCCTTGGCTACCTTCTTGGCGAAAACCTCAAACTCAGCCAGGTCTTCGTCTTCCATATCGAAGATGTAATCAACCTCCTTGCGGGGAATCACCAAAGTATGACCTTTGCCGATAGGGCTAATGTCGAGGAAAGCATAAAACTTGTCGCTTTCTGCACACTTGTAGCTAGGAATCTCTCCTGCTGCAATCTTTGAAAAAATGCTTGCCATAATCGCTAATCAATTTATAATTAATAATTTATAATTTACAATACATATTATCTTATTCTCTTTTTGATGTCGTTGCATCGGCTACTTTCATTTTCTATAGAATATATCGGGTAGGCTTACATATAACATAAAAGGAACCGTCATACGGGCATTGCTGCCGATATGATAGTTCCTTTTATTCCGTTTTATTCAAATGAAATCTTGTCGATGCGAAGGTTGATGGTGCCGCGAGGAATCTTGATTTCTGCAATCTCACCTACCTTCTTGTTGAGCAATCCCTGTGCGATAGGAGTCTTGATGGAAATCTTGCCTTCCTTCAAGTTTGCCTCGCTCTCGCTCACGATGGTATAAGTCATCTTTGCCTTGTTAGCCATGTTGGTCATCTCTACCTTCGACATAATCTGCACGCTGTCGGTGCTGAGCTGCTTGGTATCGATAATCTTGGCCTCGGCAATGGTGAGCTTCAGGCGATTGATCTTATCTTCCAGATGAGCCTGTGCCTCTTTAGCGGCATCATACTCAGAATTCTCACTTAAATCACCCTTGTCGCGGGCTTCAGCAATTGCGGCTGATGCCTTAGGGCGCTCTACAGATACGAGCTGTTTCAGCTCAGCTACGAGTTTGTCGTAGCCTTCTTGTGACATGTAAGCCATAATTTTCTTGTTGTTTTAATGTTATTAATAATCGGTTGGCAAGTAGCATAAAAAATAAAGAATTCCAGTGCCAGTGAAGCACCGGAATCCTATATCTGTATTTATGTCTCTTGTTTATCCTTTTGTGTATAATTCGAATGCAAAGATAGGACTTTATTTCCGTATCACCAAACTTTTTGGGGGAAATTTTAAAAATATCCTCCTTTTTCCTTCACATAGTTCATTAATTCGCTAAAAATCTGATTATTGTGCAATATCTCCGGGTTGCCTGTCATAATCATCTGCTTTCGGGCACGGGTGATGGCTACGTTCAGCTTGCGGTCGATGATGGCGCCGTCTTCTACGAAACTGTTGCCTGCAAGGAAGTCGAGCTGCCAGATGTTCTGGATGGTGAAACTGTAGATGATGACATCTCGCTGGCTGCCCTGGTACCGCTCTACGGTATCGATACTGATTTTCTCCAGTTCCGGAATACCGAGCTTTTCGATGCCTTTACGCACCATGGCTATCTGGTTGCGGTAAGGAACGATGACGCCTACCGTCTTCTTGGCATCGAAACGCTCTCCATAGAAGCGGTGGATGCGGCGAAGCAGGTCTACCACGATTGCTGCCTCGTTGGCATTGATCTTATCGGATACATTCGGTTCCTTGCAGAATTTGGATGGGAGGAATATCATGCGGTGCTCCTTCAGCAAATCGTCGAGCGCATCTTCTGATGGAAGGGTGTATGACAGCTCCGTCTCCAACTGGTGTGGACATGGCACGGGTTCCAGTTTCTCCCGACGGTAGAACATCCGGTTAGGAAACTCTGCAATCTCGGGATGCATTCTGCCTTGGCGGCGCAGAATGCCGATGAATTCGCTGCGTTCTTCGTGATCTTCCCAATGAATCAGACGTTCGAAGAGGGAATTGCGGCAGTTGGTAAGACAGATGTCCTGCAGGATGCTCATGTCGATGATGCCACCTTTCTGACTGTCGTTGATGGTAGGAATGCCTGAATCCTGCTCGCTCTGCTGCACCACGGCTGGCAACTGCTTGTAGTCGCCAATGAGGATGAACTTATCTACTGCTGATAAGAGACCGATGAGATTAGGCTCCAGTATCTGGCTCGACTCGTCGATGATGGCAAGCTTGAAGTGCTTCAGCGAGAAGATGAACGGCTTGGAGGTCATCATCGAAGTGGTGCCCACGATTACACGCGTTCCTATTATATATTGTTTGATGGCTTCGAGCTTCGGACAGTCGCTGATGGCCTTCTCTATCAGATAAGGGCGGAACCGCTCGTCGCAGGAGTACTCGCTGCCGAGGCGAAGGAATGGAATGCCCGAATCTACCAGCATCTCGCAGATTTCATCTACGGCTCGGTTGGTATAGCTCATCAGGAGGATGGAGGATGCAGGCTGTTGAGCCGTCTTGCCTCCCGAGGCGATGCTTTCTGCTGTCGGCATTCCCGTTCCATCGTTCAATGCCTCTTCTACCATAAACTTCAGGGCACGACTGGTCTTTCCTGTTCCCGGAGGTCCCACGAGCAGGAAGTAATCCTGTGCCTGCTTGGCACGGAGAATGATGTCGTCCAGTACATCATCGTAATGTCTGGTCAATGTAAGCGAGGCATCTCTTTGCGGAGCACGCTGTCCTAACAGCAGGTCGCGCTTCTCCTTGGGTGCACAGATAAACTGGTGCAGGTTACGTATGCTTCCGCCTGTCGATGCATCGCTCGTTCCATGTTCTATGGCGTAAGGCAGATTCATCTCGAAGATATCGGCATTCTGCTGTCCGTCGGTGAGATGCACCACAATCTCATCGCTGTGAATCTCCTGCAGTACACCTTTATATAATATAGCCTTTCTTACGTCGGGTTCTTCCTTCAGCTTGTAGGTATAGAGATACACCATGTCGCCGATACGGAAGTTGGGCAGGAAGTCCTTTCCCTGGTCGGGCACGCTCAGGGTGATGGTATCATATCCGCTTCCTGCGCTGCTCTGTTCCTTTCGGATGATGTGCAGGTCGGTATAGATATTGCCGGCATCTTTCTTTTCGGCGAGTGGCATGGTCCAGAGGTCGGAACTTGATGTGTTGGTGCCTTCCTGTGCGCCCACCTTGCTGATCATCTGTTCCCGCAACACGAAGGTCATCATGCGGCAGAAGTAAGCCTCCTCTAATGGGGTGAGGTTGTGGAGCGGACTGGTGATGGCTTCTATCTGCGGCTTCAGATACTTGTTGTAGAAGAAGTCCTGTGTGCCAGCTACATTGAGCACATCGGGTGTGAACTCGTTGAGCGCATGTTCAAAACCTTCCTTGGCTATCTCGAAAGAGGCGGCTACCAGCTGGTTGCGGTAAGTGATGGCTTCCTGGAAGAGTTTGTGGTAATACGCCACCACCATCAGTCCGTCTTGCGGCTGATATTTGGAGTAGAGCAGACGGATATTCACGCGGTCGTTGCTCAGCTTGAAGTTGTGCTGCAATACGCCATAGTAGAGCAGCAGCTGTACATAGTGGGGCTCCAGCTGATAACTGTGATAACCCGGATCTACCTGATGGGTTTCGATATTCATGTTGCGTCCCGATTTCTGCTCCACCAGCAGTTTGCAGTCGGTAGTCATCAGGTCCACACGTCCCTGTATGCCGAGTGCTTCGCAGACGAACGAAGGTTCGAGGATGGCTTTCTTCCTGTCGTAAAGACTTTCGCCACGGAAGGCTGACATCTGTGCCTGCGATGCGGTGCGGGGAAAGAGAATATCCACTACCTGCTGCAGATTGAATGCCTGCTGGTTGGCATCGGTATAGAATTTCTTGGCATCAAACCAGGGACAGGTGCAGAACTCCAGTGCTTTCTCTCTGAAATTCGTCTTTATGGTTTCGTTCATCAGGTATTTGCCGTTTGTATTGATGATGTCATCCAGCGCAGCACCGGCAAAGTTACCGAGCAGGGTAGCCTGGGTGTTGGCACGGGGTTTCATCTGGTTCAGCAGATAGAGCAGGGGATGATGACCGAAAGCCGTGAAGCAGGTGGCAATGCTACTGATATCTACCAGATAATCGGGTTCCACCACGATGAGTCGGGGAGTGATGACGGACTGCTTCACCTGACAGTCGAGCAGGTTGAGCTGCATACCTTCCTTCAGGATATCCCAGAGGTAGGTATGGTCGATATGGTTCTCTTCATCTTTCAGTTGAACGAGATATTCCTCTTCGTCAGCATCTTGGTCAATATCCACGCGGATGAAATCGCTGTCCCAGTTCTTTACGATGCAGCGGATGCGGCGGTTGTTGATTTCCAGTCCTTTCTGATAAGGGCGGTTGGTATGGGGAATGAGCACGTTCAGCTCGTGGGGAACATCCACTCCGAATACGGCAGAGATGAAGATGGCTAGGGCACGTGCATCATATTTCAAATCTTCGCTTGAGAGCGGTTCCTGCGAATTACTGTGCCGGCGCATGGTCTGGATGGCAATCTTGTCTGCCACCTTGATGCCGTGAGCCTTGCAGAGATAATCCACCTGGGAGAAAAGGTTACCGAAAGCCTGTTTGGTATCCTTCACTCCTTCGTGGCAGCAGAGGATGAGCGTATCGTGCATCATCTTGTTGCGTGTTTTCGGCTCCAGTTCGGGGAGTATCAAAAGTTCTCTTACCCTAAGGAAGAGTTCTGCGGCGCTGATATTGTTTTGATTCATAGGCTACAAAGTTACGAAAATTATAACTACTCTTATAATAAAGGTATTTATAATTATTGATAATTAACTGTTGAACAGGAATGCGTATTTAAGGAAATTTAGGGCGTTCGTGCAAAAAAATGTAGTAAAGTGTCGGATATTCGTGCGAAAAAGTGTATCTTTGCAGCAAATGTACTAAAAAATAATGCAAGAAATGCTTGCCGTATCATTTCTTTTTTGTATATTTGTAGCCCCCAATTGAAAAGAAGGGGTATTATTAATCTAAAAATATTAAACAATGACAAAGGAAGAATTGATGCATAGAGCCATTGAGCTCTCAAAGAATAGCGTGAAGACGGGGGGCGGACCTTTTGGTGCTGTGATTGCCAAGGACGGTATCATCATCGCTGAGGCTTCCAACAGTGTAACCATCGACCTCGACCCTACGGCTCATGCCGAAGTGAACTGTATCCGACAGGCTACCCGCAAACTGAAGACCTTCAATCTGGAAGGTTGCGAGATCTATACCTCCTGCGAGCCTTGCCCGATGTGCCTGGGTGCCATCTATTGGGCACATCTCGACCGTATCTATTATGCCAACGACCGGAAGGATGCGGCAAAGATAGGTTTCGATGATGAGTTTATCTACGAGGAGATAGACCGCAAGATAGAAGATCGCCACAAGCCGATGATTGCCCTGATGCGCGATGAGGCGCTCGGTGCTTTCCGCATGTGGGAGAAAAATGCGGAAAAGACGGAGTATTAATGAGATAAGATAAAAAGGGAAGGTTGCACGGAATATGAACCGCAGCCTTCCTTTTTTCGTAGATTCTTCTTGTATTCTATCATGCTGGATAGAGAAAAATGGAGAAAAGGAACGATTTCTCAGATTTTCTTTGTAATTTTGCCGCCAAATTCAGAAAAGACACTGAATTGATGGATAATGGAAATTCTCTAATTATTATAACGACAATGGAACAGTCAATAGAAAATCTCTACAAATTAGACGGCAGAGTGCCCGTAGGTAAAGCACTCCCATTTGGTCTTCAGCATGTGCTGGCGATGTTCGTCAGCAATATTGCGCCAATCATGATTCTCGCTGGTGCGATAGGTTTGGACAGTTCGGTGAGCGCCGTGCTTATCCAGAACTGTATGGTCATCGCCGGTATCGGTACCTTGGTGCAGCTTTATCCGGTATGGCGTATCGGTTCTCGCCTTCCTATCGTGATGGGTATCTCCTTCACCTTCCTTTCACTTGCCATCGCCATTGCCGGTGCTCATGGTATGGGTACTTTGATAGGCGCTGTCATCATTGGTGGTCTGGTAGAAGGAACACTCGGACTTTTCGCCAAGTATTGGATCAAGCTCATTCCGCCTGTAGTAGCCGCTACCGTGGTAACAGCCATCGGTTTCTCGCTCCTTCCTGTTGGTGCCAACTCTTTTGCGGGTGGTCAGGGTGCTGCTGATTTCGGTAGCATGCACAACTGGGTTGTGGGTTCTGTCACTTTGCTGGCTTGTCTGCTTTGTCAGATTTTCGCCAAGGGTTTCTTGCGTTCACTCTCTGTATTGGTAGGACTGCTGGTAGGTTATGTTCTGGCGCTGTTTATGGGAATGATAGATTTCAGTGGACTTTCTGGTCTCTCTATCGTAGCTTTGCCAAAGCTTCTTCCATTTACACCTGAGTTTAATATCGGTGCTATTCTCTCGGTGGTAGCAGTATATCTGGTTTCTGCCACAGAAACGATTGGTGATACTTCTGCTCTCTGCAACAGTGCGTTGAAGCGTGATCCTAAGACTAAGGAGATGGGTGCAGCAGTCTGCTGCGATGGTTTCGTCAGTTCGGTTTCCGGTCTTTTCGGTTGTACTCCTATCACTTCTTTCAGTCAGAACGTAGGTTTGGCAGCGATGTCGGGAGTAGTGAACCGCTTTACCATTGCCATGGGTGCCATCATCATGATTATCGGTGGTATCTTCCCAGCTATCGGTTATGTATTGACTACGATTCCTCAGGCTGTATTGGGCGGCTGTACCATCATGATGTTCGGTAGCATCCTCTTTGCCGGTTTCGGCATGATGGCGCGTACCGGCTTCTCTCAGCGCAACATGGTCATCGTGAGTCTTTCGCTCAGCGTAGGTCTCGGATTCACATCTGCAACAGGTATGTTCAACATCTTCCCAGAGATTGTGCGCACCGTTTTTGCTGATAACTGTGTGGCAGTAGTCTTCCTGCTCGCCGTTATCCTGAACCTCGTGTTGCCGAAGAATCTGGATAAGGCATAATCGCAGCTCGCCCTGAAAGGGCAGAAGCTCCTAGCCCAGGGTAACACCCTGGGGGTATGATGATTTTAACAACCTCGCCCTGTAAGGGCAAAAGCTTTGATTATGTGAAGCTTTTGCCCTTACAGGGCGACATTTTTGTTTGTATGTTAACCCAAGGTGTTACCCTGGGCTAGGAGCTTCTGCCCTTTCAGGGCGTGTGGCGAAGAAGAAGAGAATTCTTCACTCTTCACTTTATTGTCCTCCCAGTCTTTCGAAGAAGGTGATGATTTCTTCGAAGGTCTTGAATTCATCGCTGCCGTATTCTATCGTCGTACCCATGAAACCATCGCATGGGCGAGGGTCGATGAAGTAATCGCCGTAGAGCAGGTTCTTCTGGTTGCAGAAGATGATGTGGTTGTAGGCTGGGGTAGAGAGATATTCCTCCACCCAGGTCTGTACCTTCGCCATGTATTCATGGTCGTTGGTTGGCGCTGGGGCTACGATGTATACGTTGTAATGCTCTATCAGCATCTCGTAAGCCTTGTGCATCGAACTGGTTGCCTTCATGTAACTGTCGTGCAGGGCATCGAAGTCGATGTATACGATAGGGCGCTCCTTGCCGTTCTGCTTGTCGTCAATCCAGCGGATAACCGGACAGAGATAGTGGAATGCTACCTTGTCGATAAGGCGGTGCTCGCCATGGAATGGGATGGCGAGCGGATAGTGCTCATGGAAGAGGTCGAAGGTATGGACCAGCGGATCAGCATCGCCGAAGAGACCGTAAACACGTTGCTGCTCCTCGGGAGTAATGTTCTGGAAGCAACGCTCGGTAAAGTCACGGTATTCCTTGATGAGGCCTTTGTTAACCATCAGTTCGTTCACTCCGTCCTTTCTCGGGTTC
This sequence comes from Segatella copri, assembly GCF_003465495.1. Classification (GTDB taxonomy): domain Bacteria; phylum Bacteroidota; class Bacteroidia; order Bacteroidales; family Bacteroidaceae; genus Prevotella; species Prevotella copri_G. The sequence continues at coordinate 13,313 of NZ_QSAV01000003.1, read as the reverse complement.
TGGAATTCCTGCTTGCCGGTCATGCTGCTCATCGTATCGCCCATCTTGAAGGCAGGGTTTACGAGGATGCGGTCGAATCCTTTCAGCAGTTCGGTATACATGCCTCCCATCGAGGTACCGATGATGAGGTCGGGCTTCTCAGTCTCCGCCATCTTCTGCAGCATCTCTATGCCCTCTTCCGGATGTACCGGGATGTCTTCAGCCACGAGGGTGGCATTCGGCATCAGTTCCTGCAACATCTTTACGGTGCCGCTCTGTGCAGAAGAGAGGAAACCGTGAACATACATGATTTTCTTGCCCGCCATGAGGTCGGGGAATTGTTTGATATATGGATTCATATTCTTATAGTTTAATGTACTGCTATTTCCTTAAGCGATTTGTACTTAGTTTGTGGTGCAAAGATACTAAAATTATAAATACGCATATAATAAAGGTATTTATAATTATTGATAATTAACCATTGGAGGTCATTAAAAAAAGAGGACCACCCATCGCTGGCAGTCCTCTTTCATTATTCTTCTATTTTATCGTTGAAATAATTGCTCAAGAGTTATCAGGTGATTGATGATACTTGCATGCATATTGGAACTAAGTCCCATTGTTGTCACCAAAACAGTTTGTATTGAGCGAGTTTTGTTATGCATCTTGCTATTTGCGAAAGCGTCTATCTTGTGACGTATATTCTCCTCGACATCTTGTGTGATAGTAAAATTACCTGTTGAAAATTTCATTTCGCAGAGATAATCTGTTTGAGTACTTTTACTCTCCATGACTAAATCTATTTGAGCACCTTTTCCGTCTTCAGCTTTCCCACACCAACTGTAGTTCCTTTCAACCGAATGGATACGTAGAGTGTCTTGTATGTTTTGCAGATGCTCTATGCTCAAAAGTTCAAACGTATCTCCAGCCCATGTGTAGAATGTGGCTGTCCCATGGATAGCGTTCCATCCTCCTTGTTTGACTTGTTTGCCATGAACAAATCTCAGATAGAATAGAGAAAAGAAATCTTTTAGCTGATATACAGTTTCGACTCTTTCCTTTCCATAGCGGGGATACTCTCTCGTAATTCCTGATTCTCTAAGGTTGTCAAGTAGCTTTGTCAGGGTACCCCCAGTTTTGATACCTGTAGCCTTGGAAAGCTCTGATTGTGTCATTCCATAGAACTTACTGCCAATAGCTTTAACGATGTCGACGTATTTCTCTTTGCTGGAATAAAGTCCTGTATAAACATCTTTGAATTCCTGATGAATTAATTCGTCTGCAAAGAATATGCTGTCTATATTGTCTGTCATTGTTCTGTCGTTGCGGAGCTTATCCAGATAATAGGGGATTCCACCTATAGCCATATAACTCACGCACATTTCATAGCGTGAGAGATGAAAACCATTTTTCTTGTAGTACTTTTCGCATTCTGCTAGAGTGAAAGGGAATAGTTTGATGGTTTCCGTGAGTCTTCCATGCAGACCTCCATAGTCATGTATCACATTATCAAGCATCCAACTTGTAGCCGATCCACAGACAATGAGTATAATATTTCGTTCACTGTCTGCCCATGAATTCCAAAAATATCCCAGTTCTGCTATCATTTCTGATGATTGCGGTCCTGCAAGCCATGGAAGTTCATCGATAAAGATGATTTTCCTTCTGTTTCTTTTTCCTTCCAGAACTTTTCTCAAAAGTAAAAATGCCTCTCTCCAACAAGTGGGTTTGGACTCCTTTGTCGATAATCCTGCAATCACTAGCGAATCATAGAAATGCGCAAGTTGAAGTTGACGGTAAGACTCATAGTCCTTGTCTCCGTCTTTAATATAAGTACCTACTGCTTTGAAGAGAATCTTCTTTCCAAAGCATTCGCTTACGAGATAAGATTTGCCTACTCTTCGACGGCCATAAATGGCTACAAGTTCAGATTTCTTTGACTTGTATATTCTATCGAGTATATTTATCTCTTTATTTCTTCCTATGATATTTGCGTAACTCATTGTAAGATAGTTTTATAATGTTGGTTGCAAAGATACGTTTTTTTTAGGATAACACCAAGAAAACTACTTAGAAAATCAGCGAAAACGATTGGATTTTCTTGCTTTTCGCTGATTTTCTAGAAAAGAATAACACTTTTCCTATAGGTTTTGCTTTTCTCGGCGAGGGTGGCATCGTCATAATAGATGAAACCTTGCAACCAGTAGGTATAAGTGTCCATGTTTTCTGCGCTCATGACGAGAGGAGAGTTCTCGTAGACCGTGACTCCTTGCTCTTGCACGATGATTTCTGCTGCAAAATTACGCTAAATTGCAGACAAACCAAAATTATTGGGCGATAAACTTCCTTGTTTGCGAAAAAAGTAGTAATTTTGCACCCAATAACCATATTAAAGTTCAAGTCATAATGGATTTACTGAAAGAAAGAATTATGCAGGAGGGCAGATGCTTTCCTGGTGGAATCTTAAAAGTAGACAGCTTTGTAAACCATCAGATGGACCCTATTCTGATGATGGACTTAGCTAAGGAATTCGTGCGCCTTTTCAAGGACATCAAGTACAACAAGATTATTACTATCGAGGCTTCGGGCATCGCGCCTGCCATCATGGTAGGTTATCTGACCAATCTTCCTGTTGTATTTGTGAAGAAAAAGCAGCCTAAGACTATGGAGGGTATGATTACCTCTGTGGTTCACTCTTTTACAAAGGACCGCGATTATACGGTTTGTGTGAGCAACAGTTATCTTACTCCTGAGGACCATGTTATCTTTATCGATGACTTCCTTGCCAATGGTAATGCGTCTAAGGGCGTGATGGACCTTTGCGAGAAGGCTGGTGCCAAGATTGAGGCGATGGGTTTCATCATCGAGAAGGCTTTCCAGCATGGTGGTGACTTCCTGCGCAAGGAGGGAATCCGTTATGAGGCACTCGCTACCGTAGAGAGCCTGGATGATTGCAAGATTGTCTTGAAGTAAAACATCTTATTATATATATTAAAAGCCGCCTGTAATAGGGCGGCTTTTTTCTTACTTGACGATATCAGCGGCATAGATTCCCATCGCCTTGTATCCGGCAGGGTTCGGATGGAGCCAATCGCCGCTGGCATATTCCCGCTTCATCCTTCTGTCATCATTCGGGTCTTGAAGCAGCTTGGCGAAGTCTAGAATGCCATCTGCTTTCTTTGCCTGACTTCGAATCCAGTCGTTTACATAGAGTCGGGCTGCTTCGTGGAAGTGGCTGTAGTAGCCGGCACCCTTGAAAGGCGTGATGGTGCCCAGATAAACTTTCATCTTCCGGGCCTTCGCCTTCCTCATCATTCCCTGTATGCTCTCTATAATCTGGCGGGCTACCGTCTCGCTGTTGCCGCTCTTGGCAGCACCTATGTCGTTGATGCCTTCAAAGATAATTACCTTCTTTACGCCGCTTTGCATCAGAATATCTCGGTCGAAGCGTTCCTTGGCGAGTGCCCCGAAACCGCCCGGCACGGTTACGCGGTTGTTGCCGATGCCCAGGTTCAGTACACCCTGGTTGGTTATCTTATGCTTCAGCTGCAGCATCTCCGACATTACATCGGGCCACCGGTTCTGGGCATTATCCGTAGAACATTTGCCGTCGGTGATGGAGTTGCCCATGATGGCGATGGCACTCATGTTGTTGCTCATCGTATACACATCGATACCGCTGATGTTGTACCAGTGGTTCTCGCGGAAAGCCTTTTCGAAGTTGGAGTGGGCATTGGTTACTCCCTTCATGATATAAGAGGTGGTACGTGAGCCCATGTGAACGGTAGGCACATCGGGAGCCGAGGTGTAGTTGATGGTGATGGCAACGCGCTCCAGGTTCTTGAGATTGAACTTCAGCGCATCGCTCACTATCTGTCTGCCGGCAGGAATGGTAGCTTTGTAGCTATTTCCGAACTTGAAGTATTGAGCCGATTTGGCATCAATCTTGAAGGAGTCTTTGGCGTGGGCGATATAGATGGAGCGTATCACTACGGGTTGCATCGAGTAGATATTGCTCAGTTTCAGTCTTATCACGTCGCCTCCCACGCTTACCTTTACTATCTGGCGAACCGAACGGTTTGTCATGTTGTTATTATAGGGCATAAACGCTTTCACCACAGTCTGCGGTGCCGTAGCCCAAGTTCCAATCCATGTTTGTGCCGCCATCTGTAGTGTGTATGTGCAGATGAAGCATAGTATCATTATAAATCTTTTCACCTTGTTGTATTAAAAAAATATAATCCTTGCGCCAGATGAGGCGTCTCGTTACGCATTATCTCATAAAAAGGGTCGATGCCATTAGAGGCACCGACCAATTCTGTTTATAATGATTTGATATTTTCTTCCGATAGCCCTGTGAATTGCATGATTTGCTCTATAGGCAGACCTGCTTGACGCATTTTTAGGGCGATGGCATTTTTTTCTTCAGTTTTACCTTCCGCTCTACCTTCCGCTCTACCTTCTGCTCTACCTTCCGCATGCCCTTCTAATCTAGCGTTTCCAAGAACGTCATTTTGAATCATGATGGCATTGACATGTTCATCGTAGGCGTGTCGTTCGGCATTCGACATAGAGTAGTATTTCAGCTTCTCGCGAGCTTCTTGCAATCCTGGTGCTTTCGTGTCAGGATTGATGACTCCGTTTTTGAGGTAATCAACCCATTCCTCCAATGGAGACTTGGCAACCTTGTTGAATTCATTGACGCGCACTAGCATATAGGTTGGGAATATTTCGGCAGGCGACTTTCTCACGATTGTATCTTTCTCCTTGGTACTGATGATGAGTTGGTCTTGCGTATGCAGGCCGATAAAATTGTTTTGTCCTACATAAATATAGTCCGACCCTTTGCCAAGGTCAAAATAAAGTATACTAATGGAATATACCTTTTTTACTTCCTTGTAGGTGTTGCCGAGATTGATATGCTCGGTAATAGCTTTGTCTACGCCATAAAATATACGTTCCTGATAACACAATCTGGTTATATTTTGTATCTCGACGAGAATGTCTTCACCGTTACTATTTTTTGCCTTGATTTCTACTCGATAGAACTTATCTTCTGCCAGCACGTTTCCTTCGTTTTCTAGGATTTCAACAATCTTGATAGGTTCATTCAGAAACACGGTCAGGAAGCCCTCGAGCACACCAAAGTTCGCCTTCTGGTGAAGTTGGTGCAAGATTGCCCAATCGAATCGAATGTATTTATCTTTTAGCTCTTCCATATAGATTTCCTCCTAAAATTAATATTCGGTTGCAAAGATACGCTTTTCTTTTGAAAGAAACAAGAATTTTTGGGAAAATGTTTGAGTTGTAAAACTACTATTGTACTGTCAATGAGTTTATACTTGTACAACAGTAGGCTTATGGTTGTACAACAGTAGGCTTATGGTTGTACAACTAAAGGCTTATGGTTGTACAACTAAAGGGTATATAGTTGTACAACTAAAGAGTGTGTAGTTGTACGATAATGGGGTGTTGCCACTAGGCTCGGCAGACCTGCTGACTGCAGTCGGCAGAGCTGCTGACTAGGCTCAGCAGAGCTGCCGAGCCTAGTGGAAATCATCAAGAAGCAGTCTGCTTGAACCTCAGATACAGTCTCTCTGAACCTCAGATACCGACTGCTTGAACCTCCTAATCTATATCTCTGCCCCAGCGCAGTCGTATCCTTGCGCCAGATGAGCCGTCTCGTTACGCTTATTCAGCCGCATTGTTATGCTTGATAATAAATAGTATCTTCTGCATTTGACGGTTTGTATATACCAGCATCTGCGAACAGTCCTTCAAAGCATAAATCTTCATCTAATTCAGGCCAATGAATACCATATCTGCTCAATACGAAAGCCTTACGCTGGGCAGGTGTGGCGTTAGCAAGACGGCTCCAACGGCTGAAAGGATAGTTAGCCTTCCAGCCATTTTGGGTTTCTGCCCAAATATGGGCATCGTCAACCCAAACGCGATTTACTCTATATTGCTCCATAATATCTTATTTTTGATTAAAATATTCTTTCCATCTATCTATAATGACCGCCTCATTCTCAGAAATAATAGATTCTATCAAGGCAATATCATGCTTTTTGAATCCATGATTATAAATCTGGGTCAGAGGGGATACATTGTATTTTGCTTCATTTCCATCCTTGATAACATGGACATGAATTGGTTCATGATCATTAGAATAAAACATGAATCTGAATCCGAAAAATATAAATATTGTTGGCATCGTTTCTTTTTTCTGCAAAGATACGCTTTTCTTCTGAAAGAAGCAAAGAATTATTGAAAAATGTTTGAGGATGAGGGAAATAAAAAGAAAAAGGTGTATCTCCGCTTGCCCGATGTATGGGGCAAGAAGGATACACCTTTTTATATTATAGTTCTTTTATTTCCTTTTCAGTCAAACCGGTAATAAAAGCAATTTGCTCTATGCTCAACCCATTCTTCTAATGGTGATTTAGCCACCTTGTTGAATTCGCGCAGCTAGTGCGCACACCTTTTTAGTATAATAAATCTAAAAATTTTTGGTTAGAACTCTACTTTCACATATCTTTGCACTTAAAAAAAGTGGCACATGTGCCATAAATTTTAAGTAGAGGCATCTGTTCGAGCAGTCCTTAGGAAGCAAGTAAGCACAGGGAGGGCAGGTTTGTTACCTGCCCAATAGCATCCCCCGCCCTAATTAAAAAGGCGAGTGCCGCTTTACTGATTTGTCGCAGCCGTGAAAACCTACAACAAGATTAGAACGTCTAGAATATAGAGATTCTTCCATTATCTATTATCTTAAATGAGGTGCAACTTCTCCGTTCGGCAATAATATTCCAGCCTCAATGAGGAATTTTCTTGCAGCTTCTTTGCTGGCAACCGAAGCCTTTCTTGCAGTCTCTAATCTTTCTTGTCTTTTGCTATCAAATAAATCCATATTCTACCTCTTTATATTATGGGTTTGGATAATCTTGATTGATTTCTCTTGGGAGGAAATACCCCTTGATGCAATTAGGATTGCAGACACAAATCTGAATATGATTCTTTTCTCTGAATCCTGCATTAGGATAAAGCTCCTGTCCTTCCCAAAATACTCCTTTTACTGAATCGTATGGATGGACATTGGCCTTTTTATTCAATTCCAATGCCGTTTGTACCACAGAACAATCTAATCTTCTGAGAAGTAGTTCGTCTGAGTTACCAATTGGCTTGTTCTTTGGTAATTCCTTATCAAGATTGTGGCAAGTTTCTTTAAAAGCATCATAAGCAATCTTCAACTCCTGTAAATAAGAGCTATCTGTCAAATCGAAACAATAACCTAAATCTATAACGGCACCTATAACTGCTGGAGTTTTTATAGAAGAGTTAGACCTTTTGGACAATTCTTTCGCCCATTGCCAAGCTCTTTCTTCATTGTTTTCCCAAAAATAGATACCGCTTCCTAACCAATCATAATCATTAGTACTGGCTATGAGTTCTGTTTTACCGGCAATAACCTTTTCTACCACAGATCGGTCGCAACCATGGAATCCAATCACAAGATTAGATCGTCTAGAATAAAGAGATTCATCCATCTTATCTAAGATGTGAAGCCCAGTTCCCATTTTTATCCAAGATGCCAGCATCTATAAGAAATTTCAAAGATGCCTCTTTACTAGCAGTTGCAGCCTTTCTTGCAGCCTCTAATCTTTCTTGTCTTTTGCTATCAAATAAATCCATATTCTACCTCCTTGTTTTAAAAGTTGAACATTTCTTCTGCAAAGATTATGCAAACGAGCGCAATGTAAGCTTGCTTACAAATTGCCGAGCGCCGCTAATCTTCTGCAAAGATTATGCCAGCGAGTGCAATGAAAGTTTACTTTCAGATTGCCGAGCGCCGCTAATCTTCTGCAAAGATACGCTTTTCTTCTGAAAGATGCAAGGAATTATTGAAAAATGTTTGAGAATGAGGGAAATAAAAAGAAAAACAAAAAACCCGGGGTCATCACCAGCATCGAATAATCTGGGAGAGGGCCTTACCGGGACTGCGCTGCAAAGATAATAATAAAAATGGAATATACCAAAGATCTTTTCGAAAAATTGCGTCCGGACGTATCTGTAGCTACGTCGGGACGCGTCTGTAGCTACATCGGGACGTAGGAAACACTACGTCGGGACGTAATTTTTGCTGCATCGTGTTAGAAGTTTTTCGGGAAAAGTTTTGGAGATTAGGAGATAAAGTATTATCTTTGCCATCAGATTCAAAAACGAATAATCAAACTGAGTTATGATAGTAAGACCAAAGCGCATTTATCGCAAGCGCATACCATACGGCATGCAGAATTTTGAGGATGTCATAAAAGAGGATTGTTACTATGTGGACAAGACTCCTTTCATAGAGCAAATAGAAGAATCCAACAAGTATTTCTTCTTCATTCGCCCTCGCCGTTTCGGCAAGACACTTACCCTCTCCATGCTTGAGAATTACTATGACATCAACAAGAAAGACAAGTTTGATGAAATCTTTGGCAAGCTTTACATCGGGCAGAATCCTACACCAGAGCATAGTACATATCTCATCATCCACCTCAATTTTGCCGAGGTGGCAGCAGGATTGGATGATTATAAGGATGGATTGGACAACCATTGTCGCCTTGTATTCAATTTCTTCTGCGACATCTATGCACATATTCTTCCTGCTGATACCAAGGCAGGATTACAACAGGAGCCTGATGCGGTATCCAAGTTGAGGTTTCTTTGCCAGAAGTGTCAGGAGGTGGGAAAGAAGATTTATCTCTTCATCGATGAGTACGACAACTTCACCAACATGATTCTCGCCCATGAGGAGCATCTCGTGAGGTATCGCAACCAGACCCACGGAGAGGGATACTTGCGCCAGTTCTTCAACACTATCAAGGGTGCGGCTGGCAATACTCTGGGCAGAGTGTTCGTCACAGGAGTAAGCCCTGTGACCATGGATGACCTGACCAGCGGATTCAACATCGGAACCAACTATTCGCTCTCACCCGACTTCAATGAGATGACGGGATTTACCGAGGAAGAAGTGAGAAAGATGCTGGATTATTACGGCAGCGTCCTGCCATTCAATCACACTACCGATGAGCTGATCAAGGTGATGAAGCCTTGGTACGACAACTATTGCTTCGCAGAGGATAGATATGGTGAGACCACCATGTACAACTCGGTAATGGTGCTCAACTTCGTAGATAATTACATCCGAAGCAATTACCAAATCCCTAAGAAGATGGTAGAGACCAACATCCGTATCGACTATGACAAGTTGCGAATGCTCATCCGCCACGACAAGGAGTTCGCCCACGATGCCAGCATCATCCAGCAGTTGGTAACCCAGGGATTCGTGATAGGCACGCTCAACGAGAACTTCCCTGCCGAGCGAATCAACGACCCAGACAACTTCCTCAGCCTGCTGTTCTATTTCGGCATGGTGACGATAGACGGAACATACAAGGGTGAGACCAAGTTCATCATCCCGAATGAGGTGGTGCGAGACCAGATGTACACCTACCTGCTCGACACCTACAAGGAGAACGATTTGGTATATGATAGATATAGCAAGGGTAAACTGGAGAGCAAACTGGCATACGATGGACAATTCAAGCCATACTTTGAGTATATAGCCGACTGCCTGAAGAAGTACTCCTCCCAGCGAGACAGGCAGAAGGGAGAGGCTTTCGTGCATGGCTTCACCTTGGCGATGACAAGCCAGAACAAGTTCTATCGCCCTATCTCTGAGCTGGACAATGACGGCGGCTATGCCGACATCTTCCTCTCTCCGCTCTGTGACATCTACAAGGACATGGTAGATTCATACATCATCGAGTTGAAATATTGCAAGAGCCAAACCACAGATGAGCAAGTAAAAAAGCTCTTCAAGGAGGCTTCAGCTCAAATCTCTCGCTATGCGGACAGTGATATGGTCAGAGAGGCAGTAAAGACTACAAAGCTCCACAAGCTGGTGGTTATCTACCGCGGAGCGGAAATGGTGGCTTGCGAGGAGATATAAAACTATTTCAACCATATTGGTCGAAAATGTTTGAGAGAGATAAAAAGAAATTTTTCGACGACCTCTATTGTTTGACCTTTCGATCTACATGCAGTGATTACAAAGTCACAATTCATTTATAGTATTTCGGTTCAGGGGAGATTGTCCGTGTATAGACAATCTCTCCTGAGCCCATTTATGTCATTTTTGGGGAACGAGAAAATGGGAAAGTGACGAAAAGTGGTAAAACTACCACTTTTTGCTTGTAAAGACAGATAACTGGGAGGTCAGGTTTGTTACCTGTCCAATAGCAAGAATGCCCTATAATCTAAGGATAGAGCGGCTAGTGCGCACACCTTTTTAGTATAATAAATCTAAAAATTTTTGGTTAGAACTCTACTTTCGCATATCTTTGCACTTAAAAAAAGTGGCACATGTGCCAGAAATTTTAAGTAGAGGCATCTATTCGAGCCCGCACGCATTTGCAGGTGATCCTTTTTTTGCAAAGATACGCTTTTCTTCTGAAAGAAGCAAGGATTTATTGGAAAATGTTTGAGGGTGAAGGAGATAAAAATAAAAAAGGTGTATCCTCGCTTGCCCGATGTATGGGGCAAGAAGGATACACCTTTTTATATTATGGGTTAGGATAATCCTGATTGATACCTCTAGGAAGAAAATAACCCTTGATGCAATTTGGATTGCAGACACAAATCTGAATATGATTCTTTTCTCTGAATCCTGCATTAGGATATAGTTCCTGTCCTTCCCAAAATACTCCTTTTACAGAATCGTAAGAATGGGCATTGGCATCCTGATTGTATGTTAAAGCTGTTTGTACAACAGCACAATCCAATTTTCTAATCAACAAATCTGTAGAATTTCCGATAGATGTATTCTTCGGTAATTCAATCCCAGATTCTTTATAAACAGTAACCATAGACTCATAAGCAGCCTTTAATTCCTGAAGATATGTGCTATCTGTTAAGTCAAAACAATACCCCAAGTCTATAATTGCACCAACAACTGCAGGCTCTTTGATTTGTGAGTTCTTTCTTTTGGCTAAATCTTTAGCCCATTGCCAAGCTCGTTCCTCATTATTTTCCCAAAAATAGATGCCATTACCTAACCAGTCATAGTCATTAGTGCTGGAAAGAAGATCGGTCTTACCAGCAACTACGGCATCAACAACAGACTTGTCGCAGCCATGAAATCCTATTACTAGGTTGGAGCGCCTTGAATATAAAGACTTATCCATAATTATCTCAAATGTGGTGCAACTTCTCCATTAGGTAAAAGAATTCCTGCCCTAATTAAAAAGGCGCGTGCTGCTTCTTTACTGGCAGTAGAAGCCTTTCTTGCTGCCTCTAATCTTTCTTGTCTTTTGCTATCAAATAAATCCATATTCTACCTCCTTATTTTAATAATTCAACTTTCGTGCTGCAAAGATACGCTTTTCTTCTGAAAGTTCCAAGGAATTATTGAAAAATGTTTGAGAATGAGGATTATAAAAGGCAAGTCGCTTCCTTGTCTGACTAGTGATGGGGCGGCAAGGATGCAACTTTGACTTTAAAGGTTGGGTTTATCTTTTCCCTAGTATATCAGAATGGAATTATTGATAATACTAGGCGTTTTAACTCCTTTTTAGGGGGCTACGTCTGGTAGCCTTTTGAGATATTCAAAATTGCACCATATAAGGTAATGGATTTTCTTAACTCTGTTAGGTATAACTAGTATCAACACTATACATAACAGCAGCAAAAATCCTTTCAATATACAGATGAATTCAGGATAAGGCATATATGGATATAAGCTTTTGGGCAAAATAAGAAATAATGAAATCGGTATAATCATACTTTGCATAAATGCGACTTGTCCTTCAATAATTGAAACGTCATTATTGTATCCATTCTTGCTTGCGTAATAATAGGCTTCGTAATATTGATTTAAAATTTCGTAATTTTCTTTACTTGGAGCTACCGATGGATCTATTTCCTTAAAACTAAAATATAAGAGAAAGCTAAATGCTGCCAACGAAAGCAATTCCGGAATATAGATGTAAACGTTTTCGACCTTAATGCTGCTAGCTTGTAAAAAGCAAGCAACAACAATAGCTGCTAGCAAATAAATGCAAGGAATGGTAACATGTAACTGCTTCGTGTAAGAATATTCTTTTTGAGGAAGGTATTTATAGTCTTTTATCTCTTTTTTTGTATTCTGTAAAGTCTCAGCTAAAAAGTCATGGCTATTTCTTGTCTTATTCCATATTCGTGATGTTAGTACATGGTTTATAATGCCGATAAGGTAAGCAGCAATAAGCCAAATTGCCCAGATTATAGAATTGTCAACTTCAAAAGTATTTGGCATCCATGACAATTTACACATAGATAATCCCCATAAAAGGATAATGAATCCTGGTACAATCATCGCCAAGATGTCATATAAAGAAAGTTTCGATAGAAAATTCATTGCTTATGGATTTGTAATTATCTAAAAAGGTGTATCTTACATGTCTAGTGATAGACAAGGAAGATACACCTAATTATTGTTTATGTAGTCGCTTAGTCTGTTACACCATCGCGAAGTTCACCATTCTGGTTTGGTGTAGGCTGTGAGCCTTCCTGGTTATCTATGATTCCGGCATTATTGTTCTTCTCACGAGTAGGGAATCTCATATTCAACCAACCATCATTAGCAGCCAGATTAAACTTGAAAGCTGCAGGATAGTTAGAAGTCTGACCCGCATGGAAACGAACGATAGGCTTACCAAGACGCTTGGCATCTGAAACGAAGAAGCCTTCACCCCAAAGTTCAACACGACGCTGGAACCAGATTTCGTCAGCCAAGGTTCTACCACCGGCAGTTACACTATATGAAGGATCGCGATAGGTCTTCACAAAACTTTCCAAAAGAGTCTTTGCTTCTGCCTCATGACCGCTTTTAGCCAAACCTTCAACCTTGATAAGAATCATCTCTTCAACACGCATCAAAGGGAAATCATTGTTGTTTAAAGTACTTCCAACACCAGACTTCTGACCGAACTTAATGCTAGTATAAGCATCGAATGGAACTTTAATCTCCTCAATTGTTAAATTTGCAATAGCATCACCAGTAGCACCTGCCCATGTCAAGTTAGCCCAGTTTGGCGAATGCTTATCTGCATTTAACCACCATCCCTTACGAACGTCGGTAGATGGAATCTTGTCGTAAAGCAAGACATTGATGCAAGGCACATTTCCTGTTGCAGGAGCATAACCATCACCAGAGAATGAACCAAACCAAGAAGATGGGTTAGCATAACCCTGACTGCCATCACCATTTACCATTCGGGGAGTCACAGTAAATTCTTTTATTTATTGAA
>NZ_QSAV01000029.1:43738-48493 GCF_003465495.1 Segatella copri | reverse complement strand
ATCGCTACTACGCTCGGAGTAACGAGCTGCATGGGATAAAAATGAAAATCGACCGGTCACCTCATTATGAGGAGAGCGGTCATTTTCGTTCTACCGAGAATTCCGGTCATGAAGGGTCAAAGTCATTAAGGGTCATTATCATTTTCAATCCCCCCAAAAGGGTCCGGTCATTAAGGTCACGGTCATTTTCGGTCATTAAGGATTTCTGATTATCAAAATTTCCAGCTATCTTATAAAATAAGGTTAAATCAAGTTCGCCCTGCAAACAAAATCCATCCATAAAATCACTTTTCTGAATATTTTTTGTATTTTTGCAGATATATTGCGCTGATATGGGAGTTGAGCATGGCTTATCCTCCTAGATTACAGGCGCATAATGAATAATCAAAAATTAAGTAAATATGGACATGGCAAAATATATAGGTGAGACTACTGAATACGATAAGAAGCAGGAAGTGGAACGCCGTAAAGTGAAAAATTGGCTGAAGAGCGTCAGCGCCTTTGCCAATGGCAGTGGCGGTTGCCTATTGTTTGGTATTGCCGATGACGATACTATCATAGGGTTGACCGATGCCAAGACTGATGCCGAATTTATCAGCCAGAAAATTAAGGAGCGCATTGATCCTATGCCGCAAATCGACTTGAAGATAGAGCGTGTAGAAGACAAGGAATTGCTCATTCTTCATGTGCATGGAGGCGAAGATACACCTTATTATTATATAGGCGACAGCGTTCTTGAAACCTTTGTGCGCATTGGCAACGAATCGGTTGTGGCTGATAGTACCGAGCATAAGCGTCTGGTATTAAGAGGTCGCAACTCTTCATTCGATGCACGCCCAAGCGATGAAATGTTTGAAGATTATGCATTTTCCAAACTTCGCAGCCGCTACTATGCCTGGAATGGGCTTAGTTTCGACAAAAAACATTACCGTTCGTTTGGCTTGGTTGACAATAAGGGAATACTTACCTATGCCGGTCTGTTGATGGCAGACGAATGTCCATTGCGCCAAAGCCGTGTGTTCTGCACAAGATGGAACGGCAAGACAAAAGCAGGAGGAAGCATCGATGCTCTCGACAGCGCAGAGATTACAGGCGGACTTGTAACTCTTCTTGAAGACACCATGTCCTTCATCCGTCGCAACAATCGTACCCTTTGGTATAAAGAACCGATGCAGCGCATCGAGATTCCTCAATATATGGAACGTTGTGTGATGGAAGTTGTAGTGAATGCCTTGGCACATCGTGACTATCTTATCCAGGGTAGCGAGGTTCATGTAGATATGTACGATGACCGTATGGTGATATATTCTCCAGGTTCCATGCCAGAAGGAAGACTTATCCAGACGATGAACTTAGAAGACATTCCTTCTGTCAGACGCAATCCGGTTATCGCAGATATCTTTGCTCAGTTGGGTTATATGGAGCGTAAAGGTTCGGGCATGGGCAAAATCATCAATCCAATCAAAGCCCTTCCCTATTTTGAAGAAAAGATGCTTCCAACCTTCTTCTCCGATCGTGCCCAGTTTACTGTCACATTCCCCAATATGATTATGGCATGGCAGGAATCTCATCCTGACATTGAGGTAAACTTTGTGGAAAACGAAGGTGTCCCTCAAGATGATACTCAAGGTGATACTCAAGGTGATACTCAAGGTGATACTCAAGGTGGCACCCAAGATGGCACTCAAAGCGATGACTTAGATAAATGGATAGAATATCAAGTAGCTGTTTATCCTAAGATAACAACAGGTGAACTGGCTCAACTATCAGGGAAAAGCATTATAACTATCAAGCGTCGTATCGCCAAAATGCCTCATATTGTGTATGTAGGTAGCGGCTATAGCGGTCATTGGGAAGTAAGGAAAAAGGAATGAAACAAAAACTAATCCTGCATCCATCCAATTTGCTACATAAAGGTACAGACAATAATTTATAAGAATGAAGAAAATACTTTTCCTACACGGATTCTTCGCCACGGGCAGCTGTCCGATGGCGAGAGCCTTGAAAGAGGCGTTTGAGGGGACGGCGGTGGTGCTGACTCCCGACCTGCCATTGCACCCCAAGGAGGCACTGAAGGAGATTCGCTCCATCATCGACCGGGAGCAGCCCGACTTGCTTCTGGGCAACAGCTGCGGCTCTTTCCTCGCCCAGATGCTGGCTCCAGTGGTGGGCATTCCTGCCCTGCTCGGCAATCCGTATTTCATGATGACGGAGTTTCTGAAGGAGCGAATCGGCGAGCATGAATACAAGGCGCCGAGAAGGGACGGCAATCAGCAGCTGGTGATTGACGAGGCGCTGATTGAGGAGTTTGCGGAGCTGGAAGCCGTTCAGTTTGACCATTGCAACCCCTATTATAAGGATCGTGTGTGGGGACTTTTTGGTGAGCAGGACACCCTGGCTCACTTCTCCCCTCTCTTCCTGAAGCACTACAACCAAGCCTTCCATTTCCCTGGCGGTCATACGCCTACTGAACAGGAGGTAAAGACCTGGTACGCTCCCCTTGCCCAGAAAATGATGATGGAATTTTCAGCAAAGGAAGAAAGATATTTCCAGCACTTTAAGGGCGGCAAATACAAGTTCATCCATTCTGCCTTCGACTCCGAGACTCAGGAGCGCATGGTGATTTATCAGGCTCTCTATGGAGACCAAGCCTATTGGGTTCGTCCAGAAAACATGTTCTTCGGGAAAGTTACGAGGGACGGCAGAACTTTTAATCGTTTCACGGAAATAGACAAATAATTATGGAGACATTCAATGACGTAATCAATAGTGGCCAGCTTGTTCTGGTCGATTTCTTTGCTACATGGTGCCAACCTTGCAAGGCGATGCACCCCATTTTGGAGCAGGTGAAGAGTGTATTGGGCGACCGCATCCGAATCATCAAGGTGGATGTAGATAAGTACGGCGTAACAGCAAGCCAATACCGCATCCAATCCGTGCCTACGCTGATGCTTTTCCGAAACGGAGAAGTATTGTGGCGCACAAGCGGTGTGGTAGATAAAGCCGAACTGCTGGCTACGCTTGATCCTTTCTTGACATAAAAGATGAAAAGAATAAAGGAGTAAAATAGGAAAATGAGCATAAATACATTACATAGTTACCTCGCCTACTATCTCCTTGCTATCAATGCAGTTGCATTCATCGTGTACGGCATTGACAAATACAAGGCGAAGAAAGCCAAATGGCGTATTCCTGAAGCCACGCTTTTGTTACTGGCTGTACTTGGAGGAAGCATCGGGGCATGGATGGGAATGAAAGTCTGGCACCATAAGACGATGCACAAGAAATTCAAATACGGCATTCCTGCTATTCTCCTGATACAGATTGCGCTGATGGCGTATTTACACATGAATCTTTGGAAACAAATAGTTTGAAGAAAATTATGGCAATGACTATTGATACAACAAACCTCTGTTCACATCTTCAGAAGAAGTTGTTTGAACCTGAGGGCGTATATTATCCTATCTGGCAAGCCATGCAGAATGATAAGGAGTTGACAGCCGTGGTTCGCTCACGACAGCTTCATATTTATCGTAATGGCAAGAAGATTCTCATTCTCGCTGGCAAGGCTCTGCCGAAGATTATCAGAGAGGACAAACTGAATGAATTGATAAAAATATAAAGAACGAAGCTTATGAACTTTCCAGAAATATATTCAGCAACAGGCATGATGGAGCTGATTCAACAGATCGGCTTTCTCCCTCTCCTTGATAGTGGCATTGAAGGATTCTCAGCCGAAGACATCGTGGCGGAAGACTGCGGTTACGTAAGACTTCCTGAAGGCGGTTGGGACTGGCCGCTTTGGAAATGGAAGAGCGAGATTGTGCAGGAAATGCCATGTATGTACGGAAAGTTCTTTAACAAGAAAGCAGGATTCATCAGCCAGGAATGGTGGCCGGACTTCTGCAACTACAGAAGAAGCAAATACCCCCGTCCGGATGAAGAATCGATAGAAGGAGCCATTCTCAGCACGCTTCAATCTACCGGTAGTCTCATCACAAGAGAACTTCGGGCTGCCTGCGGTTTTACGGGCAAGGGAATGAGAAGCAAGTTTGACGGTTATCTCACCCGACTGGAAATGGCGACTTACATCGTGACCGAGGATTTCATCTACCCTCGCGACAAGCACAATCATGAATATGGCTGGGGATGGTCGCTACTCAATACTCCCGAAGATCTCTGTGGCAGGGAGACTTGCCAATGCAACCGAACTTCCCTGGAATCTTATCAAAGAATTTTCGAGCATCTGAAAGAAATCCTGCCTGATGCTTCGGATAAACAGATCATTAAATTAATTGGATAAAAATGACTTTACTTCAAGAAAGACTGTTCGCCATGCAGGATAAGCAGTATGCTGCTTTCCAAGCCAAACTGACACCGGGAGTGCCTGTGGAGAGTTTCATAGGCATTCGTGTGCCTGTGCTTCGCAAGTTTGCAAAAGAGTTTACAAAGGAGGCAGAATGTGAGGATTTCCTTCATCAGCTTCCTCACGAATACTACGACGAGAACATGCTTCACGGTCTCCTCATTTCCGAGGTGAAGGACTACGAGGAATGCATTCGTCTTACAGAGAAATTCCTGCCATTCGTGGATAACTGGGCTGTTTGCGACATCATGTCTCCGAAGGTATTTACCAAACACAAGAAGGAACTGTTGGCAAAGATCAAGACTTGGAGTAAATCATCGCACGTTTATACTTGTCGCTTTGGAATAGGGGCGCTTATGTCTCATTACCTGGACAAAGACTTCAAGGCT
>NZ_QSAV01000029.1:0-43728 GCF_003465495.1 Segatella copri | reverse complement strand
TTGCGACATCATGTCTCCGAAGGTATTTACCAAACACAAGAAGGAACTGTTGGCAAAGATCAAGACTTGGAGTAAATCATCGCACGTTTATACTTGTCGCTTTGGAATAGGGGCGCTTATGTCTCATTACCTGGACAAAGACTTCAAGGCTGAATATCTTGAAATTCCTGCATCAGTAAGGAGCGAAGAGTATTACGTAAAGATGATGGTAGCCTGGTTCTTCGCCACCGCCCTTGCCAAGCAATGGGACCAGGCGATTCCCTACATCGAACAAAACCGCCTTGCTCCCTGGACGCACAACAAGACCATCCAGAAGGCCATCGAGAGCTACAGAATCACGCCCGAGCAGAAGGAATATCTGCGGACATTGAAGATAAAATAATTATGACACAAGATACATCTACATATTACGTTTGGATAGGTGGCTCATGTGATTATGGCCATAAAGAGAGAGCTGGTGGTGCTGCCGTTGTGATTGAGCATAACGGCAATATCATCAGCCGTGATGTAATCAGCGACTTGCACACCACAGAGTTCCGCATGATGCTAACCCTCATGGTGAAGGTAATGCAGGAAATACCGGAAGGTTCCGACATTCTCTTCCTGACCAATGCTGCCTATATTCAGAACTTTGACAAAACTCCAACATCAAAGTCGACCAATCCGGACTTGATCATTCAATGCATCAAGGTAAAGAAAAGGCACAATTCAGTCGGAGTCAAGATTGTGCAATACCACAAAAGCCCATTGCTGATAGAGACCCATGACATGGCTACGGCAGCAATGGCTAAGACAAGGAAGGAGTTTCATCAGAAAAACAAATAAATGTTTAGGGCCGTTTTCCGGTCATTAAGGTCACGGTCATTAAGGTCATTAAGGATTTTAACTTCTCTATTCTGATAACACATTAGCGCTTTTTGATAACACATTTGTAACACACATGGACGATTTCTCAATACATCAAATTCATAACATACTGATTAACAGCTATTTACAAAAAGAGTACATAAAAGAGGAATAAGTGATAAAATATATTTAAAAACAAAAAAGAACAACAGAGATAAGTACCTATGAATAAGTAACTTACTGCCATTGTTCTCTCACGCTATTTTTGTACAAATAAGTTTCATTTTGCCTATTATAGTGATTCCGTTGGGGTTCGAACCCAAGACCCACAGCTTAGAAGGCTGTTGCTCTAATCCAACTGAGCTACGGAACCAACACTTTTCAAATCGCAAAATTGTCTAACCAGCGCCATTGGGCAATCTATTAGCCATTTTCTTATTTGCGGCTGCAAAGGTACATATATTTTTTGAATACACCAAACTTTTTCTCACTTTTTTCTTTTTTTATGCTTAAATATCGCAAAAAATAACTACCTTTGCATCCGTTAGGAGCAAGAAATAGTATTCTGGCCCCGAAAGAGAAGAGATTTTTATAACGCATATTGAAACATAAAACATACGCAAATGAAAAAGTTAATCTTTTCAGTAGCCCTGCTCTCGGCAGCACTCTCTGCCAGCGCAGAAGACCATCCGCTCTGGATGCGCTACCCAGCCATCTCACCCGATGGCACAACCATCGCCTTCGCTTATAAAGGCGACCTCTACAGTGTTTCTGTCAACGGCGGTGAAGCACGACAGCTCACAACCCATGCAGCCTTCGATTCGCATCCTGTATGGAGCCCTGACAGCAAAAAAATTGCCTTCCAGTCTAACCGCGAAGGAAGTCTCGACATCTTCGTAATCGATGCAAAAGGCGGTGCTCCTACCCGACTCACCACCAACAGCGGCAGCGAAACACCTATCGCCTTTGCAGACAACGACCATGTGCTCTACTCTGCCAGTCTGCAGCCTACAGCCCAGAGCATCATCTTCAGCGACAACACATTCCCACAAGTATATAAGGTAAGCACCAAAGGCGGAAGACCGGAACTCTTCTCTACCCTCACCATGGAGGATATCAGCATCGCCAAGAACGGCGACATTCTCTACCACGACAAAAAGGGATACGAAGACCCTTGGCGCAAACACCAGAAATCACCTATCGCACGCGACATCTGGCTGAAGAGTAACGGAAAGTTTGCCAAGCAGACTACCTTTGCCGGCGAAGACCGCTCGCCAGTATGGACATCAGACGAGAAATCATTCTTCTATCTGAGCGAACAGGACGGCACATTCAATATCTACCGCCGCAGCCTCAACAGTTCAAGCGACAAGCAGATTACCCACCACAAAGGCAATCCGGTAAGATTCCTCACTGCATCCAGCGCCGACCTGCTCTGCTACGGATATGATGGCGAAATCTATACCGTGAAAGAAGGTGGAGAGCCTCAGAAGGTGAACATCTCCATTACAACAGATAACGATGCTCCAAGCCTCGTACGTCAGATTAAAAGCTGGGGAGCAACAGAGATTTCCGTTTCGCCAGACGCCAAGGAAGTGGCTTTCGTGATGCATGGCGACGTATACGTAACTTCTGTGGAATACACCACTACCAAGCGCATTACCGACACACCGCAGCAGGAGCGCGACCTGAGCTTCTCGCCAGACGGCAGAGCCCTGGTCTATGCAGCCGAGCGCAACGGCGTATGGCAGATTTACCAGTCTAAGATCAAGAACGAGAAAGAAAAGAACTTCACCTACGCTACCGATATCGAGGAAGAGCAGCTGGTGAAAACAGGCATTACATCGCAGTATCCTCAATACTCTCCTGACGGCAAGGAAGTGGCTTTCTTCGAAGACCGCGCTGCACTCCGCATCGTCAATCTGAAATCGAAGGAAATCCACACCGTGCTCGATGGCAAATACGTCTACTCTTACAGCGATGGAGACATCGCTTTCGAATGGTCACCAGACAGCAAATGGCTCCTTTCAACCTATATCGGCAACGGCGGCTGGAATAACCAGGATATTGCGCTGGTAAAGGCTGACGGCAAAGAGGTTCACAACCTGACCAATTCCGGCTACAGCGACGGCAACGGCAAATGGGTGCTCGACGGCAAGGCAATGCTCTTCCAGAGCGACAGAGCCGGCTACCGCAGTCATGGAAGCTGGGGAGCAGAAGACGATGCCTACATCATGTTCTTCGACCTGGATGCCTACAACCGCTTCAACATGAGCAAGGAAGAAATAGAACTGGCTGACGCCAACAAGGACGAAAAGGAGAAGAAGGAAGACGAGAAGAAGGAAGAGGCTAAAAAGAAGGCTGACGAAAAGCAGAAGAAGACCGGAAAGATAGAGGTGGAAAAAGTGAAGCCACTGGAGCTGGACATCGAAAACTGCCGCGACAGAATCGTACGCCTCACCGCAAACTCTTCGCACATGGGCGATGCTGTGCTCTCTAAAGACGGCGACAAGCTCTACTACCAGGCAGCCTTCGAGGATGATTACGACCTCTGGCAGCACGACCTGAAGGACGGCTCTACCAAGCTCGTGATGAAGGGCGTAGGCCAGGGCAACCTGCAGACCGACAAGGATGTGAAGAACCTCTTCATCTGCAACGGAAGCAGCATCAAGAAGGTGGATCTGAGCGGATTCAGCACCAAGGACATCAGCTTTGAGGCTAACTTCAACTATAAGCCAGCCGAGGAGCGCCAGTATCTCTTCGACCACGTATGGCGACAGGTGAAAGACAAGTTCTACGACCCTAAGATTCATGGTGTTGACTGGGAAGGTTACCGCAAGACCTATGAGAAGTTCCTGCCTTACATCAACAACAATTTCGACTTCCAGGAGATGTTGAGCGAAATGCTTGGCGAGCTGAACGCTTCGCATACAGGAGCCCGCTACTACGCTTCGAACAGCGCGCTTACCACCGCCAATCTGGGAGTATTCTTCGATCCTCAGTATCAGGGCGACGGCCTGAAGATTCAGGAGATTATCAAGCGCGGTCCTTTCGATGTGAAGAATACGGGCGTTACAGCCGGCAGCATCATCAAGAGCATCGACGGCGAGGAGATTAAAGCCGGAATGGACTACTTCCCATTGCTCGACGGAAAGGTTGGCAAGAATGTACGCCTCGGCATCAGAAACGCCAAGGGTAAGAAGATGGAGGTTACGGTGAAGGCTATCTCTCAGGGCAAACTCAACAACCTGCTCTACAAGCGATGGGTAGACCGCAACCGCGCTTTCGTTGACAGTATTTCGGGCGGACGCATCGCTTATGTTCACGTTAAGGCGATGGATTCGGAGAGTTTCCGCACCGTTTACAGCGAACTGCTGAGCGACAAGAACCGAAACAGAGACGCTGTAATCGTAGACGAGCGCCATAATGGTGGCGGCTGGTTGCACGATGATCTCTGCACCCTGCTCAACGGCAAGCAGTATCAGGAGTTTGTACCTCACGGTAAGGTAGTTGGCCGCGATCCATTCAACAAATGGGTGAAGCCATCTTGCGTCATGATCTGCGAGAACGATTACAGCAACGGTCACGGTTTCCCATGGGTTTACAAGGAACTCGGAATCGGTAAGCTGATCGGTGCTCCTGTAGCAGGAACCATGACAGCCGTATGGTGGGAAACGCTGATGGACAACACGCTGGTATTCGGTATTCCTCAGGTAGGCTGCCGCGACATGCGTGGCGTGTTCGGCGAGAACACCCAGCTGAACCCAGACATCGAGGTTTACAACAGTCCGGAAGATTTCATCAATGGCCATGATACCCAGCTCGAAAGAGCCGTAAAGGAAATGATGAAGAAATAAACAGAACGCCCTGCAAGGGTCCAGAAGCCAAACCACTTCTGTCCCTTTGCAGGGCGAATTGTTTTTGTATCTGACAACATTATTTATTAAACCTTATTAACCCACATTATCAGTAAAAAACCTTCTGTCATGACATAAAACCCTCTAAATCTTTACTTTTTTTCTTGAAAAGGGCGAAAAAGCAAGTGAAAAAGCCATAAAATAAAAAAAAATGAGTATCTTTGCAGAAGATAAGCTGCACTCGGCAATTTGAAAGCAAGCTTTCATTGCGCTCGTTTGCATTATCTTTGCAAAAAATATAAACAAGATTATGGGATTATTCGGATTATTCAGCAACAAAAAGAAAGAAACTCTCGATAAGGGACTTGAAAAAACCAAGGAGAGTGTGTTTGGCAAACTGGCGCGCGCCGTTGCCGGAAAGTCTACCGTCGATGATGATGTGCTCGACGATCTCGAAGAGGTACTCATTACTTCAGACGTAGGTGTAGAAACCACGGTCAAGATTATCCGCCGCATCGAAGAACGTGTGGCCCGCGATAAATATGTTTCAACCAGCGAGCTCAACCGCATTCTGCGCGAGGAAATCGCCATTCTCCTCTCCGAGAATCACAGCGATGACCTGGCAGACTGGGATCTCCCTGCCGACCATAAGCCTTACGTTATCCTCGTAGTAGGCGTAAACGGCGTGGGCAAGACAACCACCATCGGCAAACTGGCTTACCAGTTTAAGAAGGCTGGCAAGAAGGTTGTTCTGGGAGCTGCCGATACCTTCCGTGCCGCTGCCGTAGAGCAGATTTGCATCTGGGGCGAGCGCGTGGGTGTGCCTGTAGTGAAACAGCAGATGGGAAGCGACCCGGCAAGCGTGGCGTTCGACACCCTGCAGAGCGCCAAGGCAAACGGCGCCGACGTGGTGCTCATCGATACGGCAGGCCGACTGCACAACAAGGTGAACCTGATGAATGAGCTCAAGAAAATAAAGGAAGTGATGAAGAAGGTAATGCCTGAAGCACCAGACGAGGTAATGCTCGTGCTCGACGGAAGTACCGGACAGAATGCATTCGAGCAGGCTAAGCAGTTCTCTGCCGTTACCAACATCTCCTCGCTCGCCATCACCAAGCTCGACGGAACCGCTAAGGGCGGCGTTGTCATCGGCATCAGCGACCAGCTCAAAGTGCCTGTAAAATACATCGGACTGGGCGAAGGTATGGAAGATCTGCAGCTCTTCAACAAGACAGAATTCGTAGACTCGCTCTTTAAAAATTAGAAAATGAAGAAAAATCAGATAGATATTATTACCCTGGGCTGCTCGAAGAATCTCGTAGACAGCGAGTTGCTGATGAAGCAGTTTGAGGCAAACGGCTACCATTGCGTTCACGATTCCAAGCGCCCTCAGGGCGAGATAGCCGTCATCAATACGTGCGGATTCATTGAGGATGCAAAGCAGGAAAGCATCGACACCATCCTGGAGTTTATCCAGGCTAAAGAAGAAGGCCGACTCAGAAAGCTCTATGTAATGGGCTGCCTCTCGCAGCGCTACCAGAAGGAACTGGAAGAAGAAATGCCCGAAGTGGATAAGTTCTACGGCAAATTCAACTACAAGCAGCTTCTGCAGGAACTCGGCAAGGCGGAAGTTTCATCCTGCAACGGCCAGCGTCATCTCACCACTCCGCGCCATTATGCCTACATCAAGATAGCTGAGGGCTGCAACCGCCACTGTGCCTACTGCGCCATTCCTATCATCACCGGCAAGCACGTTTCCCGTCCGAAGGAAGAGATTCTGCAGGAGGTGCGCGAACTGGTAGCAGAAGGCGTGAAGGAGTTTCAGATTATCGCTCAGGAACTCACCTACTACGGCGTAGATATTGACGGCAAGCATCATATTACCGAACTCATCAGCGAGATGGCTGATATTCCGGGCGTGAAATGGATTCGCCTGCATTACGCTTATCCGAACCAGTTCCCAATGGATCTTCTGGACGTGATGCGCGAGAAGCCAAACGTATGCAAATATCTCGACATTGCCCTCCAGCACATCAGCGACCACATGCTCACCAGCATGCATCGCCACGTAACGAAGCAGGAAACCATCAATCTGCTGAAGGCCATCCGCGAACGCGTGCCAGGCATTCACATCCGCACTACGCTGATGGTTGGTTTCCCAGGCGAGACAGATGAGGATTTCCACGAGCTCCTCGACTTCGTACGCGAACAGAGATTTGAGCGCATGGGCGCCTTTGCCTACTCTGAGGAAGAAGGAACCTACAGCGCCACCCACTACGAAGACAACGTGCCTGCCGAGGTAAAGCAGCGCCGGCTGGACGAACTGATGATTCTGCAGCAAGACATCAGCTCTGAGGTTGAGGCTGATAAGGTGGGCAAAACCATGACCGTTATCATCGACCGCAAGGAAGGCGATTACTACATCGGACGAACAGAGTTCTGCTCTCCGGAAGTAGACCCTGAGGTTCTGATCCGTGCCGATGAGAAGCGTCTGCGCGTGGGTTGTTTCTATCAGGTAGAAATTACTGCAAGCGAGGAATTTGACCTCTATGGCAAGGTGGTGAAATAATCATTCTCTCCCCCATAGCCTGGAGTTTTAGAAATTTTGACTACATATTAAATAAATATGAACAATAAGGAATACATCGCTGAACTGGCTCAGCAAACCGGCTATTCGCAGGAAGACACCCAGAAGTTGGTGCGCAAGGCGATAGACGCTATGATTGCCGAGTTTGAGGATGGAGAAGCTGTCTCTATCCCCAATTTTGGCACCTTCGAAGTGAAGAAGCGCATGGAGCGAGTGGTGGTTAATCCTACTACCAAGAAGCGCCAGCTGGTGCCGCCTAAGTTGGTGTTGGGTTTCCGACCGGTTGCTTCGGTCAAGGAAAAACTAAAGAATGGAGGGGATGAGCAATGAGCAAATTCAGTTTAAATACACTCGGAAAACTGCTTGCAGATAAGAGCGGGCTGAGCCAGGTGGAAGCAGAACTCTTCATCCGGAAGATGTTTGATGTGTGCAACCAGGGACTCGATGCCGACAAGCAGGTGAAGATAAAATGGCTGGGCACCTTTAAGGTACAGGCCACGAAAGACCGTGAAAGCATCAATGTGAACACGGGCGAGCGCTTCACCATTGAAGGCAGAGACAAACTCACCTTCACGCCTGACAACATCCTGAAAGAAATCGTGAACAAGCCATTCGCCCAATTTGAAACGGTGGTGGTAAATGACGGCGTAGATTTCGATGAAATAGATGAAAAGTTTGGAGAAGAACAGACAGAAGATGCTCCTGAACAAGTAATCGATTTTCTGGACGAAGAAAAAACTGCAACTCCAAATCCGGAGGTTGTCGTAATCGAATCTGAAAAGGAAAAAGAAGACGAACTGGCAAAGCAAATTGCTATTGAACAAGCTAAACTGGAAAGATTAAAACAAGCCCAACTGGAGCAGGAAAGAATACAGAAAGAAAAGCAAGAGCAGGAAAGACTGGAGCAGGAAAGACTGGAGCAAGAGAAGCTTGAATTAGCCCAGCAACAGCAAGCCCTGAAAGCAGTTGTTGAACCAGCAGTACCTGCATCAGATGAATCTGAAGAAGAAGAGGAGGAAGAAGAAGAATCTTCCAATTCTCATCATATTGTTATTCCTCGCTATCTGGTCGTTGCAGTCTGTCTCATCGTAGTAGCTTTGATTGGCGGAATGGGATGGTTTGCCTTCAACTATGGTCAGATGACTGCCCAGCGCGATCATCTAGCCATGCAGCTAAACCAGTATCATCAGGCTCCAGCCAAGAAAGTCCCAGCCAAACCAGCTGCCGCCCCACTCTCTCAGGAACAGAAACTCCGCCAGAAAGCGATGGAAGACAGCATCCGTATGGCTAAAACTGCAGAAGCAGTAAAACTGGCTGAAAATTCGGATGAGGAAAGTGCTAACGCAGAAAAGGCTAAGCAGGCTGAAGCAAAGGCTAAGGCAGAAGCTAAAGATAAAGCCGAAGAAAAGGCTGCTTCGAAAATAGCATCATCCCAGTATGATAAGGACGCTCGCGTACGCACGGGAGCTTACCGAATCATAGGAGTTGCCCAGACCGTTACGGTTGGCGCCGGTCAGACCCTCGAACAGCTTAGTACCCGCTATTTAGGTTCCGGCATGGAATGCTACGTAGAAGCCCTGAATGGTACAAGCACCGTAAAAGCCGGACAGAAAATCAAGATTCCGAAACTGGAATTGAAAAAGAAAAAGAAGTAAAGTACTGAACAAACAAAAATCGCCCTGTAAGAGCAAATATAATTTTGCACTTACAGGGCGACATTGTTTTATGTTAACATTACTTGCCCAACACTTCATCAAGCAAAGTGTAGAAAGCAGGATCCTCGCCAACAATAGTCTTGATAATCTTACCGTTAGCATCAATCACAATCTTTGTAGGGAAACCCTGAACAGCGTAATCGCTGAGAACCTTGCTGTCCTTAGAATTGTAAACATGAATCCATGGCAACTGGTGCTTCTCAACAGCAGCCTTCCACTTAGCCTCTGTATCATTACAATCTACACCAAGAATTTCAAACTTACCCTTGTACTTCTCGTAATACTCCTTCATCTTAGGCATTCCCTTGATGCACCATCCGCACCATGAACCCCAGAAATCGAGTACGACAATCTTGCCGCGAAGGCTGGAAAGCTTAAAATCATTTCCCTTAATATCCTTCAGCGTAAAGTCAGGAGCCTCAACACCGGCAGCCTGCACCTTCTTAGCCTTCTCCTCAGCCTCAGCACGCTTCTTAGCCATATCAATCATTGGCTGGTAGAAAGCCTTCATTCTGCCGTTCTTCACATTCTCAGAGAGCAAGCCCAGCAGTTTCTCCATCTTGCTGACATCATCAAACTGCTCGAAGATAGTAGCACAAGCCTCATAATCAGGATGCTGTTTTACGAAATCGAAAATCTTATCGTCCTTTGCCTTTTGCAGGGCAGGAGCCTTCTGCTCATATTCAGCCATGACGGTCTGCTGGGTCTCACCATTCTTGATTCTCTGGTTCAGGGAAGCTTCGTAATCTCTCAACTCCTTATTAGCATTCTCCAGCAGAACATCTACTTCATGATACTGCTGATAGAACTTAGAACCCGAAATATCGAAGCGGGTCTTTGCATCGCCCTTAACTTCAGCCTTCTCGCCAGGAACACAAGGCAGGTTGAACATAAACTGACCTGCACCACGATAAGTTTCAGGTGAGAGGAAAACGTATCCGGCAGCCTTATCAAGGTTTGCAGAATAGGTAAACTTGCCATTCTTCACCAAAACCGTATCCATCTTAACATTTCTGCCCTTGTAAACAAGTACAGAATCGGAATTGAAATTCTTCAAATCCACCTTCAACTGGAAGTTGCTCTTCTGAGCCATCGCAACGGTTGATGCAAGCATCAGAGCCGCAGATAAAATCGCTGTTTTCATTTTTCTTTTATTATATTTATTCTGATTACACCTTATTATATATAGGGAACGAAGAACGCCTGATTCATCTTCATCCTTATTCTTCATACTCAGTAGTATCCTCAATACCCGCCTCGGCCAAAGCCTCCTTGCGCTCAACGCAGGTTCCGCATTTGCCACAATGCGTCTCTCCGCCCTTATAGCAGCTCCAGGTTTCAGCATAGTCAATGCCCAACTTCTTACCTATCTCAGCAATCTGCCCTTTGGTAATATTCGTATAAGGAGCCACCACACGCACATCAACGAACGTTCCTGCTTCAGCAGCCTCATCTATCGCCTTGATAAACTCCGGACGGCAGTCTGGGTAAATCGTATGATCGCCACCATGGTTCGCAATGAAAACTTTCTTCAGATTATTACTCTCAGCAATGCCGATGGCAATGCTCAGCATGATTCCATTACGGAAAGGAACCACCGTACTCTTCATATTATCAGCAGCATAATGACCTTCAGGAATCGCATCGGCACCTTCAAGAAGAGAACTTTTGAAATACTGATGCATGAAACCCAAATCAATCGTAATATGCTTGATTCCCAAACGCTCACAATGCATCTTGGCGAAAGGAATTTCACGCTCGTTATGATTACTTCCATAGTTAAAACTAATGCCGAGTGCAATCTCGTCTTTCTTATCGTAGAGCAGCGTGATGCTATCCATGCCGCCACTCACAATGATTACTGAATCCTTCATTTTACTTTGAATTTTGAATTTTGAACTTTGAACTGTATGATTACTTTTTACTTCATCCGAACAAACAGCGGAATGCTTCTTCCACCTTCCTTACGGGATGAATTTCTATCTTATATTTCTTATGGTCGAAACCATGATTGTTGTATTTCGGAATGATGATGTGCTGGAATCCGAGTTTTTCCGCCTCAGCAATACGCTGCTCGATACGGCTCACCGGACGGACTTCACCGCTCAGACCTACCTCGCCCGCCATACACCAGCCTTGCTCGATAGGCGTGTCAACATTGCTGCTCAATACGGCTGCCAACACACTCAAGTCCATGGCAGGATCGGTTACTCTCAATCCTCCGGCAATATTAAGAAACACGTCCTTCTGCATCAGCTTGAACCCCACACGTTTCTCCAGAACCGCCAGGAGCATGTTCAAACGGCGCTGGTCAAAACCAGTTGCCGAACGTTGCGGAGTTCCATAGGCAGCTGTTGAAACCAAAGCCTGCGTCTCTACCAGGAACGGACGGACACCCTCGATGGCTGCGCTGATGGCAACACCCGAAAGCCCGTCATGATCTTCAGTAAGCAGCAACTCTGAAGGATTGCTCACCTGTCGGAGTCCGCCTTGCATCATCTCGTAGATTCCCAACTCAGAAGTACTTCCGAATCGGTTTTTGATGCTTCTCAAGATGCGGTACATGTAATGCTGGTCGCCCTCAAACTGAATCACCGTATCAACGATGTGCTCTAGAATCTTTGGTCCGGCAAGCGTTCCCTCCTTATTAATATGACCTATCAGAATGACCGGAATGCCACTCGTCTTGGCAAAACGGAGCAGGGAGGCTGCACACTCGCGAACTTGGGAAACAGAACCTGGCGAACTGTCAACCTCTTCTGTAGAGATAGTTTGGATAGAATCTATAACTATCAACTGAGGAGCCACTTCCTGAATATGGCTGAAGATTTTCTCCAACTGCGTTTCACAGAGAACCGTAATATGATCAAAGGCTCCTTCTGATGAAAGAGAAGCCGTTTTCAGAGTGTCCGCAGAAGAGCCATCTCTGAGCATCGCCTGTCCTTTAGCCAACCGGTCGGCACGGAGTTTAATCTGATGGGCACTTTCCTCTCCGCTCACATACAGGATGCGGCGGTCAGTCATGTTCAGAATAGTCTGCAAGGTGAGCGTACTCTTACCGATTCCCGGTTCACCGCCCAGGAGCGTAATGCTGCCAGGGACCATTCCGCCACCCAGCACACGGTTCAGCTCCTCGTCCCTCATATCGATGCGCGGTTCATCAATCGCAGAAATATCGCGAAGTTTCATCGGCGCAGCGTCATGCTCGCTGTGCTGCCCACCAAACATCGTGGCAACCCCACCATGACGCATGGTCATTCCGGCATTCTTCGCAGCCTGCGATCCGGAATCAGCAGCAATACGAATTTCCTTAAATGTATTCCATTGTCCGCAGCTAGGACATTTGCCCATCCATTTGGCACTTTCCTGTCCGCAATTGCTGCACACAAAAGCAATCTTATCTTTTGCCATTTTATCTCATTTATATGTAATAACGTTTTAACTGCGCACAAAGGTACTATTTATTATCGAAAAATCCAAAAAAAAAGTAATTTGTTAAGAATATATTTCATTTCTCTCCATTTTGTTTAACAAATCAAGCAGAAGGAAGCGCAAAATACGAATTTTGCAAACCCGATATAGCAAACAGACGATTTCATCTACTAAAAATCATAAAAACCGCTACGATATTTTGCTGATTCAAATATAATTTGTATCTTTGCCTTCGGTTTTTGAAACCAGCAGAAAGGTTTAGAACAATAAATTAGTACATAAACTAAATAAAATTTAGGTAAAATGAAAATTGAAGATTTTAACTTTGCCGGTCACAAGGCAATCGTGCGCGTTGACTTCAACGTGCCATTGGATGAAAATGGTAATGTAACAGACGACA
This sequence comes from Segatella copri, assembly GCF_003465495.1. Lineage (GTDB taxonomy): Bacteria > Bacteroidota > Bacteroidia > Bacteroidales > Bacteroidaceae > Prevotella > Prevotella copri_G. The sequence continues at coordinate 30,891 of NZ_QSAV01000029.1, read as the reverse complement.
CTCGTATCCGCGGTGCCCTTCCTACATTGAAGAAGGTACTTGCAGACGGCGGTGCGCTCATCATGATGAGCCACATGGGTAAGCCAAAGGGCAAGGTTAAACCAGAGCTTTCTCTCTCTCAGATTGTTAAGAACGTATCAGACGCTCTCGGCGTAGACGTTAAGTTCGCTAAGGACTGCGGTAACGCTGATGCAGAAGCAGCTGCCTTGAAGCCAGGTGAGGCTCTCTTGCTCGAGAACCTCCGCTTCTATCCAGAAGAGGAAGGCAAGCCAGTTGGCGTTGAGAAGGGTACTCCAGAATTCGATGCTGCTAAGGCTGAGATGAAGGAGCGCCAGAAGAAGTTCGCTGCTAAGTTAGCTTCTTACGCTGACGTATATGTAATGGACGCATTCGGTACAGCTCACCGCAAGCACGCTTCTACAGCTGTCATCGCTGATTCTTTCGACAAAGATCACAAGATGCTCGGTTTCTTGATGGAGAAGGAAGTTAAGGCTGTTGACGCAGTTCTCGGCAACATCAAGCGCCCATTCACAGCTATCATGGGTGGTTCTAAGGTTTCTACTAAGATCGGTATCATCGAGAACCTGTTGACTAAGGTTGACAACTTGATTCTCTGCGGTGGTATGACTTATACATTCTCTAAGGCTCTCGGTGGCAAGATTGGTATGTCTATCTGCGAGGATGACAAGCTCGACGTTGCTCTCGACGTAATCAAGAAGGCTAAGGAGAACGGTGTAAACCTCGTACTCGGCACAGACTCTATCTGCGGTGACGACTTCAAGAACGACTGCAACACTCAGGTTTGCCCATCTAACAACATTCCTGACGGTTGGGAGGGTATGGACGCAGGTCCTGAGACTCGCAAGGCTTTCGCAGCTGCCATCAAGGGTGCCAAGACTATCCTCTGGAACGGTCCTGCAGGCGTATTCGAGTTCGACAACTTCGCTGGTGGTTCTAAGGCTATCGCTGACGCAATCGCTGAGGCTACTAAGGAAGGTGCATTCTCACTCATCGGTGGTGGTGACTCTGTAGCTTGTATCAACAAGTTCGGTTTGGCTGATCAGGTATCTTACATCTCTACAGGTGGTGGTGCACTCCTCGAGGCTATCGAGGGTAAGGTATTGCCAGGTGTAGCAGCTATCGAGAAGTAATCTCATGTCAAAAAGAAAGCCATTTGCAAAAAGGGCTTGATTTTTTACAAGAAAAAATAGGTTGGAGGGCATCCTATGTGATGTCCTCCAATTTTCAGTTTTAATTGAATCCCTAATAATCTACAGATTCTCTCTATAAACAGAACTGTATCTTTCATTTAAAACAAGCAACAGAAAACATAAATTCTAAAATAATTTGGTAAACTACAGGAATATAATTTTCTGATTTTAAAACGAATACATGGATTGGATTGTTAATCTCTTCACCAATACCGAGTCGGTGGCTCACATCGCCCTACTCTACGCTATCGTGATAGCTATTGGTGTTTACCTCGGAAAGATAAAGATTGGCGGCATTTCATTAGGTGTCACCTTCGTTCTCTTCGCAGGTATTTTGGCTGGCCACGTTGGCTTCACCGGTCCAAAGGAAATTCTCACATTCGTGCAAGACTTCGGCTTGATCCTCTTCGTCTTCATGATTGGTCTCCAGGTAGGACCTGGCTTCTTCGAGAGTTTCAAGAAAGGTGGTGTTACGCTCAACATGCTTTCGGCTAGCGCTATTCTGCTCAACATCCTCGTGATGTTTGGTTGCTATTATCTCTTCTTTGATACGAGCAACCCTAACAACCTGCCTATGATGGTAGGTACTCTCTATGGTGCGGTTACCAATACTCCGGGTCTTGGTGCTGCCAACGAGGCTTTGCTCAGCGTCTTCCCTAATGGTGCTCCAAGTATTGCCAATGGTTATGCTTGTGCTTATCCTCTTGGTGTAGTGGGCATTATTGGTGCTACTATCCTTATCAAGTACATCTGTAAGATTAATACTGCTGATGAGGAAGAACAGCTTAACGAAGAAGATGCTGCCAACCCACACGCTAAGGCCCACAACATGCACTTGCGCGTGGAGAATGCCTATATTACAGGCAGAACGCTGAGAGAAGTTTCTGAGTTTTTGAATCGTGACATTGTATGTTCACGACTGCTCCACAATGGCGAGGTGAGCATTCCTAACAGCAAGACTAAGTTTGAGGTTGGAGACGAATTGCTCGTTGTATGTGCAGAGGCTGATGCAGAAGCCATCAAGGCTTTTATCGGACCAGAGGTTGAAGCTGAATGGGACCGCGAGAAGGATGAAGTACAGCATTTTGTTTCTCGCCGTATCATCGTTACCCGTCCGGAAATGAACGGTAAGACCTTGGGAAAGATGCACTTCTCCAGCGTATACGGTGTAAACGTAACCCGTATTTCCCGTCAGGGAATGGACATCTTTGCAGGCAGAAACCACCACTTCCACGTAGGTGATAAGATTCTGGTTGTAGGTCCTGAAGAGAATGTGAACCGTGTGGCTGAAATCATGGGTAACTCTGTAAAGCGCCTCGATGCGCCTAACATTGCCACTATCTTCGTAGGCATTATGGTAGGTATTATCTTCGGTTCTCTCCCATTTGCCATTCCGGGAATGCCGGTGCCTTTGAAGTTGGGTATTGCCGGAGGTCCGCTTATCATCGCCATCCTCATCGGCCGTTTCGGCTATCGCATGAAGCTGGTAACTTATACGACGACTTCGGCTAATATGATGCTGCGAGAAATAGGACTTGTACTCTTCCTGGCGAGTGTGGGAATCAAGGCTGGTGCCGGATTCTGGGACACAGTAGTACAGGGTGACGGTTTGAAATATGTGGGATGTGGTTTTCTCATCACCGTTATTCCTATCCTCATCATCGGTACAATTGCCCGCCTGAAGTTTAAATTCAACTACTTCACCATCATGGGTATGCTCGCCGGTACTTACACAGACCCTCCTGCATTGGCTTATGCAAATGCTTCTTGCTCTAAAGAGGCTCCAGCTGTAGGATACTCTACGGTTTATCCATTAAGCATGTTCCTCCGTATCTTTACAGCCCAGATAGTGGTGCTGTTCTTCTGCGGAGCGTAAGACTTACAAAAGTTAACAAAACAACTGAAAATAGTTATAAATTATAAAAGAGGTGCACAAAGACAAAAATTTGTGCACCTTTTTTGTTGTCTTTTCAGAAATTCTTCGTACCTTTGAGCACAAGAAACAAACCTAATGAATCTTCTAGGAACAGCTATCGTTCCTATATGATGCAGATTTTTTCGAAATATGAAACAATAACCCTATAAACGTTAGTAAGCGTATGAAGAAATTGGGATTTCTGATAACCATGCTAGTCATCACGTCCTTGCCCGCTTGGAGTCAAGGAGCCAAAAGTATCCGTATTACGGAGGTGATGACCGACAACCGTACCAATCTTGTAGATGAGTACGGGCAGCACAAACCATGGGTGGAATTGAGCAATTCCTCCTTTACCACGTATAATGTACGCGGTATGTTCCTAACCACCGACCGAAGGGTTCTCGACAAGAAAATGTCGCCTGAAGCTCGCCGACAGCTGATGTGTCCATTGCCTAACAATGAACCACGAACCACACTGGGAGGCAAGAAGAGCATCGTTATCTTCGACAGCAGTTCCTGGTACCAGGATGGCAGGAACGGACAACATTGGAAGGCAAAGAATTCTTCCAACTCGGGACCTTTTCATCTCAATCTTATTCTACAGGAAAAGATGCCCAACTGGATAGCACTCTATGACGGAAATGCCGTTGACCTGATAGACTCCGTAAGCGTGCCAGTGTTGGCTGCTGATGAGAGTTTTGAACTGAGTAAGGACTTCAAGACATGGGAGAAAGCCATTGCCGGATCAGTAACTCCAGGCTATCTGCCTCAAAAAACAGGTTTGAGTAAAGCCCAGCAATTGAAGAAAAGCGACCCATACGGAATAGGAATCGCCGTACTTTCAATGGGAATCGTATTTGCCTGCCTTGCTCTCCTCTTCATCGTGTTCTGGGTTTTCGGAGCCTACATGAAACATAAACAGCGCATCGCCCGTGCTACTGAGAAGCACGCCACCTTATTATATAAGACAGGAAAGAAGACCATCAAGGTTACTCAAGACCTCAGTCATAAGACCAACGTGATTCTGAAAGATGGTTTAGAAACCAAGGGTATTGATAAGGAGATTTACATAGCAGTCATCTCCCTTGCACTACAGGAATATCTGGAAGATGTTCATGATGTAGAATCCGGCATTATCACCATCAAGCCAAAACAGACCAGATGGAATGCTCCGAAATTCAACAACAACAATAACAACGTTAAAATATAGAAACTATGGCAAAGTACGAATATAAGGTTAAAGGCGTAGATTACGTCGTTGAAATACAGGATATTGAAGGCAATATCGCCAATGTAACCGTGAATGGAATTCCATTCGAAGTGGAAATGAAACAGCCGGTTAAGAGCAGTAAGCAGAAAGTTAAGTTAAGTGAAGAGAGAATTGTGAAGAGTGAAGAATTCAACTGTTCTTCTGCTGCAACAAACGCAAGTTCCGCAACAACCACCAAACCAGCGGCAGCCGCTGCCTCTGGCAAGCCTGTGGTAGCCCCTCTGCCTGGCACTATCAACGAAATCAAGGTGAAAGTAGGTGACAAGGTGAACACAGGCGATACTGTTGTCGTTCTCGAAGCCATGAAGATGCAGAACAACATCGATGCAGAAACTTCAGGAACCATTACCAGCATCAACGTGAACAAGGGAGACGCAGTAATGGAAGGAGACACGCTTGTTACGATCGCGTAATAAGCTGTTTAGACAAAAGCTAATGATTACTCTTCCAATCAAAAGACTAATCATAAAGTTCAATGTTCAACTTTCAAAGTTCAAAGTAAATTATGGATTTCATCATACAAAACTTCAATGAGTTTCTTACCTTTACGGGCTTTGCCAACGCCTCGGCAGGAAACCTCATCATGATTCTGGTGGGAGCACTCTTTATCTGGCTCGCCATCAAGAAAGATTTTGAGCCGCTGCTCCTGGTTCCTATCGGATTGGGAATCATTCTTGGCAACATTCCATTCCGTGCCGATGCAGGACTCGAAATAGGTTTATACGAAGACAACTCCGTTCTGAACATCTTCTACCAGGGAGTGAAACAGGGCTGGTACCCGCCACTCGTATTTCTGGGCATTGGAGCCATGACCGACTTCTCGGCGCTCATTTCCAATCCGAAACTCATCCTGATAGGAGCCGCAGCCCAATTTGGAATCTTCGGCGCCTACATGATTGCCCTGGCTCTTGGGTTTGAACCTAACCAGGCAGCAGGCATTGCCATTATCGGAGGTGCAGACGGACCAACCGCCATCTTCCTGAGCAGCAAACTGAGTCCGAACCTCATGGGAGCCATTGCGGTTTGTGCCTACTCTTACATGGCACTGGTGCCTGTGATTCAGCCACCTTTGATGCGCCTGCTTACAACCAAGAAAGAGCGCGTCATCAAGATGAAACCGGCACGTCAGGTTTCACAGACCGAAAAGATTCTCTTCCCTATCATCGGTCTACTTCTCACCACTTTCATCGTTCCGTCCGGTTTGCCATTGCTAGGAATGCTGTTCTTCGGAAATCTTCTGAAAGAGAGTGGAAAGACAACCCGACTTGCCAAGACAGCAAGCAGCAGCTTGAATGATATTGTCGTCATCCTCCTCGGTCTGACCGTAGGCTGTTCTACCCAGGCATCAGAGTTTTTGACATTGAATACCATCAAGATCTTTGCTCTCGGTGCTCTTGCTTTCATCATCGCATCGGCAAGCGGAATCTTATTCGTCAAGCTGATGAATCTCTTCTTGCCAAAAGGCAAGAAACTAAACCCACTTATCGGAAACGCAGGAGTGAGTGCCGTACCAATGAGTGCACGCATCTCCAACAACCTGGGTCTGGAATACGACCGCCACAACTTCCTTCTCATGCACGCCATGGGACCAAACGTTGCGGGAGTCATTGGTTCTGCCGTTGCAGCCGGAGCTTTGCTGGGATTCTTCAATTAAAAATTGAGCCATCAAGCTACTCCTCCAAGATAAGCACATAAAAAGAATCGCCCTGAAAGGACAAAAGCATCTTACATCCAATGCTTTCCCTTTCAGGGCGACTTTTTTATTCTATTTTAGCTCTTAACCCGCATGCTCATTTTTCCTTCAAAGGAAATGATAACCTCAACCTGATAACTCAAACTGCTGTCAGGCATTGCCAGCACAGCGAGATAATGAATACCAGACTCATCTATCTTATTGAATACGATGTCGCTCAATATAGCCTGATTCAAGAACGAAGCAGGAACCTGCTTATCGAAATCCTTCTTATAGAAATCACGAGAGAACAGACGGTTGGCACCATGATAAACATGCAAGTTCACAATATTATCGTAATAAACATTGTCTACCTCAACACCATCATCATTATAAGAACTCTTGTAAACCTTATAACTTGTGGGATTAACCTGTACGTAGAGATGATATTTCTCTTCTCCCCTTACAACCACAGTGTCACGTTTAATCAGCGTATTCTGATTCAGCGCCACGGAAGCATGATTATGGGTGAACTGCTGCAAATACGACTTATCTTCCGTCTTCACCAGCTTCACCACATCCCCATTCTGCACCTTAAACTGGAAAATATGCTCAGCCTGTTTTACGATCGGATATTTTGCAATATTAGCACCCTTCATTACAAGCGTATCGCCAGCAATGTAGAAGTAGACAGGCTGACTGGTAGAATCAGGATAATAAATCGTGTCGCCCTTAACGCGGAACGCCACATCATCCTCATCGTCATCGTTCAGCCAAATGCCTTGCAACATTTTCTTAGCCGCAGTATCTTCCTTCACTTCCTGTTGCTTTTCGGCCTTCTGCCCACAAGCAACAAAAGCCAAGATACAGCCGAGCAGCCATAAATTACCTATCTTTTTCATGATGAGTTCTTTAAACAAATTAATCGGTAAAAGCTGATGCCAATTCTACTCGAAATAATCAGCCTCTTCGAAAGACTCTGCCTTGGTTCTGTCTTTTTCTGACGTAAGCACCTCAACTCCTTCAATAGGCCATTCTATCCCGATGGTAGGATCATCCCAATGAATGCTGGCTTCATGTTCAGGAGCATAAACGTTGTCAACCTTATAAGTAAAGATTGCTTCATCGCTCAGTACCAGAAAACCATGGGCAAAACCGCGAGGAATGAAAAACTGACGCTTGTTCTCTCCACTCAATTCTACCATTACATATTTACCGAAAGTCTTGCTGCCCTTTCGCAAGTCAACAGCAACATCCAGCACGCAGCCCTTGATGACACGCACCAACTTAGCCTGCGAGAATTCACCTTTCTGATAATGCAAACCTCTGAGCACACCACGAGCCGACATCGATTCATTGTCTTGCACAAACTCCACATGCCCTCCAACGTGAGCATCAAAGTCAGCCTGCTTCCATGCTTCAAAAAAATAGCCGCGAGCATCTTCAAATACCCGAGGTTCTATCAGCCAGACTCCTTCAATTTCTGTCTCTGTATATTTCATTGATTTATACCTTATTTATTTTAGGCACAAAGGTAATACTTTTTCCCGAAACGACAAAACAAATTAGACTTTTTATGATTTCATCGAAAAATTTCTCTATTTTCTGTTGGTCATTTCCGAAAAAATCACTACCTTTGCAAACGTGAATAGACTAGAAAGACATATAGAGATCCTACTTTTGAGCAACGATTGCGTGATTGTCCCAGGATTTGGTGGCTTCATGGCTCATCATGTAGATGCGCGTTACGATGGCAGAGACAGCATGTTTTTGCCACCGCTGAGAACTATTGGCTTTAACCCACAGCTCCAGATGAACGATTCTCTCCTTGCACTTTCGTATGTTGAAGCATACGACATCAGCTATCCGGAAGCTTTGAACCGCATTGCTGATGAGGTGACAGAGATGCGTCAGACTCTGGAGAATTCAGGAAAATTTGAACTGAATGATATTGGCACTATCATATTGAACGAAGACGGAAATTATACTTTCGAACCATGCGAGGCGGGCATTCTTACCCCTGAGTTGTACGGTTTGGGCGGCTTAAACATGCTCCCACTCGCACAGATTTCTGCAGAAGAGGTTCAGAAGACTGAAGATTCTGCTGCTTCAATCATTGAAATGCCAGCAAAGACAGTAGAAAACAATCGTACAGAAAGCGAAGTCAAGAATCAGGATAGTAACCAGAAGATGGAGAGCGGACTCTCTGTCAACAATTCTGTATTCGTTAACGAAGAAGAATCAAATGCCGAATTCATCAGCATCAAGAAGAGCTGGTTGCGCAATATTGCAGCAGCCTGCATCGCTCTCATTGCATTCTTCACCTACTCTTCTCCATTGGGAACACCAACCGTTCAGAAGAGCCAAATCGACACAGGTATGTTGAACCGCATCATGCCGAAGGAGATTAATAAGGTTGCGCAACCTCAAGAACTAGTTCTTAGTACAGAATCTCAAGCAGAAGAAAGCATTCCTGCCAAGTCTGTCAACATGACTCAGGACAATGAATTACAAACAGCTTCTTCTTACTACAGCATCGTTTTGGCAAGTCGTGTTACCAAGCGCAATGCTGCGAGCTATGCTGAACTCCTCCAGAACAAGGGATTCAAGGAAGCTAGGGTGTTGATTACGGATAATAATGTGAAAGTTATATACGGAACATACTCTACCGAGGGCGAAGCTTATACTGCTCTCAACCGTTTACACAACTATGATGCTTTTACTGACGGCTGGATTACGAAAGTGAAAGAATAGTTGATAGTTAAGAGTTTATAGCTAGAACAAAAAGCAAGGAGTATCGGAAACTTCTACAACACATTATTATAATAAAGACAGAAAAGTAAGAAAAAGAATATGAAAAGAGTACGTTGTCCTAAATGCGATAATTTTATCACCTTCGATGAGACCAAGTATCAGGTAGGTCAGAGTCTCGTTTTCGTTTGTCCTAATTGCAATAAGCAGTTTGGCATCCGAATGGGAGTTTCCAAGCTCCGCGAAACTCGCAAGGAGGAAAAACTTGACGAGAATGCCAACGAGAAGGGATACGGTTCTATCGTTGTCATTGAGAACGTATTCGCTTACAAACAGGTCATCCCGCTCCAGTTAGGCGACAACATCATCGGCCGCTACATGAAGAACAGCGGAATCAACTGCCCTATCGAAACCGTAGACCCAAGCGTTGACATGAACCATTGCGTAATCAACGTTAGCCGCGACAAGAAAGGCAAATTGAAATACGTACTCCGTGATGGACCAAGTTATACAGGAACTTTCGTTGACAATGAAATTCTGGGCGACAGAGAACGCCGCGTTATCGAAGACGGAACCCTGTTCACCATCGGAGCAACTTCTATCATTCTCCGCACAGCAGACAGTGAAGAAGAAAACTAAGAAGTTTCGATTATCAAAATAAACACTTCAAAAGGAGCAATTAGATGTTGGTTTACATCCAATTGCTCCTTTTTCACTTAACGAAAACGTAAAATCCCGCCATATTTCTAACTTTCTGAAAGAAATCTACTATATTTCGTAATCTTTTTGCTTTTATTTTCTTTAAATTAAAAGAAAATGTGTACCTTTGCATCGGAATATAAGAAATAGAAATGAATTACGTTAGGTTATGGATGTAGCAATCGTAAAATATAATGCCGGAAATATCTATTCCGTAGTCAACGCCATGAAGCGTTTAGGCATCGAACCTGTACTTACAGATGATGCAGAAATGCTCCAGAAGGCTGACCGCGTTCTCTTCCCAGGACAAGGTCAGGCAAGAGAAGCAATGGAATATCTGAAGGCTCATCAGCTTGATCAAGTAATCAAGAACTTGAAGCAACCCGTCCTGGGCATTTGTGTAGGACAGCAACTCTTGTGCCGCCATTCGGAAGAAGGTGATGTAGATTGCGTCGGAATCTTTGATGTAGATGTAAAGCGATTCCAGCCTCAGAAACACGAAGACAAGGTGCCTGCTATGGGCTGGAATGAAATCTATGATTTGAAGACTGACCTTTATAAGGGGTTCGGAAACAGAATGGATTCTGACTCAGACAAGTCCACCGCTGATGCACTGCTTCATCCCTACTCCTATTTCGTACATAGTTATTATGTGCCACTCTGCGAGGAGACCATTGCCAAGGCAGAATACATTCTTCCTTATAGCGCATCGCTCCACAAAGACAATTTCTATACCTGCCAGTTCCATCCGGAAAAGAGCGGAAAAGTGGGAGAACAGATTTTAAAGAACTTTTTAGAGATAAAATAAAAGAGGAAATACTAATATGATAGAATTAATTCCAGCTATCGACTTGATAAATGGCCAGTGTGTTCGTCTTACAAAAGGCGATTACGACCAAAAGAAGGTTTACAATGACAATCCTGCCGATGTTGCAAAACAGTTTGAGCAGATGGGCTTCAAACGCCTTCATGTAGTAGACCTCGATGGAGCCAAGTCAAAGCACATCGTAAATGATGCGGTGTTGAAGGCCATTACCACAGAAACCTCTCTCGTGGTTGATTTCGGTGGCGGAATCAAGACCGAAGAAGATATTGAGAAAGCTTTTGCTGCGGGAGCAAGCATGGTTACAGTGGGCAGCATTGCCGTCACCAATCCTGAACTCTTCATGCAATGGCTGGACAAGTATGGAGCCGACCGCCTGATTCTGGGAGCCGACGTAAGAAACGGTAAGATTTCTATCAACGGATGGAAAGAAGATTCTTCTGAAGATCTCCTTCCTTTCCTGAAAAAGTACATCGATAAAGGAGTACGCTATGTTCTCTGCACAGAAATCAGCAAAGACGGAACGCTGCAGGGACCTGCCATAGAACTCTACAAAGAAGTAATGGCTGCCTATCCTCAACTGCATCTTATCGCCTCAGGCGGAGTGAGTTGCAACGAAGACATCGGAGCATTGGAAACTGCAGGAATTCCTGCCGTAGTATTTGGAAAAGCTTTCTACGAAGGGAAAATCGATGTTAAGAAACTAGTTAATAGTTAAATAGTTGACAGTCAAAAAGTTTATAGTTAGGAGTTAAGTAATCATAAAGTTCAAAGTTCAATGGTCAAAGTTCAAAGTAAAAGCAAAGGATTGGCTAAGCGAATCGTTCCTTGTCTTGACGTGAAGAATGGCGAGACGGTAAAGGGAACCAATTTCGTAAACCTTCGCAGCGCTGGTGACCCGGTAGAACTGGGAAAAGCTTATAGCGATGCTGGAGCCGATGAGCTCGTATTCCTCGATATTACAGCGAGTTTCGAAGAGCGCAAAACCTTTACGGATATGGTAACCCGTGTGGCTGCCGAAATCAATATCCCATTTACTGTGGGAGGTGGAATCAATGAACTTAAAGATGTTGACCGCCTGCTCAACGCAGGAGCTGACAAGGTTAGCATCAACAGTGCTGCCATCCGACATCCGGAGCTCATCGATGAAATTGCCAACCATTATGGCTCACAGGTTTGCGTATGCGCCATTGATGCACGTCTCGATTCTGACGGCTGGCACTGTTATGTAAAAGGCGGAAGAGAACGGGTGGAACTAGGACTGTTTGACTGGGCTAAGGAAGTAGCCGACCGGGGTGCCGGTGAAATTCTCTTTACCAGTATGGATCATGACGGTGTAAAACAGGGATTCGCAAACGAGGCCCTCGCCCGTCTTGCCGAAGAAGTAAGCATTCCTATCATTGCCTCAGGTGGTGCCGGAAAAATGGAGCATTTCCGCGATGCTTTCACCCAAGGCAAGGCAGATGCTGCCCTGGCAGCCAGCGTGTTCCACTTTGGCGAGATTGCCATTCCTGACCTCAAGAAATACCTGAGAGAAGAAGGAATCAACGTGAGAATCTAGAACACGGGGAATATAATAATGTAAGAAAATAAAAACAAGATAAAATGGAAATAGATTTCGAAAAATTAGGCGGACTGGTTCCTGCCATCATCCAAGACGCAGTTACAAAGAACGTCTTGATGCTTGGATTCATGAATAAGGAAGCATACGATAAGACAATAGCAACCAAAAAGGTAACATTCTGGAGCCGTTCACGCAACTGCCTCTGGACAAAAGGTGAAACATCAGGCAACTTCCTGAATCTCGTTAGCATTCAGAACGACTGCGATAACGACACCTTGCTGGTTAAGGTTCACCCAGACGGTCCAACCTGCCACAAAGGTACAGACACCTGCTGGGCAGAAGAGAATACACTCAACCCAATCCTCTTCCTCTCAGAGCTTCAGAACTTCATCAACAAGCGCCACGAAGAAATGCCAGAGGGAAGTTACACTACCAGCCTCTTCAAGAAAGGCGTTAATAAAATGGCACAAAAGGTTGGAGAAGAAGCTGTTGAAACCATTATAGAAGCCACAAACGGCAACAACGAGAAACTCGTTTACGAGAGTTCAGACCTTCTCTATCACCTCATCGTTCTGCTCACAAGCAAGGGCTTGAGAATAGAAGATGTTGTGAAAGAACTTCAGATGCGTCACGATCCGGAATGGGATAAGAAACGCCGCGTTGCCAAGAGCAAGGGCGAAATGAAATAACAAACCAACATTAAGGAGAAAAAAATAGAAAATGTTAATAGATTATCAGAACGTCAGCATATATCAGGCCGATAAGTGCGTGCTCCAAAACATCAATTTCCATATTGACGAAGGAGAATTCGCCTACCTTATTGGAAAAGTCGGCTCTGGTAAAAGTTCGCTATTAAAGACACTTTATTGCGAACTAGACCTTGTAGAAGGCGAAACCGAGAAGGCTGAAATTCTCGGCAGAGACCTCAAAACTATCAGGCGAAAGGAGATTCCGGCTCTGCGTAAGGAATTGGGAATCATCTTTCAGGATTTCCAGCTGCTACACGACCGCACCGTTCGCAAGAACTTTGAATTCGTACTCAAGGCAACAGGCTGGAAAAACAAAAAAGACAGAGAAAAGCGTATCGAAGAGGTGCTCAACGAAGTAGGCATGATTGATAAAATCGACAAGATGCCTCATGAGCTCTCAGGTGGTGAGCAGCAGCGTGTAGCCATCGCCCGCGCCATTCTCAATAATCCAAAAATCATCATCGCCGATGAGCCTACAGGCAATCTCGACCCAGAGACAGCCAGCAACATCGTGAGTCTGCTGAAAGACATCACCAAACAAGGCACAGCTGTTGTGATGACAACCCATAACATCCCGATGCTCGACAAATTCCCAGGCATCGTTTACCGCTGTAAGGAAGGTGTGCTCTACGACGTAACCAACGAGTACAACCACATCGACCTCACAGAAGATGGAGAAGATAATTAAGTGAAATAATTAAATAAAATTACGACTATGAAGGTAATGAAATTCGGAGGTACTTCTGTAGGCTCACCAGAGCGCATGAAGGGAGTAGCCTCTTTGGTTACAGAATCAGGTGAACCAACTTTCATCGTATTGTCTGCGATGAGCGGTACAACAAACTCTCTCGTTGAGATCTCTGACTATCTTTACAAGAAGAATCCAGAGGGCGCCAACGAGGTAATCAACAACTTGGAGAAGAAATACATGCAGCATGTAGAAGAACTCTACTCTACCGAGGAAATGAAAAATACGACTCGTGAGTTCTTGCAGGGCGAATTCAACTATCTCCGCTCATTCACCAAAGACCTCTTCACTTCTTTCGAGGAGAAGAGCATCGTGGCTCAGGGCGAGATGATGAGCACCAACATGGTTGTAAACTACTTGAAGGAACAGGGTGTAAAGGCAGTATTGCTCAGCGCATTAGACTTTATGCGAACTGACAAGAACGCAGAACCAGATCCTCAGTACATCAAGGAGAAGTTGGCTGCTATCATGGAGCAGAACCAGGGCTATCAGATTTACATCACTCAGGGATTCATCTGCCGCAACGCATATGGCGAGGTTGACAATCTGCAGCGTGGCGGTAGCGACTACACCGCATCTCTTATCGGTGCAGCTCTCCCAGCTGACGAAATTCAGATCTGGACCGATATCGACGGAATGCACAACAACGACCCTCGTGTCGTAGAGCACACTGAAGCTGTCCGCCAGTTGAACTTCGAGGAGGCTGCTGAGTTGGCTTACTTCGGTGCCAAGATCCTCCACCCTACCTGTGTTCAGCCAGCTAAGTATGCAGGCATCCCTGTACGCTTGAAGAACACCATGGATCCTAAGGCCGACGGTACAATCATCGACAATGTCATCGTACGCGGCAAGATCAAGGCTGTTGCTGCCAAGGACAACATCACAGCCATCAAAATCAAGAGTAGCCGCATGTTGCTCGCTACAGGTTTCCTACGCAAGGTATTCGAAATCTTCGAGAGCTATCAGACTCCAATTGATATGATTGCTACTTCAGAGGTGGGTGTCAGCATGAGTATTGATAATGATTCTCATCTTAACGACATCGTAAACGAGCTGAAGAAATATGGTACAGTAACTGTAGATTCTGATATGTGCATCATCTGCGTTGTAGGTGATTTGGACTGGAGCAACGTTGGCTTCGAGACCATCGCTACCGATGCGATGAAGAACATTCCTGTACGCATGATTTCTTATGGTGGTTCTAACTACAACATCTCATTCCTCATCAGAGAGAAAGATAAGAAGCAGGCATTACAGAACTTGAGCAACGTATTGTTCGAGAAGAAGTAATGCAAATGAAAACGAAGAGTGAAAAGTGAAGAATTCGTATGTAATGCTTCCTATCCACTCTTCGTTGGATATTCTGATTTACTATAAATTGGATATTCTGATTTACTATAAATTGGATATTCTGATTTAACTATAATAAGGTATTAATTTAAGATTAAGTGAAATGAAAGGTACATTTCCGATAGATAAGTTTCAGGAGATACAGACTCCGTTCTACTATTACGACACCAATGTGTTGCGCCAGACATTGAAAACCATCAATGAAGAGGCTGGCAAGCACGAGGGATTTGAAGTGCACTATGCCGTAAAGGCAAATGCCAACCCTAAGGTGCTCAATATCATCTGTCAGGCTGGTTTAGGAGCCGACTGTGTGAGCGGAGGAGAAATTCAGGCAGCCATCAAAGCCGGATTTCCAGCCAGCAAGATTGTTTACGCTGGTGTAGGCAAAAGCGATTGGGAAATCAACCTCGGATTGGAGAAAGGCATCTTCTGCTTCAATGTAGAAAGCATTCCGGAGTTGGAAATCATCAACGAGCTGGCTGAAAAACAGAATAAGATTGCGCAGGTTTGTTTCCGCATCAATCCGGATGTCGGCGCCCATACGCACGCTAACATCACAACAGGACTGGCAGAAAACAAGTTCGGAATTGCCATGCGCGACATGGAAGCCGTAATCGAAGAGGCTGCCAAGATGAAGAACATCCAGTTCCTCGGACTGCACTTCCACATCGGAAGCCAGATTCTCGATATGGGTGATTTCGAGGCACTCTGCAACCGTATCAACGAACTTCAGAACCAACTTGAAGCGCATCACATCGTTGTGAAGAACATCAATGTGGGAGGCGGACTGGGCATTGACTATAATCATCCAAACCGCCAGCCAATCCCTAATTTCAAGGATTATTTCGATACATACGCAAAGAAACTGAAGTTGCGCGATGGTCAGAATCTTCACTTCGAGTTGGGTCGCGCTGTAGTGGGTCAGATGGGTTCTCTCATCACCAAGACACTCTACATCAAGCAGGGCACAGCCAAGCAGTTTGCCATTGTGGATGCAGGAATGACCGACCTCATCCGTCCAGCACTCTATCAGGCTTACCATAAGATTGAGAACATCTCAAGCGATGAGCCTGTAGAAACTTACGACGTAGTAGGTCCTATCTGCGAATCAAGCGATGTCTTCGGCAAGGCTGTCGACATCAACAAAGCCCATCGCGGCGACCTCATCGCCCTCCGCTCAGCCGGAGCCTATGGTGAGATCATGGCGAGCCAGTATAACTGTCGCCAGTTGCCAAAGGGGTATATTACAGAAGACTTTTAATATCGTTGAAAGTTTAAAAGTTAAGAGTTTATAGGATTCTCCTTTCTCTAGCTTTCTATATTACGAGAAAAAGAAAATGATGATCATTAGTACAACTACTATAATAGCAGGCGCAGTGGTGGTTTTATTGGCGGTTCTCGGATCGCTGATAAATCCATTTCTGCGCTCGTTGCGCTTTCAAAAGACAGAAACGGCAGAGAATCAACCTCCTGTCAGTATACTCATTACCGCACACGATAATCTTGCTGAATTGGAGAGGAATCTCCCTATGTTCCTGCGTCAGCAGTACGCTGCCGACTATCAGGTAATCGTAGTCTGCCAGAGTACAGATGGCGAGACACAGGATTTTCTGAAGCGAACAGCAGCCGAGAATCCTCATCTGTATTATACTTACATTCCTGAGAGTTCACGCTACATGAGCCGCAAGAAATTGCAGATTACACTGGGTGTGAAGGCAGCCAAACATGAATGGATTATTCTGACAGAACCTAATTGCCGCCCAAGCAACGACAAGTGGCTGCAAACCATGGTCCGTCAATGTCAGGACCCAAACCATCTGGTATTGGGATATGTAGCCCTTGATGAGGAAACCAAGAGCGTACGCCGTTTCGACAGCATCCGCAAGGCTTACTATGTTTTGCGCCGTGCCCAGCAGACCTATGGTTATCGCAGCCACATGCCAAACGTAGCGTTCCGCAAAAGCGACTTCATGAAGGAACAGGGCTATCAGGGCAACCTGGAATATGTTCGCGGCGAATACGATTTTCTCGTCAACAAGTATGCCCATTGTGGCGAAACTGCTACAGAACTGGATTGCGATGCATGGCTCATCCGCGAAGCACCATCGAACAAGAGCTGGCACAATGCCCACCTCTATCTGCAGGCTTCACGCAAGAGTTTGGAAAGAGCCGCTTCCATGCGTACCCTCATGTTCTTTGACCATCTCATGCCACATCTCAGCCTGATAGCAACACTGGCCGTTGCAGCCTACTCTATCCTCATGAAGAATTGGATTCTTACAGGATGCGCAGGTTTCAGTTTCCTCCTGCTGTTCATCGTGAGAATGCTGATAGCCAACAAGGCCATCAAACACTTTGATGACGGAATAGCGATGTTCAAACTGCCATTCTTCGAATATGGAATTATCTGGAGAAATCTGGCTACTAAATTGCGCTATTGGCGGGCTGACAAAAACGATTTCACTTCTCATAAACTCTAAACAGGGTAAAAAGGAAGTAACAGTCTATCAGAATAATAACAGTTAAAAATAACCGACAGAACGATGAAAGTATATTTGTTCATTTCCAACCATAAGAAGTTGCTGAAGATGTATCTTCCATACATCGAAGCCTTGAATAAGCAGCTCGACATCACCAACAGCCTGGTTGATGCCGACATTGTGTTGATTATAGGAGCATGGACATGGCAGGGAGCCCAGATAGCCAAGAAAGCAAAGCAGATGGACATTCCCTACATCGTTTGTCCACTAGGTGATATTTCTGAGAGAAATTGCAAGAACCCTTACTTGAAGCGTTCACTGCAACAGTCTATGTATCAGAAAGCCATGTACGCCAAAGCCAACCTCATAGTAGCTACTACCCCTATGGAGAAAAACTATCTGGAAAAGAAAGGTTGGAACAAGCGCATCGCCCTGATTCGCTATGCAGGCTACAGTCATCTTACCAACACTGAAGCCATGATGCAAAACTGGCAGGAGACGGATGAGGAGACGCTGGCAGTCTTCGAGCAGCAAAAGGCAGAAGCCATCGCTGCCCAAACCAAACAGGCAATCATCGCACAGATTATGCAGATAAAAAGCCGCATGCCGCATCAGAATATTCCGCAAAAATATCTTGACGATTTACACACTCTCCTCTATGCTGATGATTATGATGAGGATGCTATCAAGCAAGAACTGGCAGAGAAGAAACTCTCTTCCTATGCCGCCTCCGTTTTCCAGACCATGACAGATAAAACAGGACTCACAGAAGGCTTCATGCCGATTCCTGCCAAAAAGGGCAGAAAGAGTAAAGAGATTCTGAAATTTGTGAAATAAAAGAAATCTGAAGTTTGTGAAATAAGAAGAAATGAACTTAGATAGAATAGAACAGCAGGCTGGTCATCTGCCAGCTTACCAGATAGCCGACTCTGTCAATGAAGCATTGATGGAGTCGGCTAACCTTGTTATTACAGCTCCTCCTGGAGCCGGTAAATCTACCCTCCTCCCGCTCACCATTCTGCGGGGCATGAGTGATCAGGCATTGGAAGGCTTCATCCATGATCATCTTAAAAGTCAGGGTAAGATTCTGATGCTCGAACCGCGCCGCCTGGCTGCTCGCCAGATAGCCGAACGGATGTCACAGATTCTGGGAGAACCCGTGGGAAAAACCATCGGCTATCGGGTAAGATTCGAAAGCAAGGTTTCGGATGAAACACGCATCGAAGTCCTTACCGAGGGCATTCTCACCCGAATGCTGGTCAATGATGCTACACTCGAAGGCGTTTCGTGCCTCATCTTTGATGAGTTTCATGAGCGCAGCATCAATTCCGATCTGGCGTTAGCGCTGGCCCGGCAAACACAGGAAATCATCCGCCCCGACCTGAAGCTCATTATCATGTCAGCAACAATCGATGCTTCTATCATCTGTCAGGCACTTCAGGCTCCGCTTATCGAGAGTAAAGGCAGAATGTTTCCGATAGAAACCATTTATGCAGACCACGACATCGACAGATATCAGGTAGCGCTGGAAATGGCAGCCACTATCTGTCAGGCTTTCAGAAACCAGGAAGGCGACATTCTTGCCTTTCTGCCGGGACAGGGAGAAATCATGAAATGCGAAGAACTGCTTCGCTCTGCCTTATCTTCAACGGAAATCTATCCACTCTACGGCAACCTTTCGCCTGAAAAGCAGCGACTCGCAATCGCTCCTTCCAAACCGGGTGAACGGAAAATCGTACTGGCCACTCCTATCGCCGAAACTTCTCTCACCATCGAAGGAGTAAGAATCGTTGTGGATTCCGGACTCTGCCGAAAACTGGTTTATGATGCCCGTACAGGCTTGAGCCATCTCGAAACCGTTCGTATCAGTCAGGACATGGCTACGCAACGAAGGGGGCGTGCGGGCAGAATCACATCAGGCGTATGTTACCGGCTTTGGACACAGACCTCGGAACATCTGATGCCAGAACAACGGCTGCCCGAAATACTGGATGCAGATCTCTCTTCGATGGTTCTCGACATTGCAGCTTTCGGCGAAAACAAACCGGAACTGCTGCCTTGGCTCACCCTTCCTCCCAAGGGCAACCTCGTATTGGCACAGCAACTTCTTATGTCGCTCAACGCCCTCTCGCCAGATCATGATGCTCACGCTCTCAGTGGCAGCATCACCGCAGAAGGCAGCAGAATGGCTCAACTTCCTTGTCATCCGCGCATTGCCAAGATGATGATCAGCAGCGATTCTCCGGCGAGCCAAGCCCTGGCCTGCGACATTGCTGCTCTGCTGGAAGAGAAAGACCCGATGGGCGAAAATGAAGATTCAGACATGACGCTCCGCCTTTCTATCCTTCGTTCCGCACGCTGCAAGAAGAATCTGGGGCGTTGGAACCGTATCGCTCAGATTGCCCAGGAATACAGGAAGATGCTGCGTATCAGGGAAGACAACGAGCCAATTGATGCTGAGGAAGTGGGCCATCTCATCGCCCTAGCCTACCCTGAGCGCATCGCCCATGCCACCGACCATGCGGGCAACTTCAAGATGTCGAATGGCAACACGATTTTCATCGACCCGTGCGACAGCATGGCAGCAAACGAATGGCTTGCCATCGCATCACTCAACCTATCTTCAACCTCATCATCCAATTCTGGGCAGGGACGGAAAGGAAGGGTATTTCTCTCAGCCCCCGTCAACTGGAAGAACTTGCCGGCACAAACCTGCGAGAATATTTCATGGGACAGCAAAGCGCTGGCAGTAAAGATGCAACAGGAAACACGGATAGGAGCGCTCATCATAGACAGCAAGCCGATACAGAATGCCAACCGAGAGACAGTTTCAGACATTATCTGCGAAGCTGCCAGAAAAGACGGACTCAGCATGTTCGATTGGAACGAATCGGTTCGTCGTCTGCAACAGCGCGTGGCGCAAGTAGCTGAGTGGCATCCGGAGTTGGAGATTCCCGACCTGTCAACAGAGCATCTCCTGACAACAGCCCGAGCGTGGCTCCCTTTCTATCTCGAAGAAGGTGGCAAGATGAAGACTTCTGTTACTGAGCTGAAGAAACTCAACCTGTGCGAAATCCTTTGGAACATCCTTCCTTATGAGCTTCAGCAGGAGATAGACCGCCTTGCTCCCACCTACATCCGTGTGCCATCGGGCAGCAACATCCGCATCGATTATCGCTTGGGGGCAGAAGCCCCGGTTCTGAGTGTGCGGCTTCAGGAGTGTTTCGGAATGACATCAACTCCCACTGTCGATGCTGGCAGACAGCCTCTTCTGCTTGAGTTGTTATCTCCCGGTTTCAAGCCAGTTCAGCTTACTCAGGATCTCGCAAGTTTTTGGCAAGGCACTTATTTCGAAGTCCGCAAGGAACTGAAACGCCGATACCCTAAGCATTTCTGGCCGGAGAATCCGTTAGAGAGCCAGGCCGTGAGAGGTGTCAAACGATGGTGATCCAGATGCTCTCGCCTCGGTCTCTCGCCGCCGTGATGGCATTGACGAGGCGATGCAGCCAGATGCGAGAGTTTACCACCATGCCTCGGAGTTTGTTTTCGCCCGGCAGGATGCAGCCCTGCGTATCATCGGGGTAGTTACCGGCATGGATGCGGATGCCCTCAAAGCCAGGAACGCCCTGCAGCAGGGGCAGCCACTGCTTGAATCTCGGCGACTTGGTGATGAGCACGGGATAAGTGCCCTCGGGTATGGCAGTCTTGCCCTTCATCTTCTGCGCCTTCTTCTCCGACACTCGCCCCAGACGCACATTCTCCTCTTGGGGCAACAGGGTGATGCCCAGCAGGTTGCGCCACGTTGGCTCCAGGGTATCGCAGAAGTAGTGCTCCCCGTCCAGTTTGCCCACATCTACCACATGGCAGAAGCTGCGCTTCTGGTCCTTATTGAGCGTATAGTTCACCTTGCGCTCCACCTCCTCGTCCTTCAGGATATACATACGCCCTATGGTGTAAGTATTCTGCTTAGCTATTCTTTTGAGTACGATTTCCATAATTGTTTCTATTTAGATTCTTTTTTGAGAAAACATAGCTTGCGATAAAAACTGTAATTACCGTAATTGTAATTGCAATGGCTGTTATCAGCTTTGTCATTACCAGCATTAACGCCTTGTTCGCCTGCCTCCACTTTCACGATATACTTTCTGAACACCCAGGTGGCTATCATCCGTCGGGTGCCCTTGGTATCCAGCCCCAAGTCGCTTCTCAACTGCTCAGCCTGCTGATAAGAGAACTCATTTGGCAGAAGTTGCAGCATATTGGAAGGCCCTCTTTTGCTCGACTTCACTCCCTCCTGCTCCGCCTTCACGATAGCATCTCGGAAGAATCTCATCTTGCAGTACAGGTCATACTGCTCGCTCCAGCGCACAAACTCCTCTATCTCGGATTCCCACTGGCAACCATTCGCCACATAGAGCACGCAAGCCTTCAGATAGGCAATGACATTGGCTCTGAACGAGAGGTTCTCGTAAACCCTGTCTTGGCTCATACGGGCAAAGTCGGCATTCTCCTCTTTCAGCTTCTGTGCCAAGGCGAAAGCCTCAGGGCAATTGATAGTACCAGAAGCCATGTTAAGATGCTCGATATAGGGTTTTAAGTTCTCTCTGAATGTGTCATCGTATGTGCCATAGACAGGCATCTCGGCTCCTATCTCACGCTCTGGGATAGTACAGAAGTTGATTCTGGAGATAGGACCATCGGTCAATACCTTGGAGAAATATCGGATACCCTTGTTGATGGTGGTCGAGGCATTCCAGTTAAATCGGATGGTTACTCGCTCCGTAACACTCTGCGTGCCCACTCGGGTTTGTCCATATTGATTACCAGGGTCGAAGGCGAGGCACATGATACGAAACTGCTGGTTGCCAATACCCCTTAGGTTATCAAACTGGTCTATCTCGTTGAGAGCAGTATAGAGGAAATGCTCCTGCGCCTCGGCGGTACGCATCACGAAGGCAGGGTTGGTCATATCGGCGTCTATCTCCTGGATCACGAGGTTTTCAGGTCGTTTACGCTTATCCTTGTTAGCACCTTTTCTTGTCACCTCATCCTTCCACTCCTTCTCTCGTTTCAGGTTATCTTTGTCTCGTTTTCTGATGTCTTCCATAATCAGGTTGATAGGCATCTGCACGCAGTTCTTTCCTGCGCCCGTACCAGCTAAGAGACAACACATTAGCGTAGCCTCATGCTCCACATTGTCGATGTAATTAAAATAGGTGCGGCAGAGATGGGTGGCTAGCGGAGGAAAGATGGCATGGGCTACGGCAGGCTTATAGACATCCGGTGTCTGAGACACGAGGAGCTCCACGAGCTTAGGCAGCTTCTTCGGCATCTCGGGCGGAGCGGGGTAATCATCTTCACAGTTAGGAGTTTGGAGTGAGGAATTAGGAGTTGAGAGAGTCGCTTGCTTCTCTGCTTGCGCATTGATGCGGATCACATCTCTAGAGAATGGCTTCGAACTATCTCCATATTTCTCATAGAAGTCATGGATCAGCTGCTGGCAGTCACGCTCTTGGGCGAAGCTAGGCATCTTCACTGCCACTACTCTTCTCAGCTCCTCTTCGCTCATCACCCTGCTCGCTCCTGCGCTCATGATGGCAAGAAGTGAGGAGTGGCGAGAGCCCTCGGTATCGATATTCACATTCTTCAGTCCTGCCGACTCCGTGAAGAGGTCGAAGGCTATCAGGCTCTTCTCACTGGCGGTACCAGAGGTTGGTAATCCGTCAGGAATCTGATAGCCTCCAGCAGAGCCATGAGAAACAGCAGGATTGCCGTTAGAGCCCGAAAGTCGATTTGTTTGAACATTCTGTTGAGTATTTACGGTTGATGGTTTGATATTGATTTCGTAAGGCTGGTTAGCCTTGCCTCTGCCGTCGATGGTGAGACCACGCTTCAGATAAGCCTCTCTGCGAGCCTTCAGTTCATCGGCAGGAAGCACGGCATACCAGTCCTTGGAGCGATAGATCTCCGAGTCCTGATCCGTGATAAAGAGGATTCTCTCTGGGGTGAAGCAACTCTCATCGCAGGGCACGCCAAGTGCCTTACAATACGCTCTCTGCGTCTCCTCGATAGTCATACCTATCGGCATTCGGATGTCGATGTGGAGTTTCTTACGAGCCGAGTATTCCAGATGCAGTAGCATTCCCTTCCAGATGGAGTCGCTGCAATTCAGCTGCCTTGCCATTTCGATGGCGATACCCACCAGTTCCTTATCGTCGATGTCGATGGTGGTCTGGAAGAGAAAACTCGTAGGGTCAGCATCCTTCTGCGAGCGATGATTCTTGAGGAATCGGCTGTAGTGGCCGCAGCGGAAGGGCATCAGCCCCTTCAGTTTGTCATTGCCCCCACGTATCTGCTCCACCATATCGTGGAGCCAAGGCTGAGCTATCAGCTTGTCATATTCAGCCAGGGGCAGGCAGCTGGCGCTGCCCTTATTGCCCCCACGCTGAGGATTCATTGCAATAAAGTGGTTCATGCTTAATTATACATTATTAATTATACATTATCTATTACTCCTTATAGTCCTCCCACTCCACATTTTCCTTGAAGGGCTTGATAGCCTTCACCATCTCCTGGTGCTCACCCTTGAGGCAGCGCAGAATCTCCGCCTTGCTCATGTCCTTGGAGAAGGCATAGTTCACCTGCACGGTTCGCTTGCTAGTGCGCACCACCCCGTGCTTGGTCTTGAGAATCTCCGTGAAGGGCTTCTCTCGCTTGCCCTGCACATAAGGCTTGAAGTCCACCCAGTCGCCTCGCCCATTCTCGCCACCCGAGAATATCATCCTGCCCCTGATCACTTGCGGCTTGTCACTGATTACCTCCGTCTCGTTCCATGGCGCCTTGCGCACTGATACGTTACCATTCTCCTCGGTGATCACTGCACCGTCCACCTTTACTGCATTGAGCAGCTTCTTGCTAGTTGCTTTCTTCATAATTGCTTAAATTTCTAAATATTCAGTATTAATGTAAAGACCATATTTTGTGTAGCGAATGTCCATTGGCGAAAGGAGCCCATACTCACAACATTCCTGCACTCCCTTAGCTTCATGCCCAATGACAAAAGCTTCTGAAGCCAACACACGGGGCACATAGATGTTCACCCATTTCTTTGCCAACAGTCCCTCTGGGTCTAGTTCTCCCTGCATGTCATGCAAGAGCTGCTCATCAATAAAGGTTTTGTCTGCACGAAAGTTCTTCTGTCTCTTTCTCACAAATCCCAACTCTCTCTCGGTGAAGAAATACGTCTCCCCCTTCTTAGGCGGTACCAGCACGAAACCGAAAGTAACAACCTCACCCTCAGAATTAGCGATAATCCCGAATGTCTTAGCTCCATTCTTAGAGAAGATTCTCATTACATCTTCCAAGTAATAGTAGAGCTCGCCATCTCTTCTCTCCACTATTCTGAGCTTGCCATACTGTGGATGTTCAAATACATAACAATTCATATATTATATAATGTTTATAGATTGAGAACCCGCAATACGCAAAGTCCCCGCAACCAGACGCCTGTGCATCTGATTACGGGGACAAAGGTACTAAGAGTTTTTGAAACTTACCTGCCACGGGGTAGCCCCGTCCATGTGCCACGGGGTAGCCCCGGGGTAGGCAGGCAAGAATTACGCAATATATTAAATATCAATCCATTACATCTTTTATCTTTTCTATGAATCGCTCTATGCTTTTTTGGTCCATTCCTTTAGAATTGCCCTTTCGCAAGGTTTCCTTGTTCATATTCCACAATTCTCCGAATGTAACCCAAGGTTGGTTGATGCTCAATTTATCAGAGATGAGAGAAGCCAACACACCTTTTTCAGAGATCGACATTCTCTTAGGCTGATAACAATCGTCTAGATAATCGTGTTCTTGTAGTTTATTGAGTATTTCGATAGCTTCCGGCGTATTGAGTTCATCAGGCAGTTTTAGCTCCTCCTGTCTGCCCTTAGCTACCCAAGCAGGTTCTTCCTTCAAGCTTATCTCTCGATTGCCAGGACAACCTTGCAAATTATCACCATTGCCCATAACAAACGAGCAACCTATAAACACAGGAACTCCCAGTCCTATCAATTCAGGCAACTGGGACATTGAAATTTCCATTTTGTTTTCATTTTTAAATGTTATTTTATCGAGAAAAAGCCCATTCTCATCCCGAGAAGGGCGCACACCACGATGGTGTCAAGGTGAAGCGTCTTCACCCGAAAATTTCTTAAGATTCATCGGATTTAAATTTAGTTAGTTAATAATTCAGATTGTTCATTCACCATTTTGATTGCGATGTCAGCTCTACATCCATACAGCAGTTTGAACTCATCTGTCATTTCAGACAAAGCATCAATCTTCTCTTACTTACTTTTCCCATTAGGTTCAGCTTTCAATTCCTTGTCATATTGGTCTAGATAGTCAGACTTATTTATTAACACATTTAAATTCCGTTAACTTTTCGGAGGGTATTTTTCGTTAAAATCATTGAGACGAAAGAGATTGTCGCCTTTTGAGAAATTTTTCCTGTGCACATCATCCACGTTGGCATGGCATCGGATGCAAAGACACTCAAGATTTTTGCCATTGTTATCTGTCTTAATACCATTACGATGATGCACTTGCATAAACTGCCTATCCCATGGATTGGTTATCTGCAAGCCACAACGTTCACAGGTGTAATTGTGATATTCTCGATAGCGTCTGCTTATTTGTTCCCAATCTTTCACATAGCCAAAGATGTCAGCGTCCACTTCCTGCGACAGTCCATCAGAAATGCCTAGAGTTTCCTTCAAGAGACGGACAAATTCTACAGAATCCTTGATATTTGATTCCTTTAAACTCTCATCTTTTTGATTCTCATTGAACTCTTGTAACACAAGATTCTTGCAGTAACCGCATAAGGGTAATGCATCAACTTCTACATCTTGGTTGCCTTTATCCATATTGATAACTGGTACTTTTTCTGTGTTTGCATGTCGATATTCAGCACCAAATGAGCCACTGTCTATAAATTCTTGAATTTTCGAACACTTACGAATATGGATTCTCGGTTTGCCATACTCCACCAAATGATATTTTCTTTTATACAAGAAAACTTTCTGTCGTACCCCATTGCTACCATTCAGATAGATACCATCCTCATCAAAGGTATAGGTACCATCCTTGATAGCCTGGAGAGTCACTTCCCCAGGCTTCACGGCATGATAACCATCAGCAGAGGCTTCCGCCACATGGATGCCTATGCTCTCTAGATAGTTACGCAATTTATCAAACTTAACGATTGCTTCTATTTCTTCCATACACTTCTCATGTTAATTTGTTGCAGAAGAACCAGTCGTAGCCGAATTTTTTTTCACGAAGTTTTCTAGCACTTCATCACCCGTAGTGATGATACGAAATTCCACACGGCGAGATTTCTCCTTGTCTATCTTGTGATCTTTGCTGGATACGAGCGCATAATCACCATCCTTGTTCAGAGCCTTACCATAAGACAGTCCATTTGCTGTAAACCAATATTCCAAGAGTCGCTGCTGCTCAGGCGGATACTTCACAAACATCGGCTGTATATACATCAATACCGACAATGCTCTCTGCTGCGACAAGATAACATTCGCAACGAATGGCTGAGGATGGAGCTGAGGATAAGGCACATTGTCCGTATGTCCCTCGATACGAATCTCTTGGATATGGCTCCGTAAGCTATCATTCAGCAAGATGTCGAGATACTTAGGGATAAACTCATCCAATATCACCTTAAACTGAGGAGTGATAGCTGCACTACCCTGCGCAAAGAGCACCGTAGGGTTATTAAATCTCATCGACAAATCCTTACCAATGCTCATATCCCAAGTCTTCGATTCTTCCTTAAACTCGCTCACCAACTTATCGTGAAGTTTCGTCTTGGTTTCTACATAGTCAGTCAGCACATTCTGATTTTCCTTTACCTGAATCATATATGCCACGGCGATAAACAGAAAGATTACCATCAATCCCGTCATCAAGTCGGAAACCGACATCCATACATTTGATTTTGCCATAGTCCTTCATCTCCTATTTATTCTTGTTTGCAGCCTCAACCATAGCCTGTATGCAGGCATCAAGCTGAGCCAAAGTAGCACTGAGTCGCTGATAGAAATGCTGGTCCAATCCAGAGATTTGACTCTCTATCTCCTTAGAGCCATTGCGGATGATGCCAACACCCTCTTCCATCTTACTCTTGGTTTCCTTCCAAAACTCACCGCCATAATCCTTTATCTTTTCGATTTCTTCCAGTTTGGCGATGAGCATTTGTACACCATCCACAAAGTTGCGCTGCTTTCTCACCCAGTCGTTGAGCTTATTGGTAGAATCATCAAACTTCACCATATTGTCCTTGGTAAGTTCAGCCGTCTCCTGTAGCTTCTTGGTTACCTCAATGTAACTCTGGTTCTCCAATATCACCTTGTTAAGCGCAGCTATCAGTTGTTGGAGTTTGCCCCCATCACCCACCAAAGCCTTGGTATCAGCAGACACCTTGGTAAGCGTAGTAGATGAATTTTCGAAGTCAGTCTCCATATCCTTGTATTGCTGGATGAGCGATGCTATCATATTCTTATTCTCCTGCTGCCATGAGTTAAGTCGCTCCACGCTCTTATTGAGCTGTTCGAAGTTTTCCTGCACCAGTCGCTGTATCAAGCCGTTCATCTGCTTCTGGAATTCCGTGGTGAGCTGCTTCATCACACCCACCAATGCCTCCGTATTGCTCTTCTTAAGCAATTCTGAAAACTCATCAAACTTATTGGTAAGCAGTGTATTCGTCTCTCCCATCTTTCTCTCTATGTCATCTACCTCATCGCCTATAAACTTACCAAAGGTATCAAACTTCTCCAAGATAGAGTCTTCTGTGGAAGAAGTAGCTTCTGTGGCTGTAGCTATTTCGCCCAGAGTATCGGCCATACCTGTCAAGCAGCCGCTGATATCTTGATTGAGCTTTTTGAGTTCTGCCACGTCATCACTCGTATTGCTAATGCTCGTCTTCAAAATCTTCAGATTCTCATCCATATTTTGAACTTTTTCACCCTGCTCTCCAAATGCTACCAGCAATTTATCAAGGTCAGAATGAATAGCAGGTAATTCCTCGTTATTGGCAATCTTATTCAAGCTAGCCGATACAGTAATCAAAGTATCCTTTTGGATGTCGGAATTATTCAACAACTCCTGCAAGAATCCCCTTTGATTCACTATATAGCTATTAATTCCTTTCACAAACGCATTCATATCAGCATAAAAACTATTCTGGTTAGCAGTCTGAGCCTTGATTTCATTTCTTACCTCTTGAAGAGCATTCGCATTATCATTCTTCATGCTCTCTACAGACCGAGCGATTACCGCAGCTGCCTGATTGGCATCAGACACGCCTTTGTCTTCCTTATCGTACAGACTTGACACCTTACGAGATAGAATCATAGAGCCAATCATACCAGCTAAAGAGGTGAGGAAGGCAGTTTTTAGGCCATAAAGGAGTTTAGGGATGCTAACATCCAAATGATCAGTATCAAAGAGAGCCAAACCCAGGGTGATTCCGCCAAAGGTTCCCAATACTCCTAACGTTGAAATGAGAGATGGCAAGAATTCTATCCATCTCTTCTTATTAGCCAACTGATTATTGTCAGCTTGTTTATTAATCCAAACATAAACCCCAATAGCTAACAATATGATGATGCTCGTAAAAAGCCACCATGATTCATCATTTATCCATACCAAAAAACTCATACTCTATTTTCTTTTATTAATTGCTGTTATATGTTCAAAATTCAAGTTTTAAAATCTACTCACTTTAGCATCGCCATCACATTCTGGGCAAGTATCATAAACATTTTGTTTACCATCACACTTTGGACAAACGCACATACCTTGGCCATGGCAGTTATAGCATTCGCTACAGCCAGTACCACTACAATTTCTGCATCTGATAACTCCATATCCATTGCAGCTAGAACAAAGATGTTTTCCACGTCCACCACACGATAGGCATCGTTTCACTCCTCTACCTTGGCAGAAGAAACAACCCCTACCATCGGTACCGGTGCCTGAGCCCCAGCACATGTCACATCGTTTGCATCCTTCTCCATTACAGTATATACATCTATCTCCACCAGAACCTAAACATATCTTGCATTTTATTCTTCCATAACCTCCACAAGAACTGCAAGTAATTTTACCTGTAGCATAACATCTAGGACAATCTATATAACCACCCGAGCATTTCTTGCACGCTACATAAGCCATTCCTTCTCCTTCGCATGTAGGACAGGTCTTATACATAATGTGCATTACGCTCTCATAAGCAAGGAAAATAACAGCAATGGTTGCAACAATAACCAAAACGACCTTTTTCTTCTTCATTTTCTACTCTTTATTGATTATACTTATAGTTATCTACCTGCTCCATAATCTTTTGGAATACTTCTTGATTCCATACTGGAGGATAGCCAGACTTGTACAGCAACATCATCAAGTCATTGGATAACTTACTTTTCAGATTGTTGTTGTTGATGAAGTCGGCATAGATGGTCATATCATCCACCAAGAGCTTGATTTTCTTTGCCAGCTCGATGCAACGCTCTTCCGGATATTCAAACTGATGCGTGTCACGCACGCTTACCAGTACATCGAAAAAGGCTTTTTCCTCGAAGGATATACCTAACTCCTTAAATTTCTGGCTATCAGCCTTCAAGTCCTTGAATAGCTCTACCAGCTTATCCGTCAAGCTTTTCACTTTTTCATCTACGATGTCTGTTACAGCATCAATGGTAGCATGAGCCACCTCATTGGTAAAGGTCAGATTATCACGAGTGTTATATTCATCGGCAAGTTCCGATATAATATACATCATGTTTCTCTTGTCTTCCAACCCATTATCTATAAACTCAAAATTGCGTACTCTATCTTTTATGGAATCGATACGCTGCTCTAAATAATCTATCTCTTCCATAATTATAGAGCTTTAGTTGAAGTCAAAGTGATGCTCAGCGTAAACTCCCCACCTGGCATTTCGGTGGTACTAAGCGTCCAAATGATTTTGCCAGTATCTGGGTCTACGTCTATAGCGTAAGAATCGACTTCGGCTTGCGCATCAAAGGATACAGCGAAGCGCCAGAGGCCATTGCTCAGGATATGGTCTCGGGTAATGCGAATCTGGGAATAGTCTTGGATATGGAGCTCCAGCCGCTCGGCTATCTCTGCGTAGCTGAGCAGCCACTGGGTGGTGTGATTGTTTTGGTTGGTATACTCTATGCCCTGGGAGGTGAAGCCGATGCCTGTGGAGTCGGTAATGGCATAGTAGCTCACGGCAGGGGTATCGCCCTGCTGGGCTGTGATGTTGACTTCGGGATGGGTATCACTAAGGATTTCGTCTTTGCTACAACTGGCAAGGATGAACGACAATATGATGGCTGCTAGCGCAGCAAATGTCCCCGATAAGGGGGGGTAATTTTCTTTAAGCTCATATCATTAAGATATTAAGTAGTCAGCATCAATAGCAATGCTGCCCACAAAGGTACGAAATGTTTTTGAAACAACCAAGGATTTTTGAAGATTATTTGTATTACGGTAATTACAATTTCAGTTATTACAGTTTTTTCCTGAGGGGTATAAGGGTTTGAAGGTAGTAACAATCTGTTACTACAAATATTTATA
>NZ_QSAV01000028.1:0-50946 GCF_003465495.1 Segatella copri | reverse complement strand
AAGGTAACTATCGCGAAAAAAACTGAATACTGAATACTGAATAACCTCTTGGGCATCATACGCCCGGGTATAATGGCAGCATTTGGGGAAGATAGTACTAGTTTCTCCACTCCGTATAGGTTGTCCTACATGGAGTGGAGAATTTCGTATCGTGTGGAGTATCTTCTATGTCATGACCAGATCCAGGTCCTTTGTGAGCTTTTTCATCGCAGGGTTCTTCTCCATAAGAAGTTCCAGAACTTCATTCTTGGTCAGAACCTTGCCTACCTCTTCCTGGTCGGCAAGGCGGTAGGTGATGCTCAGTTCGCTGTTGTGAAGACCTAAGACGAAAGTCTTGAGAATGCGGTTCTTGATGTTCAAAACGTCGTCTAATAAGAGCTGGTTGTTGATGATAACCTCTATCTGCGGATAGTTGGTTATCTTCGGTACAATACTCTTCATGCGGTTGGCTAAGCCTATGAAATCCAGCTTGTTCTGCATTCTCATGCACATACTGAACCATGTTGCTTCCACCTGCTCCTGGGTGAACTCGTTCTGGTCGCCCGTGATGGTCGCTTTTTCCTCATTGGTATCATCATACGGACTGTGCAGGCGGCGCTGGTTCTCATCCCTCTTCTTCAGGTTAGAGAAAGTCATGCCTATGCCGCCCAGCTTGATATTCTTGAGTCGTGGCTTATGAGGCGATGCAGCATCAGTAGCAGCTCCGGCAGCGGCTGAGCCTTCTGGAGAGGCAGATGCGGCTGCGGTGGCAGATGTAGAATAAGATGCAGCATTAGAGGCTGCAGAAGCGGCTGCCGGTGCCCCTGACGAAGGCACAGCAGTAGCTGTAGCAGCAGACGTTCCCGGCTGTGAAGACCGGTTTTCGCTGCTGCCGGAAGGCTCAGAACCTGCACCCTGAGAGGCAAGCTTAGACTGAGCCAGGAGTTTCTGAAACAGGGATTTTAATCTATTGGGCGTACGCCCCGCACTAGGCACATCCTGATTCTCGGGCTGCGTAATCTGGCCTATCTGTATCAGGGTGAGCTCTACCAGTAATCGCTTGTTGCTGCTGGCGCGGTAATGGATATCGCACTGGTTCATCAGTTCCAGCGCCTTATATAAGAAAGGTGTAGGAGCCTTCTGGGCCTGAGCCTGGAACTTGGCTTTCTGGTAGTCGCTGGTTTCGAGCAGAGGCAGGGTCTGAGGGTCCTTCGCCATCATCACATTGCGTACATGCTGGGCAAGCCCCTGAATCATGTTGCCGCCATCGAAACCGCGGCTCAGAATGCCGTCGAGCGTTACCATCATCTCGGGCACCTTATTCTCCAAAGCCAGATCTACCAGACGGAAATAGTTGTCGCTGTCGAGCACGTTCAGGTCCTCGATTACCTTCTGGTAAGTGATGTTGCCCATGCAGAAGCTGGCAGCCTGGTCGAAGATAGAGAGGGCATCGCGCATACCTCCGTCAGCCTTTTCGGCTATCACGGCGAGCGCCTGCTCTTCATATTGTATGCCTTCCTTCTCGGCCACCATCTTCAGGTGGTTGATGGTATTGGCTACCGTCATTCGCTCGAAGTCGTAAATCTGGCATCGGCTCAGGATGGTAGGCAGAATCTTATGCTTCTCGGTAGTGGCGAGGATGAAGATGACATGCTGAGGCGGCTCTTCCAGCGTCTTGAGAAAGGCATTGAAGGCGGCTGTAGAAAGCATGTGGACCTCATCGATGATAAACACCTTATACTTGCCCACCTGAGGCGGGATGCGGGTCTGCTCCATCAGAACCTTAATCTGGTCAACACCGTTGTTGCTGGCGGCATCCAGCTCGAAGATGTTGTAGGAACGCTGCTCATTGAAGGCACGGCAGCTCTCACATTCGTTGCATGCCTCGCCGTCTTCGCGAGGGTGCTCGCAGTTGATTGCCTTCGCAAAAATGCGGGCACAAGTGGTCTTTCCCACACCTCTCGGACCGCAGAAAAGATAGGCGTGCGCCAGCTTGCCGCTCTTCACTGCATTCTTCAAAGTGGTGGTCAATGCACTCTGTCCGACAACCGAATCGAAGGTCATCGGACGGTACTTTCTTGCAGAAACTATATACTCTTCCATTATTTTTTCTTAATTGATGATGCAAAGATAACAAAAAAATATTATCTTTGCAAACAAATTCGGAAGAAATGAGTAAAAAACTTGGTATTATATGGAATTATCTCGCTCATTATAAGTATCTTATAGTGATTGTAGCGGGTGTTCTGGTAGTTGGTGTGGTTGACGACAACAGTGTAAGACAGCACATTAAGTACCAGATAGAGATAGCTACGCTCCGTTCGGAGATAGAAAAATATCGTGAGCAGTATGAAAACGACAAGCATACCCTGCGTGATATGCAGCATGGTGTGCGGGCATTTGAGAAGATAGCCCGCCAGCGTTATTTCATGAAGGCTGATGATGAAGACATCTTTGTATTGAGTTCGGATATTCCGGAAAAAACTAACGAACAAGACGAAAATGAAACAATTGAGTAAACTGGAAAGTGTTATTTTCTTGCTGGGCGGCGTGCTGATGGTTGTCGGTGCGGCTTGCTTCGCATTTGGTTTTTCACATCCGCAGCTGGTGCAGGTAACGAGCTGGGGGTTCCTGCTGGGCACCATACTCTTCAGTGTAATGCAGGCGATGCAGGTCTATGAGGGACCTTCGCTGGTTATCCACCGCCTGAAGCGGATGCAGTATGTGGCAGACATCTTCTTCGTGCTCTCAGGCATCTCGATGGTAGATACGGTGTATGCCTTCCTGCGCCGCTGGTTTGAGAATTATGAGACCTATATCACCTATTTCTATAATAAGTGGGTAGTCTTCCTTCTCATCGCAGCCCTGCTGGAACTGTATACCACGCATCGCATCTCTCATGAACTGAAGAAGGAAAACAATCAGTAATATAGAAAGGACGAGAAAAAAGCTTTCGGTGGGCAATAGGAGTGCAAACAAAACATAAATCTTGTAAGAATGAATTAAATTGCTGCAATTTATTTCGTCAGTTCAAATTAAGATTGTACTTTTGTTCACCGAAAGTGATATAGATAGCTTATGAATAGAATATTTTACGCATTCATTGCCTTGATGGCACTAGCATCTTGTGCCAACAGTTACGATATCTCGGGTACTTCTAACGTAAGTACTCTGGACGGACGCATGCTGTACCTTAAGATACTGGAAAACAACGATTTCAAGAACGTGGATTCTTGCGATGTAGTGCACGGACAGTTCCATTTTCAGGGTTCTGTCGACTCTATGAAGATGGCGAATATCTTCATGGATGATGACCCTGTGCTGCCGCTGGTGCTGGAGAGTGGAAGCATTACGGTGAAGCTCGATGATACACAGCAGGTGGTAAGCGGTACTCCTATGAACGATAAGCTCTTCGGCTTCTTCAAGAAATACCAGCAGATTCAGAATCAATTACGCGAACTGGTACACAAGCACGACCAGGCTATCATGAATGGTAGCGATATGGTGGCTGTCAACAAGCATCTGAACGAGGAATCCATCCGCCTCTCTGAACAGGAAGACAAGCTCATCACTTCGTTTGTTACCGACAACTTCAACAATGTGCTGGGACCGGGCGTCTTCTTCCTCGTTACAATGGGCAACCAGTATCCGATGCTCTCTCCTTGGATTGAGGATATCATGAGCAAGGCTACCGACTATTTCAAGAATGATCCTTATGTAAAGGACTATTATAAGAAAGCTCAAGAAAATCAGGAGATTATGAACGGTACCCGAGATGCGCAGGGCGGCATGCAGCCAGAGATGGAAGCGGCTCCACAGGTAAATCCTGATGCGGCTCCGGCACCTACAGCCAACGAACTGGCTGCGCCTACGATTCCTGAAAAACAGGAAGGTCAGGAGTAGAAACAGGGCTCTTTCAAGGTCTTGGGCATTAACATCTTGTAAAACTCTTCATTTTATAAGTTTAGTAATATGAAATTAATCAAGAATGGAACCATTATAAATGAGGGTCGCTCTTTTGTGGGCGACCTCTTGTTGGATGGTGAATTTATCAAGGAGATATATGAAGGCGAGGCACCCCGTGGCAATTACGATGAAGTCATCGATGCCTCGGGGTGTTTTGTTTTGCCGGGTGTGATTGATGATCATGTTCACTTCCGTGAGCCGGGACTTACGCAGAAGGCTGACATCGAGAGCGAAAGCCGTGCAGCTGCCTTTGGTGGTGTGACCAGCTATTTCGAGATGCCTAATACGGTGCCTCAGACTACCACTCTGGAGGCCTGGCAGGCAAAGCGGCAGCTGGGCGCAGAGAAGAGTCATGTGAACTACAGTTTCTTCTTTGGCGCTACCAATGATAATGTAAATGATTTTGAGCAGCTCGATACGCATCGTGTACCGGGCATCAAGCTCTTTATGGGTTCCAGTACGGGCAATATGCTGGTGGATAAATATGAGGCACTGCAGGCTATCTTCAAGAAGGCGAAAGAGTTGGATTTGCCGGTGATGACCCACTGTGAGGATACCGAAATCATTAACCGCAACATGCAGCTGGCTAAGCAGAAATGGGGTGAGGACCCTGCCGTAGAACATCATCCGGAAATACGCAGCGAGGAGGCTTGCTATGAAAGCAGCCGTCTGGCGGTGCAGCTGGCTAAGGAAAGCGGGGCGCATCTCCATATCGCCCACGTTACTACGGCTAAGGAACTGGAGTTCTTTGGTAAGGATGAAAATATTACAGGCGAGGCTGTTGTGGCTCATCTTATGTTCTCGGATAAAGATTACGCTGTGAAGGGCGCACGCATCAAATGCAACCCTGCTGTAAAGACCGTTGCTGACCGCGATGCTTTGTGTAAGTCGCTGAGTAATGGCAAGATAACTGTAGTAGGTACCGATCATGCTCCTCATCAGTTGAAGGATAAACAGGGCGGTTGTGCCAAGGCTTCATCAGGTATGCCGATGGTACAGTTCTCACTGGTAAGCATGCTGAAACTTGTTGACGAAAAGATAATCAGTATCGAGCGTCTGGTTGAACTGATGTGCCATAATCCAGCCCGTCTGTTCCATATCAGTCAGCGCGGTTTCCTGCGTCCGGGTTATAAGGCAGATGTCGTTGTGGTGCGCAAGGGAGAGCCTTGGAAGGTGACCGAAGAGGTGATTCAGAGCAAGTGTAAATGGAGCCCTGTAGAGGGTGACGAGTTTGCATGGAAAGTGGAACAGACTTTCTGTAACGGTCATCTTATCTATAACAAAGGCGTGTTTGATGCCGCTTGCAGAGGAGAGGAACTGGAGTTCAGAAACAATTCCTGAAAAGGGAAATCTTACGGGGATTGTAAAATAAAATATCGTATCGGATGCGAAGAATAGTATACAATATAAGCGAAATTGAGCCATATATCAACTGGCTATATTTCTATCATGCCTGGGGATTGAGCGGCAAACCTCGAGAGGAAAAGGAAAAAATGAAGGCTGAGGCGCTCGATATGCTCCATTCATGGGAAGGCGAATATCATACCTATGCCGTCTTCGGACTCTTCGAGGCGAACAGCGAGGGGGATGATATCTGGCTGGAAGGGCAGAAAGTCCGCTTCCCGATGCTCCGACAGCAGCATCCGGCGGCTCAGGGAGAACCCAATCTCTGTCTGGCTGATTTCATCCGTCCTCTGGGCAGCGGAATAACAGACCGGCTGGGTATCTTCTGCACGACGGTAGATGGCGGTCTGGAGAAGAAATATCGCTCGGACGACTACCTCAATATGATGGCACAGACACTCTGCGACCGGTTGGCTGAAGCCACGGCAGAGAAGTTGCACGAAGAGGTGAGACGCAGCATCTGGGGCTATGCTCCCGACGAGCAGCTGAGCATCGAAGACCAGCATCTGGAGCGCTATCAGGGCATCCGTCCGGCTATAGGATATCCTTCGCTGCCCGATACCAGTGCCAACTTCATCATCGACCAGCTCATCGATATGAGTCAGGTGGGCATCCGGCTCACCACAAGCGGAATGATGACGCCTCATGCCAGTGTTTCGGGGCTGATGTTTGCACATCCCAAGTCGCGGTATTTCGAACTGGGACGGATAGGAGACGACCAGCTTCGCGACTATGCACAGCGCAGAGGAGTGCCCGTGCAGGCAATGAAAACGTATCTTCAATCAAGTTTGATCAAGAAATGATAGCAAGAATATTGATACCCGTAGTGGTATTCACCCTGTTGCCGTATCTGTGGATATATAAAAGGTACGGCAAGTTACGGCTGAAGAGTCTCTGGCAGCGGGTGCTCTTCTGGTTGCCGGCTTTCGTGGTTATCGCCTACAGCGCATATATCACGATGCTGCCCAACTTCCTGCCACGCAATCCGGTGCTCATCGACATCTGGTTTGTGATGATGGCAGTATGTGCGGTTCCGCAGTTTGTCTTCAGCCTGTTCAGTGTCTTCGGTTGGTGCTGTATGAGGCTTCTCCACGGCCATCGCAACTGGGGCAAGCTCCTCGGACTGGTAGTGGGAGCGGTGGCGTTCTTCTGCTTTATCTACGGATTTACCGAAGGTTTTCCTAAGATGCAAGTCAAGCGTATCACCATCTATGTACCCAATCTGCCGAAGTCTTTCGAGGGCTATCGCATCGTTCAGTTCAGCGACATCCATCTCGGGTCATACTATGGCTGGCGTGGTCATCTGCCTCAGCGCGATATCGACAGTATTAATGCCGAAAAACCTGATCTGATTTGCTTTACGGGTGATTTACAGAATGTTACACCCGATGAACTGCCTGAGTATCAGGCGCTGCTCAGCAGTCTGAAAGCCAGAGATGGCGTGATGAGTGTGCTGGGCAATCACGATTACACCTATTATATGGATGTAGATGACGAGCAGGAGATAGCTGCGCTCGAGAAGCGGATGCAGGACTTCCAGCGGAGTTGCGGATGGCGCCTGCTGATGAATGAGCATGTGGCGGTGCATAGAGGCGCTGACAGCATCTATGTGGCTGGTACAGAGAACTATGACAAGCCAAAGCGCACTAACGTAAGGAAGGCGCTGTATGGCATCAGACCGGGCTCTTTCGTGCTGATGCTGCAGCATATTCCGAAGCAATGGCGCGAGACCTGGCCTTCTACTATCAATAAGGAGAAGGATGAGGATGGCGATGTGATAGGACCTGACAGGAAGGATTCGCTGGTCGTAGCACCGCAGCTTACGCTGAGCGGTCATACGCATGCGGGGCAGATCAGTATTCTGGGCTTGCGTCCGTCGATGTTTACTCCTTATGATTACGGTCTCTTCGAGGAGGAGGGTTGCCAGCTCTATACCACATCGGGTCTGGGCGGTACCGTTCCAATCCGCATCGGGGCTACGGCAGAAATCGTGGTCATCACACTCAAAAGAAAATGAGGGGTGTTGAGTGTTTAATGTTAAATATTGAGTGTTAAATTATTCATTCTTAATAAAAAATGAAGTACTTATATCGTCTGTATCAGCTTGTAATATGCTTGCCAATCCTCTTGTTGGCTAGCGTTTTAACCAGTGTAACTACAGTTTTGGGATGCATGCTGGGCAATGGCCATTTCTGGGGCTATTATCCTGGTAAGTATTGGTCCTGGCTTTGGGTCCGCATTCTCCTTCTGCCTGTAAAGGTGGAGGGACGTGAGCATCTCAAGAAGAACCAGAGTTATGTTTTCGTGGCCAATCATCAGGGTGCTTTCGATATCTTCCTGATTTACGGCTTCCTGGGCAGAAACTTCAAGTGGATGATGAAGAAGGGCTTGCGCAAAGTGCCTCTCATCGGTATCGCCTGTGAGTATGCGCACCACATCTTTGTAGACAAGAGCGGACCTTCTAAGATCCGTGCTTCTTATGACCGTGCTCGTGAGGTGCTTAAAGAGGGCATGTCGCTGGTGGTATTCCCAGAGGGTGCCCGTTCGTTTACGGGTCACATGGGCGTGTTCCGCCGCGGTGCTTTCATGCTTGCCGATGAACTGCAGTTGCCGGTATGTCCGCTTACCATCAATGGCAGTTTCGATGTGAAGCCTCGTATGAAGGACATCTACTGGGCTTTCTGGCATCCTCTGAAGCTCACTATTCATGAGCCTATCGAGCCGATAGGCAAGGGAGCTGACAATATCAAGAACCAGATGAACAAGAGCTATGAGGCGATCATGAACGGACTTGACAAGAAATATCAGGGTTTTGTAGAGAATCCGGACCAATAATTTCGGTTTTTCGCTTGTTATTTCAAAAATAAGTTGTAATTTTGCATCTGTATTACATTATTTAGTATCAGAATCATTAAAATTAGAAGAAGTTATGAGTGATAGCATAGTAATCATTCCTACATATAATGAGAAGGAAAACATCGAGAAAATCATCCGTGCTGTCTTCGGTCTCGAAAAGCAGTTTGATATCCTCGTTATCGATGACGGAAGTCCTGATGGTACTGCTGCCATTGTCAAGGGCTTGATGGCTAATGAGTTTGCCGGTCGTCTGCATATCCTGGAGCGTTCGGGTAAACTCGGTTTGGGTACTGCCTATATCATGGGCTTCAAATGGTCATTGAAGCAGGGCTATGACTTCATCTTCGAGATGGATGCCGACTTCAGTCATGATCCTAATGATTTGCCTCGTCTCTATGCGGCAACTCACGATGAGGGCTATGATGTGGCTGTAGGCTCAAGATATATTTCGGGTGTGAACGTGGTCAACTGGCCTATCGGACGCGTATTGATGAGCTATTTCGCTTCTAAATACGTACGTATCGTAACCGGATTTAAGGTGAATGATACCACAGCTGGATTCGTCTGCTACCGACGTAAGGTGTTGGAAACCATAGATTTGGATGCTATCCGCTTCAAGGGCTATGCTTTCCAGATAGAGATGAAATATACGGCTCATCGAATCGGTTTCAAGATCAAGGAGGTGCCTGTCATCTTTGTTAACCGTCGTGAAGGTGTGAGCAAGATGAGTGGTGGCATCTTCGGTGAGGCTTTCTTTGGCGTGATGCGACTGCGCCTGGATGGCTGGTTCAAGAAATATCCGAAGAAGGATTAATACTCTGTAATCACTACTCAGTAATCAGTAATCACTAATCAGTACTTGGATGGAAATCCAAAAGATAGAAAAAACATACGGGCGTTCGCCACAGGCGGATGCCCTCTTTGATTTGATGGGGAAGAAGTCGGTTCATTCCATTTTTCTCCAGGGTTTGCTGTGCTCTTCGGCTCCGATGTTCTTTGCTTCTCTGCAGGGGAAGATGAGGCGTTCGGTACTCTTCGTGCTGGATGATGCCGATGAAGCAGGCTATTTTTATCACGATCTCACTCAGATGATGGGGCAGGAGAAGGTCTTCTTCTTTCCTTCCAGCTATCGGCGTGCCGTGAAATACGGGCAGCGTGATGCAGCGAACGAAATCCTACGTACAGAGGTGCTGGCGCGCCTCTCTTCGGGAGGACATTTCCTGGTAGTCACTTATCCCGATGCACTGGCAGAACTCGTTGTGGCTAAGCAGAATCTGGATGAACGAATTCTGAAACTGGCTGTAGGCCAGCAGATTGCTCAGACCGATGTGGTTCATACCCTGCGCGATTTCGAACTCAAAGAAACCGATTATGTTTATGAACCGGGCCAGTTTGCCGTGCGTGGAAGCATCCTCGATGTTTATTCCTACAGCTGCGAATATCCGTTCCGTATCGACTTCTTCGGCGATGAGATTGACACCATCCGTACCTTTGATGTTGAGACCCAGCTCTCGCAGGTGAAGCGCACAGAGATAGAAATCGTGCCCGAACTCGCCCATATCGAGAGCAACAAGCAGTGTTTCCTCAATTTCCTCTCCGAAAGTACGCCAGTCGTGGCGAAAGACCTTTCTTTCGTTTGCGACCGCATCGGTCAGATCTATACTGAAGGCTTCTCATCGCAGAGTCTTACCGAGCAGCTGG
The DNA here is from genome assembly GCF_003465495.1 of Segatella copri. GTDB lineage: Bacteria > Bacteroidota > Bacteroidia > Bacteroidales > Bacteroidaceae > Prevotella > Prevotella copri_G. Next base: position 41,040 of record NZ_QSAV01000028.1, on the reverse strand, counting down.
AGGGAGCTACTGAGGTAGAGGCAGAGCGCATCAGACATGACATGAAGACCGAGCTCAACCTCGTTTCTCCGCTCGATTTCAAGAAGGCAGTAGCGGCTCATCTCCGTATCGAGTTCGGCAAGGTCGCTCCGTCAGAGAGTCCGGCTGTGATACCTTTCAATATCGCTCCACAGCCTCTTTTCCATAAGAATTTTAATTTGCTTTGCCAGACTCTGGAGGATTTCCTGCTCCAGGGTTACACCTTATATATATTGGCAGATAGCCAGAAGCAGCAACAGCGCCTGAAGGATATCTTTGAAAGCGAAGAGCTGAAGCACTACGCCATCCGTTTTACACCGGTAGACAAGACGCTTCATGAAGGCTTTACTGACCATGACAAGAAGTGCTGTTTCTTTACCGATCATCAGATTTTTGACCGTTTTCATAAATATAACCTGCGCTCAGATAAAGCGAGAGCCGGCAAGATGGCACTCACCATGAAGGAACTGCAGGAGATGGAAGTGGGAGATTTTATCGTGCATGTAGACTTCGGTATCGGCAAGTTCGGCGGTCTGGTTAGGGTTCCTACGGGCAACAGCTATCAGGAAATGATCCGCATCGTCTATACGAACAATGACAAGGTGGATGTTTCTATCCACTCGCTTTATAAAATCAGCAAATATCGCCGCAGCGATACCGGTACTCCGCCTCGCCTGTCTACACTGGGTACAGGTGCCTGGGATAAACTCAAGGACAAAGCTAAGAAGCGAATCAAGGACATTGCGCGCGACCTGATCAAACTCTATGCCCAGCGCCGACGGGAGAAGGGATTCGCCTTCAGTGCCGACAATTATCTGCAGCATACGCTGGAGGCTTCCTTCCTGTATGAAGATACGCCAGACCAGAATAAGGCTACTCAGGAGGTAAAGAAGGATATGGAGAGCGGCAGACCGATGGACCGTCTGGTTTGTGGCGATGTGGGCTTCGGCAAGACAGAGGTTGCCATCCGTGCAGCCTTCAAGGCAGCGTGCGACAGCAAGCAGGTTGCGGTGCTGGTGCCTACTACCGTTCTGGCTTTCCAGCACTATCAGACTTTCAAAAAGCGTCTGGAAGGCATGCCGGTAAGGGTAGACTATCTCAGTAGAGCCCGTACAACGAAGGAAACCAGAGAGGTGCTTGACGCCCTGAAAGAGGGTAAGATTGATATCCTCATAGGTACGCATAAGCTGATATCAAAGACCGTGAAATGGCATGACCTGGGACTGCTCGTCATCGATGAAGAGCAGAAGTTCGGTGTGTCTACCAAAGAGAAACTCCGTCAGCTCAAGGTAAATGTCGATACACTCACGATGAGTGCCACTCCGATTCCGCGAACCCTCCAGTTCTCTCTGATGGGCGCCCGGGATATGAGTATCATGCGCACTCCGCCACCTAACCGTTATCCGATTCATACCGAACTGGTAACGTTTAGTAGTGAAGTTATCTGCGATGCCATCAATTTCGAGATGAGCCGAAACGGACAGGTTTATTTCGTATGCGACAGAATATCCAAGCTTCCGGAGCTCAAGATGCTCATCGAGAAGCATATCCCAGACTGTAGGGTAGCAATCGGTCACGGACAGATGAAGCCTGAGGATTTGGAGAAAATCATCATGGGCTTTATCAATTACGATTATGATGTACTGCTTTCTACCACTATTGTAGAGAACGGTATCGACATTTCCAATGCCAATACGATTATCGTGAGCGATGCTCATCACTTCGGATTGAGTGACCTGCATCAGATGCGTGGACGCGTAGGAAGAAGCAACAAGAAGGCTTTCTGCTATCTGATGGCGCCACCTAAGAGTGCACTTACTCCTGAGGCGCGTCGCCGTCTGGAGGCTCTGGAGACGTTCAGCGAACTGGGTAGCGGCTTCAATCTCGCCATGCAGGACCTGGATATCCGCGGTGCGGGTAATCTGCTGGGCTCTGAGCAGAGCGGTTTTATGGAAGATCTGGGTTATGAAACCTACCAGAAGATTCTCTCTCAGGCTGTCACAGAGTTGAAGAACGAGGAGTTCTGTGATCTTTATCAGGAGAAGATGGATGAAGGTGCCCAGCTTACGGGTGATGATTTCGTTGACGATTGTGGCATAGAGAGCGATCTGGAGATGTATTTCCCTCAGACTTATGTGCCTGGTGACAGTGAGCGCATGCTTCTTTATCGTGAACTGGACCGCCTGGAGAGCGATGATGAAGTAGAAGCTTACCGCAAGCGTATGATAGACCGTTTTGGTCCTGTGCCTCATGAAGCAGACGAACTGATGCATGTGGTAGGTCTGCGTAGGGTAGGCAAGAAGCTAGGTTGCGAGAAGATTATTCTCAAGCAGGGCTATATGCAGATGCAGTTTGTAAGCAATGTAAACAGTCCGTTCTACAGAAGTCAGATGTTTAACCGCATACTCGCTTACGTTACCAGTCATATTCAAGATTGTGTTCTGAAAGAAAAATTCAACAAGCGAATGCTTCGCATCAATGATGTGAAGACAGTAGGGCAGGCTGTAAACCTGTTGAATCAGATATCGCAGATAGATTTAGGTAATGAAAAGTAATCAGTTTATTGCATAAAAAAAACATTGGAATCCCAATATCCCTATTGAGTTCCAATGTTTTATTTTTTGTATAAGTAAAAGATGATGATAAGCGTTTCACAACGCATGTTGAATTTTTCTGTTGCAAAGATACTATTTTTCATTATAATATTGGGTGTAATATTTGGTATTTTGTGGGGTAATATTTGATTAAATTTATAAAAATGACACTGAAAATACACTTATGTAACAAATAATACCTGTAGAATGAACTATTTTATTGGATAAAAATAAAAAATAGTGGAAAAACACATAAAAAAATTCTTTATTTCATTTTTTATTTGTACCTTTGTTCAGGCATACAACAATTTTAAACATATATATAAACATGAGACAGAAAAAGTACATCTTAAGCGAGCAGGAACTTCCTACTCAGTGGTACAACATTCAGGCAGATATGCCTAACAAGCCATTGCCACCATTGAACCCTCAGACACACCAGCCAATGAATGCTGATGATTTGTCACACGTATTTAATAAGGAGTGCTCAAAGCAGGAACTTGATACAGAGCACGCTTGGATTGATATTCCGGAAGATGTGCTGGAGAAGTACACCTTCTACCGTTCAACCCCTCTTGTACGTGCTTATGCCCTTGAGGAGGCACTCGGTACTCCGGCGCATATCTACTTCAAGAATGAGAGTACCAACCCGTTAGGTTCTCATAAAATTAATTCAGCGATTCCTCAGTGCTATTACTGTAAGCAGGAGGGTGATACCAACGTCACTACAGAGACTGGTGCAGGACAGTGGGGTGCAGCCCTCTCTTATGCAGCAAAACTCTACGGCCTGGAGGCAGCAGTTTATCAGGTAAAGATTACCATGCAGCAGAAACCATACCGTTCCAGCATCATGCGTACGTTTGGAGCCACAGTAGAGGGTTCTCCTTCCATGAGTACACGTGCCGGTAAGAATATCATCACACGTGATCCTCATCATCCTGGTTCGCTCGGTACAGCTATCAGTGAGGCTGTTGAGTTGGCTACAACCACACCGGGCTGTAAGTATACGCTGGGTTCTGTGCTCAATCATGTGGCACTTCACCAGACCATCATCGGTCTAGAGACAGAGAAACAGATGGCGATGGCAGGTGAGTATCCTGATCAGGTGATTGCTTGTTTCGGTGGTGGTAGTAACTTTGGTGGTATTGCCTTCCCATTCCTCCGTCACAACTTCACAGGCGAGCGCCATACTGAGTTTATTGCTGCAGAGCCAGAGAGCTGTCCTAAACTGACTCGCGGTAAGTTTGAGTATGATTTCGGTGATGAGGCTGGTTATACTCCATTGCTGCCAATGTTTACTTTGGGTCATGATTTCAAGCCAGCCAACATTCATGCCGGTGGTCTCCGTTATCATGGTGCGGGCATGATTATTTCCCAGCTTCTGAAGGATGGTTACCTGCATGGTGTAGATATCCCTCAGCTGGAGTCATTCAAGGCGGGTATGCTCTTTGCACAGACCGAGGGTATCATTCCTGCTCCAGAGAGCTGCCATGCGATTGCAGCCACTATACGTGAGGCTCTGAAGGCTAAGGAAGAGGGCAAGGAGAAGGTTATCCTGTTCTGTCTCTCAGGCCATGGTCTTATCGATATGCCGTCTTACGATAGCTATATTAATGGCGATTTGCACAATTATTCAGTAAGTGATGAAGAAATCCAGCAGTTCCTCAAGGATGTGCCAAAGGTTGACTAATTTTCAGTTAACAGTTAATAGTTAATAGTTTATAGTTTATAGCAAACAGTTGACAATTATTCTTTGAGATATATTGAAATAACAATATCACATTATAAAAGAAGCCAGGCTGCGAAAAGCAACCTGGCTTTTTATTTAGAGATTCTATTCTCTTTTTTTAGAAATTCTATTCTCAGTTCGAGACTTCTATCTTTCATTAGAAGTTCAACCACTCTTCGATAGCCTTAGCGATGACATCGAAGCTTGTGGTAGGCTCGAAGCGGGCTACAACCTGACCCTTCTTGTTAACGAGGAACTTGGTGAAGTTCCACTTGATATCGGCACTCTCCTTGTAGTTAGGATCAGCCTCGCTCAACATCTTGTCGAGAACAGGGTAGAGAGGGTGGCTCTCGTCCCAACCAGCAAAGCCCTTACATTCTTTCAGAAATTTGAAGAGAGGGGCAGCATCGTCTCCGTTTACCTTGATCTTCTTGTAGCGCTGGAACTCTGTGCCGTATGTAAGCTTGCAGAACTGATGAATGCTTTCATCTGTACCAGGGGCTTGCTGACCAAACTGGTTGCAAGGAAAATCAAGTATTTCGAAACCTTGAGAATGATAGGTCTCATAAAGTTTCTCCAGTTCCTCATACTGAGGTGTGAAACCACACTTTGTGGCGGTGTTAACGATGAGCAGCACTTCGTTGGCATACTCCTTGAGGGAAACATCTTTTCCCTTTCTGTCTTTAACAGAAAATTCGTAAACAGTTCTCATTTTTTTTATCTTTATGTATGTGTTATCTATATTTCCGATCTCAACTTATATGATCTAGAGTGCAAAGATACTACTTTTCTCTTAGAATACTTCAATAGTTTTTTTAAAAATTCTAAAAATCGAACAAAATCATAGATGAAGGAATGAGCGTAATATATATAATGTAGATAGTATCGCAGTTAAGAGTATATAGATTCCGTAGATAATTGGGTTTGTGAATAGAAAGGTGTGTAGATTATAAGACTACATAACGGCCTGCATGAAAGATGAAAAAATAAAAAATGCAGGATTTTCACAAACCCTGCATTCCTTTTTCTTTACCTCTTTTTCCTCAAAAAAACAAAGAAAAAGAGGTTTACGATTAATCTATCATTTAACTTTTCTAAGAACTTGTTGCAAAGGTACTACATTTTCTTGTAACACCAAACTTTTTCTCAGCTTTTTTTCAGTAAAAAGGGAAAATTAATCAAATACCCCCCATTTTTATACTTTTTTGCAATATTCGGTCAAAAAACTAAGCAAAACGGCTCAATTTTATGACTATTCTGCTTTTTTCCTTGCTTGAACGTTTTGCTGTGTACGATAACGAAGAAGGCTGTGCCCGACAACAACTGAAGATATGTTCTGTATATGTATTACTTTTTTATCTGTAATGATGCGGGCTATCCCTGCGTTCTGTTTCGGTATTCAGTAGGCACGATACCCGTTTCTTTCTTGAATACCTTCGAGAAATACTTAGGGTCGGTGAAACCTACTGCGAAGGCGATACTGGTCAGAGTATCGTCTGTCTTGCGCAACATCTCGCATGCCTTCTTGATACGTATATGGCGAACGAAGTCTACCGGTGTCATTCCGGTTATTGCTTTCACCTTATTATATAGTACGCTTCGGCTCATACCGATTTCGTTCGAGATGTCATCAATCTTGAGTCCCGGGTTGCCTGCATTGGCAACAACAAACCAGAAGACACGCATCATGGTTCTGTCTTGAATCTGTGCCGCTATAAATGCCAGCTCGCTGTTTGGATCAACCGCTTCGCTCTCGGCACTAGTTTCAGCCTGGTTAAGAGCAGGCAGAGAAGCTGCTGCAGGCAGTATTCGCAGGGCTGCTATGGCATCTTTATCGCCAGTTTCCTTCAGTTTTCTGATGACATCCATCTGAATGTTGCGGCGCTGGGTGAGGATAGCCTCTATTCTGCCGAGCAGATAAGTGGTAGAGAATGGCTTGGTAATATAGGCAACAATACCTTCATCAAAGCCTCGCTGCTGGTCTTCTACGCTTGCCTTGGCCGAGAGAATCATCACTGGGATGTTGTTGAGGGTGGTATCCTGCTTGATCTCGTGAATCATCGACAAACCATCCATCACAGGCATGGTAACGTCCGTGAGGATAAAGTCTGGTATCTCCTTGCGGACCATCACTAAACCAGCCTTTCCGTTCTCTGCGAGCAGCACGTTATAGGTAGGCGAGAGGATGCTGTAGAGGAACTTGCGCAGGTCGGCATTGTCTTCTACTACCAGTATCGTCTGGTCTTTTTGTTCCGCTTCTTCCTGTGCAGTTTCCTGTTCCTTGCCCATTTCTTCCAGGCGTTCAGCCTCTGCATCCTTTTCTTCTTTCTGTTTGTTGGTTTCTTCCAGATAGTCAGATGCATTGTGGTCGTCAATCTGGCCATTCGCTTTTTCTCTTTCTGCCAGGTCGTAATCTTCCTCGGTCAGACCGCTGTTCGTATGGAAGTCTGCCTTGTTGCCGTATCTCTGAACCTTGTCCAGCATTACCAGCATCTCGTTAGCATTGTCTGCTATCATTTTCAGCAGTTCCTTGCCCTTTCGGGTGATACCCGGCTCGGTATCCAGAATGGTTCTTACCGGGGCTCCGATGAGCGTTAGAGGGGTTCTCAGACGGTTGGCAGCATCGTTGTAGAATTCGTTCTTCAGCACGCTCATCTCGTGGGTTATGTTCTCGCGTTGGCGCTGGTTGTAGGTATAGAAGATTGCGCCTACGATACCGAAGAGCAGGAGCAGCATGAGAAACTTGCCCCAGATGCTTTCCCAGAAGGTAGGGCGCACTTCGATAGGCAGTTCTGCCACATACTTGCTCCATACACCATGCGAGTTGGTGGCTCTCACCTTGAGTACGTAATCGCCATGATTGATACGGTTGAAGCCGATGACATTGCTGCTTCCGTTCGATATCCACTCGCCTGGAGCTGTATAACCATCTATGCGATAGAGGTATCTGGTCTGATACTTGCGCTGATAGTCGAGTGATGCGAAGGTGATGGTCAGACTTCGCTTGTTGGCAGGAATCACCACTTTTTCCTTGTGCAGGATAGGTTCCGACTCCTTCTCTCCGCTATAATGGAGGGAACTGAAGATGACTTTAGGCTGGTAGTTGCTCTTCTTCAGCGTAGCCGGATTGAAGGTAATCAGTCCCATCGGGGTACCTACCGAGATGTTGTTGCTTGCCGGATCGTGGTAAGGACGGCTTTGCGAGAACGACATGTAGAAGTCGAAATCGTTAGGTCCGAACACATTGCACTGGCCCGTTTTCGGGTTTACGCAGTCGATACTCGATTCTCTGATTACCCAGATTCTTCCCTGGTTGTCTTCTACCATGCCCTGTACGATGCCTTCGTTAACATCGATGGCATGGAAGTATTTCATCTTCAGGTTGTCTTGCAGGAGCGATTTGCTCACAATCTCTTCCATCACGCCGCCCTGTTGCGAGATATACATCTTGCCGCTGGTGTGCTCCATGATATTGTTCATATCGTTTGCAGCCAGACTTGTTGTATCGTTCGGTATGTAGTAGGTCTTGTGGTATTTGATCTTTCTTGCGTTTGTAAAGGCATCACTGAAGGTGATGAGACCATCTGTAGTACCTACGAGAATGGTTCCCGTAGTGGTGCAGCAGATGCGGCGTACGCGGTCGTAGTGCTGCTTCTCCCAAGGCAGTCCGTTTCGTTTACTGATGAAGCTGATACTGCCGTCTGCTGCCTCATTTACCAGGGCGATACCGCCACCATAGGTACCTATCCAGATGCGTCCGGTGCGGTCGGCTACGATGTCGAATACCTTGTCGAATGGCAGTGAAGCGGGGTCGTTTGCATCGTAGGTAAAGTGTCTTACCTGCATTTTGTCTATCAGATATACACCGTTTCCGTTGGTTCCTATCCATGTTCTTCCCTTGATATCGAAGTGGATGGCGAAGATGCCCTTCTCGGCGAAGTTTACCTGCTGTGGCACAATCTGTCCGCTTGGCGAAAGGTATCCGATACGCTGGTAGGAGGCGTTGAGTACCTGGATTACTCCATTGTGATAGCCTGTCCAGATATGTCCGTCTGGTGATGCATTTACCGAGAACACTTCGTCTTCGCCCACATCCAGCTTGTTGATAATGTAAGGGTGATATTTGAAGACTACCTGTGTCAGGTCGTGAGAGCCTGTCAGCCAGAGGATTCCCTGGTCTGAGAGTACATATTTCGTAATCTTCGGTATGCGGTAGTTGCCCGATGAATTGCTTCTCAGCAGATAAGGCACCAGTTTTCCTGCCTTGCGGTCAAAATAACTGAAGGTTCCTCCTCTTGGCACTACCCAGAGGGTCTTGTTTTCGTCTTGTGTGATGAAATTGCTTTCGCAGGTTGTGCGGTCCATCGGGTCGTCCTGATCGGCAAAGAGCCACTGCTTCTGTCCGGTCTTCGGGTTGATGAGGGTTACTCCCATACCGTCTGTAAATGCCCATACCATACCGAAATCATCGGTATAAATCTTCTTTACCTCTGCCAGAGGCTGACTCGGGCTCTGTACGTTGATGATATCAAACTTGAAGGTGCGCGGGTTGTAGATGATAACACCCAGATTGGTTACCAGCAGGAGTTGGTAACCTGTATTTTTCAGTTGGTTGATACGGGTTACGCCTTCCGGCATCGGTATCATGGTGAGTCGGTTCTGCAGGTCATATTTTGCCAGTTTGCCGTCTTCAGTTGCCAGGAACTCATCTTCTCCCACCCCTCTGAGCCATTTGAAAGGCAGTTTGCTTGGAATTTTCGAATGATATATGTATGCGCCTTTGTCGGTAAGCACCCATTCTCTTCCGTGTATATCTTGATGGATGTACCATACATTTCCGCTTCTGAGTCCCTTTTCTCCTACTTTGATGAGTTCTATGTTCCGCTCTTCAAAGGTTCTTCCTGCTGATCGGATGATGTATTTTCCATCTTCTGAAGTAAACCATGTAGCTCCGTTTTTCATTGGGTATACCTGGCTCACGCGCAGGTCGATGTTGAACAGTTCGTTGAATTTCTGTCCAACAGCAAAGAACCGGCAGAAGTGGGTATCGTATACGTAGAGCTTGTGGTCGTATGTGATACACCACACGTTGTTGTTATAGGATGGTTCTATTTGGAGTATACGGTTGGTTGACAGGACGTCAATATCATCGGGGTTGTCTCTGAAAGTATGAAACTTGTAGCCGTCATAGAACGACAGTCCGTTCCAGGTACTGAACCACATGAGGTTGTCTTTACCTTGTTTGAGGTCTGAGATGGTATTGGCAGCGAGTCCGTCTGTGATAGAGAATTTTCTCACATCGCAGTAGGGTACAGCTGCTGTCATGATGGTAGAGAGCAGTCCTAATAGGGTAATATATAATTTTCTTTTCATCATTTTTATTCGTATACGTTTATTAATCGCAACAAAGGTAGTGAAAATAAATGAGATATTGTAGTTTTAGGTGTATTTTTTTATGTTATTGCATTAAATTATTCCACTTTTCATGTTATAGGGGTAATATTTGGTTGATTTGCTGGTGGTTCCTTCTTATGTTATGCCTAACAAAAAACTCCCCCGATAAATGAATATCGGAGGAGCAGTAGGGATATATTGTTTTGAATTTGATTACTTCTGAATCATCTTCTTTCCGTTCTTGATGACTACACCCTTGTAAGCCTTGGTTACCTTCTGGCCTGCGAGGTTGTAAACAGGAGCGTTCTTTGCAGCTTCGTCTGCTGTAATGTTAGTGATGCCGGTAGTTTTACCATTCAGAGAGATGAGAATGTTGTTTTTATCAAGCTCATAAGTAGTGTTAAACTTCTTAAGCTTACCATAAACAACAACTACGTCACCCACCTTGATGTCCTCTACAGAAGTGAATTTCTGACTCTCGAAAGAAAGACCACCGTAAACCTGCAATTCATTTCCTGTTGTACCATCGTCAGAAATGTTGTAAGAAAGGCTGCCGAATGTAGCATTTAACTCTTTACTAGCCTGAGATACAGTACCCTTAACATATACACTTTCGCTCAGACCTTCACCTGCATCAATCAGTTCCTTTGCCTTAGCAATGGTATAAGCGGTTTCTGCTGTATTTGTGATGTCCACGATTACAGGAGCATCGCCTACCTTATAATATGCAATCTTAGAAACCTGAATCAAACCATTACCTGTTCCAGCCTGGCAGTCAAAGATAAACTTATAGTAATTGTTTGCAGCAGAATTAGTTGGCTTGAAGATCAGGTCTCCATCTTCAATCGTTGCAGGGATTTCTTCAGTTACATTGTTACATTCTGCATCAGTTGCTACCTGCAACTTGATAGAATTGATTTTATCTTTAGTAATTTTGTCGATGGTCAGGACAATATTGCTGATTGGCTGATCAATAGCAGGTGAAGTGATGGAAGCTATAGATGCTACTTTCTTTCTTCCGCATCTGATGTATTTCCAACCCTGCCACTGGTATGTATTGAAATTCTCAATAGTCCAGACATCTTCTCCAATTGTAGCCTTCCAGGTTTTGTCATAACCATTTATTTCCTTGCCTTCAGTACCTTCATCAGGGAAAGTCAATACTTTGTAAGGAGTTGTTCCTGCAAACGTAACGCTAGCTACGAATGCCAGAACCAATGATAATGAATAGCGTAAAAATTTGTTCATAACTTAATAATTTTAAAGGTTTAACGTATAATTAATAAACTGTTGAAACTCATTTTGTGAGCGCATTCTTAGAATTTTCTTTGTTCTAAAAGTATGTTCTTTGAATAATTACTTATTTATGATGCAAAGATACGAAAAATATCGATACGATGTGTTAAGAAGGTGTTAAATCTTTGATACAGAGAAAGAAAGACCATCAAAACCGAAAGAAATACCACTCTGGGCAAAGAAAAATACATCAAAAAAGCAGTTGCTTTTGAAAGAATAGGGATTTCCCCCTCAGTTTGTATCCTTTTCCCCTTTGATGCAGACGAAAAATCCACTACCTTTGCATCGGGTTCAAGAAAGAATGCTGTTCTTCGAGAACTCAATAATTAGAAGATATAAGAATATAAATAACTTAACTGATAAATTGATATGAAAAAGTTTACTACTCTTCTCACAATGGCTTTCATAGCTTTGATGAGCATCTCATTCACTTCATGTGATGATGATTCTGATATTGCATACACCCTCGATGGTACCTGGAAGGGTAATATGTTGGTAGAATATGGTAATCAGAAGGCTCTCTACTCGGTAATCCGCTTCGACCAGAATGATGGCATCTATTCCGGTACAGGCTATTGGATCGATTACTTTAAGGGAAATTACTGGCATGGCAACAATTATATAGCAAACCATATTACCTGGACAGTACGTAACAGAAACATCTATATCACTCTTCTTGATGAGAATAGTGATGTTGTGATTTACGACTATGCTCTGGGCGACCGCAAGTTCTCCGGATATGTAGAGGCTGATAACGGCAACCGTGCTTATTTCGAGCTTTATCGCGATTCTTACAGCTATAACTGGCGCGATTATGACTGGGGCTACGATTGGGATTACGATGACGGTTGGGGCTACAGCAAGCAGCATTCGGGCTTGGAGAACACCCAGATTGTTTCTCGCGGAGCTAAGGATTCTGTAGAGTATGTTAAGGTGGCAGATGATAATCAGAAGCCTGTTCGCCGCTTTATAGTGAAGTAAGGCAATAAGGAATTTAGTTTGAAGAAAGGAAACAAGATATGAAAAAGTTTAATCGGATATGGATGTGGATGGCGATAGCCGCAGCATCTTTCTCATTCACCTCATGTGATGATGATGATTACTGGTATGATGACTATAATCATGGTGGCTGGGGATGGAACCAGGGCGACTGGAACAATGGTTCTAACGGCTCTCAGGATGATTACCTGCTGTCGGAGGCTCAGACTCTTACAGGCGACTGGAGAGGCTCTGTGATGCTCTCTGAACTTGCTGAGGACGGCCAGTCTCGCAATAACTACAGTTTCAATGCCGAGATGACGTTCTATCAGGCGGGTGATAAGGTTAACTCGCTCAGTGGTAATGGTGTAGAAGTGGATTATGCCGATGATGGAAGCAATGAATCCCAGACTCTGAAGTTTACCTGGTATATCGATAAGAATGGTGATATTTATATCCGTTATAATGATACGGGTGCTACCTATGTGATGGATGCAGGTGCTAAGCAGTATGGTTTCCATCTGGGTGATGAAAAGGGCCAGGATGTGTTCTATGGTTTTATGATAGGAACAGGTAAGGCTAAGGGTGATGTGATGCAAATCGATTTAGTGCGCTACGATCCGAGTGGAGCCCGTAAGAAGACCCGTTCTGCTGCAACCGATTCCGTAGCTCCTAGCTTCGGTAAGGCTACCGGCAGGGCATTCATGCCACATGCTATCAAGAAGTTGCCGAGAAGATGATGATATAAACAAAAGAAATCCGCTCACTCATTGATTTGAGAGAGCGGATTCTTTGTTTGTATATAGCCTTTTATTTAAAGCCCCAAAGTTTCTTGATGACTTCTGCATCTTCGTTTTCCACTTTCTTCTCGGTTTCATCAGGGAGATTACAGAAGAAGTCGATACCGGTTTTGTCTTCCAGCGTCTTGATGTTTACGACATAGTTGCCGAGCATATCGCCCTTTTCAAATGCCTTGTCCACGTGAGGGAACCAGTAGCCGAAAGCATTGTATTTAAAACTGTCAGTGTCTTTATTATATTTCTTTTCCAGGAATGCTACAAAGAAATATTTTGGCACAGGGATATATCCATCATGAGGTTGTTTTACGTACTCTGATGGTTTGATATGGCTTCTGTTTTTAACATATTCTATTACGTTTCCGTTTTCAATAGTGCCACCCTTCACTACGAATAGCGTATCTCTTCCTGAGATGTTTTGCTTTAAGTTTTGCTGTTCCATTGCAAACCAAATACCTTTAGATTGGTTAAAGGTAGAATATTGTGGCTGCATATTGGTGAAATAGAAAGTCTGTTTGTTTGATACAGCTGAAACTTGGCGCTCATGAGATGCTATCAGGTGTCCGCGATCATAACCTGAGTTTTTGTATGGTGTTTCTGCAAATTCTGTAATTCCAGGGTAATACTTAGCCAAGTCTGGGTCATTGATAAAATCTCCTAAACGTCCCACGTTACCTCCTTTGTTGCTTTCACAATAGAAGTAGCAAGTCCAGCGCTGTGCTTGAAGATTGTCATCCCATTCAGAACTGAAGTTAACTGCATTATCTGCCATGTGAGTAACCACGTAGCTTGAACCTCCTTTAATCTTAGGAAATTCCAAACCATTGATGGCATTCTTTACTACCTCAGGCATAATGGCTGTAGGCATATTCATATTTTGGTTAGCCTTGTTGGTAGATACTCCTGGAGTATTATCTCCCAAACTGCCATCACCTGTGCTTCCACCTCCGGTATTACCACCACCCGTATTACCGCCACCGGTAGTACCACCGTTTTCAGGATAATAGAACTGCAGGGTATCGTCAGTGCCGCAGGCAGAGAACGTCATCGCAGCAACGAGCGCGAAGATAAAAAACTTAGTATGCTTCATAATTCTCGATAATGTTTTGAAGTTAAAGATTTAGTGCTTTCTATATAATAATGTATGTAGAAATCGATTGCATGAGGATAGAATAGAGAAAAAAAGTGCATTCCTACGTATATGCAACTACGCTGGAATGCACTCAGTATCTTTGCGATAATAAATATATCCTTATAAAAAAGGTATATTATTACTTCTTCAAGTTACCGTAACGGTTCATGAAGCGGTCTACGCGACCCGCTGTATCAACGAGCTTGCTCTTACCTGTGTAGAATGGGTGAGATGTGCTAGAGATTTCAATCTTAACAACTGGATAAGTCTCGCCTTCGAACTCAACAGTGTCGTTAGTCTTGCATGTAGACTGAGAGAGGAACATATCGCCGTTAGACATATCCTTGAATACTACAGGACGATAATTCTCTGGATGAATACCTTTTTTCATTTTTCTTTTTTATTTTTATTGGGTTATTAAAATTAGACGTCATGGGGATGCTTGCTGCATCATTTCGTGTCCCTTATCGGGGCATGCCCATTATAGCCTGTTATCAATTTCAGGCTGCAAAGTTACGCTTTTTTCCTGAAACCACCAAATTTTTCCTCTTCTTTTTAAGAAATATTTGAGAATTAGCGCTTTACTCCGCATAAACTATCTTGATGGTCTTCACGCGAAGCTGTACACCACCGCCTGTTGTCTCTGTAAAGAGGTTGGTGTAGGTGACTGTGGTGCCTGAGAACTCGATGGTGGCTGTGGCATTGCCCACGTAGTTGGTGCCGTTGTAGCTGTCGCAGGTCATCACAATCTGCTTAATCTTCTTGATGCCCTTGAAGATGAGCTTGTTGTTGGCATATACGCGAACGCCCTTGGTTTTGGTGTAGAACTTAGGACCATTCTTCTGACCGTTGGCATCGAAGTTTACGGTGGAACCATCTGAGAACTTTACGGTTTCTACGGCTTCCTCGTTCACCAAACCTGCTGCGTTGAGATCCAGCTCTACGCTGGCACCCGTGGTTGTGGCTGCCGCATTGCTCAATGTAACGGTGGTGCCATCGATGGTCAAGCCCTCGCCTGTGGCTGGAGTATCAGGCTTAGATGGAGTATCAGGTGTTTCTCCTGTAGCCTCTTTTACTGAGAGATTTTTTACTTCCCATGTTCCAGATGAAGCTGCGCAGGTATAGTGGAGAGCGATAACTACATTCTTCTTGCCCTTGAAGGCTGAGAGATCGTGCTTGTAGGTTTCCCAGGTTTTCCAATCCACACCTTCCTTCATTGTGCCAGTAATGTCAGTCCACTTGGTTGTTGCTGGGTCACCGGTGTAATTGTCTGTGATGAGAACCTGATTCTTTACTCCCTCAACGGCTGCACCATCTCTGGTAACATAACGGAGTATGTAAGAGAATTCCAATGTCGCGCCTTTAGATGCAGAGAGGTCAATAGCCTTAGAAACAATGTAGCTTTCTGAAGGAGTTGTTGTCTTAGAGGCAATATCGTAACCTGTAGCCTTTGCATAGCCGTAAGAGTCGATACCCCATGCTGTACCCTTGATGGTCTTGGCTGTGAATGAACCGAAGCTCTTGCTGAAGGTTTCGTTGATGTAGCCGTCTCCCGGAGTTTCTGGAGTTGAACCGCCCATTGGCTTACCGTTGAGTGTTACAACATAGTTGCCCGTGTCATACTCTTTGGTGCCATTGAAGTTTTTCGCCTTTCCGCAAATCACCACCTCATCGCCTGGCTTGAGAGCATCCTCGCCTGAGAACTTGGTGCGGTTAGGACCAGCATAACCATTGTAAACATAGAACTGGTTATTAGTAGTACCATCGTCAGAGATATAATACTTCAAGCTACCATAAGTAGCATCAAAACTGCCTGCCTTAACTGATACCACCTTACCCTTGGTGTAAACTTCCTGGTCGGCACTTCCGCCATCCTCGATATACTTAACGATACCAGCCACATTGAATGGGTCGGCAGCAGTACCTGTACCCTTAGGCTCGCCAGCACTTGGAGCTTCAGGCTTGGTAGGCTGTGTGTAAGGTTCTGGCACATCCTCGCAGCTGCTGAATGTGAAGGCAGCCATTGCCGCCATCAAAACTGAAAATATATACTTTTTCATATTATTGTCTTTTTAAATATTGTTACTATTTTGATAATCAGTAATTACTTGATAGAGATGAGATTGCCACCCTTAATCTCTTTGGTGCCGTTATAATCAAGCAGGGTGCCTGATACAACCACCTTCTTGCCCGGTACAAGGATTTTCTTGGTTTCCTCTGTCCACTTTGCACCATCGATGTTGTAGCAACGGAATACCTCGAGAGTCTTGCCTTCTGTATCCTTACCGTCGTCAGAGATAACGAATGTACCGTTACCATACTGGCCTGTATCTACATCTTTCACCTTTACGATGATACCGGTAGCATAAACCTTAGCATCGCCTGCTGTACCGGCATTGATCTTCTCAAGTGCCTGAGCCACAGTGTAAGGCTTCTCCAATGTACCGCCTGTTTCTGATGCCTTCAGATCATCCGTGCTGCGAAGTACAATCTGCCAGGTGTCGCCGAATCGGGTGAAGATACCGGTGATATCGAATACACCCTGTGGAATCACCTCGTTGGCAAACTTAGAATAACCCGAGTTGCGCACTACCAGATTGTTTTTGTTGATTCTCTTGCCCGTTTCGGCATCAATCAGTTCCAGACTCGTATTGGTATCACCTGGTGCCCATACGTTTGTACCGTTGGCAGAAGCAAACTTCACCTTCTTCAGGGTCATCAGCTTGCCCACGTTAGCCTCCATATAGGCTGCATCAGTAAGCTTTGTCAGGTCAAACTCCTCTGGCACTACCGTGCTTGCATCAGCCTCGCCAGGGTTCAGAATCTTGAAGTGCTCGTTCCAGATGGCACGCTCTATCTTGCCCATACCCAGACTTCCGTCTGAGAGCTTGGTATTCACACCGCCAATCTGAGGCAACTTCTTGTAACTTCCGATATAGAGACCCTTCAGATTTACGAGAATCTCCTGACCAACAGGAAGATAACCCGACAGACCACTTCCGTTGATGGCAATAATGATAGCGCCGGATGCATCCTGTACGCTCACCTGGTTGTAGATATTGCCACTGACATCATTGCCCGTCACTACCGCCTTGATCATCATGTCTTTCTCAATCTGCTTGTAGCCATTGTCGCTGTTGATAACCGTAGCAAACTGGGTCTTCAAATCTGCTATGCTGATCACATTCTTCTCTCTCAGGCTGTTGTTGCCCCATGGAGATGCAGGCACCTTCTCGGTCAGGTCTGGGTCAGCATAACCGTCGCCCATACACGACCCCAGAGTCAGTGCCAGGAATGCCAATGCTATGAATTTTATCTTTTTCATTGTTCTTTCTTTTTATTGTTATAGAGAAACGGGATTGCTCCCTGTTCTTTATGTTAAAGAGAAACTGCTCTTTAGAATCTGTAAGATACCTGGAACATGCCGTTGGTACCCCAGGTGTAATACTTCTTAGGATTCTTAGAGAACTGGTAGAGGCGTGGATTCTTCACGTTGCCGTTAGCATCCAGTGTATAGCTTGAACGTGAGTTCTGCTCATATCCGCCAGTTACGATGGTCTGGTTGTTCAGCAGGTTGGTAATCATGAGGTTGAAGTTGAGAGAACCCTTCTTCAGTCTCACACTCTTGCCTATGCTCAGGTCAACCATCCATCCTCCGTGACCCTTCTCCTGAGCTACAGCATCCTCAGTCCAGCTCATACCGTCGAGTGTAGTAGGAGCAAAGATTTCAGGGAATGCCTTGTAGGCAGCCTGGCGGTTGGTCAGCACCTTCTCATATCTGTAGCTTGGAGAATAAGAGAGGTAGATGCGGTCGTAGTAGTTGGCATTGAGGTTGACGAACCATCCGTTTACGTGGGCATCGAGACCGATGCTTCCCACTGTGAGCGGTGTGCCACTCTCGCGCATATTCATCACGTAAGCCTTGTCCTGGTAAACCTCAGCACTCTTTGAGAGCATGTATACGGCGTTTACATTGTTGATGTTCTTCGCCTCGCTCATAGCGCCCAGAGTCTTCAGGTCGAGCCATGATGTAAGCTTGAACTTAGCGCCCACCTCTACACCATAGTATTCCTTCTTCAGTCCGGTCATGCTCACGTAGGTGAATGAATTCTCATCATCGTTGTAGAAGTTCTGCCATTCCGTAACGTTCTCCAGTCGGCTGTAGTATCCGCTCACGTTGGCACTCAGCCATGCGTTGCGATACAGGTAGCTGAATTCAGAGCTGAAGATGCGCTCGTTCTTGAGGTTAGTCACGAAGTCGTTGCTGATTTCAGGCGAGATGAAGGCTGTGCTTGCCATCGGCGCACGCAGCTCGTATCCGGCTCCGATGCTGAAGGCATGGCCTCTGCCCATATCCACGTTCAGGCTTCCCTTTACGCCACCGTCCAGGAAGTTGGCTGTGCCGCTCTTGCCCTGACTGTTGTTCGGTGCCATACCGTTGCGCATGTAGCCTCGGCGGTTCATTCCGGTATATCCGATACGTCCGCTCAGCATCGCCTTCATGTTGTAGAATTCGGCTGTATAGGTGCTCCATGCGTTTGCCTTGTTCACGTCGAGGCGATAGTCGTAACCGAACTTGTCGCCCTCGTAAACCAGCTTGCCTGTGTTGTTAGGACCGGCTGTGTTCAGGTCGTACTGCACACGTGGGTCGGTCTTAGGATAATCGCCCAGGGCATAGGTGTTGATGTTGTGGAAGATGGCACCGCCCAGCATGTCTTCCAGTGTCTGATAGTGCTGGTTGGTACTCTTTCCGAGCATGATACCCGTGGCCAGGTTCGATTTCTTGGTCAGCTTGGTGTTCAGAACGGATGACAGGGTCAGGGTCAGGTTGTCGTTGTGCTTAGCCTGAACATAGTAGAGCAGATCCTGTCCGTTCTTGGCTGCCTGCTGGTTGGCATAGTACAGGCGGTCCCAGTTAATCTGTCGGTTCTGCTTGCTTGCCTGCCAGTAATTTACGGCGTTGTTCCAGTTTTCCCAGGTATACATGTTGTTGCCGTTCTTGTAGTCGCCCCATACATAGTAGTTGGCAGATGGCATGTTCTTCCAGTAGTCTGGCTGCGGATTCTCTGCGTTGTTGTAGTTGAGCTTGGTGCTCTTGTACATAGAGTATTTTCCGAACACCGATGTGGTGAGCTTCATCTGGTCGTTGATTTCCCAGTCCCATGTAGCGATAGCCGAAGGGGCAAAGTCGTTCACTACGCGTGAGTTTCTCTTGTGTCCGTTCTGGTATCCCCAGTATGGGTTATACTGGTAGTCGTTCGCCAGCCAGTAAGCCTCGTCGGTGGATGCTCCCTGGGTGCTTCTTTCTGTAGGGTTACCCCATGTAGAGAAGCTCAGCGAGTGGCCGTTCATCCACTTCTTCTGTACACCGAAGAAATAGGAGAGGGCGTTGTAGATGGTTCCCTCTACGTATCCCTGGTTAGCCCAGCGGTAGGTGAGACCGGCTGTAATGGCCCATCCCTTCTCGTTGAATCCGCTGGAGTAGGAGTAGAGTCCGCGCAGGGTATAGTTGCGGTTGGCAACACCTACGCTTGCATACTGTCCTTCCTGCATGCTTCCGGCACGGAAATCATAGTTGTTGGAGCCTGCCATGCCCGTCATCGAATAGCCGTTGGCTTCGAAAGGCAGGGCGAAGTCTACGTTTCTGGAGAATCGGTTCAATCCGCCGATGTTGGAGAAACGGAACTGTCCGGTCTCCATATCGTTCATGGAAGCACCATTGATATAGACATCGTTGTACTTCTGGTTGAAGGCACGGTAGCGGAAACGTGCTGGCGAGAACCGGTAACCTGCCTGGCTCGCGTATACGTTGCTGGTAGAATTGAGGATGGTGACATTGGATGACATGTCATCGTCCTCGCCCAACTGTGCCTCGGAGAAGGTGAAAGCATTTTCGTCGAGTCCCTGGGCTATGTTCTGGTCAGTCTTTTCGTTCTGAGCCATAGCCAATGAACACGAGAAGAGCGCTAACATTGCTAAGTTTACTTTCTTCTGCATAGTTTATATGTGTTAAGTTTAACTGTCGGTGACAGCAGTCTTCTTTCGCAGTGATGATATATTTATAGTCCCGTTGGATTTTGTTTAGGTAAACTGTAAGGGGGACTTATCATGATTTCTGGTCTTGTGTCTTCTGTCCCGATCAAAAATATTTATCAGTGCTGCAAAGTAACAAAAAAAATTTTTAAAAGAGAAGTTATTTATGTTAAAAATGCATGAAAACTGAAAAATTATTCGTTTTTATGGAGATATTTCCGGTTTTTTAGGTATCTTTGCTGCGTATTTCCTTATGGAGTTAAGAAATACATATATAATAAGGTATACATTAATAATTAATATTGTATGAGAAAACATTTGCTCTTGCTGGCTGCCCTCCTCATGATAGGGCTGGGCGCTACAGCACAGAAAAAGAAGTCGCAGACTTCAGGCAACAGGCAGTTTCAAGTGTATGCTGTAGGTTTCTACAATCAGGAGAACCTCTTCGATACCTGTCATGATGCCGGTAAGAATGATTATGAGTATCTCCCTGCTAAGGGATGGAATGGTATGAAATATACCAATAAACTCAAGAATATGTCGCGCGCACTTGCCGATATGGGTACCGATGTGCTGCCTAACGTGGGCTGCGCCTTCATCGGTCTGGCTGAGGTTGAGAATGCCAACGTGCTTAAAGATCTCACCGCGCAGCCGCCCCTCAAGGCACGAAACATGCAGTTCTGCCATATCGAGGGTCCCGATAAGCGAGGCATCGACTGTGCGCTGCTCTATAATCCGGCACTCTTCACGGTGAAGAACACCCGATTGGTGCCTTACGTACAGGAACTCGCCAAGGATTCTGCCTACAAGACCCGTGGTTTCCTCACTGTTCGCGGTGAGCTGGCGGGCGAGGATGTGGCGGTTATCGTATGCCACTGGCCAAGCCGTTTCTCCGGTCCGTTCTATCGCGAGAGCGGAGCACGCCAGACCAAGGCTGTAAAAGACAGTTTGCTGAAGTTGAACCCAGCGATGAAAGTGTTCGTGATGGGCGATATGAACGATGATCCTACCGACGCCAGCATGCACAAGGTGCTGAAGGCGAAAGCTGAAATCAGCGAGGTAGGTGCCGATGATATGTATAACCCATGGTATAACATCCTGGCCAAGGAGGGTAAGGGAACCCTGTTCTACAGCGGTTCATGGAATCTCTTCGACCAGATTGTCATCACGCCTAATCTCCTGAACAAGGATAGTAAGAACAAGGACTATAGTTCTCTGAAGTTCTGGAAGAACCACATCTTCCGCCGCGATTACCTCATCCAGCAGGAAGGTCAGTACAAGGGTGCTCCTTTGCGTACCAAGGCAGGCGGCAGATGGCTTAACGGCTACAGCGATCACCTGCCGGTAGTGATGTACCTTGTGAAGGAAAAGAAGTAGAAAATGGTTGAGAATCATCCTTTTGAGCCGTGGCTGCCCGAAAATGCGCGGCTGCTGATGCTCGGCACGTTTCCGCCTGCAGAGAAGCGGTGGTGCATGCCCTGGTATTATCCCAACTTCCAAAATGATATGTGGAGGATATTCGGGATTATCTACTTCCAGGATAAGTTCCATTTTGTGGATGTAGAGAAGAAAACCTACCGCCTCGATGCTATTAAGAAATTTCTCAGGGAGAAGGGCGTCGCCATCTATGATACCGCACAGCAGGTGATACGCACCAAGAATACGGCATCCGACAAGGACCTGCAGATCGTGCAGCCCGCCGATCTCGACGGCATGCTCCGCCAGCTGCCCCATTGCAGGGCGGTGCTCACAGCCGGCCAGCTTGCCACGAAGGTATTTTCAGAACACTTCGGCATCAAGGAAAAGCCTGAAATGGGAGGCTATGCAGAATTCCAGTTCGAGGGCCGCAGACTCCGTCTGTACCGCATGCCCTCCAGTTCCCGTGCCTATCCTATGGCAGTGGAGAAGAAGGCTGAATTCTACCGCAAGATGTTTGATGAAATCTTATAGAAAGAAGAAAGAATATGAAAGATAAAGTGACCGTTATTGGCATTGCGGGAGGCACAGGCTCCGGCAAGACTACTGTGGTGAAGAAACTCGTAGAAGTGCTGCCGCCTCATTATGTGGCTGTGGTGCCCCTCGATTCATATTATAACGATACCTCGCAGATGACCGAGGAAGAACGTCATCAGATCAACTTCGACCACCCGTCGGCATTCGATTGGAAGCTTTTGCACCAGCAGCTCGCTGATCTGCGTGCTGGCAAGGCGATAGAGCAACCCACCTATAGTTATATCAAATGCAACCGTGAACCGGAAACGGTTCACGTTGACCCCAAACCGGTTGTGATTATCGAAGGCATCATGACGCTGGTGGACAAGAAGTTGAGAGACCTGATGGACCTGAAGGTGTTCGTGGATACCGATGCTGATGAGCGCCTGATACGCAACATTCAGCGTGATACCATCGACAGGGGTCGCACCGTATCGATGGTGGTAGACCGATACCTCAAGGTCCTGAAGCCGATGCACGAGCAGTTTATCGAACCCACCAAGCGCTATGCTGACATCATCATTCCGCAGGGTGGCGAAAACCTCAAGGGCATCGGCATCCTCTGCAAGTATGTAGAGGGACTGATAGAGAAATAAAAATATTTTTGCTCAAGCATTGCATTTCTTTAATGCAAAACAAAGTTTAATTAGGAAACAGGGCGGCCTTCTTCGTGAAAAGAGGTCCGCCCGCTTTGTTTTTATCCCAGTCTGGCTATTCAAGTAGTTCAGTTAGCTAACTCAAGTAGTTCAGTCAGCGAATTCAGCCGTCTCAATAAGCCTACGGATACGTCTGCGCTAGCCGACGCAGTAATATCCGTACCCCGACGCAGTAATATCTGTACCCCGAC
Organism: Segatella copri; assembly: GCF_003465495.1. Taxonomy (GTDB): domain Bacteria; phylum Bacteroidota; class Bacteroidia; order Bacteroidales; family Bacteroidaceae; genus Prevotella; species Prevotella copri_G. The sequence goes on along the minus strand of NZ_QSAV01000028.1, from coordinate 18,230 downwards.
GCAGTAATATCTGTACCCCGACGCAGTAATATCTGTATCCCGACGCGGTAATATCTGTATCCCGACGCAGTAATATCTGTACCCCGACGCAGTAATATCCGTAACCCGGCGCAGTAATATCCGTGAGCCAGCGCAGCACAACGTGTGGTCCGTTTTCGTCAGGTCCCATAACCATATTCTGCAAAGATCTTCTTGCTTTTTGCAAGAAGATAAGCTGAAAAACGTGATAGATGAAGGCTATTAGTGATGGATAGCGTGATGGATATTGTAAACAATTTGTCCATCCATCACGCTTTCCTAAATAGATAATTCTCTTATTATCAGATGATTAACATTTTGAGAAGAGAAAAAGTGAGGGATGTGAGGGATAAAACTTAAAAGATTATTCCTCTTCCTCCTTCTCAAAAGCCTCTACGAAAGGCTGGTGGAAACCCTGGAAGATGCGGAGATACTCGGCTCGCACCTCATCACTCTCCTCAAAAAGATTCAACTCGCCACGCTTGTGAGCCTTCAGCATACTGCTGTAACGGCGAATCTTACGCTTGTAGTTCCTTGCCATCAACGCATCTGCCTGAACAGGATTCTGACTGACATACGAAAAGGCACAAAGCTGCTTCATGAACATGTCGAATACCGGATTGTCATGACTCCAGTCGTCCTCACTCAGCCAGAACCACTGGAAATGATACTTCTGCTCCAGTGCCATCAGATGCTGGCCCAGCTCGTCAATCTCCATGCCCTTCTGCATCTGCTCCTCAGCAAAAGCTACCAGAGATGCCGCATCTACATTCAACTCAACCTCGTGAGACAGCGTGGTGCCCTCAATCTGAATGCGCCAACGGTGATTCCTATTCTTGATGAGCGCAGAATTCGTGTTCATCAGCAACTCAGAAAGCTTGCCCTCGGTAGGAATCTGATCTACTACTGAAAGACGGTCGCGCTGGTTGCGAACCACCAGCTGATGGTCCTCATGGCGCAATACACACATGTAAACCAGCCTGTTGCTGTCGAGCTGAAGGGTGAAACGGTCGTTGTTGTCATCGCCCACAAATTCGTAGGTGTAGTCATCCACCTTATCCTGCGGAATGCTCAGCTCGCCATGCACCTTGTTGCCCTCGGCATCGTAGAGCGAGAAACCGATGTAAGGAATCTGAAGACGGAGGACAACCGGATTGCCGCCGTCCTCAGGAATCAGGGTAACAGCCAGTCCGTCATCGCCGAAATCATCCTTGCGGCATACGAATCCGTCATCCGTCTTCTCGGCCTTCTCCACCTTCACCTCGCCGTGGCGCCACCAGAAATCGAAGGTGATGGTCTGGTCGTCCTCAGCGGCTACACGGATGAAATCCTCGATGTCCTGACCCAGGTAAATCACCTTGGCAGGCTCAATCTCCTCATCGTCATCGCCCAGCGCTCGCACCCACATCTCGCCCGGAACAGGATCATCTTCCCATTCGGCATCAGCAGGGGCTGCAGTAGATTTGAAAACGAGGAAAACCATTCTTTCTTCTTCCCTCGTGCCATCTTCGCGGCACGTGAAGCACTTCGCCTCCTTAGGGATGAAGAATGGGGTTAACAGGTACGGGTTTTTGCATAATGCGGTATACTCTACCTCGGTCCATGCCGGGAGAGCGTGTGTATTTGTCTTGTCTGTCATATTCTCTTGTTGCATATAATTCTTGAGTTGGTCCTATTTCTTTTCATCATCCGGCGTGTGTGGCAGGACGAGGGGGATGTTGATCCCAAAAAACGGTTGCAAAGGTAATGCAAAATCGAGACACTACAAAATATATCACCTATTTTTTTAATTATTTTACGATTCAATATTTGGTGCTTCCAAAAAATAGTTGTAGTTTTGCATCTGAAATAATGAATAGAAAGATGAAAGTCAAGACAATACTCACACTGGCGCTAGCCGCCACAACCATCGCAGCATGTCATAGGGGAAAGAAACCACCACGTATGGACAATTCGAAACTCGCCATCAGCCTCTCGAAACCGGCTAAGGGCGACAGGGCTATCTACGGACTTGCCTGCCTGGGCTGCTCGGATACCGCGCTGGTGCTGCTGCCCAACGGAGGCGGCGACCCCGTAAGATACAACATTCTGGATGCCACTCGCAACCATCAGGTGTTTGGAGATATAGAGGTGGGCGACTGGGTTTGCGTGATGCCATGCGAGGAGAAGGATGAGAAGAACCGTGCCGACATGGTGATAGACCTGGACCAGCTGAAGGCCACCTGGACCTATCCGGTGATGCCGAAGCTGCGCGATGTATCGCATCTGAGCAAGCGCCAGCAGGCGAGAATCCTTGCCAATATGCCTGACAGCATCGTAGAAACCTATATGGTGCCGCGCCAGTATGGCTTCACCCTGAAGCGCATGAGCGAGGCGATGGCCGTGGGCAGGGTGATGATAAACAAGGATGTGGATGACGACAGTCCGGTAGAATATCCTGCCGTGCCTCAGTATACGGAATGGCATGCCTATAATGGTAAGCTGATTCTGGTGCAGGGCCACCGCGAGCTGGATGGCGTGGTGCTCAATGAGAAGACGAAGCGCGATACCTTCACCTTTGTATATATGAAGGGCGACAGTCTGGCTCTCTCTGATCGTGAGGGTCGCATCCAGGGTTTCCACCGCTCGCTCAATGCGATGAAGGCCAACGCCAAGGCCCATGCTGCAGCCGAGAAGCTGAACAGCAAGATGAAGAAGGAAATATTGAAGTAAATTACATAATAAATATAAAAAAAGAGGCGAATAGGACGATTTCTCAATTTTTTTGTCTAATTTTGCACCTTGGAATTTAATTCATACATCGAATATAAAGAAAAAGAACAAGAATAATGAAGAAGAAAATTCAGTTCAGTCTCGTTTATCGAGACATGTGGCAGAGCTCTGGTAAGTTCCAGCCACGCAAGGATCAGTTGGCTAAAATTGCCCCAGTTATCATCGAAATGGGATGCTTTAGCCGTGTAGAGACTAACGGCGGTGCCTTCGAACAGGTTAACCTCCTGGCAGGTGAAAACCCTAACGATGCCGTACGCGCATTCTGCAAACCTTTCAACGAGGTGGGTATCAAGACTCACATGCTCGACCGCGGATTGAACGCTCTTCGTATGTATCCTGTGCCTGACGACGTGCGCGCCCTTATGTATAAGGTAAAGGCTAAGCAGGGTACCAACATCACACGTATCTTCGACGGACTGAACGATGTGCGCAACATCATTCCTTCTATCAAGTGGGCTAAGGAGGGTGGCATGACTCCACAGTGTGCACTCTGTATCACCAACTCTCCTGTTCATACCCTGGAATATTACATGAACATCGCCGACCAGCTCATCGCTGCCGGTGCAGAGGAAATCTGTTTGAAGGATATGGCAGGTATCGGCCAGCCAGCATTCCTCGGCAAACTCACCAAGATGATTAAGGACAAGTATCCTGAGATCATCATCCAGTATCACGGCCACTCTGGTCCTGGTCTCTCTATGGCTTCTATCCTCGAGGTCTGCAACAATGGTGCCGACATCATCGATACAGCCATCGAGCCATTGTCATGGGGTAAGGTTCACCCAGACGTAATCTCAGTTATCAGCATGCTGAAGAACGAGGGCTTCGAGGTGCCTGAAATCAACATGAGCGCTTATATGAAGGCTCGTGCTATGACTCAGGAGTTCATCGACGAGTGGCTCGGCTACTTCATCAACCCAGGTAACAAGATCATGTCTTCATTGTTGCTCGGTTGCGGTCTCCCTGGCGGTATGATGGGTTCTATGATGGCAGACCTCGGCGGTATGCGTCAGACCATCAACAACATCCGCAAGAAGAAGGGTGAGGAAGAGTTGTCTATGGACGACCTGCTCATCAAACTCTTCGACGAGGTAGAGTATGTATGGCCACGCGTAGGTTATCCTCCATTGGTAACCCCATTCAGCCAGTATGTAAAGAACATCTCACTGATGAACCTCCTCACCATGGAGCAGGGCAAGGGTCGCTTCGTAATGATGGACGACTCTATGTGGGGTATGATTCTCGGTAAGAGCGGTAAGATTCCTGGAACTATCGACCCAGAACTCGTAGAGCTCGCCAAGAAGCAGGGCCGCGAGTTTACAGATGTTGATGCACACACATTGCTCACCAACGCCCTCGACGACTTCAAGAAGGAGATGGACGAGAACGGTTGGGATTACGGTCAGGACGACGAGGAACTCTTCGAGCTCGCTATGCACCCAGAGCAGTATCGCAACTACAAGAGCGGACAGGCAAAGAAGAACTTCCTGGCCGACCTTCAGAAGGCAAAGGATGCCAAGCTCGGTACAACCCTTACTCCTGCACAGCTTGCAGAGTTCAAGCACGCCAAGGCAGATGCCATCGTGGCACCAGTAGCCGGCCAGCTCTTCTGGGAATTCCAGGGCGAGGGCGAGTGCCAGCCAGCTGTAGAGCCATACATCGGCAAGGAATATAAGGAAGGTGATGCCTTCTGCTATATCCAGGCTCCTTGGGGCGAGTTTGAAACCATCCCAGCTGCATTGGGCGGCAAACTCGTAGAAATCAATGCCAAGCAGGGCAGCAAGGTGCGCAAGGGCGATGTTATCGCTTACATCGAGCGCGATGCTGAGTAAATATAATAGAAATGAATTATCAAGCTATTATTGATAAGTATTATCCTGAGGATAATGAGCTTCGGCATATCCTCATCACACATAGCCAATCTGTAGCGCGAAAAGCGCTACAGATTGTTTCGTATCATCCCGAATTGCAACTCGATGCCCAGTTTATCGAAGAAGCAGCTATGCTCCACGACCTCGGCATCTTCATGACCGATGCCCCAGGCATACAGTGTTTCGGCTCGCAGCCCTACATCTGCCATGGACGACTGGGAGCAGAAATCCTGCGCAAGGAAGGATATGAGCGACATGCCCGCGTATGTGAGCGCCATACCGGTGCAGGCATCACAGAGGCACAGATCATAGCACAGAACCTGCCCCTGCCACATCAGGATTTCCTGCCGGAAACCATGGAGGAGAAGGTGATTTGCTACGCTGATAAATTCTTCAGCAAAACTCACCTCGACCGGGAAAAAACAATTGAGAAAGCAGAAAAAAGTCTCATGAAGTTCGGAGAGGAAGGAGTAAAACGCTTCCAGCAATGGGAACGCATGTTTGAATAGAATTCTAATTTATTGAATGAGAAAACAATCGACGATAGCTATGCTGCTGCTCGCTGCCATCTCGTGTATGATGGTGGCTAATCCGGGTATGCCCGATTCGAAAAAGAAAAAGAAGAAGGAGAAGACGGAAACCGTGGACAGCGTGGGTGACAGTGTGTTCGTAGACTCGCTGGGCAACGAAATAAAGCCCAAGCTGAAACAGGCTGACGACACCACGCAGATGGACTCGCTGCAGAAAGCTATATGGAAACATAATAAAGTGGTGGATGACAGTATCCGCCTCGACAGTATCGCCAGAAAGAAACAGGGTGGAGTAGACGCACCGGTTAACTATCAGGCGGACGACTCTCTCGTATACGATGCCAAGAACAAGGTGGCATATCTCTACGGAAACTCCAACGTGAAGTATACCAACATGGACCTCAGTTCCGACCGCATCTCCATGGATATGGACAAGAGCAACGTGAAGGCGATGGGTACACCCGACAGTACGGCGGAGGGAGGCATCAAGGGCAAACCTGTCTTCAAGATGGGTAGCGATACCTATGATACCGACACCATCAAATTCAACTTCAAGAGCAAGAAGGCCCTTATTAATAATGTATATACAGAACAGCAAGACGGATTCCTGACCGGTATGAAGTCGAAACGCGACTCATCGGGAGTCATCTATCTGCAGCACGGAAGGTATACCACCTGCGATGATCCGCATCCCGACTTCTACATCTCGCTCTCCCGAGCCAAGGTAAGGCCGGGCAAGGATGTGGTATTCGGACCAGCCTATCTCGTGGTGTGCGATGTGCCTATGCCGCTTGCCATCCCTTACGGCTTCTTCCCGTTCACCAAGAGCTACAGCAGCGGTTTCATCATGCCAACCTATGGCGATGAAACGGCACGAGGATTCTATCTCAGAGATGGCGGATATTATTTCGCCATGAACGATAAATGGGACCTGAAGCTGCTGGGTGAGATTTATACCAAGGGATCGTGGGGACTCTCGGCAGCCAGCAACTACCGAAAGAGATACAAATACTCGGGTTCCTTCTTCTTCAGTTACCAGGATACGAAGAACGGCGACAAGGGAATGCCAGACTTTACCGAGCAGGAGAGCTTCAAACTGCAATGGAGCCACCGCCAGGACAGCAAGGCAAACCCATACAGTTCGCTTTCGGCAAGTGTGAACTTCGCCACATCGAGCTACGAACGCAACAACCTCAATTCGCTCTACAATCCGCAGACGATGACGCAGAGTACGAGAACCTCTTCCGTAAGCTGGAGCACCAACTTCTCGAGCATCGGAATGTCGCTCAGCTCTACCGCCAACCTCTCGCAGAATATGCGCGATTCATCCATCGCCATGACGCTGCCCGACCTGAACATCAGCATCTCCCGCTTCTATCCGTTCAGAAGAAAGAAGATGGTGGGCGATGAGAAATGGTACGAGAAGATAGCCATGAGCTATACGGGACACATCTCTAACAGCATCAATACCAAAGAGGATAAGCTGATGCACAGTTCACTCATCAAGGACTGGCGCAACGGATGGCAGCATCAGATACCGGTGAGCGCTACATTCACGCTCTTCAAATATCTCAACGTGAACCCATCGTTCAATTTCACCGACCGTATGTATACCAACAAGGTGGAGAGATCATGGGATGAAGCCAGCCAAACGGAGAAATGTGATACCATCTATGGTTTCAACAACGTGTATAACTGGAACATGAGTGTAGGTCTCTCTACCAAACTCTATGGTTTCTACATACCAAGCCGCAAGCTCTTCGGAGATAAGATACAGGCTGTGCGCCACGTGTTTACGCCTACGGTGAGTTTCAGTTATGCCCCAGACTTCGGAGCTTCACGCTACGGCTACTGGGACACCTACCAGAAGACCGATGCCGACGGAAACGTATCGCTGGTGAGCTACTCGAAGTATGCCAATGCCCTTTATGGTGCGCCGGGCAAGGGTAAGAGCGGTAATATCTCGTTTACCCTGGGCAACAACATCGAGATGAAGGTGAAGAGCGATAAGGACTCTACCGGATACAAGAAACTCAGTATCATCGATGCGTTCGACATCAACATGAGTTACAATACCGCAGCCAAGGTTCGCCCTTGGAGCGATATGAACATCAACCTCAGACTGAAGTGGTGGAAGAACTATACCTTCAACATGAACGCTGTGTTTGCCACCTATGCCTACGAGCTGGACGACCAGAACAATGTTTATGTGGGTACCCATACGGAGTGGGGCAAGGGCAGGTTCGGACGATTCCAGGGTATGTCGCAGAACTTCTCGTTCACACTGAACCCGGAGAAGCTGAAGAAACTCTTTGGCGGGGGCGATGATGAGGACGACAAGAAGGACAGCCAGCGCAATGATGATGACGATGAAGGTCTGGATACCGACATCGAGAGCAACGTAGACGACAGCATGGAGAAGGGTAAGACGGCAGCCAAGAAGGGCGGAAAGGCTGAAACGGATTCAGATGGTTATATGGCGTTTAAGATGCCATGGTCGCTGACCTTCGGTTATGGTGTAACGATGCGCGAGGATACGCGAAGAGAGAAGTTCAATGAGAAGACGATGCGCTATGCATACAAGTTTACCCAGACTCTGAACATGAGTGGTAACGTAAGAATCAGTGATGGCTGGAACATCAGTTTCTCATCCGGTTATGATTTTGACAACCACAAGATCAGTATGACCACCGCCAGTCTGGCTCGTGATCTTCACTGTTTTAACATGAGCTGTTCTGTGGTTCTCGCTCCATATACGAGCTACAACTTCACCTTCCGTTGTAACGCAGCCACCCTGACAGATGCGCTGAAATACGACAAGAGAAGCGGTTATTCGAACGCTGTACAATGGTACTAGATGATAGTTTATAGTTGAAAGTTTATAGTTAATAGAGCTTTTCAGCTTATAGTTAAAAAAAAAACAGGCAAGTGATTTTGCCTGTTTTTTTTGTTTTTTACCCTTTTACCTTTTTACTTTTTTACCTTTAAAAGCCTTTTTTTCGCCTCCGGGTGCTCAGGATAAAGGGTGAGGGCCTTGCGGTAATTCATGATGGCAGCCTCTTTCATGCCCTCTTTTTCGCACTCCTTCCCCATAATCACATACTCCGTGGCAAGGCGCTTGAGGAACTTCTGCTGCTTCTCCTTCTCTTCATCCTTCTTTCTTATTTCTTCGCGCAACCGCTCGTTCTCTGCCTGAAGCTCGTTCACCCTGTTCAGCTTTTTGCGGATGAAACGCTTGGCAAGTGGCTGCTCGATATCATAACGGCTGTGGATGGCAAGGAAGAAGTTATCGAGAGCCGACTGCATATCGCCCCTGTCAAAGGCCTTGACGGCATCATGATACTGCTTGTCGGCCTTACTCTGGGTAAGCGCTGTATTGATGGTGCTCTGGTCGTTGTAATGACGGGCAAACTGCTTGACATCATTGCGCACGAAAACATCACTCTGACGCAACGGCTCCTGAAGACTGATGCCCTCGAGACTGGTGCAGCGGGACAAGGCAACATACGTCTGTCCGCCCGCAAAGACACCACCCGTGAAATCAATCTTCACCTGGTTGAAGGTGAGGCCCTGGCTCTTATGAACCGTTATCGCCCAAGCCAGACGGATGGGGTACTGCTCGTATCTGCCAATTTCTTCCTCCTCAATCTTTTTCTCAACCTCATTGAAATGGTATCTCATGTTGCTCCATGCCGCAGGCTCCACCATCACATCCTTGCCTTCCTCGGTGCGCACATAAATCTTGGCATCCTCATCCTCATCAAAACCGATGATGGTGCCCAGCGTTCCATTCACCCACTGATGCTCGATATCATTCTTGATGAAGATAACCTGAGCCCCCGTCTTGAGGTAAAGCTCGATAGGGGTAGGGAGACTGCTCTCCGGAAACTCGCCCTGTATGTGGCCACGGAAGAGGCAAGGCTCTCCCGGAAGACACTGGAGCTGGCTGTCGTTGATGTAATCTACCGTATCGCGGCGTGTAGAGAGGGTGATGGCAAGTTTGGAATCGCTCTCATCGAGCTGGGCTCCCACGCGCTGGTTGAGGCGCTGTAGATCCTGCATGGGCACCTGAGACGTGCGGATATGGTCGAGGATGCTGATGAAAACGGGATCGCTCTGACGGTATACCTTCTTGAGTTCGATGCTCACGAGCTTGAAGTATTCGAACACCTTGGCATCGAAGAAGAAACTGCTGCGGTAGAAGGGACTGAGCAGACGACGGTCGTCTTCCCTCACCACAGGCTCCAGCTGGAAGATATCGCCCACCAGAAGCAGCTGCTTGCCCCCGAAAGGCTCTCGCATGTTGCGGCAATATACCCGCAATACCTTGTCCAGGAAATCGATGATATCGGCACGAACCATACTGATCTCATCGATGATGATGAGCTCTACCTCGCGTATAATCTTTATCTTCTCTGAATTATACTTCAGGGTGTTGCGGATGTTGCGGACGGAATACATGCTGTCGTTGGGCAGCAGCGGGTGGAAAGGAAGCTTGAAAAAGCTGTGGAGCGTGCTTCCTCCGGCGTTGATGGCCGCAATGCCTGTTGGGGCAAGAATGATATGTTTCTTCTTGGTATTGGCGGCTATATAACGTAAAAAAGTAGATTTACCCGTCCCCGCCTTTCCGGTAAGGAAAAGCGAACGACGGGTAAACTGTATGATTTGGAGTGCATTCTGCAACTCCGGGTTGTCGAGATCAATCATTGTATTTAATTTATAGTTTATAATTTATAGTTTATAGCATAAGCCACATTAAATCGCCTTCTTGCTAAACGGCGTAGCCGCTATAAACTATAAACTATAAACTAAATTTAAAGATCATCGAAGTTGACAGGCTGCTCCGTTGGCTTAGCCTTCTTCTTCTCTTTCTTTTCTTCTGTGGTGGCTGTACCGTTGGCAGATTCGCCTTCAGCCTTCTTGGCAGGAACCTCGCGGATGATAGGGTTGCCTTCGTCATCGAGAACGATCTCTTCCTGGAAGGCGGTACTGTCTACCTTGGTGGTATCTACCTTTGGCTTTGGTGCATAGCTTGCACAGATGTACATATCGCTGGTGATATCGCTGTCCTGTGGCTTGTCAAACTTGCCGTGATACTGCTGGAAGGCTGGGTCGCCAAAGACACTCTGGAGGAAGTAACCGCACACAGGAAGAGCGGTTCTCGAACCCTGACCCAAGGCTCCGGTGCGGAAGTGGAGACAGCGGTATTCGCCTCCTACCCAGGCACCAACTACGAGCTTAGGGCTCACACACATGAACCAGGCATCGGAGTGGTTATTGGTGGTACCTGTCTTTCCACCGAACTCTGTATCACGGTAGTTGCCTACATAGCCCCAGAGACTCTGGGATGTACCTCCCGGCTCCTTCATACCGCCCTGTAAGAGCTGCTGCATGAGGAAGGCACTCTTGTAAGGTATTACCTGCTCTTCTGTAGAAGGACCCTCGTAAACCACCTTACCATCGTGGTCTACAATCTTGGTAACCAATACCGGGTCGTGGTGCTTGCCATTGTTGGCAATGGTGCTGTAGGCGCATGCCATCTCCAGGAGGTTGACATCGCTGGAACCGAGGGCGAGAGAAGGGGTGTCATCCAGCGGACTGTTGATACCCATCTTCTTGGCTGTCTCGATGATGCGCTTGATGCCCATCTCCTGTCCTAATCTTACAGCCACAGAGTTGATACTCTTGGCAAAGGCACTCTTCAATGGGATACTGTCGCCCGAGAACGAACCGTTGGCATTGGATGGACGCCAGATGGTCATTTCGTGCTTCTTCTTATCGTATACCTCCATAGAGATATATTCGTCGCGACGCTTATCACAAGGGGTTAAACCCTGATTCATCGCCTCGGTATATACAAAGAGCTTGAAGGTAGAACCAGGCTGGCGCTCGGCTGTTACCTTGTCATACTTCCAGTGGTCGAAGTCGATATCGCCCACCCATGCCTTTACTGCTCCGGTCTGTGGCTCCATGGCTACAAAGGCGCAGTGCATGAAGGTGGTCATATACTTGATGGAGTCTTCTGATGTCATGTTCATCGTGATGCTGCCCTTGTCATAATCGAACACCTTAACCGGGTGAACCCACTCCTTATAGTAATAGTTTACTGAGTCGGGATTGTTAGGGAAGCGGGCTACCAATGCCTTGTAGAATGGCTGGCGCTCGGCGATGCCCTGGATGAAGTTTGGTATCACGTTGTGGTTCTCATCCTGCCAAGGATCCTGACCCATCCAGTTGCCTTTGCCTGCCTGGGTACGGCGGATGCTCCAGTGGTTGTTGAAGTTCTGCTGTACCTGTTTCATCTGCTTGCGGGCTGCATCTTCTGCATACTTCTGCATGCGGGTATCGATGGTGGTATAAATCTTCAAACCGCTGGTATAGAGGTCGTAACCTTCGTCTTTACACCAGTCTTTCAGGTAGTTGGCTACTGCTTCACGGAAGTATTTAGCCTGTCCATCGTAGTTTTCTTCTACCTTGAAATCGAGCTTGATAGGCTCGTCTTTCAGTTCATTGTATCTGTCTTTTGAGAGATCGCCATGTGTCACCATATTATATAATACGGTGTTGCGGCGTGCAAGACTGTTCTCCGGGTTGGTGCGTGGGTTGTAGTAGGTGGTAGCTTTGAGCATGCCCACGAGCACGGCAGCCTGACCGGTGGTCAACTCCTTAGGAGTGGTGTTGAAGTAGGTCTTCGCAGCGGTTTTGATACCATAGGAATTGCTACCGAAATCTACGGTATTGGCATACATGGTGATGATTTCCTTCTTGCTGAACACCGTTTCGAGTTTTACCGCGATGATCCACTCCTTGCTCTTGATGATGAGCAGGCGGAGTACAGGAATCTTGCCCAGCAAACCGGTAGAATATTGCGAACGTACACGGAACATGTTCTTCGCCAGCTGCTGTGTGATGGTAGAAGCACCGCGCCCGTTATGATGGAGGAGTGCATCCTTCGCAGCAGCAAACACACCGATAGGGTCGATACCGATATGCTTGTAGAATCGTTCATCCTCGGTATCTACCAGTGCCTTGAAGAAATCAGGTGTTACCTCATCATATTCTACCGGAGTACGGTTTTCGTTGAAATACTTGCCGATGAGCTTTCCATCAGCCGAATAGATTTCAGAGGCCTCTGAGGTCTGTGGATCCAGGATGCCTGAGAAATAGCCAGGTGACTTGCCGAAGAGCCATAAGAAGTTGATATCTACTGCGCCCAGATACAAGATGAAGGCAACTATACAACTTGCCAAGCCAATGAGGGTCTTGGTATACCACGCTCTGCCCTGATACAATCCCTTGTACCAAGGCCAGAATGCGCGAAACTTTTGCCATAACCAGGCAAAGAGAGCTTTAATTTTATTCATATATGATGATATAATGATTTCGTTGTTTTACTCTTCGTTCTTCACTTCCTCTACATCCACATAAATCTCCTTTGAATCCTGTTTCTGCTGCTGGTTCTTCAGCCAGATTCTCTTGTTGTTGGAGACTTTAAAGGCGTTGAGAAGCTCTACTACTCCATAGATGAACATACCCCAACCGATGATGAAAAGAGGGGCAGAGGCGATGGCTGAAGGCTTGATGATGGCGAGCAGACCCAGCAGAAGAAGGGCTGAAGGGAAGAGCCAGAAAAGAATGCCTACGCGTCCCATCTTAGCTGCTGAAGCCAGATTGACAAACTGGGTCAGAGCGCCCAAAATCAGGATGAACGCCAGGATGAACATCAGCCAGGCGATAAACACCTGAGGCATCAGGGCAAGCAGCAATCCCAGGATAAGACTGCCTACGCTCACAAGCGGGAATTTAGGCATCATACCCATGATAGGCTTACCATTGGAATCAGACAGAATCTGGCCCTGCATCTTCTCTGCATTGCGCTTGGCTGCCCAATAACTGGCAAGGGAGATGACACCTGAAAGGAAAAACAAAACACCGATGGCGATGGTTATCCAGGTGACGGTCTGCTCACGATATTGGATGAGCAGGACTCCTACGATGATGGCGCATACTGCGCGGAATATTGAACTGTGTATTACCTTCATACTAAAACTGATTTTGTTATTTCGGGGCAAAGTTACGAAAGAAATCCGAAACTAGCAAGAAGTTTTTTATATAAACTTAAATTATTGCTATATTTAACGCTAATTATTGCTATATTTAACGCAAATTATTTGTTGGTCTCGATAGAAAGCCGTAATTTTGTAAGCAAAATCAGAAACATGATGTCTTGGAAAGAGACTTAGTGAAAGTAAAAACTATGTCTGGAGTATAGACTTAGGAAAAGTAAAAACTCATTTTTGATATAGACGGAAAAAGTAAAGACAATGACAAAATTATATTTGGTGCGCCATGGTGAAACGGTGGATAACAAGGCGCAAATTATGCAGGGACAAACACCGGGAAAACTCAATATGAAAGGTATTGAGCAGGCTGAGGAAGTGGCCAGGAAAATGGCGGGTACACCTATCGATGTTTTCGTATCGAGCGATCTCTATCGCAGTATACAGACCTGTGAAATTATCGCCGGCTCGCATTCTATTGTCACCACTCCCTTGCTCAGAGAGCGCGATTGGGGCGATTTTACGGGTAAATTCATCCCTGACCTGCCGAAGGACCCAAAGGATTGGCCGGACAACATAGAGACGCTGGAAAAGATGAAATCAAGAGCCCAGAATTTCCTTACCTGGCTCAAGGTTACTTATCCTGACCAGACCGTTCTTGCTGTGGGGCATGGCATCATCAACAAGGCTATCCAGAGTGTTTATTATAAACGTCCGATGAACCAGATAGAGAAAATGGCGAATGCTGAGGTCAGAGTCCTTATTCTTTAAGTGAAGAGTGAAGAATTCAATTGCTTCGCTAATCATAAAGTTCAAAGTATCAAAAGTTCTAAGTATAATTCAAAGTATCAAAGAATATGAATAAAATTGCTCTTATTACAGGCGCAACAAGCGGTATTGGCGAAGGTTGTGCACGTCGTTTTGCCCGTGGCGGCTATAACCTGATTCTTACAGGTAGAAATACGGGAAAGTTGGAAATCCTGAAGAAAGAACTCGAGGCTGAGGGCGTTGAGGTGCTTGCCTTGGCTTTCGATGTGCGTAACCGTGAAGCTGCCAAGAAAGCGGTGGATTATATCCCTGAGGAGTGGCGCAATGTGGATGTGCTTATCAATAATGCAGGACTCGCACGTGGACTGGAACCTGAATATGAGGGCGATTTTGAGGATTGGGACCAGATGATTGATACCAATATCAAGGGCCTCTTAACCATGACTCGCCTGATTGTACCTGGTATGGTGGAGCGTAATCATGGTCATGTAATCAATATAGGTAGTGTGGCGGGTGATGCTGCTTATGCGGGAGGTAATGTATATTGTGCTACCAAAGCGGCTGTAAAGGCTATTACAGACGGCTTGCGCATTGATGTGGCACATACGAAAGTGCGTGTTACCAATGTGAAACCGGGTTTGGTTGAAACCAACTTCTCTAACATCCGTTTCCATGGTGACCAGAACCGCGCAGACAACGTTTACCGCGGCATAGAGCCTCTGAACGGCGATGACGTGGCAGATGTTGCCTTCTATGCTGCAAGTGCTCCAGAACATGTGCAAATAGCTGAGGTCCTGGTTCTTGCTACGCATCAGGCTAACGGAACCGTGATACACAGAAGCTAGTTAATAGTTTACAGTTAATAGTTTATAGTTTATAGAGGCTGCGCCGTTGAGCAAGATTGTCAAAGCGGTTTATGCTATAAACTGTAAACTATTAATTATTAACTATTAATGATGTGGCAAAGCTGATTGATATCTGATTCGAATGTATCTCGATTAATCGCCTTTGCTCGCATTCCAGACTTGTAGTTATAGATGGTCTGGGTGGAGTAATGCAGCAGGGTGGCAATCTCCTGGCTGTCGGTTACACCCAGTCGCATCAGGGCAAAGATGCGAATCTCAGTAGTCAGGTCGTGCGTAGTAGGAACTTCCATTTGACATTCTGGCAGCAGGAGCTTGTTCAACTCAGTAACGAAACCCGGATACAACTCCATGAATGCCTTATCGAACCGGTTGTAGAACATCTGTGATTCCTCTTCTTCCAATTTATGGGTGTTGAGACTCTTCAGCAAATCGGCGGTCTGGTTTGCCTTGATCTTACGGCTTACCAGTTTGCGGTAATCTGATAACTTGCTGATATAAGCCGCACTGATGTCCATAAAGAGGCGCATGTAGGTCTCTCGCTTGATATTGGTCTCTATCAGCTGCTGGTTCAGTTCGGTGAGCTGTGCATTCATCTCTTTCTGCTTCTCGTTCTGTTCTTCAATCTCAGCCTTGTTTTTCTTCAGCCTGTTCTTCTGTCGGTTGTTGACTAAGGAGAGGATGAGGATGATGACCAGTGCTATGCTTACACCAATGAACCCCCAAAGAAAGCGGGTACGAGAGCGCTCGGCAGCCTGCTGGTTGGCTGAAGCGATGACTGGAAGGATGTTGGATATCTCTATCATGCGCAATTGGTTGTTGAAGAACTGTGCATCTTCCATAGTGTGCTGGATATATTTGGCAGCTCTCTTGCTGTTGCTCGCATCCTTTTTAAAGATGTAGTAGGCTAGCTTTTGAAGCGCAACAGTTTCTTTGAGTTGGCACAATCCATCGCTCACGGATGCCTCTACGAGATATTCCTCGTAAAGGTCGAATTTGCCGGTTTTTTTGTAATATCTGGCTATACCATAAGCTGACATGGCATGGATACGGGATTTGGCTGGCGACATCTTCAATGCCTTCAGATAATGGTTGAGCGATTCCTTGCTGGTAGGGTTGTGGAGATAGGCGTATTCGCCCATGAGATACTGATAGAAGACGTTATGCTTATTGTTTTCGTTGAAACTCTGTACCAGAAGGGTCATATATTGTTTCTTCTGGGCACGGAATTCTTCGGCGTAATCTGAGTTCTTGGCGTATGATTCCCAATAGCTGTAGAGCCAGGCGTATGTGAAGTAATAGTATAGCTTCAGCTGGTATGGCATCTCGTCGGGATTGAGCGATTGGAGTAAGTTTTCTGCTTTGTCATAAAACCCCCTTACCGAGAGTATGGATGCCTGGTTTATCTGGTTGCGTAAAATATAATAGGTGTTATGACATTTTTTAGCCAATTCAAACCCCTGTTTCATATATGCGTATGCTGAGTCGTAGCGGTAAGCACTATAGGCATGATATATGCTGTCAAGAAACAGTAGTCGGGTTTGGTCGTCTTCAGCTTCATAAGCTTGCCGCTTCAGATGTTTCAATTCCTTTTCCTTGATTCCCTGATAATATTGGTCGTTTTCAATCATCTTGTCAATACGATCCAATAAAGTCTTCTCGTCCGTTTTGCCTTGAGCAGCCAATGGCATAGTAAGCAAAAGAAGTAAATATATAAGTAGTTTCATCTTTAATGTTTCTTTATAATTATAACAAAATCGTCTTTTAAATGTTATTTTCGTCCTTTTGTCCGTTTTGTGGTGCAAAGATACAAATTTCCTTTCATATAATACAATTTACTTTAGATAAAAATAGTTAATATATTAAAGTGTCTGATTCTTAAGGAGTTATCTGTTTCTTTGGTAGACTTATTTTTTACCAAAATACTACTTAGGTATACAACTTTGAAAAAAATGATATAACTTTGCAACCGAAATCAGAAAACAGTAGTTTTTATGGTTTAATTACCACTTCAAGTCTTCTAAAAGTATTTAATGATAAAGAAAATTCCTTTTGTTGATTTAGTATGTTGATTTAAATAGGAAAACAGGTTTAGTTTATATTAGGGAAAAAAGGATTGGTAATAGACTAGGCTACTTGATGATTCAAGTTTGCCCTTAAAGGCAAAGCTTATCTATTATGTTTTAGGGAAAACCGCCATGCTTTTGTGAAAAAGTGTGGCGGTCTTTGTTTAATATATGTTAGTTTCTTCTCTTTTCTTTTTCTTTTCTTTGGTCAACTCAAATTATTTTTTTACCTTTGCCACATATTTATATATAGATGAATGGATTTATATATATAGGTAGTAGGAAATAGATTTCGAAAGAAAATATCAGTTTTCTTCATGTGTAGAGGGAAATGGTAAGTAGACTTTAAAATATTATATTGAATAAAATATTAAAACAATGAATATATTAGTAACAGGCGCTAATGGTCAATTGGGACATGAAATGCAAATCTGTGCCCAAAAAAGCAATCACAAGTTTGTCTTCACCGATGTGGCTGAAGGCTATGAAAAACTGGATATCACCAATCTTGACGCTATCCGAGAAAAGGTGAGGGAGAATGATATTCAGGTAATTGTTAACTGCGCTGCTTATACCAACGTAGATAAGGCTGAAACAGATTACGATCTGGCTAATCTGCTCAACAGTACTGCTGCGGGAAATTTGGCACAGGCTATGAAGGAGGTAGATGGTACTTTGATTCATGTATCTACCGACTATGTTTTTCAGGGCGACAAGAATATACCTTGCCGTGAAGATTGGGAAACGAATCCTTTGGGGGTATATGGTAAAACGAAACTTGCAGGCGAAAAGAGTATTGAAGCTACTGGATGCAAGCATATCATCATCCGTACAGCATGGCTCTACTCGCAGTGGGGTAAGAACTTCGTGAAAACCATGCAGAGTCTCACGGCAAGCCATGACACCCTAAAGGTGGTCTTCGACCAGGTGGGTACTCCAACTTACGCTGGCGACCTGGCTGCTGTCATCTCACATATCATCGAAACTGACCAGTTGGATAAGACGGGCATCTACCACTTCTCTAATGAGGGTGTCTGCTCTTGGTTTGATTTCGCTAAGATTATCTGCGAACTGAGCGGAAATACTTGCGATATACAGCCTTGCTACAGCGAGGAGTTCCCAAGCCCTGTAAAGCGTCCTCACTTCTCTGTACTTGACAAGAGTAAGCTGAAGCAGACTTTCGGATTCAAGGTGCCATACTGGACTGACAGTTTAAAGAAGTGCATCGCTGAATTGGCGGCAGCAAAATAATTATTAATTATAAATTATAAATTATTAATTG
>NZ_QSAV01000027.1:26940-52330 GCF_003465495.1 Segatella copri | reverse complement strand
CGCATTTCTCAAAAGCGAGTGCAAAAGTACTAACTATTTTCGAAACAGCCAAATCTTTTCGCAAAAAAGTTTAGATTTTAGTACTTTTTTAACACTTATAAAGACTTTCTAAAGCTTTTCTTACCACTACACTTTATTTTATACATGCACACGCCTGCCTGCATGTGCGGGCGCACACCCGCAAGCGCATTAATAATATTGTACTCATATTCCAAGACCGAAAAGAAATCAGGATTCAACTAGAAAAGTATTATCCGGAGAATATATCTATCAAAGAAGAATATTACTATACGAAGAAGAATATTATCGAAGAAAAGGGAGAAACTCAGAAAAACATTTTGCCAATTAAAAAAAATATAGTACCTTTGCACACGTTTTAACGGATAACAAGATTAATTACATATATTTTAAAACTTTCAAATGAAGGCATTAGCAATTAAGTCGAGTTTGTTTTCCTGTTTAAAGACATACAACAAGAAAACATTCATGTCTGACCTCATGGCAGGTATCATCGTTGGTATCGTAGCCCTGCCTCTGGCCATCGCATTCGGTATCGCTTCTGGCGTGACCCCTGAAAAGGGTATCATCACCGCCATTGTAGCAGGTCTCATCATCTCCATCTTCGGTGGAAGCAAAGTGCAGATTGGTGGTCCTACGGGAGCATTCATCGTTATCATCTATGGCATTATCCAGAAATATGGCATGGAAGGTTTGACGATAGCGACACTGATGGCTGGTCTGTTCCTGGTTCTCTTCGGACTTCTCCGTCTTGGAACCATCATCAAGTATATCCCTTACCCTATCGTTGTGGGATTTACCAGTGGTATCGCCGTAACCATCTTCACGACCCAGATCAAGGATCTCTTTGGATTGACGTTGACTTCAAATCCTTCTGATTTTCTGGAGAAATGGGGCGTCTACTTCCAAAGCTTTGACACCATAGATCCTTGGTGTGCCCTTATCGGAGTAGTAAGCGTAGTGGTTATCGCCATCACCCCTAAGTTCAGCAAGAAGATTCCGGGCTCTCTTATTGCCATCATCCTGATGACCGTTGTAGCCTTACTGCTCAAGCAGTTTGCCGGCGTTGAGAGTATCGAGACCATCGGTGACCGCTTTTCTATCAGCAACGAACTGCCTGCAGCTCAGGTACCAGTCATGAATTGGGAGACCATCAAGAGTCTTGTATCACCAGCTATTACCATCGCCATCCTGGGAGCCATTGAGAGTTTGCTTTCAGCAACTGTTGCCGATGGTGTAATCAGCGATCATCACGACAGTAACACCGAGTTGGTAGCTCAGGGTTTGGCCAATATCGCCTCTCCCCTCTTTGGCGGTATTCCTGCAACAGGTGCCATTGCCCGCACAATGACCAATATCAATAATGGCGGTAAGACTCCTATTGCAGGCATCATCCACGCCATAGTTCTGCTGCTCATCTTCCTCTTCCTGATGCCTCTTGCCCAGTACATACCAATGGCTTGTCTTGCCGGTGTATTGGTAGTTGTATCTTACGGAATGAGCGGATGGAGAAGTTTCCTGGCATTGATGAAGAATCCGAAGAGCGATGTAACCGTACTTCTGATTACCTTCTTCCTCACCATCATCTTCGATTTGACAGTAGCCATTGAGGTGGGTCTGATTATCGCCTGTCTGCTCTTCATGAAGCGAATGAGCGAAACCACCGACGTGAAAGCTATTACCGATGATGAGATTGACTTGAACAAGGAGTTTGACTTCCTTTCTACCAATCTGGAGCACTATACGATTCCGAAGGGCGTAGAGGTATACGAGATCAATGGTCCTTTCTTCTTCGGAGCTGGTAACAAGTTTGAGGAAGTGATGGCAGCTTTCGGTGACCGTCCACTGGTACGCGTCATCCGTATGCGCAAGGTTCCATTTGTTGATTCAACCGGTATCCACAACCTCACCAACCTCTGCGAGATGAGTCAGAAGGAGGACATTCAGGTTGTACTCTCCGGTGTTTGCGAGAAGGTAAACGCCCAGTTGGAAAAGGCTGGTTTCTACAATATTCTTGGCAAGGATAATATCACAGATCACATCAGCAAGGCTCTGAAACGTGCTGAAGAGATTATTGAGAAGAAAACTGTTAATAGTTAATAGTTTACAGTTAACATTTTACTGATTGTAGACCATCAAATAAAAAAGATGCATTGCTGAATATACCAGTAATGCATCTTTTTTTATTGTCATCAAGTAACTGTTAACTATAAACTATTACAAAACTTTTCCCAGAAACTCCTGTAGTCTTGGCGATTTCGGATGGTTGAATATTTGCTCAGGAGTTCCGTCTTCCGTGATATAGCCGTCACTGAAGAAGAGTACACGGTTGGCCACTTCTCTTGCAAATCCCATCTCGTGGGTCACCACCACCATCGTCATTCCCTCGGCAGCAACATCTTTCATCAGCTGCAGCACCTCTCCCACCATTTCCGGATCGAGAGCCGAAGTCGGCTCATCAAAGAGGATTACCTCAGGATTCATCGCTAAGGCACGGGCGATAGCTACGCGCTGTTTCTGTCCGCCCGACAGACTGTCGGGATAACTGTTGGCCTTATCCAGCAATCCGATACGGGTCAGGAGTTCCGTTGCCTTCTCATCAGCCTCTTCCCTTGTCATCTTACCCAATTCTACCGGAGCCAGCATGATGTTGCGGCGTATGGTCATATTAGGGAAGAGATTGAACTGCTGGAATACCATACCCACTCTCTGGCGCATTCGGTTGATATCAACATCGCTTGATGTGATATCCATATCATCGATAAAGATTTTACCCTCGGTAGGTTCTTCCAGAAGGTTGATGGAACGCAGGAAGGTACTCTTGCCACAACCCGACGGACCGATGATGGCAACCACCTCACCTTTCCTCACCGAGGTGGTAATGCCTTTCAGCACCTCGTTGTCGCCGAAGCGTTTACGAAGTCCTTCTATCTTGATTATTTCGTTCATTTTATCCATTGTTTTAAAGCTTTTGCCCTTTCAGGATTCCTCATTTCCTTTCGCTCTTTCTCAGTCTCTTCTCCAGCCTTCTCACTCCTGCGTTCAGTCCGAGAACAAGAACGAGATAGAGGCAGGCTACTACGCCCAACGGCATCATCGCTTCGTAAGTAATGCTTCGGATGATGTCGGAACCCTTGGTCAAATCTACCAGTCCGATATAACCGCAGATAGAGGTTTCCTTGAGCAGAGTGATAAGCTCGTTACCCATAGCCGGAAGCACATTCTTGAAGGCTTGCGGAAGGATGATGAGACGCATCGTCTTGCCATACGAAAGACCAAGACTTCTACCCGCCTCCATCTGACCTTTATCCACCGACATAATGCCCGAGCGGATTACCTCGGCAATATAAGCTGCCGAGTTCAAGCCGAAGGCGATGACAGCCACCAGTATCTTATTGACATCTGCTGATGCAAACACCACATAATAGATAATGAGCAACTGCACCATGGTTGGCGTGCCTCGCATGATGGTAAGGTACAGCTGGCAGAGCATGTTCGGAATCTTCCAGTCGCCCTTACGTTCATGACGTGCTCTGACAATAGCTATCAGCGTTCCGAGTATCACGGAAAGGATGATGGCGAAGAAGGTGATGATGAGTGTATTGCCCAAACCCTGCAACAGATACTGATAACGGTTGTCATCTATGAAGCAGGATTTAAACTTATCTATCACTCCCGGCTGGTTACCAGCTGCTTTCACTTCATTGGAATTCACCATGATAACCTGTCGCACATCGGCATAGGAATCTGTAAATCCGATATTCTTCTTCCGTTCAGGAGTAACCGTGATGCCGGCAATACCCGCATCTGCCTTACCAGCCTGTACAGAGGTGATGATGGCATCAAACTCCATATCGAGAATCTCGACATCCACGCCCAGCACATCGCCGATGGCATTCGCCACATCCACGTCGATGCCCACAATCTTGCCATTCTGGTAATATTCGAAAGGCTCGAAGGTAGCGTTGGTGGCAAAACGGAGACTCGTCTTCAAGCCGAGTTTCTGCAGCGCTTCCGGTCCCACCTTCTTCACCTCAGAAGTCTTTGGCGTATAAGCCACGGCTATGCCCCGTTCCAGATGGCGGTTGACGATGGAATCGATGACGCCATTCTCTTTCAGGATACGGATGGCATGATTGATGGACTGCTGCAACTCAGCATGATCCTTAGCCACGCAGATGGCGAAAGAGGATGCATCGAAGGTTTCGGGCAGGATACGGAGCGATGGGTTCACCCGCTGGAATGCCTTGGCTGGCGCCTCATCGGTCACCATGCAGTCTATCTTACCCTGCAGGAGTGCCTGGATGGCATCGGCTCCCTTGTTATACCGTTCTACCTTGGTACCGCCACCTTCCTTTTCCA
Source organism: Segatella copri (assembly GCF_003465495.1). GTDB lineage: Bacteria > Bacteroidota > Bacteroidia > Bacteroidales > Bacteroidaceae > Prevotella > Prevotella copri_G. Next base: position 47,950 of record NZ_QSAV01000027.1, on the reverse strand, counting down.
GCTCCGTAGCTAGTCCGTCGCTAGTGGTACCGAGCTGCACACCAATCACAGCCCCCTTCAAATCAGTCTTGCTCTTGATTTGCCTGTCAGCATCTGACGCTCCCGAGCCACACGCCACGAAGAGCACACTCAGGAGTAAAGTCAAGAAGCCCAGCTTAAACTTTCCCGTTTTTCTGTATTTCATCATTTCAGGCATTCGCTTATTGTTGTTTCAAATACTCAGCACACATCTCTGCACATCTTTCTCCGTCTACACCAGCCGATACGATTCCGCCTGCATAACCAGCACCTTCGCCACATGGGAAGAGTCCCTGGATGCGGACATGCTGCAAGGTTTCGCGGTCACGGACGATGCGGACAGGCGATGAGGTTCTCGTCTCCATCGCTATCAGCGTAGCCTCGTTGGTCAGGAAACCATGGGCATTCTTGCCGAAGGTCTTGAAGCCTTCCTGCAGTCGCTTGCTCACGAAAGACGGCATCCAGAAATGCAACGGACTCGAAATCAAGCCTGGTGCATAGCTACTCTTTGGCAGATCATAACTCAATCGATTGTTCACGAAGTCAGCCATGCGCTGTGCCGGAGCAGTCTGCTTCATGTTGCCCTGCTGCCAGCATTGCTTTTCCACGATTTCCTGGAAGTACATCATCTGGAGTGAAGAGTGAGGAGTGAAGAGTGAAGCATTCTCCTGCGCCTTCATTTCCTGCTGTTCGATGACAGACTGATGCTCCTTCACAAACTGCGCCACATCCTCGGGATGAGTTTCCACCACCATGCCCGAGTTGCTCCAGGCAGTACCGCGGTTGCTCGGACTCATACCGTTCACCACGAGCTGTTCCGGTCCTGTAGCAGCCGGAATCACAAAACCGCCCGGACACATACAGAAGCTATAGACACCTCTGCCATCTACCTGAGTAACAAAGCTATATTCGGCAGCAGGCAGATATTTTCCTCTACCACTCTTATTGTGATACTGAATCTGGTCGATGAGTTGGGAAGGATGTTCCAGACGCACACCCACGGCGATGCCTTTTGCCTCGATATCTATCTTTTCCGAAGCGAGATAACGGTATACATCGCGGGCACTATGGCCTGTTGCCAGGATAACCGGTCCGCGATAAGTTTCCTCAGCACCCGTAGCCAGATTCACGGCTTCTACACCTATCACCCTATCGCCAGCTGCAGCATCAGGAGCCGTCAGCTTACCTTCACTCTCAAGGATCAGACGAATCATCTTGGTCTGGAAATGCACTTCGCCGCCACACTTGATGATGGTATTGCACATGTTTTCAATAACGCGTGGCAACTTGTCGGTACCGATATGCGGATGGGCATCTGCCAGGATATTGGTATTGGCACCATGCTGGCAGAATACGTTCAGAATCTTATCTACACTTCCCCTTTTCTTGCTTCGTGTATAGAGTTTGCCGTCACTATAAGCACCGGCTCCACCTTCACCGAAACAGTAGTTGCTCTCACCATCTACCTTCTGAGTCTTGGTAATGTTAGAGAGGTCCTTCTTGCGTTCGCGCACATCCTTGCCTCGCTCCAGCACGATAGGACGGTAACCCAGTTCTATCAGGCGCAGGGAAGCGAAGAGACCGCCAGGTCCCTCACCCACAACGATAACACGAGGTCTGCTGCTCACATCCGGATATTCGGTATGGACATACTGGTCGTCCTGCGGAAATTCGTTGATATAAGCACGCACCTTCAGATTGACGAAGATGGTGCGCTGACGGGCATCGATGCTTCTCTTCAAAACCCTCACCTGGTTGAGCGTTCTTACATCCAATCCCTTTTCTTTGGCGAGATAACGCTTGATGCCTTCCTCGCTTGCTGCCTGTTCGGGCAGAATTCTTATCTGGTATTCTTGAATCATTTACTTTGAACTTTATGATTAGTTTTATAAAAATGACGAGTGACAAGTGACCGATTCCATATTATGGATTTCGCGTTACTTTCACAATTCACTTTCACTTTTTCATGCTTCCATTGTAGCCAGCACTTCGAGCGTATCCAGCTGATACATGGTGAACTTACCATCTTCCAATGTTGCAAAGGTTGGCGGATTGCCACCCTTCGGGAAGGTGATGCTGCCGGTATTTACGATGGCCTGTCCCTTCTCGTTATGAGAGAGTTCCCAGAGATGGGAGTGTCCATAGATCATAGCCTCGTAAGGCCCCTTCGGCATGTTTTCCTTATTGTATACATGTCCATGAGTCAGAAGATAGCGCTTGCCTCCGTCTACCAGCAAGGCATAGGTCTCCATGATTGGGAAATCGAGGAGCATCTGGTCTACTTCCGCATCGCAGTTGCCACGCACAGCGATAATCTTGTCTGCCAGCGCATTCAGTCTTTCTACGATACCCTTAGGATCGATTCCTTCCGGAATACGGTTGCGGGGACCGTAGTTGATGATATCCCCCATGATGCACATCATGTCACAATGTTCAGCCTCGAAGAAATCGAGGACCTTTTCCAGGGCTGGCAAACAGCCGTGGATATCTGAGAATAAAAGATATTTCATTCGTTCCTTCTTATGTTTGTTATGCTTATGTCTTTTATGCATTGAATTGCAAGCGCAAAATTAAGCAAATAATCCGAAACACCCAAACATTTCAACGTTTTTTATATATATAATAAGGTATAAGGGAGAGGAAGAGCCTGTAATTATCTACTGAAATAGCTTTTTTATCTACAATATGCTACTTTTTTGTTAAAATCCTTGGCAGTTTGATATATTATTCGTACATTTGCCCTCAAGTTCTGCTTCGGCCTCGGTCGTTTCGGGGGAGGCATTACATTACCAACGTAAAATTCAAGAACATATGAAAGTATTAAAATTCGGCGGAACATCGGTTGGTTCCGTAAAAAGCATCCTCAGCTTGAAACGTATCGTTGAAAACGAGGCTAAGAAACAGAGTGTAGTGGTTGTCGTGAGCGCGCTTGGCGGTATCACGGACAAACTCTTGCAAACCTCTCAACTTGCCCTCAAGGGTGATGAACAGTGGAAAGTAGAATTCGAAGCCATGGTTGATCGCCACCACAAGATGATAGACACCATCATCACCGACACTACAGACAGAGAAAACTTATTCAAATCGGTTGATGCACTCTTCGAACAGTTGAAGAGCATCTATTTTGGTGTGTACCTCATCCACGACCTCAGCGAGAAAACGCAGGATGCCATCGTGAGTTATGGTGAAAGACTCAGTTCCAAGATTGTTGCCACATTGATTCGTGGAGCCAAATGGTTCGACTCACGCAACTTCATCAAGACTGAGCGCAAGAACGGTAAAGGCAAGCATGTACTCGACAGCGAGCTGACTAACAAACTGGTAAAAGAAGCCTTTGCAGAAATTCCACGCATATCTCTCGTTCCGGGTTTTATCAGTCGTGACAAGAACACAGATCGCACCACCAACCTTGGCCGTGGCGGTAGCGACTACACAGCAGCCATCATAGCAGCTGCCCTCGATGCAGAAGTGCTCGAAATCTGGACTGATGTAGACGGTTTCATGACCGCTGACCCACGTGTCATCAAATCAGCTTATACCATCAACGAACTGAGTTACGTTGAGGCGATGGAGCTTTGCAACTTTGGTGCAAAGGTCATCTACCCTCCAACCATCTACCCGGTTTGTGTCAAGAATATTCCTATCAAGGTTAAGAACACCTTCAACCCAGATGCTCCGGGCACCATCATCAAGAACAAGATAGATGGCGACCAGAAGCCTATCAAGGGTATCTCTTCCATCAACGGTACAGCGCTCATCACCGTAACCGGTCTTTCCATGGTCGGCGTGATTGGTGTAAACCGCCGTATCTTCACCGCTCTTGCCAACGAGGGCATCTCTGTGTTCATGGTGTCACAGGCATCATCTGAGAACTCAACCTCTATCGGTGTGCGCGAGCAGGATGTAGAAGAGGCTGTAAAGGTATTGAACAATGAGTTCCACAACGAGATTGCCGATGGTGCCATGTTCCCAATGCACGCAGAGAAGGGCTTGGCCACTATCGCCATCGTGGGTGAAAACATGAAGCATGCAGCCGGTATTGCCGGTAAGCTCTTCGGAACCCTCGGCCGTAGCGGTATTTCCGTCATCGCCTGTGCACAGGGTGCTTCAGAGACCAACATCTCGTTCGTAGTGAAGAGCGATTATCTGAGAAAGTCACTCAACGTACTCCACGACAGTTTCTTCCTTTCAGAATACAAGGTGCTGAACCTCTTCATCTGCGGTGTGGGTACCGTGGGCGGAAAGCTTATCGAGCAGATCAAGAACCAGTATGCCGACCTCATGGAGCGCAGCAAACTGAAGCTCAACGTGGTGGGTATCGCTTCTTCCAAGAACGCCATCTTCAACCGCGATGGTATTGATCTCGAGAACTACAGCGAGGAACTGAAGAAATCAGACCCAAGCACTCCAGAGGTTCTGCGCGATACCATCCTGGCGATGAACATCTTCAACAGCGTGTTTGTAGACTGTACTGCCAGCAAGGATGTAGCCGCTCTCTACCAGAGTCTGCTAGAGCACAACGTAAGCATTATCGCAGCCAACAAGATAGCTGCATCAAGCGAATATGAGAACTACGAGAAACTGAAGAAGACTGCCATCCAGCGTGGTGTAGTATTCCGTTTCGAGACCAACGTAGGTGCCGGTCTCCCTATCATCGGAACCATCAACGACCTTCGCAACTCCGGAGATAAAATCCTTAAGATTGAGGCAGTTCTCTCGGGTACGCTCAACTTTATCTTTAACGCCATCTCCAGCGTCGTTCCATTCTCTGAGACCGTGAGACTGGCTAAGGAAAAGGGCTACAGCGAGCCTGATCCACGTATCGACCTGAGCGGTATGGACGTGATTCGCAAGCTGGTGATTCTCTCCCGCGAGGCAGGTTACCGCGTAGAGCAGGAAGATGTAGAGAAAAACCTCTTCGTGCCAGACAAATACTTCAAGGGGTCGCTCGACAACTTCTGGAAGAAACTTCCTGAGCTCGATGCCGATTTCGAGGCTAAGCGCAAGGCGCTCGATGTAGAGCACAAACGCTGGCGCTTCGTTGCTACCCTGGATGGCGGCAAGACAAGCGTAGGTTTGCAGGCTGTCGGTCCTGAGCATCCGTTCTACAATCTGGAAGGTTCCAACAACATCGTGCTGCTCACCACCGAGCGCTATAAGGAATACCCTATGATGATTCAGGGCTATGGTGCCGGAGCCAGCGTAACTGCTGCCGGTGTATTCGCCAACATCATGAGTATCGCTAACATTTAACACTTAACATTAAAAGAAGAGATGAAACATATTATCATTCTTGGCGACGGAATGGCTGACCACCCGGTAGAAAGACTGGGTGGAAAGACACTCCTGCAATACGCCAACAAACCCTATATGGATATGCTTGCCAAAAAGGGCAAGACAGGAAGACTCGTTACCGTGCCAGATGGATTCCATCCGGGTTCTGAGGTAGCTAACAGCTCTATCATGGGCTATGACCAGAACGAGGTTTACGAAGGACGCGGACCGCTGGAGGCTGCCAGCATCGGCTATGAACTGGAGCCTACCGACCTTGCCCTGCGCTGCAACATCATCAATGTGCAGGACGGCAAGATTATCACCCACAACGGTGGTAACCTGGAAACGGAAGATGCGGATGTGCTCATCAAGTATCTCAACGATACCCTCGGCAAGAAATATCCTGATGTCAAGTTTGTTACCGGCATCCAGTATCGCCATCTTCTGGTGGTGAAGCACGGAAACAAGCATATCGACTGTGCCCCACCTCATGATCATCCCAACGAGGAATGGCATAAGCTGATGGTGAAACCTATCTTGCCGGAGATTGGAGGCGATGAGGGTCACATCAGCCGTCGTGATACAGCCGACCTTCTGAACCAGCTGATTCTCGAGAGTCAGGAACTCCTGGAGAACCATCCTTTCAATGTGGCGCGCAAGGAGCGTGGCGAACGAATGGCCAATCTTATCTGGCCTTGGGGCGGTGGTTACCGTCCGCACATGCTCACCCTCTCTCAGATGTATCCACAGATCAAGAAGGGTTCTGTGATTTCTGCCGTAGACCTGATTCGAGGCATCGGCCATTACGCCGGTCTGCGCAACATCATCGTTGAGGGCGCTACCGGTCTTGCCAATACCAACTACGAGGGCAAGGCAGCCGCAGCTATCCAGGCATTGAAGGACGGCGACGACTTCGTTTATGTTCACGTAGAGGCGAGCGACGAGGCAGGTCATGATGGTGATCTGGAGCTGAAACTGAAGACCATCGAGAACCTCGACCAGCGACTCATCAAGCCTATCTTCGATGAGGTAAGCACCTGGGACGAGCCGGTATGCATCGCAGTTCTCCCAGACCATCCTACTCCGGTAGAGATCCGTACCCACGTAAAGGAGCCTGTGCCTTTCATCATCTATTACCCTGGCATGGAACCGGATAGCGTAGAGAAGTATGACGAGGTAAGCTGCGTGAGTGGCGGTTACGGCATGCTGCAGCTGCAGGAATTCATGAATGCCTTCATGGCGATCAATTAAAATCAACGGCTTCATGATAGCCCCCAAAGCTAATCATAAAGTTCAATGTTCAAATTTCAAAGTTCAAAGTAAAAAATGAAATATTATTCAACAAATAAGAAAGCACCCATCGCCGACCTTCACAAGGCGGTAGTTAAAGGTCTGGCAGAAGACCGTGGCCTCTATATGCCAGAAATCATCAAGAAGTTGCCACAGGATTTCTTCGACAACATCGAGAAACTCTCCTTTCAGGAGATTGCCTACAAGGTAGCTGATGCCTTCTTTGGCGAGGACGTTGATGCCGAGTCATTGAAGAAGATTGTATACGATACCCTGGCATTCGACTGCCCTGTAGTCGAGGTAGAGCCAAACATCTACTCTCTCGAGCTGTTCCATGGTCCTACCCTCGCCTTCAAGGATGTGGGTGCGCGCTTCATGGCCCGTCTCCTGCAGTACTTCGTACGTCAGGAGGGCAAGGAAGAGGTGAATGTGCTCGTAGCTACATCGGGCGATACCGGTTCGGCTGTTGCCAACGGTTTCCTCGGCGTTGACGGCATCCATGTTTACGTGCTCTATCCTAAGGGCAAGGTGAGCAAGATTCAGGAGAGCCAGTTCACTACCCTCGGTCAGAACATCACAGCCCTCGAGGTAGATGGCGTATTCGACGACTGCCAGGCACTGGTGAAATCTGCGTTCATGGACGAGGAGCTCAACAAGCACATGAAGCTCACCTCAGCCAACTCTATCAACGTAGCCCGCTTCCTGCCTCAGGCATTCTATTATTTCAATGCCTATGCCCGCATGAAGGAGAAGGGTCTCGCCGACAAGCTGGTTATCTGCGTGCCTAGCGGCAACTTCGGCAACATCACAGCCGGACTCTTCGGTCATGAGATGGGATTGCCTATCCACCGCTTCATCGCAGCCAACAACGCCAACGATATCTTCTACGAGTATCTGCAGACAGGCAAGTATAATCCACAGCCTAGCAAGCAGACCATCGCCAATGCCATGGACGTAGGCGACCCATCAAACTTTGCCCGCATCTACGACCTCTACAAGGGCAATCATGATGCCATCGCTGCCTACATCGGTGGTGCTACATACAAGGACGAGCAGATTGCAGAAACCATGAAGCAATGCTACAATGAAACCAAGTATGTGCTTGACCCTCACGGAGCTTGCGGCTATCGCGCCCTAAAGGAGCAGTTGAAGCCAGGTGAGGTTGGCGTGTTCCTCGAGACCGCTCATCCAGCCAAGTTCAAGGAGAAGGTAGACAGCATCCTTGACAGCGACATTGAGATTCCTGCCCGCCTTGCAGAATTCATGAAGGGTGAGAAGAAGAGCATCCAGATGACCAAGGATTTCGCATCATTCAAGAACTACTTGATGAACGAATAAACCATACATACGGAAAAGCCTTTCTCTTTCTCAAGGGGAAGGCTTTTCCCATTAAAATAAACTCAGACTCAGATTTGTCAGGACAGATGGGTCTTGAATTTTATAACAACAGAAAACGGGAAAAATTTATGAAGATTGTTATTCTAGACGGCTATGCCGCAAACCCGGGAGATTTGGATTATCATCTTCTGGAGAAACTGGGCGAGGTGGTAGTTTATCCTCGCACATCAGATGCAGAGAAAGTGGAACGTGCCAAGGATGCCGACATCATCCTTCTGAACAAGGTGCAGATAGATGCAGAGACACTGGCGCAGCTTCCTAAACTGAAATACATCGGTATCCAGGCTACCGGTTTCAACGTGGTAGACATCGAGGCTGCCAAGAAACAGGGCATCATCGTAACCAATATTCCTGCCTACAGCACCGACAGCGTGGCGCAGATGACCTTCGCCCTCATCCTTGCCGTAACCAACCGCGTAGAGCATTATACCCAGGAGAACCGCAACGAGCGCTGGGCTTACAATAAGGATTTCTGTTATTGGGATACCCCACTGATGGAGCTTGCCGGCAAGACCCTGGGTATCATGGGACTGGGCAATATCGGCATGAAAGTTGCCAACATCGCCCGCCAGTTTGGCATGAACATCTGTGCCTGCACCAGCAAGAATTCGAGCAATCTGCCTGAGTGGATCCAGAAGGTGAGCAAGGAGGGTTTGCTTGCCACGAGCGATATTCTCTCGCTCCATTGTCCGCTTTCTGATGACACCTATCATTTCATCAATAAGGAGAGTCTGGAGAAGATGAAGGATACCGCCATCCTGGTTAATACGGGTCGCGGTCCGCTGGTAGATGAGGAGGCCGTAGCTGCCGCCCTTCACGAAGGCAGTCTGGGTGCCTACTGTGCCGACGTAATGGCTCAGGAGCCGCCATCAAAGGAGAATCCGCTCTTCGGCGAGCCTAATGCCTACCTCACCCCTCATATTGCCTGGGCCACCTACGAGGCTCGCGAGCGCCTGAACAAGCAGGTAGCCGCCAACGTCAAGGCATTTCTCGAGGGCAATCCGATTAATGTCGTGAATAAGTAAGAATGCTACTTTAAAAATCTGCATTTCTTAAATGAAGACAGCCAACCTTCAATATCCCAATTGAAAGTTGGCTGTTTACTTTTTCTTATAGTTTTCTTATGAACTGCCTAATCAGGTACTTGGGATTTCGTCTCATATTCCATAAGTCAACAAGAATAATTCTATCGTATTCCGCATCATATCGATAGATGATTTTCCAATTTTTATTCAAACAATTGCATGATATCCATACAGAAGAATTCTTCAAATGGAATACCATCGGTGCCAACAACGATTGATTTCAGAGGATGGAATTTCTCTTGAAACATAGGAATACCACTATTCATGCCTCTCTTTCCACTCTTAACCTCTATGGCAACGAAATCTCCTTGTGACTCCAGGATATAATCCACCTCATTATTATGATCTCGCCAATAATAGAGATGACAGTCATTGTCCTCCACAAAATCGAGAAGACAAGTACCCACTGCCGATTCCACCCATCTGCCCCAAATCATTGGGTCAACATAATCTTTGTCAAACCCCTTACCGCGATATGCCGTGAACAAAGCATTGTTAAACACAGTAAACTTTGGGATAGACTGTCTCTTACGAGCCTCATCGCATGCAAACTTTTGAAGTCCGCAAAGCAAGTTGGCTTGCTTCAATATTTCGAGATAAGAAGACAAAGTCGTGACATTGCCTGCATCTTGCAATTGTCCAAGCATTTTGGTGAGTGACAACAACTCACCAGAATAAGAACAACCTACCTCAAAAAGCTGTGACATGAGTGAAGGCTTGTAAATATTCGAAGTCAAGAGAACATCCTTTTCAATGGCAGGTGCCACAAGAGAATCCTTGACATATTTCCTCCAACGCCTAAAATCCCCTATATAATCCACCGAGCCTGGATAACCTCCAAAATAAATCCATTGTTGGAGTGATAACCCGAAAGCAGCTTTCATTTCCGGAAAAGTCCAATGCCCCATACGAATCAACTCGAATCTACCAGCTAAAGACTCGGTTAGCCCTTTGCGCAAAAGCAAGCGAGACGAACCCAGCAATACGACTTTCAGGTTTACATGATTTAGGGTATCGGCATCCCACTCTCTCTTCACATATTCACTCCATCTGCGTATTTTCTGTATCTCGTCTATTACAAGAACAGCTTCTTGCAAATGCTGAATATCCATTCGGCTTCGAACAGACTCCCAAGAACGTCGAATCCAATCCGAATCTTCTTCATTTACAGAATCAGCATTAAATTGAAATACTACCTTATCAATAGTCTCTGCTATTTGCGCCATAACTGTTGATTTGCCAACCTGTCTTGGTCCTGCCAAAACAAATATACACTTACGTCTTTCGCTCAACCTACTCAACATCAAGTTGTAATGTGGTCTTCTATACTCACCCATATTCTTTAATTTGTAATATTAAACAACTCTATTCTTAATAACGAATTACTCAATTCTTTGTCACGAATTACTCAATTCTTCGTCACGAATTACTCAATTCTACTTTGCAAAGATACAAAGAATAGATGAGTAAACACATTACCCATGATTATTTTTTAGCATTCTTAACTCATCATACAGCTTTGCCCCCTCTCCTTCACGCGCTTAGGATGCACCTGGCCAAATTATACATCTTTTCATAATGCTGACGATACATTCGTTCTATATTCTTTTCCTGTTTCATACACTATCTATACAGTTGAGCCCAGCAAAAAACTAAGCAAAACTCTGGCTTTTTCCCTATCTCCTCTTCACCAAAACATAGATGATGACGGGGGCGCCGAACAGCGGGGTGACGGCATTCAGCGGGATGATGCCGCCACCTGCTGGCAATACGCAGAGGGCATTGCAGAGCAGGGCGATGGCGGAGCCCATGAGCATGGTGAGAGGCAGGAGCTGACGATGATTGTCAGTACGGATCAGGAGGCGCACGATGTGGGGCGTGGCCAGGCCGATGAAGGCGATGGGACCGCAGAAGGCGGTGACCACTGCCGTTAGGAGGCCTGTTACTACAAGCAACAGGATGCGCAATCGGCGAATGTTGAAACCCAGGTTCTCGGCGTATTGCTCGCCCAAGAGCAGGGCAGTGAGAGGCTTTACCAGCAGGAGCGAGAGCAGCAGGCCGATGAGGGTGACCGTGGCGAAGTAAGGCACTTCTGCCATCGACACGTTGCCCATATTGCCCATGCCCCATATCATGTACGACTTCATGCCCTCTGCCGAGCTGAAGAAATTGAGCAGTGAGATGCCGCTGCTCGCCAAGTAGCCCACCATGATACCGATGATGAGCAGCACCACTTGATTGCGCACCATCGCCGAGAAGAGAGTGATGATGCCCATCACCAGCATGGCTCCAGCGAAGGCGGAGATGAGGATGGCTAGGAAGCCACCGATGGTGAGTCCGTCCAATGACAAGAAGCCGCCGATGCTGAAGCCTGCGATAGAGATATTGCCGCCGAAGGCGAGCATCACCACCGCCACAGCCAGTGCTGCTCCGCTGCTGATGCCGAACACGTCAGGCCCCGCCAGGGGATTGCGGAAGGCAGTTTGCAGCAAGAGTCCGCTCGTGGCGAGGGCTGCGCCTGCCAAGAGGGCTGTGATGGCATTGGGCAAACGGGATTCCATCACGATGTAATGACTCATCGACTCGATGGTCTCATTGGGATAATAGGAGTCTGCCGGGGTCATATCTACCCCTGGGTGCGCCAATATGCTCAGTACCTCCCTCAATGGAATGCTCACGCTACCCCACGCCAGGTTGGCAAAGAACAAGGCTACTATCGCTAGCACCAACGTAATGGATATAATCGTTGTCTTCTTCATTAATATTTCTTATAGAATCTGAGTTTGCCAAACTTATCTCCTGCTTCTGGATGCGAGAGGATGATGAACTCGCGGAGCAATATCTCGGGATGGAAACTGGTGAGTTCGAAGTATGGCTCACAGCTGGTATCGGTCTCGTAGACGGTGCCTGTCTGGAATGCTTTCAGAGCCTGATAACCCTGATATTCAGCTAGAAGATTCTGCTTGGTTAAAGCATTTCCGCCGAAGTATTTGAAAGCCAAGACATCCACCTGGTTGCCCTTGGCGATGATCTGTTCGGGGCTCATGGAGAGACTTCCGCTGTGCTGATCGTCCTCGAAGATATAACGGGCGTTGGCATCCTTCAGCAGAATACCGATAGTACTCTGACCTCCAGGCACATACCATACATTGCCCGTCTTTCTTTCGGTCAGGATGGAGAGGCCCTTCGGATACCCGGCTGCCTCAGCTTTCAGCTTCAGATATTCCTTTTCTATCTTCGCAAAGAGCGAATCTGCCTTTGGTTCGCAAGAACCCGATATTCCATTACTTTTTCCCTCTTCATTTCCAAAGAGCATGCCGTAGAATTTCATCCATTCCGCCCTGCCCAATGGCGAAGACTCCATATAGTCGGCAGCCTCAATGATAGGCACGTGCAGCTTATCGAGCTTGCCATATCCTCCGCTGTTTTCGAAAGGCGAAAGGAGGATAGCTTCGGGTTTCAGGGCGATGATGCGCTCAATGTCGGGTGCCATGCTCGAACCGCAATCCACAATAGGATTCTGAGCAGAAGCATTCTGAGCAGAAACATTTCCGGAAGAAACATTTCCTGCAGAAGCAGCCCTTTTCTTTACATCCGGAATATTGATGTAATCGAGGTCGCAGACACCACGGATGGCCTGCTGGCAGCCCAGTTCGTACATCAGCTGGCAATGGGGAGCGATGAAAACGGCACTTTTCTCCACCGGTGTGCGCACGGTATCGGTAGTGCATCTCGCTCCCGTGCTGCGCCTTTTGGCAAGCATCGCCACCGTCTTATCCCCCTCCTCTCCCTTCGGAATCAGGATGTAGCGATGCAGCATCGTTCCCGCCTTCCAGGGGTTGGCGATGATAGCCTCAGCATACTGATAATCAATGTCTTCTGCTTCATCGGAATTCTCTTCCCCATCGCCATGCTTCACGATGGTGAGCAACTTGGCGTACTTCATCTCCAGGGTATCACCATCCTCCGCATCAGCAGCAGCCGTCTTTCCTCCCTGGCATGCCGCCATCAGCAGAGCCGCCGTTGCCCCACACAAAAGAATATACAGTTTCTTCATAATCTTACAAAATATGTGTGCAAAGATACGAAGAAATCTCCATTTTCCGTTTGTTTTCTCGAATATTCTTTGTACTTTTGCCCTCAAATTTAACTAACACTACAATTTAATAAGTCAAAATGAAGAAGATTATCTGTGGCATAGCCCTTTTATTCAGTACATCGATGGTCGCCGGTGCGCATACCTGCTGTCATAATTCAGCACAGAAATGCGGCTGCAAGAGAGGTTATCCAGACCATCCGCGTCATCGTGATCAAGGTAGATTATAAGGACTAAGAATAATTGAAAATAATATGATGATTTTTACGCAATGAAACTTCTGGGAAGCCGAGAAAATGCAGTTTTTCTTGCCAAGATGTCCCTTACCCCACTTCCACCACTACCTCGCTGCCCCTGACCATCGCCTTCTTCACGCGGTCGAAGAGCAGGAGGAAGCGTTCCTGACTCTTGAGTACGAAGCCGGGCGCATGAGCCTCGCCGATGAGGATGCCACCCTGGCGCAGACGGAACGGACCATTGCCCGGCTGCATCATGGGACAAGGAAGGGCATAAAGCTCTTCCAGGCACCCGAACCTATGACTCTTGCGCTCCATGCGGCAAAGCTTGCAGGTTTCGGGGAGAGGAAGAGAGGAAGATGAAGAAGAATTATCCCTTACCGGTTCGAGGAAAAGCATCTGGCGGGCGAAGCATTTGCATTTAGCCACCATGATGTGATATTCACCCGGCTCCAGACAGCCACCCTCGCGCTCCATCGTATCACAAATGTACTGATGGCCTACAACGATACCCTGGCGATTAACTACTTCCTGACTAAGGCGACCAACAATGGCGCCATGATCTCTACGAAAACGATTTAAAAACAACTTCATCATAACACGTAACAACTTAAAAACAACAATAGAAAAACATTTGAAATTCACATTCACTTTCACATTTTCTGAACGTAAAACGACTGGTAATAATCAGACAAATCCTTGCAACCTTCCGGCAACTGATGGTACACCAGCTGAGGGAACATTTCCTTCAGTTTCATATAAAGACCGATGCCCGGTTTGTCCTGATCAGGCCACATGTGAAGATTCCTTCCCGCTAAAAGATTGCGACATTCTTCATTACAAAGCGTAGCACTCGGGATGGCTATTGCCTTGTAACCCATAGACATAGCGCTCCAGCAGTCGGTACATCCCTCGGTAATAACCAATGGTTCTTTTTCTGCCACCTGCGGCAAGATCTGCATCCCATATACCATCGGCTTGCTACCTGGTGCAAACTTAAACCGCGGTTTTTCTTCAGTCTTATCTCCCAGATATCTGCTCTGAACCGTCAGCAAATTGCCATGAACATCATAATAGGGAATCAACAAGGAAGGCCCATCAAAAAACTTTCCACCAAAGCGATAGCCAGCAATGGAGAAATCTGTGCTCACCACTCTACACCAATAGATATATTCCGGGCGCAACTTTCTCTGATAGAACAGGAAATCCTTGGCTTTATCTGTCAGTTTCTTACCCATGAGCATACGCATCAGATAATCTACGTCAGGCTTATGCTGAAACTCGCCTCTGAGATTGAGTCTGTCCGTATCACATTCAGATTTTCTATGCTCAGCAACTGTTTTATCCCGATGAAGCACCTCCTTACGGTTTCCCGCAGAATGATTACCGGCGCTGATATTGAATCTTCTGCACAGCCATTGGCAAGCCTCCGAAAAAGAGAGATTCTCCCGTTTCATCACCAGGTCGATATTATCTCCACCCCACCCGCATGCAAAGCAATGACAAGTGTTGGTGGAAGTCCAGAAATGCAAACTCGGATGGGTATCATTATGACTGATACAAAGGGCATTATGATACCGCAAACCCATTCCCAATTCATCAGCAACCTCCAGGATGCTGATAGCTCTAAGTTTAGAGAGCGTATTTGAATCTATATATTCTGCCATCTTCTAATTGTCTTTTTTAGTATTACCATCACCAATAGTGCCTTTCTGCTGCGTCTTTCTAAGCACCTTTCTATCCTCGCCCTTTGCAGGTTTTTCGAGCCATCCCCATCTGCGCCAGTTGCACACCATGTTGCGGGCAGGCGTCTTGAGCTCCTTCTGCTTCAGAAATTCCTCCAGGAACTGATAAGAGAATTCCTGCGGCAACTCGCTGAAATAGTCTACAGTATGATAAGGCTCTCCTTCGCCCTCGGCAGAGATCTGCTCGAAAGCCTTGCCCCACCGCTGCAACATATTCTGCAAGATGCGGTCGGCACAAGCCAGATAGGTCTGCCTAACCAGTTTCCGGATTTCCTTCTCGCTCTTCTTCCCTTCCACTTTGTATAGCACTTGCATGAGGGCAGCGATGCGGAAGGCTGAAACCGAACTGCGCTTGTAGAAGACATCCATCGACTTGGACATGGTTTTCACCACCTGCTGGCGGCAGTCGTTACACCATTTTACCACCGTCTTGTAGAGCCAGCTCATATCTTCCTCTATCTCCTGATGGAATTTTCCATCTTCCTCGTAGCACAACCCGAAGAGCTTGTCCAATGTATTCTCCAGCTCATTACGTTGCGTATCGGTCAACGCCTGAAACTGAGGTGGATTGTCGCCCAGATGACTGATGAGCGGGCATAAGATGGTTCGGGTTACAGCACCGCCCTCAATGGCAGCTTTGTTCATATATCTGCTCACCGCACTCTGGGTGCCGCAGAAAACGAACGACAGCAAGGCATCTACCATGGCACTATAGCTGGATTCGCTCATGAAATCCTGACCATAGACGCTGCCCAGATCGTAAGCCGTCTTGATAACCTGCGAGAGGTCGGCAAACTGGCGCTTGGCAGAATGCACGATGGCAGAAATCTCATCGGCAAATTCGAAGAGCGTCTTCGGAGCACCATAGAGCTTGACGGCTGCATCGCATCGCTTGATGAACATGGTGAGCGATACGGTTTCGGGCAGGATGGTGATGTCGGTCTTCGGTTCGGGTGGCAGCTTGCCGTCCTTCTTTCCCTGGCGTCGCTTCAAGGCAGCATACTCCTGCTCCTTGGCTCTCATTTCGCTGTCGCGCTCGATGAAAGGTTTCATCAGGGTACGCATGATGTATCTGGCAAACGACTTTCCGCTCGACTGCTCGCCCTCTACGATGACCTGCAACACGATGGCCGATTTTTCTCCCTGATTATCATACACATACTGTATTCTGACACGTGTAAGATAAACGCTGAGCATGGCAGCAGCCACCACCAGCGTAGGATACTTGAGGTCAGAAGGCGAAGTGATCATCCATTCTCTGATGCCCGACGGATAATCCTTATCGGCAATCAGGTGATGCATGGGCATCTCTTCATTCTCTTCAGCCTGTTCAGCCAGCTTTTTTCCTATCAACCCAGATGCCAGCTTTGCTCCTTTCAACCCAGATGATACCTTGTTATTGATTCCGCCCTTGGTATCCTCAGGCTTTGCCACTGGATTAGTCTGAGACGCTTCCTGTGGAGGTATTTTCTTTCCTTTTTCCATAATCCCAATCATTGATTATTTCTGTATGCAAAAGTAAGGAAAAAAAGCCTCCCCGGCAATAGGCGTCCTGCCGGTTCGCCTCCTACTAAGCCTCATCGCCGGCAACTAAGCCTTCCGCTAAGCCTCGGGCTCATCTGAAGGCATAAAAAAAGCACTCTTTGCTTGCAAACGAAGCAAAAAGTGCTGATACTGTATTATTTCTAAAAAATCTTCTGTTCAGATATGTTTCTATTCATTTATATTATCACCCCCACTGACATAAGAAAGAACCAAACGGCGAACCACGGCATGAATGTCTTCATTAGGGAACTTCTGGCGATATTTCTCCGTAAGGTCTTCGCAGAAATACATCTTGCTATGAACCAAAGAAGAAGGAATATTTTGATGTATAAATACATCGTATGTTGCAACAGGCTTGCCATCCTTTGTGTCGACAGGCACAATATTCTCCTTATACCAAGCTGATCCAGATGCAGCAGGGAACAATCTATAATTGTCATTCCTCTCCACTTTACCAGCGATGTCCAGTATATACCCGTCAGCAGACTTATCGTCCTCAGGATTCACCGCATATAGCATATATAAAGGAGAAAGCGTCGAGTGACTTTTTATGATAAACTGATATTTCTTGCTTCCTCCAAAAGGAGGGTTTGCCTTCAAATCCTGCTCTATATCCTCACGAATTTGTGGCGCATGCACCACAAACTCTACTTCGCCAGTATAATTGACGACAGATTTCGATGACTGTGGATTGGGCGGAATAACTTCACCATTGTCATTGCTGTTGTCACACGCACAAAAAGCCAAGACTACCAACAGTAGTAAGACTGATTTTTTTACAAAATACTTCATATCCTAATTTGTTTATTAAACCTATTCTAATATTAAACGTAGAATATGCCTAAAACTTGCTCTATTTTACGTTTTTAACATTCCATCTAAAACTTGCCAACACTCACAAGAAGCTATCATTTCCCCGCTTCCTACTGTCCCTTACGGTAGATGGCAACAAAACGGTTAGCGATATTGATGAGTTTCTGCCGGGCGTTAGGATCACTTACATCATCAAAACTCCAGTTGGGAAATTCGCCACGCATCTTGGAGAAACGCTTGGAGATGGCACCGCCATTGGTCAGATTGGAAGGCAGACCCAGCTGCTCTGTAAGATACTTGCAGAAAGATGCGCCATTATCAAATTTGCCTTCAAAATCGTTGATATCAGAGAGCGCCACCATAATCAGGGCATAGTCTTTCTTCAAAGGAATAGCCTTCTCGTCTATCATCTTCTGCAAGGCTCGCTTTACTCTTTCTCCCTGGCTCAAGTCGCCCCATTCCTTCTCATTATCTTCTTCCGTTTTTTCCTGCCCGCCGTTTTCCTGATGCTCATCGTCTGTCACTTCCAATTCCAATGTCCTCTTCTGTTCAGGCTCGAATCCGTGCAGATAATCTTCATCATTGTTCTGGCGCATCAGTTCATTAATCTGAGATGAAACGAAGAAACCATCCTCGCCATAATAACCGATATTGGCTGCCAGCTGTTCAACCACATCCCGGTTCTTCACGACTGCTCCGAGGCACCGCTGAGAAAACTCCTGAGTTACGTAGCCTCTCCATTGCCCCATAATCATTGAGCAAAATTGAAACACTTTCGACTCCAAAGGCATCATCTGAAGTATCACAGCTGCCATATACAGGATGACAAATACGATTCTCTGCCGCTCGTCCTGAGCTGTAGCATACCCATCCTCGTCAACATAGTTTTTCTCATATTGCCCTATTCCTTCCACAAAGGCCAGGCGGCTCTCCGTATCGGTATGCGAAAACATCATTTTGTCTACGATGCAGAACACCTCATAAAAAACATCCTCGCATGAACATCTGGACGTAGGGAACCACGTCTTATCATTGAAGATATCATGGGTGATGGCTCTGAAAACCTGATAAATCATGTGTTGCGAGAAAGATTTATCTACCATCTGTCTGGTCTTCATCTTAAATAACCTCATCGTCGTAACCCTTTAAATCATCAAGAATCACATCAAGAGAATTGATCAAAGCAAACTGAGAATTCCCATGACAATCGCAACAGACAGCATCTCCTATAACCAGGGCGGAAATCTCTGCATCGGAGATTTTCACCTTGGTTCGTTTCAGCGAACGGGAAGAGGTGCACGGACCTTTCCAATAGTATACCTTGATGCCGTAATCTTCCTTGCTGCACAGGTTCACCATCAAGGCAATGTCTCGGTTTGCCTTGTCTAAGTGCAACTGCTTACCTTTATCTGTACCAAATTTTACCTCATACATACTGGCATTGAGACACTCCATGAATGAATGCTGCATCTGCAATTGCAGGACTAAGGAATATGGCGCATCGCTGAGAGACTGATGACGAGGAAAAGAAAACACCACAGCCTTTGGCCTGCAGCCAGCCTTGATTCTCTCAGCCACGGCATCAAAGAAATCACCAGGTGGCAACTTGGCAGAAATCACCATATTCCAGCCATATTGATTCGCCACCCTGTTGATATTATCACGCAGAAGAGCCACCACCTTGTCCTGTCCCCTTTTGCCGCCGAAGATTCTAGATTCTTCCACAAAAAGGAAACCTCTGTTGGGGCGATTATCAATGATTACCTTACAGAAAGGCTGGTTGTGAATTTCATTCTCCTTAAAGTTACTCCAATAAAATTCTTTTTTGTCTGCGCATACATCCAGCACAGCCACACCTTCGCGAAATCCCAATATTCGGTTGTCGTGAATAACATCTTCCTCATTCTTCCGTGATTCCACCAAAGTCATTTTCTTGCTTTTCAGCAAACTGTCCATTACCTTCTCGAAACCAGTCTGACATTCCTGATATTTTTCAGGCGATGACATTTCGAGAAAATCCAAGGGTAGAGTACCCTCGATACTTGAAAGATTCCGGCTTTTGCAGAAATCAAACTTGAAGACAACAAAAGAAGTCTTTTCTGTGCTGTTTTTGATTCGTCCAGTCATTGGCTTGCGATTTAAGTTATACCATGAAAGTTATTTTTCATAGCATCTACAAAAGTAATACTTTTTCCCCGAATAAACAAATAAATTCTAAATTATTTTTTATTAAATTGTCTTTTTTTCATAAAGCCATCAAAACAAAATGTGAAAGTGAATGTGAATTTGAAATGTAAATCAATGTATCGGGTTGTTCCATCCATTCCTTTAATTGGATATTGTGAATGAAATTCAGTCCTCGCGCGCGTACCTTATTATATATATATAATATGAACCTGTTATAATGGCTACTATTACTTAAACACGATTATACGCTTCTCCTTCAGGTAACATTGAAAAACATTTCAAATTCACATTCACATTCACATTTTTGCCTTTCCTTCTATCAACCAGCTAACCCACATAGCAAGTTACTGTGCGCCCGATGCCCCCAAAACTGCGTCACGACGTAACCGAGGTTACGCCCCGACGCAACGGGCGATACGTGGCGACGCAGCCCAGGCTGCATCGCCACGCAGTTGGAAAGGCAAAACATGCCATATAATGTTAACGGATTTAACATTTAATTTAATGGCCATTAAATTAATGGCGGTTAAATTAGGCGGAAGAGAATGGGATATGCGGAAGGAATGCACGTGATTCGGGACAAGGATGCACGTGATTCGGGACAACTATTGTTTTTCAGAGAAAAATGTTGTATCTTTGCATTGTCGTTCAAAGATAGGCTGAATTAACCACTAAAAAAACTGATTGTTGAACCATTTAAAAAAAAGAAAGGAAAAAGAAAATGAAAAAGGAAGTTTGGAAAACTATCTTGCAGGTGATTATCGCCGTACTTACTGCCGTAGGCACCACGCTCGGTGTTACCAGCTGCATGTAAACTGATTTGTTTAACCATTTAAAAAAACGATTTGAATTATGGGTATTAAAGTAAAAGCAATTGAGCGCAACGTAGCGTTCGAAAAAGGTAAGCAAAAGTGGGCATTCGTGATGCAGGCTGAACTCTACAGCCAGCTCAACGCCACGAAGGTGATAGAAGAAGCCGCCGTTCGCAGCGGATTGCCTAAGGCGGTAATCAACGCCGGATGGTCGGCCATAGGCGAAGTGATTGCTGCATGGGCCACCGAGGGCCACAGCGTGGCTGTGCCAGGACTGGGCAGCCTCCGATTCGGTCTTAACTCTACCGCCGTAGAGGATGTGAACAAGGTGAGCGCCAACCTCATCACCCGCCGATACATCATCTTCGTGCCTAACACCGACATCAAGAAGGAACTCGAAGAGACTTCCGTCAACATCACCTGCTACGACCGAAACGGCAAGGTGGTGAAGCAGGTTACCTCTACCGATACGCCTCCTACTACCCCATCCGGAGGCGATAATCCATCCGGA
>NZ_QSAV01000027.1:0-26930 GCF_003465495.1 Segatella copri | reverse complement strand
TCCATCCGGAGGCGATAATCCATCCGGAGGCGATAATCCATCCGGAGGCGATAATCCATCGGGCGGCGATTCTACTGGCGGAACCGGAAGCGAAAACAGCGGCGACGGACTTGAATAAAAGGTGCTGAGCCTGAAAAAGTAAAACCCTCCCTAGGTCTTAAAAAGTCCTAGGGAGGGTAAACTTTGTCTGGCAGTTAAATTGTTTACGCAATGTACCATACCAGACGCCCGAATACAACATGCTAACCCGCATTTCCCCTTACGGAATCAGCATGTCATTAACAATCCTTTGTGCCTCAAATAAATAATACTTTTTCTCAAAGTGATTCAGCCTCACGGCTAAAGCATATTTAATGTTTTTACCTTATTTCAAAACATGATGGTAACATATTCTGCAGCGATATCAACCAGCTTCTTGCGGCGGGCTACACCTATTATATAATGAGCCTCCTTCGCCGAACAGTGGAAGTATTTCTTCACAGCTGTTACCAGTTCTTCCTTGCGTATCGAGCCTATACCCTTAGGATAAGCCTTGCGGATAGCCTTCTCGATGTCTGCCATCTTATATTCATGGTGGCGCTTGTGGAAGTACTGCGATACGATGATAGATAGAACTATCACGAGCAGGATGATGATAAATACTACAGACTTGTTCATTTCATTATCTCCTAATTTATTTATTAGACATATCAGGTTCGCTGAATCACCCTTCCGGGTGCTCCAAGTTTTCGGCATCACCGATAGCTGTTATCGGTAAATCCACTGCAAATATAGCATTTTTTCTTGAAACAACAACATTTTTCGGCATTTTTTTCACTATTTCTGCAAAAAAACTTGCTAAATACAAAAAAAACACGTATTTTTGCAAGAAAATAATCCTTAAGACAGAAAGATAATGCAAGAAACTGTAAAGAAAGTATTGAATGGCGATTTTAATCGCAAGAAAGCATTGCTGTTCCTCATAACGGCTCTGCTTACCGTTATCGTCTGGAACCTGCCCATCGACAGCTTCGGCATCGATGGACTCACCATCGTGCAGCAGCGCGTCATCGCCATCTTCGTCATGGCCGTGATGCTTTGGCTCACCGAGGCCATACCGGCATGGGCTACCAGCGTAGTGATCATCTTCGTGCTGCTGTTCTTCGTCAGCGACTCCGCCTTCAAGATTATGCAAGGCTCGGAGGCTGAGATGGGCAAGCTGCTCGACTATCAGGGTGTGATGGCGTGCTTCGCCGACCCTACCATCATCCTCTTCCTGGGCGGTTTCGTACTCGCCATAGCTGCTACCAAGAGCGGACTCGACGTGATGATGGCGAAGGCCCTGATTGCGCCATTCGGCAAGCGTTCTGAGAACGTGCTGCTGGGTTTCATGCTCATCACCGGCATCTTCTCGATGTTCATCTCAAATACAGCCACCGCCGCCATGATGCTCACCTTCCTCACACCGGTGTTCAAATCATTGCCACCTTCGGGCAAGGGCCGCGTGGCGCTCACCATGGCCATTCCTATCGGAGCCAACCTGGGCGGTATGGGTACCCCTATCGGAACCCCTCCTAACGCCTTCGCCTTCAAGGTATTGAACGACCCTGCAGGACTCAACCTGGGTCTCAGCTTCGGCGACTGGATGCTCATCATGGCCCCTATGGTGCTCATCATGCTCCTGATGGCATGGGTCATCATCCGCAAGATGTTCCCGTTCTCTGCCAAGACCATCGAGCTCAACATCGAGGGCAACATGCAGCACAACTGGCGCACCACGGTAGTGGCCGTCACCTTCCTTGCAACCATCGTGCTCTGGGTATTCGGCAAGCAGCTGGGCATCAACGCCAACACCGTGGCCATGCTCCCTATCGCCGTATTCGCCCTTACGGGAGTGGTTACAGCCAAGGACCTGAAGGAGATTGACTGGGCTGTCATCTGGATGGTGGCAGGCGGATTCGCCCTCGGATTGGCGATGAACGGCACCGGTCTTGCCGAGGCAGCCGTAAAGAGCATTCCGTTTACAGAATTCAATCCGCTGGTCATCATGATCGTATCCGGACTGGTATGCTTCATCCTGAGTAACTTCATCTCCAACACCGCCACCGCTGCCCTGCTCATCCCTATCCTCACAGTGGTATGCACCGGCATGGGCGACAAGCTCAACACCATCGGCGGCACCTCTACCATCCTCATCGGAGTAGCGGTATCGGCCAGCTGCGCCATGTCGCTGCCTATCTCAACCCCTCCTAACGCCATCGCCTACTCTACCGGCCTCATCCAGCAGACCGACATGGTGAAGGCAGGACTCACGGTGGGCATCCTGAGCATGATAGTGGGCTACGCCGTGCTCATCACCTTCTGCAAGATGGGCGTGCTCTAGAGGGGCATCATCTGCGAAAATACACATTATTATATATATAAAGGAATGAAAAAGATTGTTATAGGAATCGACGTAGGCATCTCTACGACCAAGATTGTGGGCATCGATGAAAGCGGCGTGGTGGTAAGCCCCATCCGCATCAAGGCCACCGACCCTATCACCTCGCTCTACGGAGCCTTCGGCAAGTATCTTCACGACAACAAGATTGCGCTGAGCGATGTAGAACAGGTGATGCTCACAGGCGTAGGTTCAGCCTATATCGACGAGCCCATCTACGGACTGCCTACCTCGAAGAGCGAGGAGTTCGTGGCCGACGGACTGGGCGCCCGATACGAAAGCAAGCTCGACCGCATGATCGTGGTGAGCATGGGAACCGGAACATCGCTCGTAAAATGCGATGACAACGAGATAAGGCACATCGGAGGCATCGGCATAGGCGGCGGAACCCTGGCAGGACTGAGCCGCATCATGCTCAAGACCGATGACATCAAGCAGATTATCAACCTCGCCAAGGACGGCGACGTGAGCAAGATTAACCTGCTGATAGGCGACATCAGCGCCAAGCCTCTGCCCGGACTCCCGATGAACGCCACCGCATCGCTCTTCAGCAACGCCAAGGCCAACGCTTCGCGCGAAGACATCGCCATGGGACTCATCTGGATGGTGCTGCAGTCGATAGGTTCGGCTACCATCCTCTCATCGCTCGAATCGGGCATCAAGGATTTCGTGCTCATCGGCAACCTCACCCTGCTGCCGCAATGCCGCGAGGTGTTCCCAGCCATGGAGAAACTCTACGGAGTGAGGTTCAGAATACCGAAATACTCGGAATTCTGCACCGCCATCGGAGCTGCGCTCGACTATAAGCGACAAGCAAAATAATCACCCCCGAATCGCCGCAATGCCCTATACACGGGCGTTGCGGCGATTTTCATTTCCACCCCCTGCCACGACACACAGACAACAAGTTGGAAACGCACACAGCAGCACAAAATGCGCAACCCGCTGATAGATAACAACTTAAACGTTTCGGAAAACGGAAATTTGTCAAAGTTTTCCAAAACTTTTTCGTTTCCTCCTGATTATCAGCGACTTAATATTTTTTAACGATAAAAAAGTTGTCCAAAAGTAATTACTTTCAGAAATATTTTATATCTTTGCAATGTCAAAAGGAGGTACATATCTACCTCTTCAAGTCATAATGACTTAATACTAAGTAATTTAAACATCAATCGTAAAAGTAATACTAAAATGATCCAGACAGTAGTAAAGCGTGACGGACGCATCGTTGGATTCAACGAACAGAAAATCATGGCAGCCATTCGCAAGGCCATGTTGCATACCGACAAGGGTGAAGATACCACTCTTATCGAGCAGATAACCGACCACATCTCTTATCGCGGCAAGAGCCAGATGAGCGTTGAGGCCATTCAGGACGCCATCGAGATGGAACTCATGAAGAGTGCCCGCAAAGATGTTGCCCAGAAGTATATCGCATACCGTAACCAGCGTAACATCGCCCGCAAGGCGAAGACACGCGACGTATTCATGAGCATCGTCAATGCCAAGAACAACGACATTACCCGTGAAAACGCCAACATGAATGCCGACACACCAGCCGGCATGATGATGAAGTTCGCGTCAGAAACCACTAAACCATTCGTCGACGACTACCTCCTCTCTGAGGATGTACGCGACGCCGTCATGCACAACTATATACATATTCACGATAAGGACTATTATCCAACCAAGAGTCTCACCTGCGTGCAGCATCCGCTCGACGTGATTCTGAACCACGGATTCACAGCCGGTCACGGTTCAAGCCGTCCTGCCAAGCGCATCGAGACCGCAGCCGTGCTGGCTTGTATCTCTCTCGAGACCTGCCAGAACGAGATGCACGGCGGTCAGGCTATCCCAGCCTTCGACTTCTATCTGGCTCCATACGTACGCATGTCGTACCAGGAAGAGGTGAAGAACCTGGAGAAGCTGACAGGCGAAGACCTGAGCAACCTCTATGATGCGCCAATCGACGACTACATAGAGAAGCCGCTCGACGGACTGCAGGGCCGCGAACGCCTGGAGCAGCACGCCATCAACAAGACCGTGAACCGCGTGCATCAGGCAATGGAGGCATTCATCCACAACATGAACACCATCCACAGCCGCGGCGGTAACCAGGTAGTATTCTCAAGCATCAACTACGGTACCGATACCAGTGCCGAGGGCCGCTGCATCATGCGCGAAATCCTGCTCAGCACCTATCAGGGCGTAGGCAATGGCGAAACAGCCATCTTCCCTATCCAGATATGGAAGAAGAAGAGAGGCGTAAACTATCTGCCTGAGGACAGAAACTACGACCTCTACAAGCTGGCGTGCAAGGTAACAGCCCGCCGTTTCTTCCCTAACTTCCTGAACCTCGACGCCACCTTCAACCAGAACGAGAAGTGGCGTGCTGATGATCCGGAGCGCTACAAGTGGGAGATTGCAACCATGGGCTGCCGTACCCGCGTGTTCGAAGACCGCTGGGGCGAAAAGACCAGCATCGCCCGCGGTAACCTGAGCTTCTCTACCATCAACATCGTGAAGCTCGCCATCGAGTGCATGGGCATCGAAGACGAAAAGCAGCGCATCGACATGTTCTTTGCCAAGCTCGACAATATCCTCGACATCACAGCCAAGCAGCTCGACGAGCGCTTCCAGTTCCAGAAGACGGCAATGGCCAAGCAGTTCCCTCTGCTCATGAAGTATCTCTGGGTAGGCGCAGAAAACCTGAAGCCGGAAGAGACCATCGAGAGCGTCATCAACCACGGAACCCTGGGTATCGGCTTCATCGGATTGGCAGAATGCCTGGTTGCCCTCATCGGCAAGCACCACGGCGAGAGCGAGAAGGCACAGGAGCTGGGACTGAAGATTGTTACCTACATGCGCGACCGTGCCAACGAGTTCAGCGAGCAGTATCATCACAACTACTCTATCCTGGCTACTCCAGCCGAGGGATTGAGCGGTAAGTTCACTAAGAAGGACAGAAAGCAGTTTGGCGTCATCCCTGGCGTTACAGACCGCGACTATTATACCAACTCCAACCACGTGCCTGTATACTATAAGTGTACAGCCCTGAAGAAGGCACAGGTCGAGGCTCCATACCACGACCTGACCCGTGGCGGCCACATCTTCTATGTAGAGATTGACGGCGATGCTACCCACAACCCTTCTGTAATAGAGAGCGTGGTAGACATGATGGATAAGTACAACATGGGTTACGGCTCAGTAAACCACAACCGCAACCGCTGTCTCGACTGCGGCTACGAGAATGCTGATGCCAACCTCGAGGTTTGTCCTAAGTGCGGCAGCCACCACATCGACAAGCTGCAGCGCATCACCGGTTATCTGGTAGGTACTACAGACCGTTGGAACAGCGGCAAGCTTGCCGAGCTCCACGACCGCGTAACCCATATTGGAGGGGAAAAGTAAAATGATCAGCGTATTAAGCATCGTACATGATACGATGGTAGACGGTCCGGGCTTCCGCACATCCATTTATTGTGCGGGATGCCCCAACCATTGTCCGGGCTGCCATAATCCGCAGTCGTGGGACATCAGCCACGGCACGATGACCTCTACCGACGAGCTGATGAAGGAAATCATGAGCGACCCCTTCGCCAACGTCACCTTCTCGGGCGGCGACCCTATGTTTCAGGCAAAGGGCTTTGCCGAGCTGGCGCGCGCCATCAGGGAGCAGAGCAGCAAGAGCATCTGGTGCTTTACGGGCTATCTCTTCGAAAACCTCGTGAAGAATCCCGAGCAGCTGGAACTCCTCCGTCAAATCGATGTATTGGTAGACGGCCCCTTCGTACAGGCATTGCGCGATGAAGACCTCTTCTTCAGGGGCAGCAGCAACCAGCGCATCATCAACGTGCAGAAGTCGCTGAAAGAAGGAAGAGTGATAGAACTCAATCTTACAACAGAAAACCCGAATCCGGTATTGTAAATCTACATACCAGATTCGGGTTTCCCGTTTTCTTTTTCCGTGCCAAAATCATTATCTCTTAGCATCCTTCTCTTCGAGGTAGCTGATAGAACTCTGAATATAATCACGCTCCCACTCGCTCTCGTGCAATTTCTCATCGCCATAGAGCAGAAGGTCGAGATCCAGCGGAACATCTACCTTACGATAAGGGCCACGGATTCTGCGTCCGCATCCCTGCTCCACACACCGCAGCGCGGCAAGCACAGACTTCTTTGAGCAGATGGTCTCCCCCATCATCACCTGATTCAGAAACTTGTCTGAATTCTCCAGTCCGATAGGCTCAGTCCACATGCGCGGACCGAAGAGGCAGTTCTTGAACATCCATCTCAGATGTTCATGTGCCTTCAACACATTCTCCTCCTGATTTCTGTTAGAGCCGATAGCTATAATTATTTTTGTACGAGTTTTCATTATTAAAATCATTATTTCTACAAAACAAGTCAGTATCTCTCAGAAGAGACAGATAGCCCCTGCATTTGTATGCAATATTTTGTGCAAAGATATTAAAAAATTTGTAATAAACCGCGATTTATCCGTTTTTTTTTATATTTTTGCAGAATGAATCATCTAAAAGCAAACATTTTAGGGCTCGCTCTGCTCTGCTGCCTCCCGATGGGCGCACAGCTGAAGTGGAACCAGGCCTATCAGACATATATCAACCAGTATAAGGATCTTGCCATCGAGCAGATGCTCCGTTACCGCATTCCAGCCAGCATCACCCTAGCACAGGGACTGTTTGAGAGTGCGGCAGGAAGGAGCGACCTCGTACGCCAGGGCAACAACCACTTCGGCATAAAATGTCACAACTGGACGGGACCAACCCAGTACCACGACGATGATGCCCGTGGCGAATGCTTCCGCGTATACCAGGACGCAAGAGACAGCTACGAAGACCACAGCAAGTTTCTGGCGCGCCAGCCACGCTACGCACGCCTCTTCGAACTCTCGCAGCACGACTACAAGGGATGGGCTCGCGGACTGAAAGCCTGCGGCTACGCCACCAACCCGCAGTATGCCAGCAAGCTGATACAGATTATAGAGCTCTACAAGCTCAACCAGTATGACAAGGCCAAGCGCTACGACCGCTTCATGGCTACCCACAGCGGTACCGACCAGCCTGTAAACGCCGAAGGATTACTGCACCCTATCCATATCTTCAACAAGAATTACTATCTCTATGCCCGCGAAGGCGACACCTTCAAGAGCATAGGCAAGGAGGTGGGCATCAGCTGGCGCAAACTGGCTCGCTACAACGAGCGCAACAAGCACGCCGTGCTGCACAAGGGCGACATCATCTATCTGAAGAAGAAACGTTCCAAGGCACCTAAGCAGTATAAGAAGCGCCCTCACGTGATACAGCCGGGCGAAAGCATGTACACCATCTCGCAGAAGTATGGCATCCGACTGGAGAAACTCTACAAGATGAACCATCTCGACCCTAACATCCCGGTAAGCGTAGGAACAAGGCTGAGGGTGAGATAAGTGATTAGTGATTCGGTCACTTGGTGATTCGGTGAGAAATGTGAATGTGAATGTGAATTTTAAATGAAAATACAATGAAGAGAATGATATTATCCCTCGCCACCATGGCGATGCTGATGGCGCCCGGCACAATAAAGGCGCAAAACTTTGACGACTATTTCACAGACAAGACGCTGCGGGTAGACTATACCTTTGCCGGCAACCAGAAGCAGCAGATGATAGCCGTAGACGAACTCAACGTAATGCCACGCTGGTACGGCAAAAGGCAGCGACTGGCCGAACTCCCGGTAGAGGGCAACGGACAGATAACCGTACGCGACCACCGCTCGGGCAAAATCATCTACCGCAACTCCTTCTCTACCCTCTTCCAGGAATGGCTCTCCTATCCAGAGGCAGAGAAGAACACGCAGAGTTTCGAGAACGTATTCCTCGTTCCTATGCCGAAAGATACCGTAGACATCACCCTCGACCTGCGCAACAACCGCCGCGAGATAACCACCACGCTCACCCACCAGGTAGCGCCGAAAGACATTCTGATTCATCAGAAAGGCAACAAGCCTACACCATACGTCACCCTGCAGCAGGCTGCCGACACCACCCGATGCATCCACATCGCATACGTGGCTGAAGGCTATACCGATGCAGAGATGCCTGTCTTCCTGAAAGATGCGCAGGAGGCTACAGAGGCCATCTTCGCCCACGAACCCTTCAAGAGCATGAGAGACCGCTTCAACATCGTAGCCGTAAAATCGCCATCCAAGCAGAGCGGACCTAGCATCCCAGCCCAGGGCATCTGGCACGAGACCGCCCTCAGCTCTCATTTCGACACCTTCTACAGCGACCGCTACCTTACCACCCTGCATCTCAAAGACCTGCACAACTGGCTGGCAGGTACCCCTTACGAGCACATCATCGTGCTGGTAAATTCGGATAAGTATGGCGGTGGCGGCATCCTCAATTCATACAATCTCACCACCTGCCACCAGAAATGGTTCAAGCCGGTAGTGGTGCATGAGTTTGGCCATTCCTTTGCCGGACTTGCCGATGAATACGCCTACGAGCAGGAGCAGATACCGATGTATCCTCACGATGTAGAGCCTTGGGAGAAGAACATCACTACCCTTGCCGATTTCCACGGA
The DNA here is from genome assembly GCF_003465495.1 of Segatella copri. Classification (GTDB taxonomy): domain Bacteria; phylum Bacteroidota; class Bacteroidia; order Bacteroidales; family Bacteroidaceae; genus Prevotella; species Prevotella copri_G. The sequence continues at coordinate 17,923 of NZ_QSAV01000027.1, read as the reverse complement.
AAATGGGAGAACATGATAGACAAGAAGACCAAGATTCCTACTCCGCTCTCAAAGAAAGAGAAGGAGGCGGTGAGCAAGGTGGGTGTCTTCGAAGGTGCCGGATACAGCTTGAAGGGCGTTTACCGCGGTGTGCAGGACTGCCGTATGCGCATCAACGAAACACCGGAATTCTGCCCGGTATGCAAGAAGGCGCTGCAGGACATCATCGACTTCTACACGAAATAAAGAAATCATAAAAACATTATATCTATGAAAGAGCAAAACCTAAACATCAGATACATGGTGGCTCAGCTCTCAGAGTTGAGCCAGCAGGAGCAGGAGCTCGTAAACAGGGCGAAGGCTGCCACCAGCAATGCGTATGCTAACTACAGCCACTTCTATGTGGGAGCAGCCCTGCTCTTGGGCGACGGCAGAATAGTGATTGGAGCCAACCAGGAGAACGCCGCCTTCCCGTCGGGACTCTGTGCCGAGCGCAGCGCCATCTTCGGTGCCCAGAGCAACTATCCCGACCAGCCTATCCTGATGCTCGCCATAGCTGCGAGAAACGGGAATGGTTTCCTCAAGTCGCCTATCTCGCCTTGCGGAGCCTGCCGCCAGGTGATACTGGAGATGGAAGACCGCTATCAGCGCCCCGTACGCATCCTGCTTTATGGCGAGAACGGCACCTACTGCTTCGACAGCATCAAAGACCTTCTCCCCTTCTGCTTCGTAGATTCAAACATGAAGGAATAAGATTACAGAGCCCACTTTAAAAGGGGCTCAGGATATAAGAAAAAGCCCTACAGGAAGTTTGCATCATGCAGACTTTCCTGTAGGGCTTTCTTCTTATTCCTCCTTATACTCAAAGCATCCTGCGGCAGGCTGCTCTTTCTTTCTCGGCAAACCATCACGGTCAGTTGCAGGCAGCGTTTCTGCATCTGCCTTACCTATTGCTGCCGACTTCTTGCGTAGATGGAAATCATACTTCAGATTGTCGGTGTCGGAAAGGCGGAAATGCTTCTCGGCAAACACCGTCGTATCCTTAATGTCCTCATAAACCACATGGGTGAACTTCAGACTGTCGTCCGTCTCCAGCTTCTCCGTGCGCAACACACAATGGTCGAAGAGAAAATTGAAGGCATCCTCCTCTTTCGGAGCCTCCCAGACCACCTCATCATCATGATAGCCCGTTACGAGCGAATTTCTCACCTCGAAACGAGGCAGCGGAGAGGCAAAACCGATGGCCGACTCGCGGCGCCCGTCAAACGGATAGAACTGGGCTATGGTGCAGCCGTTTACCTCAACATCGCCACCCTCAACATAGAGCGGATGCTTCAAGCAATTGGTTATCTGCGAGTTATAAATCTGCACCTTGGCAGAATCAATCCTCACACCGTAGCCCTGACTGTTATGAATCGTAGCATTCTCGATGAGCAGTTTCTGCTTCGTAGCATCGCCCGCTTCTATCATCACAGCATCGTAGGCACTATGAATATCAGCAAACGAAATCCTGCAGTCATGAGCCGAAGACATCAGTCTGATTCCCTGCCATTGTCCCGGTGTGCGGTCATAAGGCAGATAATCGAACATGTGGTCCAGTCGGTCGCCCCGCATCACCACTTCCCTGTCCTTTTCGCCCTCAACCTTCAGCGACCCGAACACCTGCAAGCCCGCATTCTCGTGGAAATAGAGTTGGGTGCCCGGAGCAATGGTCAGCGTAGCCGCCTCATCAACCCTGATTCCCCCATAAACCACTACCGGCAGCGTGCTCTGCAGCAGCTGGTCCTGCTTCACCTCGAGCGAATTGAGTTTCATCGCATCCCATGAAAACGCCCTCAGGTTCACCTTCTGTTCCACGCCGCTTTCCAGCGCAAACACCAGGTTGTCGCTCACCAGCTGCGGCTCTTTGCTGTTCTGCATCGCCGAAGTCAGTTCTACAAACACACGTATGCTGTCACCCTTCCTGATCTCCACATTCTGCGTCTGGAATCCCGCTTCGCTGCCCAAATAAGAGCCGTCAACATTCACCCGGTAGCCCTTCTGGTTACCGTTTTCCAGCCGCACCGACTGGCAGCGCAGAGCCTTGCCCGTACGGTTGTAAACCCAAAAGCTTCGGGTAGGCGTAGGCACATTCGAGAAGGTGGTGTCCATCTTCAGCGTATCTACCGAAAACGAGAGCACATCTCCCCTCGACGTTGAGAAACTCTCATCGTCGGCACAACTGGCAAGCAGGGCGCTCATCGCCATCCCTACACCCATTATATACAAAAATCCCTTTTTCCGTTTCATATCTATAAAAACGGAAAAAGGGAAATATTATTGTATCTGCCTCTACATAAACAGAGCAAAGATGGATGATCCTACAACCGTCAGCACACCGCAAACCACGATGCTCAGACTGCTCATGGCTCCCTCTATGGTACCCATTTCCATCGCCTTTGCCGTACCCAGCGCATGGGCAGAACAGCCGATGGCGATACCTTTGGCAATAGGCTCTTTGATGGAGAGAAGCTTCAGGAACTTCTCGGCAAAGATGTTGCCCAGCACACCCGTTACGATGATGACAACCACCGAAACCGAAACATGACCGCCCAACTCCTCGGAAACGCCGATACCGATGGCGGTAGTGATGCTCTTAGGCAGGAAGGTAACGTAGGACGCATGGTCGAAATGGAAGATGAGGGCGAGAATGAGCACGGAGCAGAGACTCGCCAGCACGCCCGAAACAATGCCGATCAGCACAGCCCGATAATTCTTCTTCAGAAGCTCAACCTGCTGATAAAGTGGCACAGCCAGACAGATGGTGGCTGGTGTGAGCAGAAAGCTGATGCTGTTGGCGCCTGCCGAATAGGTCTTGTAATCTACGCCAGTCAGCAGGAGCGTGATGATGACGAGGATGATGGAGATGAGCAGCGGGTTCATCAGCGACCATCCCGTCTTCAGCTTCAGCAGCATGCCTATGCCGTAGGCAGCCAGACTGATGAGAACGCCGAAGAAGACAGAATCCTGGAACAAGTGGTTCATTTCTTCGCCTCCTTTCCTTTTCTGATTACCAACTGCGTAATCCAGCCCGAAGCACCCATCACGACGAAGGTGCTGACCACCGTAACTACGATATACTGGAACCATGCATTGCCGATATCCTGATAAGAATCAATGAGTCCTACGGCAGCCGGAATAAACATCACGGGCATGATGGCAATGAGGAAACTGCTGGTTTCGCGGATATGCTTCACCTTGATCAGTTTTGTTTCCAGCGCAAGAAAGAGCAGGATGATGCCATAGATGCTTGCCGGAATAGGCAATGGCAGCAAAAAATGAAGCAATTCCCCAGCAAAGGAGAACGCTATGATTATCAAAAATTGAATTAAAAACTTCATGTTGATCTACTTTAAATTTATACCAAGCTAACGTACTGCTCAATGAGGCTTGCCGTCTCTTCTACACCCAGGCGCACAGTATCCAGGCAGATGTCGTAATCATCGGCATTTCCCCAGGTAAGGCCTGTATAATACTTATGATAAGCCACTCTGCAATCCTCGGTGTGCTCCACAAACTCCTCAGCCTCATCATACGAAAGTCCCTGTTCTTCCTGAATATCCTTGATGCGAGCCTCCAGATTGCCGCTCAGGAAAACAGAAATCAGGTCTTTGCGCTCGCGGAAGATATAGTTTCCGCAACGGCCGATGATGATACAGTCTTCATCGCCTATCATATCGGCAAGTGTACGGAGCGGTTTTTCTGTCAGCGCCCTCTGCGTTTCGCCAAGCGACGACATCGAGAAGAGCAGTTCATCTACCGGCCGCTCATCGAAGAAAGCCTCCATCTCGTCGAGCACTCCTCTCTGTTCAGCCATTTCCATCATATTTTTACGGGTATAAAAAGGAATACCATACTTTTCGGCGAGCAGCTTGCCCACGCGAATAGCGCCACATCCACACTGGCGCGCTATCGTTATAATCATGATTCTATAAAATTAAAACGTATATAATAATTACTCAGTTGCGTTATCCCCCTCCAGCCCATCCAGGGCGGGAGTTTTATATAGCAAAAAAGCTAAGAAGATTTGTTTCTTCTTAGCTTTCTTGTGTCGGGGCGACAGGATTCGAACCTGCGACCACCTGTTCCCAAAACAGGAGCGCTACCGGGCTGCGCTACACCCCGCTTGTGCTTTGCTAAAGGTTTGAGTGAGAGAAAATAGTCGGGGCGACAGGATTCGAACCTGCGACCACCTGTTCCCAAAACAGGAGCGCTACCGGGCTGCGCTACACCCCGCTTACTCATCTCTACGATACCTCTTAAGCATTGCTTTAAGCATCATTTCTGAATTGCGAGTGCAAAGGTACTACATTTTTTCGATTCCACCAAATTTTTCCCTAACTTTTTTCAAAAAAATATGCATTTAAATGCAAAATCCCTGAAAACCGGGCACAAAATAAGGGCAACCCCTATCCGGAATTGCCCTTATACCTTATTATATATAGTAGCGGCTAAGAACCACAACCATACTTGCTAAACTTTTAAATCAGAAACCGACTGCCCGAATCCGTCAAAACCGAGAAGACCGGCAAATCTGATTTTACTTGATGATTCCCTCTTCTACGAAAATCTTCTTCAAGATCTGGACAGCCTGCTCAACCTGCTCTCTTGTATGAGTAGCCATGAGAGCGAAACGTACCAATGTATCCTGAGGAGCACAAGCTGGAGGAATAACAGGGTTGATGAACACACCTGCATCGTAAGCCATCTTGGTAACAACGAATGTCTTCTCAGCATCGCGTACGTAGAGAGGAATGATAGGACTCTCTGTCTCGCCAATCTCGAAACCTTCCTCGCGGAAACGCTTCAAGGCATAGTTGGTTACATCCCAGAGATTCTCGAAACGCTCTGGCTCATTTTGAATGATGTGGAGAGCCTCAAGAGCTGCTGCTGTGGCAGCTGGAGTATTGGATGCACTGAAGATGTAAGTACGGCAGTTGTGACGGAGGAAGTTAATAGTATCCTTGTCTGATGCGATGAAACCGCCGATTGAAGCCAGACTCTTGGAGAATGTACCCATGATGAGGTCTACCTCGTCGGTCAGACCGAAGTGGTCGCAAACACCACGTCCCTGCTTGCCGAATACGCCAAGACCATGAGCCTCGTCTACCATGATAGAGCAGTTGTACTTATGCTTGAGCTTTACAATCTCAGGCAAGTTAGCCAGGTCGCCCTCCATAGAGAACACACCGTCAACAACGATGAGCTTGATAGCCTCCTGAGGGAGCTTAGAGAGCACGCGCTCCAAATCTTCCATATCGTTGTGCTTGTAGTGGAGCTGGGTAGCGAATGAGAGGCGGCGGCCATCTACGATACTTGCGTGGTCGCGGTCATCGCAGATAATATAGTCGTTACGACCTACTACGCAAGCCAAGACACCCTGGTTTACAGAGAATCCTGTAGAGAAACACAAAGTTTCATCCTTGCCCATAAACTCAGCAAGCTCCTTTTCGAGCTGCACGTGCAAATCGAGCGTACCATTGAGGAAACGGCTTCCTGCACAACCAGAACCATACTTGTCGAGCGCAGCCTTAGCTGCATCAATAACACGCTGGTCGTTAGTCAAACCCTGATAAGCATTAGAACCGAACATCAGGATTTTATGACCATCGATGTCGGTTACCTCTGTCATCTGCTTACTTGTGATCTCGCGGAAATATGGATACACACCGGCAGCCATATACTTCTGAGGTTCACGATAATTCTTGTATCTTTCTTGTAATTGTCCCATTATTAATAGGTGTACTTTATTATCTTTTTTTATACTTTTCTAACTTTCAGGGTGCAAAGATACAAAAAAGAACTCAATAAACGGCTTTTTTTATAAGAAAGTTTACTTTTATAGTTTTTTTAATCGATATTTCTTGTTATTTTGGGTATTTTTATTACTTTTGCAGCCTAAATTTTACAAACTCTTGACTATATAATGAAGAAAAAGATACTTTTCATCATGAATCCGATTTCAGGAACAGCCAGCAAGGCGGCAGTTCCCAGTCTGATAGATTCTGGTTTGGACAAAGAGCTTTTTGAGTACGAGATAAGAATGACTGAAAGAGCTGGGCACGCTTCGGAAATTGCTACCGAAGCGAAGAACAACCATGTAGATGTGGTTGTGGCGGTTGGTGGTGACGGAACCGTCAACGAGGTGGCCCGCTCACTGGTTCACTCCGATACTGCCCTCGGCATTCTGCCTTGCGGTTCGGGCAACGGATTGGCAAGACATCTGCTGCTCCCGATGAACCTGAAGAAATGCATCGAGGTCATCAACCAATGCCAGATTAGAGATCTGGATTATGGTGTCATCAACGACCACCCGTTCTTCTGCACCTGCGGCATGGGCTTTGACGCTTTCGTCAGCATGAAGTTTGCCGAGAGCGGCAAGCGTGGTCCTATCACTTATGCAGAAAATATCCTGCGTGAGGGATTGAAGTATAAGCCTGAGACTTACACGCTGGAGGACGAGACGGGCACCAAGCAGTATAAGGCGTTCCTCATTTCCTGTGCCAACGCATCTCAGTATGGCAACAATGCCTATATTGCCCCTCAAGCATCCATGAGCGACGGTTTGATGGATGTCGTCATCATGGAACCATTCGATGTAATCGAGGCGCCTCAGGTAAGTTTCGACATGTTCAACAAGACGTTGGACAAGAATTCGAAGATCAAGTCGTTCCGCTGCAAGAAGCTCCATATCACCCGCAGTCAGCCAGGCGTAATCCATTATGATGGCGACCCTGTGATGACGGGTGCAGAGATTGATGTTCACCTGGAAGAAAAGGGAATCAAGATGCTGGTGAACCCGTTTGCCAACAAGAACGACCGCAAGCCGAACATGATTCAGTCTGCCTTTGCCGATTTCTTCAACGACATCAATGCCGTGCGCGATGATATTCATAAAGACATCCAGCGCCAGAGCAAAAGAGTAGAAGCTATCAGCAAACTGGTGCAGAAGAAGCTGAACCTTTAAGGGAATGTTGAGTGTTGAATGTTGAATGTTGAATTTAGAGGGAGTGTTGAATGTTGAGTGTTGAGTGTTGAGTGTTGAGTGTTGAGTGTTGAATGAAATGTTCTGAAGTATCGCAAGTAAGCTCAGTTAATCATTAAACCCTATCCATTCAACATTCAACATTCAACACTCAACATTCCCCTATCCATTCAACATTCCTCAAAGGTAGAATTCTTCCGTTATTTTCCTATACCATTCCGAGCGATTTCCCTGCGAATCCATCATCGTTTCAACATGCTCTTCATAAGGCGAAATGCGATGCTTGGCAAAACTCAGCATAAAGCGCTTTGGCTGCTTGCGCTCTACCGTCTTTACACCATACTTCCGTATAAGATAAAAACCTAATATACAAGACTCTGCAACAAACTCCTCCACTACTTCTACAGGAACAATTGCAGAGAAAATACCGTCATCAGAAAGTAACCGTTTTACACCCGCAAACAAATCGCGGAACGGAAGACTGTCCGTATGTCGCGCCATCGTCCTCTTACTGTCCGGATTTTTCAAGCTATCTACAAAGAACGGAGGATTGCTCACTATCGCATCAAAAACACCGGCAGCATTCAAACCTTCAGCAGCTTCCGAAGCCTCAGCAGCTTCCGAAGCTCCCCCGAAATTCTGCAGTCTGCAGCATTCTATTTCCACCCTGTCGCGAAACGGACTTGCCATCACATTCTCCCTCGCTTGTCCGCAGGCATCAGCATCCATATCAATCCCCACTACCTCAGCTTCAGGAAAACGCTGCGCCATCATGAGCGAAATCAGTCCCGTTCCGGAACCGATGTCCAGAATCCGCCTGCCACCTTGCGCCCATGCACCCAGCAAAACACCGTCAGTTCCCACTTTCATGGCACAGCGGTCTTGCTCTATCTCAAACTGTTTAAATCGAAAATTACCCATAAATTCTTCTGTCTCTTTACAGAAGAAAACGAAGCCGCCGCCAATTTATTTTATCGCAAACAGCAGAAATTGCCACTTCCACCTGCAAAAGCAGCTACTTACATCTATAAAAACGGGTACTAATATATAGAAAAAGCAATTTTATTATTAAATAATCTATCATCTTCCACGATATTTCATAAAAAATGAGTACCTTTGCACGGAAAATAGAAATCATAACAAAAAAATGGATAATAGAAGAACAAGTACCCGAATACAAATGATTGCAGATTACGAGGGCGACCCGAAAACCCTGATCGAAGACCAGGAAGAAGGCTTGTACCCTACCCTCTGCATGCGAGATATTGTAGTTTTCCCTACCAATATGACCCCTATCGTTGTGGGCAGAAAGGAAAGTCTGAATCTCGTCCGGATGCTGGAAAAGAAGCCAGACACCACATTCTGTGTATTCTGCCAGAAGAATAAAGACACAGAATTGCCCTACGAAGAAGACCTCTACCCTGTAGGCGTCTTCGCCAAACTCATCAAGGTGATCAAGATGCCTGGCACAGACCAGATGAGCATCATCATCCAGGGTCTGGGCAGATGTCAGATGAAACATCTCGTTCAAAAAGAGCCTTACACAGTAATTGACGTAAAAAGTCTTCCGGAGAAATGGCCTGACGAGAACAACGATGAACTCTTCAGAATGCTCTACGAGAACTTCCATTACGAAGCGACAGACTATATCAAATCAAACGCCAACTATAATGATGATGCCATCCAGGCAATCAACGAACTCTCGAGCATTCACATGCAGTGCAACTTCATGTGCTCCCTCCTTCCTTTCAGCATCGAGGATAAAATCAAGATGCTGAAAGAGGAAAATCTCAGCGAGCGCATCATGATTGCCATCAGATCCCTGAACAAGGTGCGCCATCTGCTACGCATCCAGACTGAGATTGAGAACAAAACCCACTACGACCTCGATGAGCAGCAGAAGGAATACTTCCTCAAGCAGCAGATCAAGAACATCAGGGAAGAACTGGGAGAAGGCAACGCCAGTCCGGAGAAGAAGGATATTCTGGAGAAGGCGAAACAGAAGAACTGGAGCGAAGAGACAGCCAAGATTTTCAAGAAAGAAATAACCAAGCTCGACACCCTGAACCCGCAGAGTCCTGACTATTCGATACAGATAGGATTCCTGCAGACCATGGTAGATTTGCCTTGGAACTCCTACACCCAGGACGACCTCAGTCTGACCCGTGCCAAACGCATTCTGAACCACGACCACTACGGCATGGAGAATGTGAAGGAGCGCATCCTGGAATTCCTCGCTGTAAGAGCACTGAACGGCGGCGGCAAGAGTCCTATCCTCTGCCTCTACGGTCCTCCGGGCGTAGGAAAGACCAGTCTGGGCAAGAGCATCGCAGCAGCCATGAAGCGCAAGTATGTACGCATGTCGCTGGGCGGTCTGCACGATGAAGCCGAAATCCGCGGTCACCGCCGCACCTATGTGGGAGCCATGCCGGGCCGCATCATCAAGAACATGCTGAAGGCAGGCAGCAGCAATCCGGTATTCATCCTCGACGAGATTGACAAGGTGGCGCAGAGCAATTTCAACGGTGACCCTGCATCAGCCCTGCTCGAAGTGCTGGATCCGGAACAGAACAATGCCTTCCACGACAATTATCTCGATATGGATTACGACCTCTCCAAGGTGCTCTTCATCGCCACAGCCAATGACCTGAGCGTCATTCCGCGTCCGCTCCTCGACCGTATGGAGCTGATAGAAGTAGGCGGCTACATCACCGAAGAGAAGACAGAGATTGCCAAGCGCCATCTCGTACCGGAAGAGCTGGAAAGCACCGGACTCGACAAGGTTTCGCCAAAGGTAAGCTTCAACAAGAATGCCCTCGAGTTCATCATCGAGCATTATACCCGGGAAAGCGGCGTAAGACAGCTGAAGAAGCAGATTGACAAGAGTCTGCGCAAGATGGCTTACAAACTTGCCTGCAACCAGGAGCTGAAGAACTACACTATCACCCCTGCCGAAGTAAAAGACCTGCTGGGCAATCCGCCGTTCAACCGCGACATCTACCAGGGCAACGACTATGCAGGAGTGGTAACCGGACTAGCCTGGACCTCAGTGGGCGGCGAAATCCTCTACATCGAAACCTCGCTCAGCAAGGGCAAGGCTGGCAAGCTCACCCTGACCGGAAACCTGGGCGACGTGATGAAGGAATCAGCCATTATCGCACTGGAATACGTCAAGTCGCACATCGACCTGCTGCAGGTAGACTACCGCATCTTCGAGCAGTGGAACATCCACATCCACGTGCCTGAGGGAGCCACCCCGAAAGACGGTCCTTCTGCCGGAATCACCATCGCCACCAGCATCGCCTCAGCCATCACCCAGCGCAAGGTGCGTGCCAACACAGCCATGACCGGCGAGATAACCCTCCGCGGCAAAGTGCTCCCGGTAGGCGGAATCAAGGAGAAGATTCTGGCAGCCAAGCGGGCAGGAATCAAGCACATCGTGATGTGCAGGGAGAACCAGAAGAACGTAGAGGAAATACCGGAGAAATATCTCAAGGGCGTAGACTTCCACTATGTAGAGAATGTGGCTGACGTCTGGCAGTTCGCGCTGACCGACGAGAAGGTGAAAAGCCCTACAGACTTCAGCATTGAGGAAAATGATAAAAAAGAAAAGAAATGAAATTTGAATTACAAGTAACAGATAAAGCAAGCGATGCGCGTACAGGCATCATCACCACCGACCACGGACAGATCAAGACCCCAATCTTCATGCCCGTAGGAACCGTAGGAAGTGTGAAGGGCGTCCACTTCGAGGAGCTCAAGAAGCAGGTCATGGCACAGATTATCCTCGGAAACACCTATCACCTCTACCTGCGCCCAGGTCTTGACGTCATCAGGGCAGCAGGCGGACTGCACAAGTTCAACGGCTGGGACCGTCCTATCCTCACCGACAGCGGCGGCTTCCAGGTCTTCTCGCTCACCGGCATCCGCAAGCTCAAGGAAGAAGGCTGCGAGTTCCGCTCCCACATCGACGGCAGCAAGCACTTCTTTACACCGGAGAATGTGATGGACACCGAGCGCATCATCGGAGCCGACATCATGATGGCCTTCGATGAATGTCCGCCGGGACAGAGCGATTACCAGTACGCCAAGAACAGCCTCATGCTCACCCAGCGCTGGCTAGACCGCTGCATCAAGCGGTTTAACGAGACCGAGCCCCTCTACGGCTATCAGCAGAGTCTCTTCCCTATCGTTCAGGGCTGCACCTTCCCGGACCTGCGCCGCGAAGCAGCCAAATACATTGCCGACAAGGGAGCCGACGGAAATGCCATCGGCGGACTTGCCGTAGGAGAGCCTACCGAGGTGATGTATGAGATGATAGAAGTAGTGAACGAAATCCTGCCGAAAGACAAGCCGAGATATCTGATGGGCGTAGGAACCCCGCAGAACATCCTCGAAGCCATCGAGCGCGGCGTAGACATGTTCGACTGCGTAATGCCGACCCGCAACGGCCGCAACGCCATGCTCTTCACCTATCAGGGCACGATGAACATGCGCAACAAGAAGTGGGAGAAAGACTTCAGTCCGGTAGATCCAGACGGCTGCGACATCGACCTCGTAACCACGAAGGCCTACCTCCACCACCTCTTCAAGGCACAGGAGCTGCTGGCGATGCAGATAGCCAGCATCCACAACCTCTCTTTCTATCTGCGCCTCGTGACCGATGCCCGCCATCATATCGAGCAGGGCGATTTCGTGGCATGGAAGAATTCCATCATCGACCAGCTTGGCCGAAGAATTTAAGTAAGCAAGCATCATGAAAGATTTTAAGAAAATAAGAAAACACCGCCGGCTCTACCGCACCGGCCGATGGGCTTCCCGCAAGTTCGGGTGGCTCATCAGGGCTGTGCGCTGGCTGGCTCACAAGCTCCGGTTCCTGCGCATCTTCAGGTTTCTCAACCCGTTCAGGTACATCAAGAAGCTCGACTGGTACATTATCAAGAAGTTTCTGGGCTACTATTTCTTCTCCATCGCCCTGATCATCTCCATCGCCATCGTCTTCGACTTCAACGAGAACCTGTCAAAATTCACAGAGCACCATGCACCGGCGCGCGCAATCATCTTCGATTACTACGCCAACTTTGTGCCCTATTTTGCCAACCTCTTCAGTGCGCTGTTCGTGTTCGTGGCGGTCATTCTCTTCACCACCAAGCTGGCAAGCAATTCCGAAATCATCGCCATCCTGGCGTCGGGAGTATCCTTCAAGCGTCTCCTTCGCCCATACATGATTACCTGCGTGCTGCTCTCAGCCCTCTCCTTCGGGCTCTCAGCCTACGTCATTCCCCACGGAACCGTCATCAGGCAGAACTTCGAGACGATGTACAAGAACAAGAAGAAGAATACCAGTGCCGAGAATGTACAGCTGCAGGTAGACAAGGGAGTGATTGCCTATATGCAGCATTACGACAACAGCATGAAACGCGGCTACGGATTCTGCCTCGACAAGTTCCAGGACAAGAAACTTGTAAGCCACCTTACAGCGATGGACATCCAGTACGACACCATTTCCGACAGCAAGTATCACTGGAAACTGAGCAACTGGAAAATCCGCAAGCTCCAGGGCATGAAGGAGCATATTACGAGCGGAGCCCAGAAGGACACCGTCATCATGATGGAACCTACCGACCTGGTCTATTCCAAGGGTCAGCAGGAAACCTTCACCAGTCCTGAGCTCCGCGATTACATCTCCAAGCAGATCAACCGCGGTTCGGGCAACGTAGTGCAGTACGAGGTAGAATACCACAAGCGCATCGCCTCTTCCTTCGCCTCGTTCATCCTCACCATCATCGGCGTCTCCCTCTCAGCCCGCAAGCGCAAGGGCGGCATGGGAGCAGCATTGGGCGTAGGACTTGCGCTGAGTTTCGGCTACATCATGCTGCAGACGGTTTCTGCCACCTTCGCCATCCAGGCCAACTTCCCGCCTGTTCTGGCAGCGTGGCTTCCAAACTTCCTCTTCGCCATCGTAGCCTACTTCTGCTACCGCAAGGCACCGAGGTAAAAAGTCAACATTCAACATTCAACATTCAACATTAAAAAAAAATGTATTTCGACGAATTAGATTTAAACGACAACGTGCTCGACGCATTATATGACATGCGCTTCGACACATGCACTCCAGTACAGGAAAAGTGCATTCCAGAGATATTAGAAGGTCACGATGTATTGGGCGTAGCCCAGACCGGAACCGGCAAAACCGCAGCCTATCTGCTGCCAGTATTGAGCAAGCTCGATGACGGCGGTTATCCTAAAGACGCCATCAACTGCGTCATCATGTCACCAACCCGCGAGCTCGCCCAGCAGATAGACCAGGCGATGCAAGGCTTCGGCTATTACCTGCAGGGCGTGAGCAGCGTAGCCGTATACGGCGGCAACGACGGCAACCGTTACGATCAGGAGTTGCGCAGCCTCCGCATGGGCGCCGATGTAGTCATCGCCACCCCGGGCCGCCTCATCTCCCATATCTCTCTGGGCAATGTAGACCTCAGCAAGGTAAGCTTCTTCATTCTCGACGAGGCCGACCGCATGCTCGACATGGGTTTCTCTGACGACATCAAGACCATCGCGGCAAAACTGCCAAAGACCTGCCAGACCATCATGTTCTCAGCAACCATGCCTGAGAAGATAGAAGAACTGGCTAAGACCCTGCTCAAGAATCCGGTAGAAATCAAACTTGCCGTCAGCAAGCCAGCCGAGAAAATCAAGCAGGAAGCATACGTATGCTACGAAACCCAGAAGATGACCATCATCAAGGACATCTTCAAGGCAGGTGACCTGAAGCGTGTCATCGTCTTCAGCGGCAGCAAATTCAAGGTGAAGCAACTCGCAGCTTCCCTCCAGCAGATTGGAGTAAACTGCGGAGCCATGCACAGCGACCTGGAACAGGCTGAGCGCGACGATGTGATGTTCAAGTTCAAGAGCGGACAGTATGATGTTCTCGTAGCTACCGATATTGTGGCGCGCGGAATCGACATCGATGATATTGAGATGGTCATCAATTACGATGTTCCTCACGATACAGAAGATTACGTTCACCGCATCGGCCGTACTGCCCGTGCCAACCGCGATGGTAGAGCCATCACCTTCGTGAGCGAAGAAGACCAGTACTGGTTCCAGCAGATAGAGAAGTTCCTGGAGAAGGTGGTAGACAAGATGCCTCTCCCTGAGGGATGCGGCGAAGGTCCTGAATACATCAAGCTCAACAAGCCGAAGAAGAAAGGCGCAAACGGAAGAAACAACAGACGCGGTAACGGCGGAAACGGCGAGGCCGGAAAGAACAGCGCCAAGAACCGCCGACAGAAAGACCGCGACCAGACTTCTCACAAGCGCAAGCCAAACAAGCCAAACGAGCGTCAGGAAAAAGCGCCACGCAACAACGAGCAGCAGCCACAGCAGGGTAACAGGCAGCAGAACGCAAAGCAGCAGCCACAGCAGGGCAACAGGCAGCAGAACGCAAAGCAGCAGCCACAGCAGGGTAACAGGCAGCAGAACGCAAAGCAGCAGAACAGAAAGCCAGCCCAGTCAGGCGAACAGCCAAAGAACAGCAACAACCAGAAGCGCCGCAATAACAGCAATAACAGCAACCAGCAGCGCCCAGGCACCGAGAACAATGTTCGCCCGGGCAGCAACGGCCGTGGCAGAGGCGTAGCCCAGAAAAAAGGCGACAAGCCGGCTGCACGCAAGCACACCCCTATCGTAAATCCACAGAAGCAAGAAAACGCTGTGAAGAAATTCATCAAGCGCATCTTCGGATTCAAGAAATAGGAAATAAATTATCTTTTAAAAAGGAAAGAGGAATGATGAAAGAGCTACCCCTCACCCCGCTCATGACCATCAGCCTCACACTGACGATCGGAATCATCATAGCCAAATGGGGCTATGATGATTTCAACATGCGCTTCTGGCTCATCATCTCCATCATTTCATGCGCCCTTGGCAGCATCATCTTTTTCCTTACTGAGTTCTTAAGCCAAAAAGCCTACTTCAGCAGGAACCACCAGTTTCTCATCTTCTCCCAATGCGTGATGATTCATTTATGCATCCTGAGCCTTGGGGCTTTTCTTACCTGTAAGCAAATAGCTGATTCCCAAACCTCTACACAACTGAAAAACTGGCAGGAACTGTCTTACCTCACACGGGCAAAAATCAATACCGAACGCTATAAAAGCAATATTGAAAGCAAACTGGTTTCCCTTCACGTAAAACAGCAAGACTATGCAGTCATCGCAGCCATGGCGCTGGGCGACAAGAGCGCACTCGACTCGAACACCCGAAACAGTTACTCCATTTCCGGAGCCAGTCATATCCTGGCAGTAAGCGGACTTCATATAGGCATAATCTTCCAGCTTTTCATCTTTCTGCTAGGCGGCAGAAAGTACTCAGTTTACACCATCATCCTGTCCCTCATCTCCATCTGGACCTACGTTTTTCTCATCGGATTGCCGGCAAGTGCAGTCCGTGCAGCCATCATGCTTTCAGCCTACAGCTTAAGTTTAGCATTCCATCGTACCGGCCTGCCGCTCAACACCTTAACCTCGGCTTATATATTTATGCTCTTCATCAGTCCGCTCTATCTTTTCGAGTTGAGTTTCCAGCTTTCGTTCCTGGCCGTAGCCTCCATACTGCTGTTCTTCCCACCCCTTTACACCCTCCTCCCCATCCGCAGCCGTTTCATCCGTTGGGCATGGGGACTCCTTTGCGTTTCACTGGCAGCCCAGATAGGAACCCTTCCGGTCATCGTCTACACCTTCGGCAGAATATCGTGCTATTCACTTCTCACCAATTACATCGCCATTCCCGCAGCAACCCTCATCCTATATCTTGGAGCAGCCTTAATCCTGTTCTCCCCACTCACGTTATGGGCGCCCATAGCACCGGTTGTCGCCCCTCTCATCAGCCTTACATCAGGCGCCCTGACCAGCATCACCCAGTTTTTGAATACAGCCATAAAACTGATCAGCATGCTGCCTGGAGCAAGCATCGAAAACGTAAGAATCAGTCTGCCTCAGGTAATCGGTCTCTACGCTATCATCCTGCTCATTTATGCCCTATGGCGCAGGATAGATAAACAGAAGTCGTCAGAATGCAAGATTCCCTAAAACGGAGATAAAGGCTAAAACCCCGAAAAACGTCTCTTATATAATAAGGTGTGCGTACACAAAAGCGCTACAAATCGTGATTAAGAATGTTAAAAAATATCTTTTTTCTACTTTTTCTGCATTTTTTCTTTCTTTTTGTTGGTGTTTTCGAGAAAAACATGTATCTTTGCAATCAGAAATAAAAAATAAGAATTTAAACTCAATAAAAGATTAAAGATTATGAAAGCATCAGAAGTAATCGCGAATCTCCAAAGAAGATTCCCAAACGAGCCTGAGTACATTCAGGCAGTTAGTCAGGTTCTCGGTACTATCGAGGAAGAGTACAACAAGCACCCAGAGTTTGAGAAGGCAAACCTCATCGAGCGTCTCTGCATTCCAGACCGCATCATCCAGTTCCGCGTATCTTGGGTAGATGATAAGGGCAACGTACAGACTAACATGGGTTACCGCGTACAGCACAACAACGCGATTGGCCCTTACAAGGGAGGTCTTCGCTACCACAAGTCAGTAAACTTGGGTATTTTGAAGTTCTTGGCTTTCGAGCAGACATTCAAGAACTCTCTTACTACTCTCCCAATGGGTGGTGCTAAGGGTGGTTCCGACTTCTCTCCACGTGGCAAGAGCAACAACGAGGTAATGCGTTTCTGCCAGGCTTTCATGACAGAGCTTTATCGTCACATGGGTCCAGACGAGGATGTTCCAGCTGGTGACATCGGTGTAGGTGGCCGTGAGGTTGGTTACCTCTTCGGAATGTACAAGAAGTTGACACACCAGTTCCAGGGCGTCTTGACCGGTAAGGGTCAGGAGTTCGGCGGTTCATTGATCCGTCCTGAGGCTACAGGTTACGGTAACGTATACTTCCTCTGCAACATGCTCGCTACCAAGGGTATTGACATCAAGGGCAAGACTGTTTTGGTTTCAGGTTCAGGTAATGTAGCCCAGTACACTATGGAGAAGTTGCTCCAGTTGGGTGCTAAGCCAGTTACATGTTCAGATTCAGACGGTTACATCTACGACCCAGACGGAATCGACCGCGAGAAGCTCGATTACATCATGGAGCTCAAGAACGTAGAGCGTGGCCGTATCAAGGAATATGCAGAGAAGTATGGTGTAAAATATGTTGCGGGTGCTAAGCCTTGGTTTGAGAAGGCAGACATCGCTCTCCCATCAGCTACTCAGAACGAAATCAACGAGGAGGCAGCTAAGGCTCTCATCGCCAACGGCGTAATCGCAGTAAGCGAGGGTGCAAACATGCCTTCTACTCCAGAGGCTATCAAGGTATTCCAGGATGCTAAGATTCTCTACTCTCCAGGTAAGGCAGCCAACGCAGGTGGTGTTGCAGTATCAGGTCTTGAGATGAGCCAGAACTCAGAGCGTCTGAAGTGGTCTCGTGAGGAGGTTGATGCTAAGCTCCACGACATCATGAACGATATTCACGCTAACTGCGTGAAGTATGGTACTGAGCCAGACGGTTACGTAAATTACGTAAAGGGTGCAAACGTAGCCGGCTTCCTGAAGGTAGCTAAGGCTATGATGGCTCAGGGCATTGTATAAGGCTAGAAAATTGTTAAACATAATAATTTTTTTAATAAAGTTAAATAGCGGGTCTGTGACAGATCCGCTATTTTTTGTTTACTCCTTCCCCCACTCCTTCTTTACATCAAAGCAGGGACAAGCCTTGTTGGCAAATTCATTATGACCATGAATCGTGGCTAATGGATATATCACAAGGTTGGGCAGGCTGGAAAGCTTTTGCCTTTACAGGCTTATAATGCCTAAAAAGGGTGTTCAGTATTCAGTATTCAGTTTTTTTCGCTGTTGTTAC
>NZ_QSAV01000026.1:0-53757 GCF_003465495.1 Segatella copri | reverse complement strand
GAGCCATCTCTCCAGTTTGAGGAGGGTATCGAGGAGACCGTGAAGTGGTATCTGGAGAACCAGGAATGGATGGATCATGTTACTTCTGGGGAATATCAGAAGTATTATGAGGGGATGTATTGTAAATAGACCCTCCTGTCCCTCCCTTGAGGGAGGGTCCTTATCCTATACCCAAGCCCTAAATCCCTATGGTAGGGATTAGGGATGTAACCGCCCTCCGGTGCTCAGAACCGCTTCGCTCTAAGGTTGGCGGACCATCAAAGGTCTTAGCCATGGTTGTACGGGATGGGACCGCATGAAATAGGTAGTTCACAAAGTGTAATAGGAATGTTGATAATTGTTGAAATAAGAAAAGCTAGAGGAAAGTAGAATGAGTATTCTGCTTTTGGATGTTGTATATAATAAAAAGAGTCTCTTAAAAAAATGAGAGATTTGTTTTTACAAAAGGTCTTTTAAAAAAATGTAATTATGATGAATGAAGAAAATGAAGAGGTATATCAGGAATTAGATGATATCGGTCAAACAAATGAAAAAGCAAATTTGATAGTTTTCTCTAGAGATTGGACCGTTGCAACTATTCTAAACCAAATAGAACAAGGTAATATAGATTTGAATCCTGGATTTCAAAGAAGAAATGCATGGAATGATAAGAAAAGAAGTAAGTTGATAGAGTCTATAATGATAGGGTACCCGATTCCAGAGATAGTCCTTGCAGAAGATAAAAACAAGCGTAATTCTTTTATTGTTATAGATGGTAAACAACGTCTTCTTACAATTGCAGGATTCAAGAATCCTGAGGCTTATCAATATTGGACAAAGAAAAATCCAAAAACAACAGGGTTGACTAGTTCCTATAACCTTAAGTCTTACGAGGATATAAGTGCTAATCAAAATTACTTGAGAATTTTTGAAAACTCAGCTCTTAGATGTACTGTTATATCAAATTATCCAAGCGATGAGTCTCTTTATGATATATTCTATAGATTGAATTCTGGTTCTACTCCTTTAAGTTCGCAAGAGTTGAGACAAGCATTAAATAAAGGACCTTTTTCGGAGTATCTTATAATGGTAACAGATGAAGATAATGTCTTGAGACGAGTGATGAATCTTAAGGAGCCAGATAAAAGACTGAGGGATGTTGAAGTACTGTTGCGTTGTATGTCTTTTCTGAGGTATTCAATGGATTATAAGGGTAACCTTCTTCAGTTTTTAGATAAAACGACTAGGTTGTTTAATGAAAAATGGGAGACTGAAGAAAGCGATATTAGAGAACTAGAAGATAGGGTTATGATAATCATAGATAAGTTGATTCGTGTTTTTGGTTCTTGTCAAGCTGTTGCTAGAAAATATAAAAATGGAGAACAGAACACTCAATTTAATCGTGTTATTTTAGAAGTACTTGTTTATTATTTTGATCAGATTGATGATGCATGTTTGACAGATGAAAATAACAGGAAATTCGTAACTGCATATATCAGCTTATTTTCTCAGGATCTTGATTTTCAGGCGACTATAGATGGGTCTACAAAGAATATGGAAAACTATAAGATAAGATATTCTCGTATTCAAGATATTGTTAACGAGAATTATGGTTTAAATCTTGTGTCTCCTTTTGAATATGTCGAGCGAAGAATTAGAAAATAAGTTCCGTGCATTGGAGAATCATGTGCTAGAACTGTTAATTCGTTATATAGAGCCTCATAAAGATCCCCTTCAATCTCCGAATGATTATGATTTGGATGTGCATTCTTTTTGTATTCTTAGTCATGCTGCTTTTGAGGAATTTGTAGAGGATGTTACTTTGTATTCCGTTGATAAAATTGAAACTGAGTTTAATTCGATAAATAGAAAATTTTCCTATGCAACACTGTGCTTGTTGCATTTTGACGAGCATCAGAAAAAAATAGCGGAAGAAAATAATTGGCCTTCAGCTTTTAATGACTATTTATCACAAAGAATTGCTGCACGTAAAAGTGAATTAAGTAAATATGCAACTCAAGAGAATCATGGAATCGATATTAAGTATTTGCGTAAGTTGTTGCAACCAATAGGTATAGAAGTACCAAGAAATCCTCACGAATTATCAGCTTTATCTCGATTGAAAACGATTCGTGGTGCATATGCTCATTCGTATGCTAGGAGGAGAGACTCTATTTCTCCTGAGGATGCCGATAATATTGTATGTGATGTTTTGGAAATGGTAAGACGAATTAAGAACAAGGCTCTAAATATGTCTTATTATTTGTTGTAAAATCTCTCCGTTGATGTTTGGTACTGGAAGTCTATGTTTAATTTAATATAAAAATATTCGTATATTTCTGTAAACTTTAAAAAAATACTTATCTTTGCAAAAAATTATTGATAAGATAATTATGGTAGCAGGAAAAAGGAAAAAGATAATATTGGCAATATTGGAGAAAATAGGAAGAGGTATTACTGCTAAATGTATGCAAAAATACCTTTTCCTATTTTCTCGTAGCCAAATGAATGAACGAATCTATGATTTCGTTCCATATCGTTATGGATGTTTTTCTTTTCAAGCTAACCAAGACTTGGTTTCTTTGGAGAAAAATGGCTATATTGCAATTAATGAAGTTGATAAATCTGATAAAGAATATACTCTGTTGCATCAGTATCATGCTTTTCAAGATTTAGATATGTTTGAGAGAAAAATAATTGAAGAAATTTGCCAGTTGTATGGAAAAATGTCACAAAACGAATTGATTGCTTATACATATCGAAAGTGGCCTTATACTGCTATTAATAGTGTTATAAAGCAACATATATTAAGCTTGGATGAATTAGATGTAGTAAATAAACAAAAAGCGAAACTGATTCAAACAGAGCCAATGCTATTTACGATTGGTTATGAAGGGTTTTCTTTGGAAAAATTTCTTAATAGGTTGATTCGTCTAAATGTTCACACGCTAGTTGATGTGCGTAAAAATGCGTTTAGTATGAAATATGGCTTTTCGAAAGGTATTCTTGAGAAGGCTTGTAATGGAGTAAATGTTAAGTATGTACATATTCCGGAACTTGGTATAGAGTCTTCAAAAAGACAAACATTGGTGAATCAAAATGATTATGATGAGTTGTTTGATGAGTATGAGTGTACAACATTGCGTAAATATTGGAATTATCTTTTGCAGTTACATGATATTGTTGAAACAGATAATCGTGTGTGTCTCATGTGTTTTGAAAAAGACCCGAGACAATGTCATCGTACAAGAGTTGCTAAAGCGCTCATGTCTTTGCCACAACATAAGTACAAATTAAATGAGATTTTTTTATGATTACGCGTGTCTTAGTTACTGTTATGACGTACCCAACTCTGTCTAAAAATCATTTTGAGACAGTGTGTACTGCAGGATTTCGAGAAGATGGGAGCTGGATAAGAATATATCCAGTTCCACATAGACTATTGTATCTTCAAGATATGCCTAAATATAAGAAGTGGCAATGGATAGAAGTAGATTTAAAAAAGAATCCTAATGATAATAGGCCGGAGAGTTATCATATAGAAAATATCGACACTCTTAGAATTCTAGAAAAACTTGATGGCGTTAAAATAGATTGGGATAACCGTTATCGTTGGATTACAAAAAACAAGATAGTCTATGATGATATGACAGCCTTATTGAAAGAAACAAAGAATAATTTGGTATCATTAGCAGTTTTGAGACCTACTGAATTCGTTGATTTTACTTGGGAAGAAGTTGATATGACTGGATATAATGAGATGTTGGCTAAATATCAAAAGAGATATGATGCTGAACGAAGACAATTATCGTTGTTTGACGATAAGAAGTCTATTAACGATTCTTTTGTTTTTGCGAAGAAAATACCATTTCGTTTTAAGTATGTGTTTAAGACAAGAGATGGTAAGGAAAGGCGTTTGATGATTGAAGATTGGGAAATAGGTATGTTATTTTTGAATAGTTATAAGAACTCTAAGGGCAATACGCAGGAGGAAAAATACAAAGAGGCTATAAGTAAGGTTAGGGATAAATATTGGGGATTTGTACAGAAAGAAGAAGTTCTTCTTTTGATAGGAACTCAGTATAAGTGGCATAATTTAAATGCACCTAACCCTTATGTTATTATTGGGGTTTTTCATTGCCCCAAGAATCGGCAATTGAGTTTGTTTTAGATTATATTATTGCTTGTTTTACTATTAATTGATCATAGCGCTCCAATGATACCACCTTGTTTGCGTGGTTACTGGTATCGCTTTTCACTTGGTTGGCGATACCTGTTAAAGGAGTGATAGGCACGTGGTCATAAAATGACATAAGCCGTGACGACGACATCGGATTTTACGTTGTCAAGCCATATCCAAATGTATCCGACTATCGCTTTCTTCTCTGACGTATAGACGGTCCGTAAGTATCGGTGAAAGCCGTATCGTGCGCCTAGATAAAGTTTTGTACCTTTGTACCGTTATTTTAAA
Source organism: Segatella copri (assembly GCF_003465495.1). Classification (GTDB taxonomy): domain Bacteria; phylum Bacteroidota; class Bacteroidia; order Bacteroidales; family Bacteroidaceae; genus Prevotella; species Prevotella copri_G. Next base: position 49,307 of record NZ_QSAV01000026.1, on the reverse strand, counting down.
TTTTAAAATTATGGTACAAGGCAAGAAACATTTAAACTGCAAGCCAATGTTCGCAGAGGTTGCAATTGGCGACAATGAGGCGAAGGACATGCACAAGTCTTAATTCTATGATTACTGTTTAATTATTATGGTTATGGATATTTCGGAATTTTCATATAAGGACTTTGCTTCAACGTTGAACAAGGCTCGTTTTGTTTCACAAAAGTACAAGTATACATGTTGTATTCCTGGTTGTAATGAGATTACTTTGAAACATTCTCATATTGTGCCACAATGTGTATTGAAAAAGTACATTTGTAATGATAAGCATGAATTGATACAATGTCAGATAGATGAGGTGCATCCTATGAGTTTTATAGATTCTGGTGAACTTCCATTAGAAAAATTTCAAACGTTTGGTATAGAGAAAGCTATGTCTATGCCAATCTTTTGCAAGAAACACGATAATGGGTTATTTGATGAGTATGAGAAAAATGCAGATGGGATAATACCAACAGATATTAGATTTCAAGTGCTTCAATCTCTACGCGCTGTAGGTGCTTTACGATATCATAATTTGAGGTTATTGGTAGAAAATGAAGCTAAGAGGGAGAAAAATCCCTTTTATCAGGGTGGAATATATGATGAAGAAAAGAAAGCGTGGGAGTTCATGCAAAGACGATATGATTCAAGCATCGTTTTGCTTTATGATGCAATTGAAAATAATGAGTTTAACTCTTATGTATTTTGCTGTATAGAACTGGCTCCTTTAAAACTAGCAATTTGTGATGCTATAGTTGATGATAGTGATTTTGAAGAGTTATGCTTTGATGAAACTTGCTCTGCTCCCCTAGATATGTTGTTTGTTCACCTGCTACCGAAAGGAGAGCATTCGTACTTAATGCTAGGATACGATAAACGACATGTTTCTCGTAGGCTAATGATGTTGCTTAAAAAATGGAAGAAAGTTTTAGTACATGATACAGACTTTAGAACACTATATGACATTTTATGTCATTGTAGCAATAATTGGTGTATCTCTCCAGATTGTGATGAGAGACTTTTATCTGCGCTCATAAGTAGATATAGTGAGGATAGAATGACCGTTGTGTTTAATGAAAAATGACCTAAAGAAAGATTATATGAAGAAACCTTTTAAAATGACAGCTAGGGTCTTGGCGCATTTGGGGGAAGATCTTATAAAAAATCCTAATATTAAAAAGTGATATGACGAAAGATGAACTCTATTCTAAGATAGCTGAAATGCTCCCTGTAGAGAATACGGATAGTAAGCCATTTCGTATACTTTTATCTGATAGTCTGAAGACTTATCTATCTTATATAAACAAGACGGAAGGCATCGGAGATGAGGACAAAAAGGAAGTTGCTTATATCTGTGAGGCGATAAAAGCTATCGTTAAAGCGCAATATAAAGGTTTGCATGCACAAGCTTTTAGAAAACTGTCTAATTTGTTTTCTGGTAAAACTGGACATAAAGGTTTTGGTAATATCTTGTTTGTTTCGCAATTAGAAGCAAATAATAGTTTCTATAGGGCTAGGGTACATAGTGGTACTAAGAAGTTTACCTATAAGGATATGTTTCATATACCTTTCTCAAAACGAGGAATAGTTCAAACTCAACGCTATAGTTTTCCGGGCTATCCTTGTTTGTATGTTGGAGAAAGCGTCTATGCCTGTTGGGAAGAAATGCATCGTGTAGATTTCGATTTATGTATGATATCACGTGTAGTGAATCAGAAAGATATTTTTCTACTTGATATGCGAATACCCAATAAAAATGATTTTGATAAGAATATAATAAGGACCTTATATTTCTTCCCATTGTTACTTTCATGTATGGTAGTAGTAATCAATAGGGATGACGTCTTTAAGCCCGAGTATATCATTCCGCAGTTAGTGACAGAGTGGGTAATTACTCATAATGATAAGCCGGAAACTAAGAAAAAAATGTTTTGATTTATGGTATACGATATACATCGTCATTGAAGACCGATGAATTTGAATTTCCAAAGTCAAAACTCGATAATATCGCATTGTTCCCAATAGATGCTTTGGGGGCTAATGGTAATAATTATTGTCCTAAGTTAGTCGATAATTTCTCGATAACGAATCCTACCTGCAATGAATTTGAGAAGTTGAAATGTGGCTATGACATAGATTTAGGTAAAGCTGGGTATGATGATAAAGAATTTGAATTATTTGCTAACTATGAACTTTCAGATTTTGGGCAATTAGAAAAAAGATTACGTGACACTGATAAGTTCCCGCTTTATAAAATGAGTAACTAAAGATTCTGAGGTAAAGTTGAAGGTGAAAACATATATGAATAGTACATCTCCATATTTTGCTTTTTTACGATATTGTCTGGGGAAAAAGAGGAATATGAGTAGAGTGATTGCTGGTATGAACTGGCATGAGCTGTATTCTTTTGCTTCTAAGCAGGCGTTGCTGGGGCTATGTTTTGAGGGTATTGAGAGACTGGGAAAGGAGTATCCTGAGGAGTTGAAGCAGAACCCGATAGGGAGGGAACTGCTGATGACTTGGATGGGTAAGGCGCAACAGATTCGCAGACAGAACATGAAGGTGAATGCTGTGGCTGGTAAGCTCTTCTCGATGCTGAGAGAGGATGGATTGAGGTGCTGCATTCTGAAAGGGCAGGGGAATGCCTTGATGTATCCGAATCCATATTCTCGTACTTCTGGGGATATTGATGTTTGGATTGATGCTAGTAGGGAGAGGATTATGGAGTATGCTCAAAAGAAGTTTGAACTGGGGGATGATATCAGACTGCAGCATCTGGAGACTTCCTTGGATGGTGTGCCTGTAGAGTTGCATTTCTTTCCTTGCTCAATGAATAATCCTATCTATCATGCCAGGTTGCAGAAATGGTTTCGAAGGAATGTGGATCTGCAATGCTCGCATATTGTGGGGTTGCCCGATGGGGCAGGGGATATTGCTATACCAACGACGGCATTCAATGTAATTTATCAGCTGACGCATCTTTATCATCATTTCTTCGATGAAGGGATTGGAATGAGGCAAATCATTGACTATTTTCTTGTAGTCAATGATTTCTCAAAAAATGTATTTTTGAATAATAAATCTTCGAAAATCACCCCGTCCCTCTTTACCCTTAAAGAGGGCTCCACCTCTCACCCCGACCCTCTCACCCTCAGGGGAGAGGGAGGAAACCGCCCTACTCGGTGCTCGGAACCGCTACGCTCTAAGGATGGCGGACCATCAAAGGTCTCGCCAGATTGTGCGGGATGGGACCGCCTTACTATAGAGGGGGATAATTCTGCTGGTTCTACTACTGCTGTTACTTCTTATGCCTCTACAGCTTTAGATGTGGTGCAGAGAGAATTGAAGTATTTGGGATTGTGGAAGTTTGCAGGGGCGGTGATGTATGTGCTGCATGAGGCATTGGGATTACCTGAGGAGAAGATGATAGCTCCGATGGATGAAAAGCGAGGAAAGTTGTTGCTGGCAGAGATTCTTGAGGGCGGCAACTTTGGACGTCACTTCACCAAATATGGCGGGTTTACGCATCAGAGTATGGGGAAGAAGTATTTCCTGAAGATATGGAGAAATATGCATTTCGTAAGATATTATCCTGTTGAGGCTCTAAGTGAGCCAATCTTTAGAACTTGGCATTTCTTTTGGAGAATGAAGAATAAGAAATAACTACTTCTATCACCCAGAGGTTGATGGGGGTATCTTTTCGAAAACCTACCCGTCCTTCCTTACCCTTAAGGAAGGCTCCACCTCTCACCCCGACCCTCTCACCCTCAGGGGAGAGGAAGGAAACCGCTCCTCCTCGTCGCTCAGAACCGCTACGCTCTAAGGTTGGCGGACCATCAAAGGTCTTCGCCATATTTTGCGGGATGGGACCGCCTGGGGAAAAGAGAGTTTATAGTTAACAGTTTATAGTTGGTAGTTTACGGTTGATTTCGTGGTTATTTGCTGATAACATGCAGATTTCTTGTGATTCTCTTGGTGGTTTCGAGAAAAAAGCGTAACTTTGGCGGCAGAATTAAATGTTTAAAAGGAGAAGATTATGGCAATAGATATTAAAGTGATACCGACTCTACGAGGTGAAGAAGCAGCTCGCTTTGTGAAGAGAGCGGAAGAAGTTATGAATAATAATAATCGTGTGGACTTCTCTGCAAAAGTTGCTGAAGCTCGTGCCATTTTGGAAAAAGCGGGTTTTTGATTATGGGGTTCTTATTGGAAAAATGCAAACTTGTGAAATTGGATGATAAGATATTGTCATCTTGTCACCCTTTTACCTGTGGAGATGCTGACCTTGACGACTTCTTTCAGAATGACGCTATGCGTTACAAGAAAGAGTTGTTAGGAAAGACTTATTGTTTTATTTTGGATGAGGATCCTAAGACAATCGTTAGTATGTTTACACTATCAAATGATAGTATTCGAGTGGATGTCATTCCCAATAATCGGGGACGTAAGTTGTCGCAAGACATTCCAAGAGAGAAACGTATGCGTAGATACCCAGGTGTATTGATTGGACGTTTGGGAATTAATGCAGGGTTTCGCAATCATGGTATCGGTACGGAACTTCTTGATTTTATAAAATCATGGTTTATAGATGAGGAAAACAAAACAGGTTGCCGCTTTTTGATTGTTGATGCTTACAATAATGAAGCACCTCTTGGCTTTTACCAAAAGAATGAGTTCCTGTTTTTGTTTTCTACGGAACAGCAAGAAGCGGAAAATCTTGGCTATGACGTAGCAAAGACTTTGCACACTCGTTTGATGTACTATGATTTGAAGAAATTGACTTCAATTGCCTAATATCTGGAAAACACAAAAGGATAAGAATTTAGATTTTTAATTATATACTTTAAGATTGGCAGGGCTTTTGATGAAGCTCTGCCCGTCTTTTTGACTTTTCTTTTTTTGATTTTAAAAAAAGATACCATCTTACTTTTTAACATACTGATAGGTGTCACTGCTTGGAATATAGCAGGGACGCTATATTCATTATATGCTTTTATATGAAGAATATTAAGCTTTTTGATTACCAAGAGGATATGAAGGAACGGATTGAGAAGGCGATGCGCCTTCATCGGTCCGTGATGGCACAAATGCCAACGGGTACGGGAAAAACGGTTCTACTCGCTTCGGTCGTAGAATCGTTTTTGAGGGAACATTCCAATTGCAATGTTTGGATTGTTGCCCATAGAAGGGAGTTGGTTTCTCAGATTCGAGAAACTATTCAAAGAGTTTTTTCGAAACCCCACCCGTCCTCCCTTACCATAAAAGAGGATTTTTCGAACCACCCTGTCAATTCTTCGAAAATCACCCCGTCCCTCTTTACCCTTAAAGAGGGCTCCACCTCTCACCCCGACCCTCTCACCCTCAGGGGAGAGGGAGGAAACCGCCCTACTCGGTGCTCGGAACCGCTTCGCTCTAAGGATGGCGGACCATCAAAGGTCTCGCCAGATTGTGCGGGATGGGACCGCCTGGGTGCTGCTTGCTTGCGGCCTGCTGATGGGCTTGCTGCTACTTGCTTGCGGCCTACTGAGGGACTTGGGGACCGCCTGGGTGAGAGGGGTGGTGATGGGCTTGGTGCCACTTCTGCCTCTTCTGTTAATCCTACTTCTGACATGATGCCGATCAAGGCTGTGTCGTTACAATGGTTGTCGAAACACTATGACGAGATAGAGGAAGAACCGGGGATGATAGTGATTGACGAGGCGCACCATGCCCTTGCCAAGACCTATAAGGAGATGTGGGAGAGATTCCCAAATGCTAAGTTCCTGGGACTGACGGCTACTCCTTGCCGATTGAATGGTAAGGGATTCACGGATTTGTTTGATATCTTGGTGCAGTCGTGGAGTGTTCCTGAGTTTATCAGCAAGGGAAGATTGGCAACATACGATTTCGTGAGCATCAAGTCGGATGGTGTAACGCAACGGCTCATCGACTCCTTGCAGAAGCGAGGGGCAGACGGTGACTACCAAAACAAGGAAATGGATATGTTGCTGAATAAGAAACCGAGCATCGAAAGGCTCTATCGGAGTTTGGAAGAATATGGTAAAGATAGAAAGGGCATCGTGTATGCTATCAATATTAGTCATGCTAATGCTATTGCCGAGTTCTACAGAGAACACGGCATTGCGGCTGTTGCTATTGATAGTAAAACGCCAAGTTCTTTACGAAAAGAACTTATAGAAAGATTCAAAGCTTCTAATAATACTTCTTTTTCGAAAACCCACCCGTCCTCCCTTACCCTTAAGGGAGGCTCCACCGCTTTCCCCAAGCCCCTTTCCCCTCAGGGGACAGGGGATGTAACCGCTCCTCCTCGTCGCTCGGAACCGCTACGCTCTAAGGTTGGCGGACCATCAAAGGTCTCGCCAGATTGTGCGGGATGGGACCGCCTGGGTGCTGCTTGCTTGCGGCCTACAGAGGGACTTGGGGACCGCCTGGGTGCTGCTTGCTTGCGGCCTACAGAGGGACTTGGGGACCGCCTGGGGATGAGTGGAGCATCAAAGGTCTCGCCAGATTGTGCGGGATGGGACCGCCTTACTGATACTTGCTTGCGAGCTGGTGATGGACTGGGGGCTACTTGCTTGCGGGCTGCTGATGGACTTGCTCCTATACAGGTATTGGTGAATGTGGACATCTTCTCGGAGGGATTTGACTGCCCGGATGTGGAGTTTGTACAGTTGGCACGACCAACGTTGTCGCTTGCTAAGTATCTGCAGATGGTGGGACGTGGATTGCGAGTGGCTAAGGGAAAGAAGAACTGCGTAATTATAGATAATGTGGGACTATATCGGGTGTTCGGGTTGCCTTCGCAAGTATGGAACTGGAATGCTATGTTCGAGGGAAAGCTGAAAGTTGGCAAGAGAAAGGAGACTCCGAAGGATAGAGAGTTTTTCCTGATGAACGAGAAGCAAGACGATATTCAGATTCATCCAGACTCAGAAATGATGATGGTGATGAGCCATGAAGAATTGCTCCAAACACTACAGTATCGTGAGTTTGTAGATAGCAAAGGGGTGTTTGCCATCATCAAGCTGCCTGATGGAAAGATGACGGTAGTGAACCGACAAGGAGAACAGGTCTTGGAGCCAGGCGATTACTATGACATGAAGCTGTTGGATGGCAACATCCTGTTCTACCGACCTCGCAGAAAGGCGAAATGCTATTATGACCTGTTGGCAAAAGCTGTCATCGACGATGGCACTAACGTAGCAGAAGCTCCCCATGTTGTCAACATAAAAGGATGGGAGTTTATAGAATATAACGACATCTTCATGTCTCGAACCCAAGAAGATTTTTCTCTGCCCTATCATCCTTCACAATATGATTTTCTGAATTATGGGTACTATATGATATTCAGATTCAGACCTTCTGCTCCCGGTTGTCAGGTATGGTACTATTGTGAGGGTGATGAAGGGAAAATGCGCATGAGCAATGAAGAGAGCAGGAATGTATGTTTCCTACGTAATGATTACGAACATGTGTATTGGTTATGTGCAGTCCTGTATGGTGAACGTATCGTTGTCATGGACAGCAAAGAGGACTACTACCTGGTGGATTCAAATATGAAGAAGACTTATATAGGATGCAATCATCCAAAGAATGAGAAGGAAGATTTGAATTTTGTGATGCCTCGCCTTGGCAAGAAATACTATCATGAGGCGATGTTGCAAAAAAAGGAAATGGAAGCAAACGAGATGCTTCTTTTGCATGAGAAGTCAGAAGCAGGACATGTGGAATTGTATCAGGCAGGAAAGAAATGGGGTGTGAAGGTAGATGGTAAAGTTATCGTGCCACCCCTCTACTGCAGTATAGCGCAACCTGTTGGTGCCTATTGCGCCTTTGAAGAGATTCCCAAACATTGGGGCGTTATGACATTGAAAGGAAAAGTGATTGTTGATGCCAAATATGAGAAGGTGGAGATTCGTGACAATGGAATCGCCGTGGTAACAGGTATCACGGGAAAAACACAGACAATCAAACTTTTAAAGGTAAAAGAGTAAAAAGGTAAAAAAGTAAAAGGGTAAACAGACCGATGTGAACAAGCGTTCATGTCGGTCTGTTTTTTATTTATGTAAATCAGGAAATAAAAAAGCGGAGCGTGATTTCACAACCACACTCCGCGCAAACTTAAACAACCAATAAAAGAAATAGATTGATCGTTCAATTGTTATATCTGATGAAGAGTAGCTCTTGTTAGAGCTTTGTTTTTTTATTTGTCAGAAATATGTCTTATGTTGGAAGACATTGCTGATTAGCGGATGAACAGGAGTTCACGATACTTAGGCAAGGTCCAGAGCTCATCGGCTACAGTCAACTCCAACTTGTCAATCTGATAACGGATTTCCTCCATCTTTGGAGCTACCGTGTCATGATAAGCTATCGCCTTATCGTGTTCATTCTCAATCTTGTTGGCAACCTTGCGGGCATTTACCAACTCCTCAACACCTGTCTCGATGATCTGAGTGCGCTCGGCAATTTTCTTGATGATATTGATGTTACGGGCTGTCAATTTCTTGCCTTCCTCGTCGCCGAAGATATCAATCATGTTCTCCACATTCTTAGCCAACTGGCTCTGATAGTGAGTAGCCACAGGGATGATGTGGTTCATGCTCAAGTCGCCCATTACACGAGCCTCAATCTGAATCTTCTTGGTGTAGGTCTCCCATTTCACCTCGTTACGAGCTTCCAACTCGTTCTTCTTCATGACACCCATATCCTCGAACATCTTGATAGAGGCAGGGTCGAGATAACGCTCGAAAATCTTTGGACAGCTCTTCTCGCAGTCCAGACCACGCTTAGCTGCTTCCTCTACCCACTCATCTGAGTAACCATTGCCGTCGAAACGGATTGGCTTGCAGGTCTTCAAATCCTGACGAACGATATCGATGATGGCAGAAGTCTTGTCCTCACCCTTGGCAATCAACTCATCCACACGCTTCTTGAAGTCGGTCAAAGCCTCGGCTACAGCTGTGTTCAATACAATCATTGCAGATGCACAGTTAGCCTCAGAACCTACGGCACGGAACTCGAAACGATTACCGGTGAAGGCGAATGGAGAAGTACGGTTACGGTCGGTGTTATCAATCATCAACTCTGGTATCTCAGGGATATCCAACTTCATGCCCTGCTTGCCAGCTACGGTGAAGAGATCCTTCTTGTCGGCTTTCTCAATGTGCTCGAGAAGGTCGGTCAACTGCTTGCCGAGGAATGAAGAGATGATTGCTGGAGGTGCCTCGTTGGCGCCCAGACGATGCGCATTGGTTGCACTCATGATAGATGCCTTGAGCAAACCATTGTGCTTGTATACACCCATCAAAGTCTCTGTGATGAAGACTACGAAACGGAGGTTATCCTCTGGTGTCTTGCCAGGACCATGAAGCAGAATGCCTGTATCTGTAGCGAGACTCCAGTTGTTGTGCTTACCGGAACCGTTGATGCCAGCGAATGGCTTCTCATGGAGAAGTACGCGGAAACCGTGATGGCGAGCTACCTTCTTCATCAAGCTCATCAGGAGCATGTTGTGGTCAACGGCAAGGTTGGTCTCCTCGAAGATAGGTGCCAACTCAAACTGGTTTGGTGCTACCTCGTTGTGACGGGTCTTGCAAGGAATACCGAGTTCGAGAGCCTGGATTTCCAAATCCTTCATGAATGCCTGAACACGCTCTGGGATGGCTCCGAAGTAGTGGTCGTCCATCTGCTGGTTCTTGGCAGAATCGTGACCCATCAGGGTGCGACCTGTCAGCATCAGGTCAGGACGTGCTGCATACAAGCTTTCATCTACCAGGAAGTACTCCTGCTCCCAACCGAGATTGGAAATAACTTTCTTGACATCTGGGTTGAAGTAGTGGCAAACCTCTGTTGCTGCTACGTTTACAGCGTGCAATGAACGGAGCAATGGAGCTTTATAGTCGAGAGCCTCACCTGTGTAAGAGATGAAGACGGTAGGGATACAGAGTGTATCGTCGATGATAAATACAGGAGATGTTGGATCCCATGCAGAATAACCGCGAGCCTCGAAGGTAGAGCGGATACCGCCAGATGGGAAAGATGATGCATCAGGCTCCTGCTGAACGAGCAACTTACCTGAAAATTCCTCGATCATACCACCCTTGCCATCATGCTCGATGAAGGCATCGTGCTTCTCGGCAGTACCTTCTGTCAGTGGCTGGAACCAGTGAGTGTAGTGGGTTACGCCATTCTCGTCAGCCCACTGCTTGATGCCTTTGGCTACGGCGTTGGCGATGTTACGGTCGAGACGTGCTCCGTTGTCGATGACGTCTACCAGTTTCTCATAGACATCTGCAGGGAGATACTTGTACATCTTCTGTCGGTTGAATACCTTCTTTCCGAAGAATTCACTTGGTCGCTCGCTAGGAGCGGTTACCTCAACAGGCTTTCTCTTGGAAGCCTCTGAAACAGCTTCAAATCTTAAGTTGCTCATACCTTATATAATTTAAAATTTCTGATTTTCAATGTTTTTATATTCTGTTGGAATGTTTATTTTCCCAGCCACTTGGCAATTCTCTCCATGGCTTCCTTGCAGTCCTCATGCTCGCCGAAGGCGGTGAGTCGGATGTAGCCTTCGCCCGATGGACCGAAGCCGACACCTGGAGTGCAGACTACGCTGGCACCATAAAGCATCTCTTCGAAGAATTTCCAGCTTGGCGTGTTGTTTGGTGTCTTCACCCAGAGATAAGGTGCATTCTCGCCGCCATATACTCTCAAGCCGAGTTTCTGGAGTTCGGCTCTCATGAAGTGGGCATTCTCCATATAGTAATTGATGGTTGCCTTCACCTGTTCCTTACCCTCAGGGGTGTAGATGGCTTCGGCAGCACGCTGGCTGATATAGCTTGTACCATTAAACTTGGTGCACTGGCGGCGGTCCCAGATAGGATTCAATGCCACTTCCTCACCTGCCAATGTCTTTGCCTTCAACTCTTTAGGAACGATGGTGTAACCACAACGCACACCGGTGAATCCGGCAGTCTTCGAATAACTGTGGAATTCTATCGCTACCTTTCTGGCTCCACGAATCTCGTAGATGGAATGAGGAATTGATGGGTCGGTGATATATGCCTCGTAGGCTGCATCATAGAGGATGATGCTCTCGTTCTTGATAGCATAGTTTACCCATTTTCTGAGTTCTTCTTTCGAGATGACCGTACCCGTAGGGTTGTTTGGATAACAGAGATAAATCATGTCCACACGGTGGTCTGGAATCTGAGGGATGAAGTCATCGCTCTCATCGCAAGGCATGTAGGTTACATTGCTCCACTTGCCGTTCTCGAAGATTCCCGCTCTACCTATCATCACGTTAGAGTCTATATAAACCGGATAAATCGGGTCGGTAACGCCGATGTTGTTATCCCATCTCAAAATCTCCTGGATATTTCCCGTATCACTCTTGGCTCCGTCGTTTACGAATACCTCGTTGGCGTCGAGATGAATGCCACGTGGCAGAAAGTCGTTCTTGATGATAGCCTCTCGGAGGAAGTCGTAGCCTCGCTCCGGACCGTAGCCTCTGAAAGAAGCCTGCTCAGCCATCTCATCTACAGCCTTGTGCATCGCCTTGATGACGGCAGGGCAGAGAGGCTGGGTTACATCACCGATGCCCAGACTGATTACACGCTGCTTTGGATGTGCAATCTTGTAGGCGTTCACCTTCTTTGCGATGTCGGCAAACAAGTAGTTGTTGGCCAACTTCAGGAAATGTTCATTAACTAATGCCATATTTTGTTTCTCCTTTTATTTGTGGTCATTATCGACCATTTGTTATTTAAGTTTGCGTTCTCTTTTTAAAATGTTGAGTGTCATGTTGTTTTAATGTTGAGTGTTGAATGTTGAGTGTTGACTTGGTGGGTGCAGTTAAATTCAACATTCAACATTCCACATTCAACACTCCCTATATTAACACTCCAACTGGATTTCTCCTTCGAATGAGAAGGCTGCAGGTCCCGTCATGTAAACATGATCATCAGCCTCGCTATATTCTATTTCCAGCGTTCCGCCATCCATCACGATACTGCTTTTTCTGCCAGCACGCTTGGTAAGGGCTGCGGCTACGGCTGTGGCACAGGCTCCTGTTCCGCAAGCCATTGTTATTCCGCTTCCCCTTTCCCAAACTCGTGTCCTTATGGCGTCTGTGTCAGTTACTTGTGCAAATTCTATGTTGCATCTCTGGGGAAATGCCTTGTCTCTTTCCAGGATTTTACCATAGTGGGCGATGTCGATGGTGTCGATGTCATCCACGAAGGTAACGAAATGCGGATTACCCATGCAAACATAGGTGCCTTCAAATTTTCTGCCGTCAGCTTCGAGCACCGAAGGGCCTATGAATTGCTCGGGATTTTCAAGTTTGGGTTCCAGCATGTCTACTGTTACCGATTCCACAACTTCTTTATTATCCTGAAGATGAAGTTTCAATATCTTGATACCCGAAAGTGTTTCCAGTCGGATGGTGTCCTTTCGGGTCAATCCTTTTTCGTAAAGATACTTACCGATGCATCGGCTTGCATTGCCGCACATCATCGCTTCTGAACCATCGGCGTTGAAGATACGCATCGAATAATCTGCTCTTCTGCTGTCTTGCGGCTTTCCGATGAGAACCAGTCCGTCGCTTCCTATGCCCGTGTGATAAGCACTCCAGGCAATGGCCGCCTTCTCTGGGTCAGGGATGTCGTATTGTTGGGTATCTACATATATATAATCGTTACCCGCTCCCTGCATCTTTGTAAAATGAACTGTTTCTTTCATCTGCGTTGTTCTTTATGTTTGAATACTCTTCTTTTATCTCTCATGTCTTATCTCTTTTGAGATTTGACTTTTTGCTAGTCTTTCGAATATTTCGATGACTATTTGTTTGATTTCGGTTGCAAAGGTACGACGATTTGTTGAAATATGCAAGAAAATAAATGCAGAAATCTTGATTATTTTTCGCTATCTTACAATTTGTATCATAAAATTGCTTTCTGCCTTACAAATTGTAAGGAGAATAGGATAAGCCTCGATAAATTTAAAATATTCGACAAAAAGCAGAAACGAAATGTTTTTATTTTCTTCAAAATACTGACAAAATGTATTAATTTTGCAGCCGAAAATGAACATAGTGTAAAAGAAAGGCTTGATTTGAATAACAACCAATGAAGGTCCGTTTTCGAAAAGAGACAATCAATAGAAGTATTAACACATTATTAATTATTAAAGGATTATGAAGAAGATTGAGGCAATTATCCGCAAGTCTAGATTCGAGGATGTCAAGAAGGCGCTTTTAGCAGCAGACATCGAGTGGTTCTCTTATTATAATGTAAGAGGTGAGGGTAAAATGCGCCAGGCTCGCATTTACCGTGGTGTGATGTATGATACCAGCAGCATCGAACGTGTGCTTCTGAATATTGTGGTTCGTGATAAGAATGTGGAGCCTACCATCGCCGCCATCCAGGGCGCTGCACAGACCGGTGAAGTAGGAGACGGCAGAATCTTCGTGATTCCTGTACTCGATACGGTAAGAATCAGAACCGGCGAACGTGGCGACATCGCATTGTATAACGCTGAGAAAGAGGAATAATTTAAAATGTTGAATGTTAAGTGTTGAATGTTGAATTAGGCATTCTTACTTATCTTTAATAAATATTATTTAGTATTCTAATTTAACTATAAGATATTTTTATGAGCAGTTTATTATTAACTACACTTGATACGGGTAACACAGCGTGGATGATCATGGCAACCATCTTGGTGCTTTTGATGTCAATCCCGGGTATAGCACTTTTTTATGGTGGTTTGGTGCGCCAGAAGAATATTCTCAGCATCCTGATGCAGACGGTTTTCATCGTGGCAGTAGTCAGTCTGATATGGGTAGCCTTCGGTTATTCCTGGGCATTCTCTACAGAATATGCCGATTCGGGCAATCCTCTGGCTTGCGTCATCGGTGGTTTCGATAAATGTTTCCTCCACGGCATCGGCTTGGATGCCATCATGCCAACAGGCATTCCGGAACTCACCTTTGCAATGTTCCAGTGCATGTTCGCCCTCATTACTCCAGCCTTGATTCTCGGTGCTTTTGCCGAGCGCGTGAAGTTCAGCGGATATGTACTTTTCACCATCCTCTGGGTTATCATCGCTTATCTTCCTATGGCTCACTGGGTATGGGGCGGCGGTTTTCTGCAGGAGATGGGAGCCATCGACTTTGCGGGTGGTACCGTAGTTCATATCAATGCCGGTGTAGCCGCTCTGGTCATGGCACTCTGTGTAGGCAAGCGTGATGATTACCGTGCGGGTCATCCTATCACACCTCACAACATCACCTTCGTGTTCATGGGTATGTCATTCCTCTGGTTGGGATGGTTCGGTTTCAATGCCGGTAGCGGATTGGCAGCTGATGGTCTGGCAGCCAACGCCTTCCTCGTAACTCATATCGCAACAGCAGCGGCAGCCACTACCTGGATGCTCATCGACTGGATTGTGAACAAGAAGCCAACTACAGTAGGTGCTTGTACCGGTGCTGTTGCCGGACTGGTAGCCATCACTCCTGCAGCCGGCAGTACCGATATTTTCGGAGCTTTCTGCATCGGTATCATTTCCACCATCGTCTGCTTCTTCATGGTAGCGGTAGTAAAGGAGAAGTTCAAGTATGATGATGCTCTCGATGCCTTTGGTGTGCATGGTATGGGTGGTATTCTGGGATCTATCCTCACCGGTGTCTTCGCCACTCAGTATGTAACAGGAGCCGAAGGTGTACAGGGTGCCCTCTATGGCGACTGGCATCAGCTTTGGGTTCAGGTTGTAGCCACCGTGGTAAGCATCATCTACAGCGTAGTAGTTACCTACATTATCTTCAAGGTTGTAGATAAGAGTGTAGGTGTACGTGTAGACAAGCGAGTAGAAGAGGAAGGTCTCGACATCTACGAGCATGGTGAGAGTGCTTATAGCAACTAAGATAGAGAATGAATATATATATAACACCTTGACTGTATGTTTTGTATGGTCAAGGTGTTTTCTATTATAATAATGTGTAAACCTGATTTTGCCTAAATTCTTCTTGTTATTTTATCATTTGCCTGCTTTTTTATGTTAAATCTTATAAATACTTAGTTACAAAATCAACTCTTTTTCTTATATTTGTCAATAAATTAAAAAGCTGACAATTATGATTAATGAATCATTTTCTATAAGATTGCGGGAAGCGCGACAGATGATGGGGCTCAGCATGGATAAACTCGTAGAGCGAACCAACGGAGCCATCACCAAGCAGAGCATCTCCCGATATGAGAAAGGCATCATGCGCCCTAAGCGTGATGCCCTGCAAGCCATAGCCAAAGCCCTCAATATCAGCGAGGAATATTTCGAAGGAACCAATCTCAAGATAAACATGCCGATGCTCCGCACCACCTCCAGTGGCAAGTTATCCGAAGACGAGTTGCAAGCCCTGGAAGCGAAACTCTCTTTTTGGGCAGAGCAGTATCTAGCCAAGGAGAAAGAAGCGGGTTTCCCTACCCGGTTCAAAAATCCGATAAAAGGTACCGGGATATCAACGCAGGAAGATGCCATCCATGCTGCCGACCTTCTTCGTGAAAAGTGGCATTGCGGTGATGGACCTATCGCCAGTATCCTGAGACTCTTGGAAAGAAAAGGTATCATGATACTTGCTGCTAATCTTCCAGAGTATGTCTTCGGAATGAGCACCTGGGCTGATAAGAAGCATCCGCTGATGATTCTCGATTTCAATCCGGAAAAGAGTAGCGTAGAGAAACTTCGCTTCACGGCAGTTCATGAACTGGCCCATTTGCTTCTCCTCTTCCCGGAAGATAGTCCGCTGAGGCTGGAGAAGCGTTGTGATCTCTTTGCCAGTTTCTTTCTTCTTCCCAAATTGGCGCTTATCGAAGAGTTGGGTTCCAAGAAACGTGAGAAGATAACGCTGGAGGAGATGATCGACATCAAGGAACTGTATGGCGCATCTCTCGCCGCTTCCATTATTACCGCCAGAGATTACGGCATCATCACCACCGAGTATAAACGTGCATGGTATGCCGAGCATATAGAGCCTAATCCTCGTGAAATCAATAATGGACACTATGCATTTCCTGAGACATTGGGAAGGGAGAAGAGAGTCAATTCAATCATCAAAAGTATGGAGGAATAGAATATGCAGAATGAAAGTCAAAATATAGAATATAAGGAATCATGGCGACGTGGTTTCAAGAAGATTGCCGAGGAGTTTGAACGTGCTAGCTTGCCATTGCCAACGATAGAAGAAAATGGAGGTGGCGTGATGGCGATTGTTCAGCGCAAGACGATAGACGAAGTTATCGCAGAGCGTGGCGGGGATGTCGGTGTAAATGTCGGAAACGTGTCGGAAACATGTCGGAAAGCGAACTATCTGAGCGCCAGTTAAATATCATTTCTATGATTAAGGGAAATCCCTTTGTTACGGGTAAGGAAATGTCGGTAACAATGTCGGTAACGCAACGTACCATAGAACGTGACTTGTCTGTATTACAAAAAGCGGGAATAATTAGACATGAAGGAAGAGTGAATGCTGGTGTTTGGGTGATACTCGAACAAGGCAATACGAATTCTTAATAGTGTTAGATATGAAGCAGAATAATAATGAACAAATCGTCTTCGATATGTTCGAAGAGGTTGCAACCGAAAGCATCGCTGAGGCTCGGAATGTGTTCACCTATGAAGAAATTGATGGGTGCTATCAGGAGGCGAAAGAGATTGCCAAGGCTACAAAAGAAGTTTTAAAGACTTTTATTGGTTGATTTTTTTTATATTAATAGTAGTAATGAAGACAAATGCTGATATGGAAAATGTTGATTGTAAATCTACGCTAAAACAAGATACGGAGGGGGCTTTATACATAGCCCATTCCGAAAACTGTTATGGCGAACTGCAAACGATGAAACAGCATAGCGAAGGTGTTGCTCGAATGATGAAGTCGTTCGCTTTATCTGGTGAATATGTTGACGTGTATACATATTGTGGTTTGTTACATGATGTCGGAAAATATAGTAAAGGATTTCAGAAATATATTAGAGCAGAAGGAGAAAAAGAACCTCATGCAAAATGGGGAGCTTATATGGCAAGAATGGATAAGTTAGTCAATGTCGCTTTTCCTGTCTTTGGGCATCATGCAGGATTGCCCAATAGAGATGCTATGTTCGAAACTTTGAACCAATGTGGAAAAGAAGAGAGCAAATGGCTTGATGTACTGTGTTCGTTAAAAGAAGATGGTCTATGTATTCCTCCTTGTGATAATTCTTCTTTTAATAGGATAAAGGAAAATACAACCAAAGAACTGTTTGTACGAATGCTATATAGTTCTCTTGTTGATGCAGATAGTCTTGATACTGAGCGACATTTTGAAAAAGAACAATATGATGCACGCCCGCAGTTATCCCTTGACGTAGATGTGCTTTTAGATGCTTTAGATCATAAGTTGAGTTCTTTTTCTCTTGAATCTTCACTAAACAAGCTCAGAACAGAGGTGAGATTGTATGCACAGAGTCTTGCAGCGCAACCTCAAGGATGCTTCTCTATGACGTTGCCTACTGGTATGGGAAAGACATTGTGTAGTTTGAATTGGGCTCTACATCATGCAAAAGTTCATTCAAATATTAAGCGCATTGTCATAGTCCTGCCTTTTCTTAGCATCATTGATCAAACTGCAAAGGAATTGAAATCAATTTTCAAGGACCATGATGTTATATTAGAGCATCACTCAAATGTTATCTATGAAGGAAAAGAAAGTGAAGAAGAAGAGTTTTATTGCAAAGACCCAAAACAATTAGCGACAGAAAACTGGGATTATCCCATTGTCGTTACAACGACAGTGCAGTTTTTTGAGTCTCTCTTTTCGAACCAGCGATCGAAATGTAGGAAAATGCATAATCTGCAGGATTCAATTGTCATATTTGACGAGATACAAACATTACCAGTTCATCTGGCAGAATGTACAATGAAGATACTGAACGATATGTTGCATCTGTGCCGTTGTAGTATTTTGTTTTGCACTGCTACGCAACCGAACTTTCAAACCCGTGCTGACTTTAAAGGTATTGACCGTATAGTGCCATTGGTTGAGAATCCTACGGCCATATTTGCTGCCACGAAAAGAGTTGAATATTATCCGATTGCTGACTACGAAGTCCAATCAATGGATAGTATAGCACAAAAAGTTTGTGAAGAAAAAGAGCCTGTTCTCATTGTATGCAATACCAAGAAGAAAGCTAAGGCTCTGTTTGATATTATAAAAGAAAAAGGCAATATGCAGGTTCTTCACCTATCAACAAACATGTGCCAGAAGCATAGAATGGCTGTTATTGATAAGGTCAAAAGTAAACTTAAAAATGGAGAGAAATTGATACTGTGTTCTACCCAACTAATAGAGGCAGGCGTAGATATAGATTTCCCTATAGTATTTCGTGAACTTGCACCATTGGAATCTATTATCCAATCGGCAGGAAGGTGCAATAGAGAGGGTAAGCTTGAAAAAGGCAAAGTGTTTTTGTTTCAGTTAGAGGAAAAAGGACAACCTTCTGCTGAGTATAAAACTTTCACTCAATTTGCTCAGTTATGTTATCACAATAATGAAAATCGATTAACTGATGCAGATTTCTATGCAGAATACTATACGGATATAGTTAAGCTATATGCACCTGAGGACATCATAACTCCTAAACGTGAAAAATTGATGTTTCAGGATGTAGCAGATAAATATCATATTATTGATAGTAGTGCGACCTCATTGTTCGTGTATAGATATAACGAGGAAAGCTTGCAACTGTATAAAGAGATTACTAGTAAAGAATATCTTTCTCGAAAAGATTATCAGCAAATAGCACAATACTGTGTGCAAGTGTATAGCAAGTTTGAACGTGACAATTCCGATAAGATAGCAGAAACTACAAATGGAGTAAAAGTTTGGAGTGGTGCTTATTCGGAAGAATTTGGATTAAGTAACGAAGAAGAAATATTTTGCATATGATAGATAGTAATATTGTAAAAGTAAGGGTAAAAGGAGATTATGCCTGTTTTACTCAACCTGCGCTTAAAGTGGAGCGCATGACATATCCATGTATGACTCCGTCTGCAGCAAGAGGCATATTGGAATGCATCCTTTGGAAACCAGAGTTTCAATGGGTTGTTAAAAGTATCAAGATATTGAAGCCGATATCATTCTCTTCAATTAAGAGAAATGAAATCAGCTCCATACAAAGTGGTACGCCTATTGACATACTTGATATGAACAAACGTTGCCAGAGAAATAGCATCGTTTTGCGAGATGTTGAGTACATTATAGAGGCCGTTATTTATATGTCAGAAGATAATATTCAAAAGGTCAAAAACAGAGATAAAAAAGAAGGAAGAACAGCTTGTGAACCAATAGTCAAATATCGTGAGATGTTTAACCGACGTTTGAAAAAGGGTCAATGTTGGCATCAGCCTTATTTGGGTACTCGTGAGTTTTCCTGTGATTTCTTCCCTGTTACACAAGAGGATTTGGATAAAGCGACAGAGCTTAACCTGACCTATCCTATAGGTAGTCTTTTGTTTGATATTTGGTACGATAAGGATCATAATGCGACTCCAATCTATATGACAAATGCTGTTATAAAGAATAGCACGCTTGTGTGTCCTGATGAACTGAATGAAAAGATGCTTTCGACATCTCATGTACGTGCAAAGCAAGAAGACTCAGTTAATCGCATATTGTTCGACTTTAATAGAAAGGAGGAATTATGTTCGCAGAATTAGTAGAATTAGGCAAAAGAGTTTACAATGGTCACGATGCTTTAGGTACAGAAAAATGTAGTTGGGATATTGTCATTGATAGTGAGGGCAATTTCAAACAGTTGATTTCTTGTGATATAATGATTGAGGCAGAAAAACTATCAGCTAAAAAGGGGAAAGCTAGGTTGTTGCTTGATAAGCCTGAAGAAACTTTGTTGGGATACCATACACCTATAAGTGGTTCTACTACTTTAACAGAAGTAGAGAAGAAATTTGAGCGATATTTCAACAAGCTTGAGGAATATAAATCTATTCAAGAGTTAGCTCCTGTTTTTTTATTTTATAGTAAACCACAGGAGGTAAGGAAAGCTATTGATGCATTCAAAGATAAAAAAAGCGGAAATATGACCTTTATGCTTGAAGAAACCCATATCCGCTTTGTTTCTTTACAATGCGTTTATGATGCTATAAAAAAGAAATATGAGAAGGGGTTGAGTGAACGGAACAATGGCAATCGTTTATGTGCAATTTGTGGTTCTAACAAATATCCAATATTAGATGAGTCGCATGGTTCTGTAAAATTACCAAAAGGTCAGAAGGCAGGAAGTATGTTGGTTTCATATAATACCAATGCTTTTGAATCTTACAGCTTGAAAGGTAATCTCAATTCTGGCATTTGTACAAACTGTGCAAGAAACTATATAGAAGCTCTTAAGTTCCTTACTACAAATGGAATCGAAACACTCAATTCTAAGGAGGAAAAAGAGTTCAAATATACTAATCGGCAAAAGATTAGTGACGATACTATTGCCTTGTTTTGGACAAAGGTGCCTGATGATAATATCGACCCATGGTCTGATATTTGCCAACCTACAGTTGAAAGAATAAAAAAAATGTTTTCTTCTGTAGCTACTGGTGATTCTCTTCGAGCAGGAATGGAAATTGACAACTATTTCTACTGTTGTACCTTGTCCTCTGCTGCAGCTCGAATAGCTGTAAGGGATTGGCTGGCTATTAGTGTTTCTCAATATCAGAATAACTTAAAGCAATGGTTTGAAGATATTGCAACTATAAAAAATGGTGAAGTGTACTATCCTGGCATAAACTCCATTCTTTATAATTGCATAAAGAAGAAAGCTAAGCCTACACAGAGTGATTTCAAGGCTAAAGCTCGTATTGGAACCATATTATGGTATGCAGCTCTAACAAATACACCGTTGCCGTTGATGATACTTCAAAGTGTATTAAGTCAAATAGAGCATGACAAGGCTAAATATGGTTGCTTTAGTGAGGAGAAATCAACTGTTATTCGATTAGTTTTAAATAGAAACAATAAAAACAAATATAATATGAAGAATGAATTAGATGAACAAAATGCCAGTAAGGCATATCTGTGTGGACGTTTGTTTGCCTTAATCTGCAAATTGCAGTTTAAGGCGCAAGGTGAAGTGAATAGTTCTATTAAGGATAGATTTTTTGCATCTGCATCAAATACACCTGCGCGAATTATGGGCATTCTCTTGACAAAATATGTACCAGTTTATGAGAAGAAAACCAAAGGAGCATACAGTAAATCCATTACTGAGATTGCTGCTCGAATTGGTCACTTCCCAAATAAGTTTTCTATAGTGGAACGTGGAGAGTTTGCTTTGGGATATTATTACCAATATAACACAAATTCAAACAAAATGAACAATGATAATAATAATTTTAACAATTAATTAATATGGAAGCAATAAAGAATCGTTATGAGTTCGTTTTCCTCTTTGACGTTAAAGATGGAAATCCAAATGGTGACCCAGATTTCGACAACATGCCTCGTACAGACGAAGAGACTGATCAGGGGTTGGTGTCAGATGTGTGTATCAAGCGCAAAGTACGTAATTATATTCACTTGCTCAAGGGGCTTAAGACTCCGTATGATATTTTCATCAGAGAGGGCAATATTTTGAATTCTCTGATTCAAGAGAAGAGAGATGAGGCAGACAAGACTAATGATGAAGAAAAGAAAGCTGTCAAATCTGGTAGACAGGCAATGTGTGCACAATACTTTGATATTCGTACTTTTGGTGCAGTTATGAGTACTGGTGAAGAGAAAGCCGAAGAGGAAGATATTGAAGAGAAGGGAAAAAAGAAAAAAGCAAATAGTAAGAAGAAGATAAAGGGACTTGGTGTTGTGCGCGGTCCTGTTCAGTTTACTTTTGCTCGTTCTATTAATCCTATTTTCTCAAAATCAAATTCACTTACTCGTTGTTGTATTACAAAGGAGAGTGATGAGAGTAAGAATAATACTTTTGGTAATAAATATACTGTAAGTTATGGACTTTATCGTATGCATGGTTTTATCTCTGCTACAGATGCAGCAAAGACAGGCTTCTCTGAAGAAGATAAAGAACTTTTGTTTCAGGCTCTTATCAATGCATTTGAGAATGATCATTCTGCAGCAAGAGGAGAGATGAATCCAAGAGCTTTGATTGTTTTCAAGCACGATTCTCCTTTAGGTAACGCTAGAGCTGGTCAATTATTTGATCTTGTTCAAGTAAAACTCATCGGGGAAGTAGATTTCCCACGTTCATTTGGCGATTATGAAGTTACGGTACCTTCCCAAGAGGAGTTGGATGAGAAATATCCTGGTGTAACAGTTGAAGAATTGATTTAGTATCATCATGTATACTGAAGACGAAATGCTCATGCTGTCGGGGATACAGCACTTTATGTTCTGCCCCCGACAATGGGCTTTGATTCATATCGAGCAACAATGGGAAGAAAATAAACTGACGACAGAAGGGCAGATTCTACACAAGAATGTAGATAATCCCTTCTATCGTCAGAAAAATGGTGATGTTATCACGCTTCGTTCCCTTCATATAGCCTCTAAAGAATTAGGACTATATGGTGTAACTGATGCTGTAGAACTTATTCCTGCTGATTCATCAGAAGATGCTATAACTCATAATCGTTACAAAGGATATTGGAAACCATACCCTGTGGAGTATAAAAGAGGTCATCATAAGCCTGATGAAAGAGATGAAGTACAATTGGCTGCCCAGGCAATGTGTCTTGAAGAAATGTATGGTATACATATTCCATACGGTGCATTGTATTATGATGAAGTAAAACATAGAGAAGCAGTCTCTATTTCTGAATCATTAAGAAGTACGACTGTTCAATGTGCCCGTCAGATGCATGAGGTATTTAAAAGCGGTATCTTGCCAAAAGCTAACAAACAGCACCATTGCAAGAATTGTTCTCTGGTAAATCTCTGTATGCCAGAAATGAGTGATTGTACTCTTGTATCAACCTATTTAAACAAAAATCTATATGAGGATATTACTTAATACATTATACGTGACCACACCTGAAGCCTATCTAAGTAAAGATGGGTTGAATGTTGTGATATCTGTGAAGCAAAACGAGATATTCCGTATTCCTATCCATAATATAGAGCAAATTATTACTTTTGGTTATATGGGGGCAAGTCCAGGATTGATGAAACTGTGTGCAGATAATAATGTTTCTCTAACCTTCCTTTCACCACAAGGAAGATATATCAGCCGTTCGCAAGGCCCGACTAGGGGAAACGTTTTGCTGAGAAAAGCACAATATAAGAATTCTGATGAACCTAACTATGCTCTTCATCTCAGTAAACTTTTCATAGGAGGAAAAATCCAAAACTATCGTAATATCTTGCGTCGTTTTATTAGAGACAATGGAGATGATGAGGCTATAGAACGTGTTTGCGAGGAACTGCTTCGGTGCAAAAGAAGAGTTTTGAATGCTGAATCTATAGATAGTGTGAGAGGAATAGAAGGAGAAGCTGCCACTGCTTATTTTGGTGTATTCTCACATCTTCTTCTAAATCAGAAAGAAGATTTTGTATTTGAAGGTCGCAATCGTCGACCACCAAAAGATGCGATTAATGCGATGTTATCTTTCGTATATACTCTTATATGTAATGATATGGCATCGGCTTTGGAGACTGTTGGCTTAGACCCATACGTAGGGTTTATGCATACTTTAAGACCAGGGCGTGCATCTTTATCTTTGGATATGATGGAGGAGCTGCGAGCATATTTGGGTGATAGATTGGTTCTATCTTTAATCAACAGAAAACAGATTACCATCAAAGATTTCATCAAGCAGGGTGACGAAGGTATCGTCATGACAGACTCGGGGCGTAAGATTATATTGTCTGCTTGGCAAAACAGAAAGAAGGAGCAGATTATTCATCCTTATTTAAATGAAAAGGTAAGTATAGGTCTTCTTCCTTATGTTCAAGCAATGTTGTTGGCGAGATTCATTCGTAAGGATATTGGTGATTATCCAGTATTTTTAATCAAGTAGTGTATGTTTGTATTGATTACTTATGATGTAAACATTACCTCGGCTCATGGTGCGAAACGTTTACGCAATGTAGCAAGGGCGTGTTTGAATTACGGAAAGAGAGTTCAAAACTCTGTTTTTGAGTGTATTTTGACGGAATCTCAGTTTTTCGTATTGAGGGACCAGTTAAAAGGGATTATTGATACTGAACAAGATAGTATTAGGTTCTATATTCTTGGGAAAAATTGGAAACGTAAAGTTGAGACTTTGGGTAAGGATATGGGGCTTGACTTTACTGGTGAGCTTATCATTTAATGTATGAGGGTGCGAACCTATAGTATTGCAAAATAACCTATAGTTTCGCACCTTCTTAAAATCAGTGACTTACAAATATTATGCCTTTTATAATATTTTACGTATAATTATTTTGCCATCTTTCGCAAAATAATTATCTTTGCATCATGATATTCAGCTATTTGCTGAATATGCAGTCACATCCTTCGTGGGTGTGTGGATTGAAACTTCGAACTGCGCACGGAAATTAGACGTATCAATCGTCACATCCTTCGTGGGTGTGTGGATTGAAACTTCTGTATCTCAAATGTATAAACATGTTTATCAGGTCACATCCTTCGTGGGTGTGTGGATTGAAACGTCCATTCTCTATGTATGGCTTACCTTATTCTAAAGTCACATCCTTCGTGGGTGTGTGGATTGAAACATGTTGTATCTCCTCATAAACGGGAGGTACATAGTCACATCCTTCGTGGGTGTGTGGATTGAAACCGGTATTGACCGTAATTTGTTTAAGACTGACGCGTCACATCCTTCGTGGGTGTGTGGATTGAAACAACTTACAAATTTTTCTACTATTGATACTGCTAGGTCACATCCTTCGTGGGTGTGTGGATTGAAACTCTACACTCGATGGTAAGCAAATTACTAAAGACCGTCACATCCTTCGTGGGGGTGTGGATTGAAACACCGATAATGTAGTAACGTATCTTTTCATGAAAAGTCACATCCTTCGTGGGTGTGTGGATTGAAACCACATGTGATTTTGCATTTGTAGTATCAGGTAGAAGTCACATCCTTCGTGGGTGTGTGGATTGAAACGTCTCAGAGGGTCGAGAACCATCTGCACACCATAGTCACATCCTTCGTGGGTGTGTGGATTGAAACTCCTTTCGCCAGGGTTTAGTACATGCACCCACCTGTCACATCCTTCGTGGGTGTGTGGATTGAAACGCAAGGCAGCGCAAAGGCTACTCAGTTGTACGAGTCACATCCTTCGTGGGTGTGTGGATTGAAACAGCATTTTGTATGCTGCGCCCACGGTGGTCATGAGTCACATCCTTCGTGGGTGTGTGGATTGAAACAAGTTAATTTGAGTAAACTCAATGATGATTTTATTGTCACATCCTTCGTGGGTGTGTGGATTGAAACGGAATATTGTCAAGCTACGAAAGATTAAGTAATGTCACATCCTTCGTGGGTGTGTGGATTGAAACAGCTTATCACCTTTTAAACCGGTAAGAGACGGACGTCACATCCTTCGTGGGTGTGTGGATTGAAACTCCTTATATCGCATCTGGTCGTAGTACTGGTTGATGTCACATCCTTCGTGGGTGTGTGGATTGAAACGTTAATTTTGAAAGAGCCCAAAGCTGGGTTTTTACGTCACATCCTTCGTGGGTGTGTGGATTGAAACTGATAAACAGTCCGGTTATGAGGATATTGCACTGTCACATCCTTCGTGGGTGTGTGGATTGAAACATCATAAGGCTTTAAATTTTTAGAGCGGACAAAACGTCACATCCTTCGTGGGTGTGTGGATTGAAACTGTGATGACGAACGAATTGCCGGAGATATGCCAAGTCACATCCTTCGTGGGTGTGTGGATTGAAACCAAATTTTGGAAATACTGAATCATATTTTGATAAGTCACATCCTTCGTGGGTGTGTGGATTGAAACGTCACAGAAAGCACCTCTTGAGAACGATAATACGTCACACCCTTCGTGGGTGTGTGGATTGAAACTGTCCGAAACGCCCCTTACCATAACGGCGCAAACGTCACACCCTTCGTGGGTGTGTGGATTGAAACCTTTTATCTATTGCAAAGGTACGAATTTTCTCGCGTCACACCCTTCGTGGGTGTGTGGATTGAAACAGAAAACAGATTTTATTTTCTGAGCCCACTTGAAAAAGTCATTTTTACGAAAACGTGCCATTGATTGTCAATAAGTTACAATGACAAAAAATATGATTCGGGACTTTTTTAAGTGGACTCAGTTTAGTATTATACCGCAATCTCTAGTTATAAGTGTTCAGAATGTGTCTCCTCCTGCCACAGCATTCGTCTCCTCCGGTCACTGCATTCGACTCCTTCAGCTATCGCACTCGTCTCCTCCGGTCACTGCATTCGACTCCTTCAGCTATTGCATTCGTCTCCTTCAGCTATCGCATTCGACTCCTTCAGTTATCGCATTCGACTCCATCAGCCACTGCATTCGTCTCCTTCAGCCACTGCATTCGACTCCTTCAGCTAATGCAGCCGTCTCATTCTGTTAACTCAGTCGTCTCCTTCAGCCACCGCAGCCGTATGTGTCAACTCAATGAAGTAGATGAACTCGTGAAATGAAGTAGATGAAGTCGTGAAATGAAGTGGATGAGTTCGCATAATGAAGTTCATGATTTCGGCACAATTGCCAATACATGCGAATGGTAAAGCAAAAAGTGGTTTGCTCCTACCTTTATGATTCTTATACGAAAATGTTTTTCTATTCTTATTGCCACATCTATCACCAATGCATTTAACTCTCTGATTATAAATGAATAATGCGTGGCAGTAAGCGGTATTTCTGTTGCCACCTAATGCCACGCATTGCCACACTCTTTTTATGAGGGAATGAGATGGAAAGTGAGTAGGTTATTTCCTAACTACCAGATACTCAGTGCCAAACCTTGTTCTTCGGTTCTTTAAACCTTCTATATTCTGAAGCTCTCTGCCCAATTTCTGTATACTCGAAACCTGGAGAGAAGAGCCGAATTTCTGCTTCAAAATGTCGAAAATGGCGGCTGCCATCAGATATTCGCCATTTTCCGGGGTACTTGCAGGCTCGAAAACCTGCAGAAAACATTGCTTGATAGGGGAAAACTGCTCAAATTGTCTGTTATGTTGCATGATGATTGCGGTTTCCTTGGCGTCGAAATAGGATTTTTCGCCACGCTCCAAAGCTTGCATCGCTTGCGCATAAAGTTGCTCATAGTTCAGTCTGCCACTCACATCGATAGGTCCCGTCAGTTCTACTCCCAAGAAACGGCGGTTGCCGGATGGGTCGGAAAGAATATCTGTCATGTTGCTCGTGGCGATGAAGGAGGCCAGACGAGGGAATTCCTGTACATGACTTCCGTATGGCGGCTTGATTTTCACCGTAGGCAACTGCAGCAGATTCTTCAGAAATCCCTGCTGCACCTGTGGTGAAATCTGATTGAACTCATCGAGATTGATGAGCAGAAATTGTGACATTGCCTGCAATACCTGACGCTTTTCTGAGAGAATCATATTGTCGGTAAAGCCCCACGACAGTTCGGTAGGGATGAGACGGCGGCAGAAGGTGCTCTTGTTGTAACCTTGCTTGGAAATGAGCAGCGGCATGGTACTGTTGCCATATTGACGGCGATACATGCCGCGCCACTGGTCAACCATTCCCAGAAACCAGGTGTAAAACCAGTCTTCCCAATGAGGATTGTTGGTGGGTACGGTTCGTGCCAGGGCACGGATGCGGTCCTTGCCGTCCCATTTTCCCAGACAGTCATAGAGATAGGACTCTATTGGGCTGTAGTTTCTGATGCGGTCTGACTCTAGAAAATTCCTTACATCCTTGATGCTTACGTGGATGTCGGCTATCTGAACATCCAGCGTCATGCTTTTCTGCACACGGGCATCCACCGGTCTGAAATCGCCAACCCATGAATTGTTCGGGCGGTATTCGGTATATTTCATCACGGTATTGTAACGGAACTGGTACCGGCTCTCCAGGTATCTGATCATCTGCAGAATTTCGGCACGGCCCTTTCTGCCTGAGGCTGATTTCTCCGTCTTCCTGTCTTTGGAATGGGTATCGTAAGCGGTGCCCACTATCTGGCGGAGTTTCTCTTCTGTCACATGTCCCCAGTTGTTGCGGCGGATATGAATGAAAGCTTCTTCTTCGCTGAGGCCCATGTTGCAGAGCTTGATGGCGATGGCTGAGAAACCGGCAAGGAACCGGTCTTCATCGTTCTGCCATGAGATGTTGGCTTTTTTCATCTCTTCCTTCGTCTCTTCTGCTGCCTTGCGGTAAAGAAACTCATAGTCATCGTATGTTTTCAAATCGTCTACATTCTTAGGGGCTGAGGCTACCTTCTTCATGTTTTGGGAGATGCGCATCGCCACAGCCTTGCTGTTATAATAAGGAGAGGCATCCAGTGTAAGCATGAAGTTGGATGCCAATGATGGTTTTTCGGGTTTGATGGCTGCCTGTACCTGCGACTGGTAGAGTGTCTTTGCCTGTTCGTAGGCAGACTGGTAGAGTAAGTCTGCGTCGGCTTCTTTTGTCGGGATTTTTCCTTCTTCGTTGCAGACGCTTACGAGCACGATGAGGCTTCTGCCATCGGCTCCTTCGAAGGCAGCGAAGGTCATCGGCAGCAGACTGACCGTCTTCTTGACGGCATCTTTTTCCTGGTCCGACATGAGGTTGATGAAGTGGAGCATCACCAGTCCGTTTGATTTCTGGAAGACGAGATTGCCGCTTTCATCCTTGTTGAATTCTGCGGCTGGATAAACGTGCTGCCATTCCTTGATGCCTTTGTAGTACTGGTAGTCGGCCTCCATGAGTGGCACACTCATTCTGAAATTGGTGACACTCAGCTTGGCATCATCTTTAGCGATGCGCTCCAGAAACCGTTCTACGGTTTTCGAACTGACCATCAACTTGTTCTGCTTGTTGATTCTTGTAATAGTAAACTTCATATTTCTGCTAATTTGTTGATAGGGTGATACTTATGATTGCCGATGGTTTTGCCCAGCTTTGCCCGAAGCGTTGGGTAAATGTGCCCGGCTAAGCCGGTCATTCGTGAACATCGTGTTGGTCATCCGTGCTCAATTGAAGCAATAGCTCCATGAGTTGTAAACATCTCCTTTAGCGAAGTAGAGTCTGACTAAATCTGCTCGTGTCATTGGTTTTTGGGTTAAATGTGTATAAAGTGGTTTCACAGGAGTCGTAAGCTTCTAGGTGGAATCGGCAGGAATTTTTCCTGTTGGTTGCAAAAATACAAAAAAATGTTCGAAACCGCAAGCCTTTTTCTCCACTTTTTTAATGTTTTTCTGCGAAAACAATCAGTATTCCTCTGCTTTTTCGCTGAGAATTCCACGCTTTTCGCCCGAGTGTGGCAATAGGTGGCAATAGGTGATAATAGAAAATGCCCTTATTGCAACGCTTAAATAACTAAAAACCAATTGGTTAACTTGGAGCGTGGCAATAGTGGCATTAGTTTGAGGAAAATCTTTCTCATACATAGGCTTTCCTCTTTTACTAATAAATGTTATATTCCCGCCATTCCTTTTCCAAATCATTTGTTTTCTCCTGAATTTACAGTACTTTTGCAGTAAGTATTTGGTTAAAGATTAAAAGTGCGATTTAAAATAAGGTGTAGATTATGCAATACAAGAATATCATATTCGATTTAGGTAATGTCCTGGTGAAACTCAATCTGGAAGGATGCATCGGGGCTTTCAAGGCGATAGGAATGGGGGAACTGGCGAATCCGAATCCCCAGAGTGAGGGGATGAAGCTGATGAGCAAACTGGGTGTGGGAATGATTAACACCGAAGCATTCTGCGATGCAGCCCGTGAGTTGACTGGAGCTGATGTGACAAATGAAGAGATCATCGATGCTGCCAACAAGATGCTGGTGGAGATTCCTGATGAGAAAAAGGTGCGACTCCTGCAGTTGAAGAAGGCTGGTTACCGCCTCTTTCTCTTGAGCAATACCATTGATATACATTGGGATTATTGCGTGGAGCATCTCTTCCCTTATCAGAACCATGGGGTAGAGGATTATTTCGAGCACTGTTTCCTCTCCCAGCGAATGCATCTGGCAAAACCTGATGCCCACATCTATGAGGAGGTAATCAGACAGGCGAACATCCATCCCGATGAAACTCTCTTCATCGATGATCTGAAGGAAAACTGTGAGGCTGCCGAGAAGCTGGGCATCCATACCTTCCAGAACGTGAAGTTCGATGATTGGCTTTCACTTCGATTCTGACGGATATGTCAGAATCGAAGTGATTCGAAAAAAATATGAATTTCTTCGCTTTTTCCAATAAAATGTTATACCTTTGCCAACTCATAATAACTAACATACAATATTAAAATGAATTTTTACAAGACATTAGGATTGAAAAACAGCCGTATTGATGTGGCTGATGCCTTGCGAGGATTGGCCGTAGCAGGTATTATTCTCTATCACTCTGTGGAGCATTTCAATATGTACGATGGAAGCATAGCGCATGCTTATACGCTGGGGTGTGATGATTGGATGGCAGATGTGCTGGCATTGCTGCTGTCGGGAAAGATGTATGGCATCTTTGCCTTGCTCTTCGGATTGAGCTTCTTTATTATGAATGATAACCAGCAGCAGCGGGGAAATTGCTTTTCTGGAAGATTCGCCTGGCGAATGTTCCTCCTGGCAATGCTCGGTATCGTGAACACCGCCTTTTTTGATGGCGATATCCTCTTCTCCTATGCCATCTATGGACTGGTTCTCATCCCATTGAGTTATCTTCCTACCAAATGGCTCTGGTGGGTGGTTGCCTTCCTCTTTATCCAACCGGTAGAAATCTACTCCCTCATTTCGGGATGGCAGGTTGATACATCGGCATTGAGTGAGGTGTATGGAAATATGTATAATGGTCATCAGCACGGCACCTTCCTGGAGAATGCCTACAGTAACCTGCGATACGGACAGGTGGCTACCTATTACTGGTGCCTGATGAAGGGAAGACATACGCAGACTATCTGCCTCTTCATACTCGGAATGCTGGTGGGTAGAAAGCGTTGGTTCTACAATGAGAACAACAACCTGGCTTTGTGGAAGAAGGTGCTGGCGGTTTCCATCCTGGTATTGATTGTGGGAGGCATAGCTGATGTGCGCCACATGGAAACATGGAACAATTGGCTTTATCCTATCTACAACTTCTTCATCCTCTCGTTTGTAGTATCAGGATTCGTATTGTTGTGGTACGGAAAGGAATGGTTCAGAAAGGGATTGTCGTTCCTGCGCCAGTTTGGCAAGATGAGTTTGACCAACTACTTTCTCCAGTCTATCATCGGTTGTGGACTGTTTGCTTATTATGGCTTCAATCTCCAGACTAAACTCGGCATCACCTATGCCTTCTTTGTGGGTATTGCCATGGTGGTAGTGCAATGCCTCTTCTCCAACCTCTGGCTCAAGTATCACTCCCATGGTCCTTTCGAGGGAATTTGGAAGAAGCTGACCTGGATTAAGTTCTAAATTTTCAAGTTTACTGTAAAACCGGAGACTCCAGTTTTACAGTCTTATCCCATATTTCCAGTTGCCTTCATTCATCATCTGCGCTGGTATAAATTCTTTCATGCTGTTGATGATGGTGTTAAGCATCCGTTCTTTGATATAGTCTTCCCTAATGTATAGGGAGATGCGTCTCTGGGAAAGATAATCTCCTTCTATCTTTCTTACATTCTTGCGTTGTGCCTCATTTAGAAATTCGAGGTGCATCTCAGGAATGATGGTGAACCCGCTGTTCTCATCCACGATGCGAATTAAAGTTTCTATGCTGCCTGACTCATAGATGTGGTGCCCTTTGCTCCTTGCTTTACAGAAGGAGAAGGCACTATCGCGAAGGCATTGTGCTTCTTTCATAATCCACATGTTCTCATGTTCCAGATTCTCTGGCTTGAACACGGGCAGCTTGCGCCAGCAGTCTTCCGATAAATATACATAAAAGCGTTCTGTGTAAAGCGGAATCTCAAGTATTCCTTTACGAGGCAGGTCTGAAATGGCAATGCCAGCATCTATTTCTCCATCTTGCAAAACATGAAACATTTCTTCTGATTTCATCTCTTGAATAGAGAGGTTTACTTCAGGATAATCTTTTCTGTAATGCTTGATGAATTTGGGAAGAATGTAAGGAGCAATGGAGGGACCTACGGAGAGAGACAGAGATTTGCCAATCTGGTTCTTTTCTTCAGCCACGAGTTCTGTGATTTTCTCTAGCTCCAAAAGTGTCTTTTTAACTTGAAGGATGATTTTCTCTCCTGCACTCGTTGGTGTTACCTGTTTGTTGGTGCGGTCGAAGATGCGCACATCGAGTTCTTCTTCTAACTTCAGCAGCATGGCGCTGAGTGTGGGTTGGGAAATATTGCACGAGTCTGCCGCCTTCGCAAAGTTGCGAAAGCGGTTGATTGCTACGATATATTTGAGTTGTTGCAGATTCATTTTGCTTTGAGTTATCTTGCTTTAATTTATCTTGCTTGAAATTATCTTGCTTTGAGTTTACATATCAGCTGTGTCATGTTGCCCATAGGACAGAACACGCACCAGGTTCTTGGACGATAGATAATGGTGAGCAGAACGCCCACAATCAGCGAGGTGAGCATGATGCCGTAGAGACCGAAGGCAAACTGCGCCTTCCATGGCTCAATCTCTACCGGGTAAGCCCAATGCCATGGCACGTTGAAGGTCCATAGCAGGTGGATGGTCTGATGGAGATCTTCTGTGCCCTTTGCCACCATTGTGGTGAGGATGATCATCTGTATGAAGAAGAACATGAAGAACAGGAGGAAGCCATGGCGGAACCATTTAGACGAGAACCATCTTGGTGCCGCCTTCTTGCGCGACCATCCCAGGGTGTTTCCTATTTGCAGGAAGAGTTGTCCTCGTCCACAATAGTTGTTGCAATATCCCTTTCCACCTCCGAATATGGCCATGAGCAGCGGAATCAGAAAACAGATGACTCCGAGCCATGCGAACACGATATTGAAGAATCCAAGGATGAAATAGGTGGCAGATACGAGCCACAGGTAATCACTCCATTTCTTATTTTTCTGTTTTGCCATGCGAATCAATTTGATGAAATTAAACGGGTTGTCTTAAAACTTTATGGATTACTCCTGCCGGACAGTTTTTCTCGCAGATGCCGCAGCCTATGCACTTCTCCTCATCTATCTGGGCATAGCATCCCTTGTAGATGCTGATGGCATCCTTAGGACATACTTTCACGCAAACACCACATGCCACGCAGCGGTTTTGCTCGTTAATTGCTTTATACTTAGCCATATTGTTACTTACTTCTGAATACCTTCTTTTTCCAGTATCTCTTCCAGAAATTCAGATGCATCAGCCACGCAGAGCGGACACTCGCGAAGCACCTTGCCTGTGCCCACACCTTTCAGTAGTTTGCATTGTGTGGCACCATTGCGTTGCTTAAACTTATCCATTATCATTCTCATGCCCTTGATAGACTTCGCCTTGTCTTGTGTTGCGAGTCCAAGTACGATGCCAGCGCCAACGAGGGCTCCGCAGGTTCCCTCCATGTTACCCATACCTGCAGCAAAGGCATTGCCAGCGTTCTTGATGGTTTCCTCGTCCATACCGGTGAAGTCGTGGTAGGTGCAGAGCACAGCCTGTGTGCAATTATGTGAGCCACAACGTTTCTTTTCTGCTGCTATTTCTTTTCTTGTTTCCATTGTCATTTTTCTCTTTGTTTTTTTATTTTCTTATTTGTAATTTTGATTTCGGCTGCAAAGATAATACTTTTATTATAGATAAACGAAAGATTCTGGCTATAAGTTGATAGATGATATCTATTGTGGCTTTTTGAAATAAAAAGGTGTGTCATGGACTTATGTCTAAAATGTTTATATTTCACGAAAATAATCTCTGATTTATGCCGTAATCTGGAATATTTTTCGTATCTTTACACCATCAAACAGAATGACTATGTTTAAAAAGAAAGATCCGAATCCTCAGTTAGATATATTCACGGCTCCCTCAATGCAGTTAGGAAGTCGTGCTTCAAAGATCGATATTTGCCCTTTTCGGGTCTGTCAGAGAAGCTTTCGGCTCTTTCAAAGCGATTTCTCGAAAGATATTCACCTGCGGAGCCAATTGCTATGTTTCACTCAGAATGACCACACTGGTCATGCTGGATTCAAAATATGCCCCTTTTTAAAGTGGGCTCAGTAAATATAGATAAAGATATGAGACTCAATCTTAGTTCACAAATCGTACTCAATAAAGTACCTGTAGAGTTCTACAAGCCAAAGACGACTGTAGAATACTCTGAAATCTCCAGAATGGAGAAGATTCATACAGATATCTTTGCCTCTATGACAGAAGGTGCCAGTCATGTAGCTGATAAAATAGAAGCTGGCATCAAGGCTGCACAGCAGGAAGGCAAATTCTATGTGATGGCGCTGGGTGCCGGTTCTTCTCTCTATTCTGTATACGATGAACTCGTTCGCCGTTACAACGAGAAGACCCTGAGCTTCCGCAATGTTGTTGTATTCAATGCATACGAATATTATCCGCTCCAGAAGGACAGCTCTCTCCGTACCATCAACCAGTTGAAGGATCGTTTCCTCAATCATGTGGATGTGGCTGAGCAGAACATCTTTACACTGGATGGTTTTGTGGCACAGGATGCCGTACAGGACAGTTGCCGTCTTTATGAGCAGCGTATCAAGACCTTTGGCGGTCTCGATGTAGCCCTCATAGGTATAGGCCGTTCGGGTAATATTGCAGCCAACGAGCCAGGTTCGGGCATCCAGTCGATGACCCGTATCATCCTCATCGGCAATACCTCTCGCGGAGAGATGGAGAACAGTGAGCAGACCAAGGAAACCATTCCTCCATGTTCGCTCACCATGGGTATCGCTACCTTACTCTCAGCCAAGAGCATCTATCTGACAGCCTGGGGCGAAGAGAAGGCAGAGATTATGCAGAAGGTGGTGGAGAACTCTATCACAGATACCCTGCCGGCATCATTCCTTCAGACTCATCCGAATGCTCATGTTGTCATCGACCTGGGTGCAGCTCACCATCTGACGCGTATCGAGCATCCATGGCTCGTAACTTCATGCCAGTGGAGTGATAAACTGGTGCGTTCTGCACTGGTATGGCTCTGCCAGAAACTCGGCAAGCCTATCCTGAAGTTGACCAATAAGGATTATAATGAGAACGGACTGAGCGAACTTCTGGCTCTCTATGGCTCAGCCTATAATGCCAATATCAAGATTTTCAATGATTTGCAGCATACCATTACCGGATGGCCAGGTGGTAAGCCAAATGCCGATGATACCTATCGTCCGGAGCGTGCAACACCATTCCCTAAGAAGGTTATCGTGTTCTCTCCACACCCAGACGATGATGTTATCTCAATGGGAGGAACCATCCGTCGACTGGTACAACAGAACCACGATGTGCATGTAGCTTACGAAATATCAGGAAACATTGCTGTGGGTGATGAGGAAGTAACAAGATTCATGCACTTTATCAATGGTTTCAACCAACTCTTTGCTGACTCAAAGGATAGTATCATCTCTAATAAATATAAGGAAATCAAGACCTTCTTTGCCAAGAAGAAGGAGAGTGACTTCGATACGAGAGATATTCTGACCATCAAGGGACTGATTCGCCGTGGTGAGGCTCGTATCGCTTGTACCTATAATGATATTCCGCTTGACCATGTACACTTCCTCGACCTGCCATTCTATGAGAGCGGCAAGATAGAGAAGTTGCCTATGACCGAGAAGGATGTAGAGATAGTGAGAGCTCTGTTGCAGAAGGTGCAGCCGCATCAGATTTATGTAGCCGGCGACCTTGCTGACCCTCACGGAACCCACAAGAAGTGTACTGATGCCGTTCTGGCAGCTATCGACGAAGAGAAGAAAGCGGGTGCAGAATGGTTGAAGGACTGTCGCATCTGGATGTATCGCGGTGCCTGGGCAGAATGGGAGATTGAGAATATCGAAATGTGTGTTCCATTGAGCCCTGAGGAGTTGCGGGCAAAGCGTAACTCTATTCTCAAACATCAGTCGCAGATGGAGAGTGCTCCTTTCTTGGGCAACGACGAGCGCCTGTTCTGGCAGAGAGCCGAGGACCGTAACCGTGCTACTGCATCGCTCTACGACCAGTTGGGGCTGGCATGCTATGAGGCCATGGAGGCTTTCGTGGAGTACAAACCATTGTAATACCTTATTAATATATTTAACTGAACTTCCTGATATGCGAAAGTTCAGTAAATAATAAAGTGCCCCTAGTTTTAGGGTTGAGAGTTTGTCTTTAGGTTTGTCGCTTGAGGGGGCATTTAGGCCTTTCAAGCGGCTTTTTTATTGCTTGTTTCAAAATGAAACGAATAATGTGTAATTTGCTTTCATTTTGTTCTGTATTTTAAAAAGAACTATGCAAAATAATAACTAAATAAAAATATTAATACCAAAAAGTAAGTAATATTATGAAATATTAAACAAAATGTCGTACCTTTGCGCCAGAAAATAAACAAAATGTAAATTAATTAATAGGAGAGATTAACATGAAAAAGATTGAAGCAATCATCCGTAAGACTAAGTTTGAGGATGTAAAAGAAGCTTTGCTTGCCGCCGACATCGAGTGGTTCTCTTACTACGATGTAAGAGGAGAGGGCAAGATGAGACAGGCTCGAATCTACCGTGGTGTCATGTATGATACCAGCAGTATCGAGCGAGTGTTGCTGAATGTTGTCGTGCGCGACAAGAATGTAGAGAAAACGATTAATGCCATCCAGGAGGCTGCCCGTACAGGCGAGATAGGTGATGGTCGAATCTTTGTAATTCCTGTCGAAGATACCGTAAGAATCCGTACAGGTGAAAGAGGCGACATCGCTCTCTATAATGCTGAGCAGGAGAAATAGTGATTAGTGTTTTATGTTTAGTGCTTAATGTTTACTTAGAGGGGTAGCATAAGCACGGCTTTGATGGCTAACATTAAACGTTTTCTTAAAATTTTATGAATCTTGTGTAGTGAGGGCGCATGCCAATTAAACATTAAACACTACACACTAAACAGTAAAAAGATTATGAGTGTACAGGATTTAGGAATTTCAGTAGATACCGTATGGATGCTCTTGGCAGCCATGTTGGTCTTTTTCATGCAGCCGGGATTTGCCCTCTGCGAGGCGGGCTTTACCCGTAGTAAAAATACAGCGAACATCTTGTTTAAGAACTTTGTCGATTTTATGATCGGTTCCGTTCTCTTCTGGTTCGTAGGTTTCGGATTTATGTTTGGTAGCGATGGCGCCGGTTTCATCGGTATGCCTAACTTCGGGGATTTGTCTTTCTATACAAATGCAGCCGGTCTTCCTACTGAAGGCTTCCTAATGTTTGAAACCGTATTCTGCGCTACTAGTGCTACCATCGTTTCAGGTGCTATGGCAGAACGTACCAAGTTCTCCATGTACTGCGTTTACTCATTCTTCATTTCATTGATTATCTATCCTGTAGAGGGTCACTGGACATGGGGTGGCGGTTGGCTTTGCAACAGCGAGGCAGGTTCGTTCATGATGAACACCTTCGGTGCAGCCTTCCATGATTTCGCAGGTTCTGCCATCGTACATAGTGTTGGTGGTGTACTTGCCTTGGTTGGTGCTATCTGCTTAGGTCCTCGTCTGGGTAAGTATCGCAACGGCAAGAGTACGGCTATCCCTGGTCACAACCTCATGGCTGCTGCCCTGGGCGTATTCATCCTCTGGTTCGGCTGGTTCGGTTTCAACCCTGGTTCTCAGCTTGCTGCTTCTGGTGAGGTTAACCGTGTTGCTATCAGTCACGTATTCCTGACAACCAACTTGGCTGCCGTTTGTGGTGGTCTCGGTACTATGTTCACCTCTTGGATTAAGTATGGCAAACCTTCGTTCTCATTGACATTGAACGGTATTCTGGCTGGTTTGGTAGCTATCACCGCTGGTTGCGACTTGGTTAGTCCATTGGGTTCTGCCATCATCGGTCTCTTGGCAGGTATCATCTTGGTATTCTCTATCGAGTTCATTGATACCAAGCTTCATATTGATGATCCTGTTGGTGCAAGTTCAGTTCATGGTGTATGCGGTATCTTCGGTACCTTGATGACTGGTCTTTTCGCCCTTGATGGTGGCGCCTTCTATGGTGGTGGCTTCGGATTCTTCGGTGCTCAGTGCTTCGGTATCCTCTGCATCGACCTTTGGGCAGCCGTAACAGGTATCATCCTCTTCTGGGGTATCAAGAAGATTGCTGGTCTCCGTGTTGATAAGCGAATCGAGGAAGAAGGTCTCGATATCTACGAGCATGGTGAGAGTTGCTACAACTAAAGATGCTTTCATATAACGAGCGAGAGAGATTTTTCAGCAGAAGTTTTGGCGAGCAGAGTTATAATTAGTACCTTTGAACAAGGTACGCTGCATCTCAACAATATAAATAAATCGCGATTTATTTTGTATTGTCTTCGATTTGCAGTACCTTTGCTGCCGAAACTTTTAAAAACAAAAATGTATCACATAAAAATAAGAGAATATGAAGAAGATTTTTGATATAAAGAAAATGGGTGCCCTTGCACTTGGTTTGGTTGCTTTTGCTCCTGCTGCTTCTGCTCAGGATGAGGTTGAAACTACAATCGCTGCAGATGTTGTAAACCAGTATTACTGGCGTGGTCAGTCACTGGGAGAAGTCTCTCTGCAGCCAACACTCGGTATTGGTTACAAGGGCTTGTCTCTGACAGCTTGGGGAAGTGTAGGTATCTCTCAGCCAGAGGATACTAAGGAGTTTGACCTTACCTTGGCTTATGAAACCGGTGGTTTCCATATCGGCGTGACCGATTACTGGTTCAACTCTCCTAACGAGAAGTATTTCGCCTATAAGGCACATGAAACTTCTCATGTTTTTGAGGCAAATGTAGGTTATGACTTTGGTCCAGTTGCCTTGAACTGGTACACCAACTTTGCAGGCAATGATGGATTAAATAAGGATGGTGACCGTGCTTATTCTTCATATGTTGAGGCTACAGCCCCATTCAAGTTGGGCGGTTGTGATTGGGCAGCAAGTATAGGCGCAGTTCCATTTGCAACATCTTTCTATGGTGATGCCAATGGTTTTGCAGTTGCCAATGTTTCACTGAAAGCTACCAAGGATTTGAAGATTACAGATTCTTTCTCTGTTCCAGTCTTCGCTCAGGTAGCTGCTAACCCTAGCACCGAAAAAGCTTACCTGGTAGTAGGTTTTACCTTGCAGCCATAATAGGCTCTTAGGTTTTTCGATATAATCTTACGTTGGTAGGTTTAAGTTTTTATTTTAAATGCCGATAGTTCCGTCAAAGAGCTATCGGCATTTCTTTGTATGATATGGGGGTAAGAAACTGTGTATAATTCCCTGGATGTTTTACTGCATATCTATGAGCGTATAATATGCCCTGGATACGCTTTGTTTATCTTAAAAATGATTGTATTTTACAGATTGTAATTAAATAGTATATTTTTCTTTTCAGTTTATTATATGTTTTAATCTAATATGCGTTAATATGTTATTGTTGTGATAAAGTAAAGACAAAATGCTACTAATCTTTTCTTTATTCTAACAAAAAGTTGTAATTTTGCACCCGAAACATAGCAAAAAGTAATTTTAAACTTTGCTTTTGCTTGGTTTGCTCCTAAAAGAATGGATTGGACATGCCAAGGTGAATAAGAGAGAACAAGAGTTAAAAATAACCGTAAAAGAAAGGAAAAGATTTATGTGTGGAATCGTATCTATCTTCAATATTCAGGAGCAGACTCCTGAATTGCGACAGCAAGCGCTTCGTATGAGCCAGAAGATTCGCCATCGCGGACCAGACTGGAGTGGAATCTACTGTGGTGGTTCAGCTATCCTGGCACATGAGCGTCTGAGTATTGTAGACCCTGAAAGTGGTCGCCAACCTTTGTTTGCACCAGACAAAAAACAGGTGCTTGCCGTAAACGGTGAGATTTATAATCATCAGGACATCCGTGCTCGTTTTGCCGGCAAATACCAGTATCAGACCGGTTCCGACTGTGAGGTGATTCTTTCTCTCTATCGTGAGATGCGAGCAGATTCCGACTTTGATTCCTTAATATATAAAGGTGAGGATGCGCTCCACGCCCGTATCTCCAAGATGCTTGAAGAGCTGAACGGTATCTTTGCCTTCGCCCTTTACGATGCCGAACGTGATGAGTTTCTCATCGCCCGCGACCCTATCGGAGTCATTCCTCTTTATATCGGTTATGATAAAGATGGAAAGGTGCTGGTGGCAAGCGAGTTGAAGGCTCTGGAAGGTCAGTGCGACCACTACGAGCCATTCCTCCCAGGTCATTATTATTATAGCAAGAACCCTGGCATGAAGCGATACTATACACGCGATTGGTTTGAGTATGCTGCCATGCAGAAAAAATATCAGATTGATGATGACAAGAAGGCTGAAGAACAGCTGAAGGATGCTGAACCTCAGGAGAAAGTGGCAGTGAAAGAGATTCATGATGCTTTGGAGGCTTCTGTCAAACGTCAGTTGATGAGTGATGTTCCTTATGGTATTCTTCTCAGTGGTGGTCTTGATTCTTCTGTCATTTCAGCCGTAGCCGAGAAATATTCTTCTACCCGTGTGGAAAATGGGGGAGAGACCAAGGCTTATTGGCCACGTCTGCACTCCTTCGCTGTTGGTTTGAAGGGTGCGCCTGATCTGGCAAAGGCACGTTTGGTTGCCGAACACATCGGAACTGTGCATCACGAAATCAACTATACCATTCAGGAAGGTCTGGATGCTATCCGTGATGTCATTTATTTTATCGAGACCTACGATGTGACCACCGTCCGTGCATCTACCCCGATGTATCTTTTAGCGAGAGTCATCCGAAGCATGGGTATTAAGATGGTGCTTTCCGGTGAGGGAGCCGACGAGGTATTCGGAGGTTATCTCTACTTCCACAAGGCACCGGATGCCAAGGCATTCCATGAGGAAACCGTACGAAAGTTGGGTAAACTCTATCTCTACGATTGTTTGAGAGCCAACAAGAGTTTGGCTGCATGGGGCATCGAGGGCCGTGTGCCTTTCCTCGACAAGGAGTTCCTGGATGTAGCGATGGGTATGAACCCGGTTTTGAAGATGTGTCCGGATAAGACCATCGAGAAGAAGGTGGTTCGTGAGGCATTTGCCGATTTGCTTCCAGAAGAAGTGGCATGGCGACAGAAGGAGCAGTTCTCCGATGGTGTGGGCTATTCATGGATTGATACCCTGAAGCAGATTACCGCATCTGCCGTCAGCGATGAGCAGATGGCGCATGCTGCTGAGCGATTCCCTATCAACCCTCCACAGAATAAGGAGGAGTATTATTATCGTTCTATCTTCGCCGAGCATTTCCCAAGCGACAGCGCTGCCAAGAGCGTACCTAGCGTTCCTAGCGTAGCATGTTCTACAGCCGAAGCCCTTGCCTGGGATGCCTCTTTCAAGAACCAGAACGACCCTAGCGGCAGAGCCGTGGCGGGA
Source organism: Segatella copri (assembly GCF_003465495.1). Lineage (GTDB taxonomy): Bacteria > Bacteroidota > Bacteroidia > Bacteroidales > Bacteroidaceae > Prevotella > Prevotella copri_G. The sequence goes on along the minus strand of NZ_QSAV01000026.1, from coordinate 7,656 downwards.
GTTCACGAACAGGCGTATAAATAAGTGAAGAGTGAAGAATCACTTTGCACTTCATATTTAAGTAATAAAAATAGTTAGAAATAACCGATATAAAACGAACAAGAAATGGAAAAAGGATTGTACAGTTCAGCCTATGAGCACGATGCGTGTGGCGTAGGTATGGTGGTGAATATCCACGGTAACAAGAGTCATGAGCTGGTTGATAACGCCTTGAAGGTACTCGAGAACATGCGTCATCGTGGTGCAGAGGGTGCCGATAACAAGACGGGTGATGGTGCCGGTATCATGCTCCAGATTCCACATGAGTTTATTCTTCTTCAGGGTATCCCAGTGCCAGAAAAAGGTAAATATGGTACGGGTCTCGTCTTCTTGCCTAAGGATGAGAAGAAACAGCAGGATATTCTCTCCATCATGATTGAGGAAATTGAACGCGAGGGATTGCAGCTGATGCATCTTCGCAATGTGCCTACTAACCCTGATTGTTTGGGTGAGGCTGCTTTGAGCAACGAACCAGCTATCAAACAGGTGTTTATCACAGGTGTTACAGATGATAAGGTGCCTGTCTTTGAGCGCACCCTCTATCTTATCCGTAAACGTATTGAGAAACGTGTCAGCGATCCTGATTTCTATATTTGTTCGTTGTCTAATTCGAACATCGTATATAAGGGTATGTTGAGCAGCCTCCAGTTGCGCCAATATTATCCTGACTTGACCAATAATTATTTCACAAGCGGTCTGGCTCTGGTTCACTCCCGCTTCTCTACCAACACCTTCCCAACATGGAGTCTGGCTCAGCCATTCCGTCTCCTTGCCCACAATGGTGAGATTAACACCATCCGTGGTAACCGTGCCTGGATGAAGGCTCGTGAGAGTGTGTTGAGCAGCGAGGCTTTGGGCGATATCCGTGAGATTTCTCCTATCGTCCAGCCTGATATGAGTGACTCTGCCAGCCTCGACAATGTATTTGAGTTCTTCGTGATGAGCGGTCTGTCATTGCCTCATGCCATGGCTGTGATGGTGCCTGAGAGCTTCAACGACAAGAATCCTATCTCTGAGGATCTGAAGGCATTCTATGAGTACCACTCTATCCTGATGGAGCCATGGGATGGTCCTGCCGCCCTGCTCTTCAGCGATGGCCGTTATGCCGGTGGTATGCTCGATAGAAATGGCCTGCGTCCTGCCCGCTACACCATCACCAAGAACGATATGATGGTAGTCGCATCTGAGGTAGGTGTGATGGATTTCGATCCTACTGAGATTGCCGAGAAGGGTCGTCTGCAGCCTGGTAAGATTCTCCTCATCGATACACAGGAGGGTAAGATCTACTACGATGGTGAAATCAAGGAGCGTCTGGCTGCCCAGCATCCATATCGCCAGTGGTTGAACACCAATCGTATTGAACTGGAGAAACTTCGCAGTGGCCGTAAGGTGGAAAATGGTGTGGACAACCTCACTCGCAAGGAATTGGAATTCGGTTTTGGCGAGGAAGATATCGACGGTACTATCATCCCAATGGCTACCAAGGGTCAGGAACCTACTGCTTCTATGGGTAATGATACTCCGCTTGCTGTGCTTTCCGACCAGCCACAGATTTTCTTCAACTACTTCCGTCAGCAGTTTGCTCAGGTTACCAACCCTGCCATCGACTCTATCCGTGAGAACCTCGTGATGAGTCTTACCGAGTATATCGGTAGAGTAGGTTCCGGCATTCTGAACCCAGACGAGAGCAACTGCAAGATGGTTCGCTTGCCACATCCTATCCTGACCAATACTCAGCTGGATATCCTTCAAAATATCCGCTACAAGGGATTTAATACAGTAAAACTCCACATGCTCTTCGAAACCGCCAAGGGCGAAGAAGGACTGCATGAGGCTCTGGATGAGCTCTGCAAGCAGGCAGCACAGAGCGTGGATGATGGTTACAACTACATCATCTTGAGCGACCGTGGCGTGGATGAGACCCATGCCGCCATTCCATCTCTGCTCGCCGTGAGTGCCGTACATCATTATCTGATTGATGCCGGCAAGCGTGTGCAGACTGCCCTCATCGTAGAGAGCGGTGAGATTCGTGAGGTAATGCATGCAGCCCTCCTGTTGGGTTACGGTGCATCAGCCCTCTGTCCATACTTGACATACGCCATCCTCGACGACCTTGTAAAGAAGGGAAAGATTCAGGAGGATTACCATACAGCCGAGCAGAACTACATCAAGGCTGTGAAGAAGGGCTTGTTCAAGATTATGGCTAAGATGGGTATTTCTACCATCCGAAGCTATCGTGGAGCCAAGATCTTCGAGAGCATCGGTTTGAGCGAGAGCCTCCTGAAGAGCTACTTCGGAACAGAGGTGAGCACCATCGGCGGTATCGGACTCGAGACCATCGCCCGTGATGCCATCCGCCTGCACGACAAGGCATTCGAGACCAAGAAGCTCGAGTTCCTGCCAAGTATGGGACAGTTCCACTACCGCAAGGACGGTATCAAGCACGCTTGGAACCCAGAGACCATCGCCACCCTGCAGCTCGCAACCCGCAAGGGCGATTATGATCTCTTCAAGAAATATACACATCTCGTTGACGATAAGCAGGAGCCTATCTTCATCCGCGACTTCTTCACCTTCCGCAAGAATCCTATCTCTATAGATAAGGTGGAGCCGGTAGAGGAAATCGTGAAGCACTTCGTTACCGGTGCGATGAGTTTCGGTGCCCTCTCCAAAGAGGCTCACGAGGCAATGGCACTCGCCATGAACGCCCTCGGTGCCCGAAGCAATACCGGTGAAGGTGGTGAGGATAACGAGCGATTCCATTCTACACAGGATGGCATCAGCCTCTCAAGCAAAACTAAGCAGGTGGCTTCCGGTCGATTCGGTGTGACTACAGAATATTTGGTAAATGCAGAGGAAATCCAGATCAAGGTGGCACAGGGTGCTAAACCGGGTGAGGGTGGTCAGTTGCCTGGCTTCAAGGTTAACGAGGTCATCGCCAAGACCCGTCACTCTATCCCTGGCATCAGCTTGATTTCTCCTCCACCTCATCACGATATCTACAGTATCGAGGATTTGGCTCAGCTCATCTTCGACCTCAAGAATGTAAACCCTAAGGCGGCTATCTCTGTGAAGTTGGTTGCTGAGAGTGGTGTGGGTACCATCGCTGCCGGTGTGGCTAAGGCAAAGGCCGACCTCATCGTTATCTCTGGTGCTGAGGGTGGTACAGGTGCCAGCCCTGCATCAAGTATGCGTTTCGCTGGTATCTCTCCTGAAATTGGACTTTCTGAAACCCAGCAGACTCTGGTGAAGAACGGTCTTCGTGGACAGGTTCGTCTCCAGGTGGATGGTCAGTTGAAGAGCGGTCGTGACATCATCCTCATGGCTTTGCTCGGTGCTGAGGAATTCAGTTTCGGTACTGCCGCCCTCATCGTATTGGGTTGTGTCATGATGCGTAAGTGTAACCTGAATACCTGTCCTATGGGTGTTGCCACACAGGATCCTAAGCTCCGTGCGCACTTCCGTGGCAGCTACAAGTATCTTATCAACTACTTCCGCTTCCTCGCTGAGGAGGTTCGTGAGTATCTGGCAGAGATGGGTTACACCTCATTGAACGATATCATCGGTCATACCGAGCTCATCATCCGCAAGAAGGATGAGGAGATTGTTCCTACCGAGGGTTCGGATGCCGTAGAGCCAGAGGTGGCCAAGAGCATCAAGGAGAAGGCCGACTTGCTCGATTTCTCTCGTCTCTTGCATCGTGAGACAGGTCATTGCTCGCTCTATCATACTACCGAGCAGATTCATGACCTCGACAATGTACTCGACCAGCAGTTGATTCGTGGTGCACAGCGTGCCATCGAGAACCAGGAAGAGGTGAACCTCGATTTTGCCATCAAGAATACCGATCGTGCTGCCGGTGTGATGCTGAGCGGTATGATTGCCGAGAAATATGGTGAGGCGGGTCTTCCAGACAAGACCGTGAACGTGAAGTTCAAGGGTTCTGCAGGTCAGAGCTTCGGTGCCTTCTTGGTTAAGGGAGTGGATTTCAAGCTCGAAGGTGAGACCAATGACTATTTCGCCAAGGGACTTTCAGGAGGTCGTGTTTCCATCCTTCCTCCTATCCGCAGCAACTTCTCTGCTGAGGATAACATCATCGCCGGTAACACTGGTTTGTATGGTGCCACAAGCGGTGAGTTGTATATCAATGGTAAGGTAGGCGAGCGCTTCGGTGTTCGTAACTCCGGTGCCATCGCCGTGATTGAGGGTGCTGGCGACCACTGCTGCGAGTACATGACGGGCGGTAGAGTAGTAGTGCTCGGTGAAACTGGCCGTAACTTCGCCGCTGGTATGAGTGGTGGTGTTGCCTACGTATGGGATAAGAACCACAACTTCGATTACTTCTGTAACATGGATATGGTGGAGATCAACCTCGTGGAGGACAGTACCTATCGCAAGGAGTTGCATGAGCTGATCCGTCAGCATTATCTCTACACTGGCAGTAAGCTTGCCCGTACCATGCTCGACGACTGGAACCACTACGTAGAGGATTTCATCCAGGTAGTGCCAATCGAGTACAAGCGAGTTCTCCAGGAGGAGCAGGTAAAGAAGTTGCAGCAGAAGATTGCGGATATGCAGCGAGATTACTAATTTTAAAATTAGAAAAAAGATGGGAAATCCAAAAGCATTTTTGACTATACCTCGCAAGGAAGCAGGTTATAGACCAATTCACGATAGAATCCTCGACTTCAGCGAGGTAGAACAGACATTGAATAGCAACGATCGCCGACAGCAGGCTTCACGTTGCATGGATTGTGGTGTGCCTTTCTGCCACTGGGCTTGTCCGCTGGGCAACAAGGCACCGGAGTGGAATGATGCCCTCTACAAGGGCGACTGGGAGCAGGCTTACCGCCTCCTCAATTCCACCAACGACTTCCCTGAGTTCACAGGACGCATCTGTCCTGCACTCTGCGAGAAGGCGTGTGTATTGAATCTCATGGATCATGAGCCAACCACCAACCGTGAGGATGAGTGCGCCATCGTGGAGCACGCCTTCTCAGAGGATTATGTACATGTTGAGATTCCTGAGCGTAATGGCAAGACCGTGGCTGTCATCGGTGCCGGTCCTGCAGGATTGGTTGCTGCCAATCAGTTGAACCACAAGGGATATAAGGTAACAGTCTTTGAGGCACGTGAGAATGCCGGTGGTCTGTTGCGTTATGGTATTCCAAACTTCAAGCTCAACAAGAGCATCATCGACCGCCGTCTTCGTCTTCTCGAAGAAGAGGGCATCGAGTTCAGATACAATCAGCAGATTGATGTTACCAAGTTGCCAGAAGGCTTCGATGCCTATGTGGTATCTACGGGTACTCCTACTGCCCGCGACCTGAAAATTCCTGGAAGAGAATTGAAGGGTGTTTATTTCGCCCTCGAGCTGCTTTCTCAGCAGAACCGTATCCTCGCAGGTATGGAGTTCTCTAAGGACGAACTGGTTAACTGCAAGGGCAAGGATGTATTGGTAATCGGTGGTGGTGATACAGGTTCCGACTGTATCGGTACGGCTCATCGTCAGGGTTGCAAGAGTGTAACTCAGATTGAAATCATGCCTAAGCCAGTGGAAGGCCCAGAGGATCCTAAGAATCCTTGGCCAAACTGGCCTCGCACCCTGAAGACAACTTCCAGTCATGAGGAAGGATGCACCCGTCGCTGGAACATCAACTCTCTGGAGTTCCTGGGAAAAAACGGCAAACTGACAGGTGTGAAGGTTCAGCCTATCGACTGGAAACCAAACCCAGAGGGTGGTCGCCCGTTGATGGTAGAGGCTGGCGAACCGGAGATTATCAAGGCAGAGGCCGTATTTCTGGCCATGGGCTTCCTGAAGCCACAGCAGCCTGAATTTGCTGAGAATGTATTCGTGGCTGGCGATGCAGCAAGCGGTGCCTCTCTGGTAGTACGCGCCATGGCAAGCGGCAGAAAGATTGCTGCCCAGGTAGATAAGTTCCTGAACAAATAAATCGGTTATTTTTAACTATAAGTGTAGGGAGGTTGACCTCAGTGATGAGGTTTTCCTCCCTTTTTTCTTTCTTCTTCTCCCTCGTTCCGCCCTCATCACTCTCGTTCCGCACCCGTTCCAGGCAGTTCCATCGCCTGTCCTATGAATAATAATCAACAAAAAAGGGTTTTATTCGTGATTTCTCTCCATATTTTCATTAATAATTTGGCATTCCCAAATATAAAGTGTAAATTTGCACTCAATATTTCGACTAATAATAATTAAACTAAGGAAATAACAGAAAATGAAAAAGAAATTATCAACCGTTCTTTTGGCATTGGCTGCCTTTATGCCAATGACAGCACAGAATCTTGTAAAGGGAGATTATGGTTATCTCTATTGTCACATGAGCGATAAGGGGGAGTGGACAGCCTATGCCATTTCCCGTGATGGCTACAACTATCAGGACATCAATGATGGCAACCCTATCTTCAATCCAGAAGAGCATGCCCGCATTGAAGGCGGAACCCGTGATGCCTACATCACCCGTATGTACAATGGAAAAGGATACATCATGGTTACCACCGATATGTGCGTGCGCAAGAGCCACAAATGGGACAACTATGGCATCGATCTCCTGAAGAGTAAGGATTTGAAGAACTGGACCAGCGTTACCTTCGATTTCCGCAAGGGCATGCAGAACTTCTGCGATGCTGCCACAGCTACATCTCCTTATAAGGACTGGAGCACCATCAACCGTGTATGGGCACCTCAGATTTTCTGGGATCCTGACTATTGTTGGGAAAACGGTGAGAAGGGCGGATACATGATTTACTATTCCATGCTTAACCGTGCTGAGGAGAAGTACGACCGCATGTATTACAGCTATGCTGACAAGACCTTTACCAAACTCACCACTCCTAAGCTACTCTTCGACTGGGGGTATGCTACCATCGATGCCGATATCAATTTCCTGAAGAGCGATGGTCTCTATCACATGCTCATTAAGAAAGAGGGTGGAAAGAGAGGTATCTTCACTGCTACCAGCAAATATCTCAATCATGGTTGGAGCGCTCCTGTCGATGATGACTTCGTAAGTTTCGAGGGAAGTAAACTGACAGAGGGAAGTTCTGCCTTCCAGCTTATTGGTGATGATACTTGGCGTGTGGCTTACATCCAATATAGTGATCATCCTAAGCATTACCGTATCTGCAAGGCAGATAAGTATCTTCGTAATTTCTCTGATCCTGTGGACATTAAGGGAGTTACGGCTCCTCAGCATGGCAGTTTCATGAGAATTACCAAGAAAGAGTACAAAATGCTCCTGAAATGGAACCAAGAATTAAAAAATATAGAAAAATAAGTGGATTTATTGTTAAGTGCATAGCCGTATAGAATATTTAAGGGATTTATGCTTGTTTGGTTTAGATAAGATAGAAAAAATATGATTGTGCGCGCGTACATTATAATATGTAAAGCAAAATTTATATGCATATCTCTCTATTCAACATGATCCTAGTAAAATCTTTCACAGGTGTATTTGCTAAGTTGAAATGTTGTTTTATGTAATCCTCGGTAATGGGGAAAAATAGTCTTTAAAGTGAGTTTAATTGTTTATATGTGTTAAATTTTGGCTAAAATCTGAACTTTTTTGCGAAAAGATTTGGTGGAATGGAAAATAGTTA
>NZ_QSAV01000025.1:0-53884 GCF_003465495.1 Segatella copri | reverse complement strand
TCTCATCTTCACTTTCCGTTGCTTTTGCTTAAATTGTGCACATGAGCCGTCATTCGTTCGCAACCTCGGTTTGCCTCTCCAACGGAGTCCCAATAGAAACCGTGAGTTCAATGCTTGGTCACAAGAACATAAAGACAACCCAGGTGTATGCCAAGATTACCAAGGAAAAATTGAGCAAAGACGTGGAAAAGTTGTCTCAGCAGATTAATAACATTGAGGAATTCACGTTTGGAAATGTTTGCAACGATAATACTAACACTATAAATGGCAGAGTATGAAACGACAAGTGATAACAATACAAGAAGATATGGTCATCTACGCCCCACATCATGGTGAGGTATGGATGACAGTTTGGGAGATTGCCGAACTGTTGAATGTAACAGGGACAGCAGTGAAGAATACCATCAAGCGCATTTGGAAACAAAGTGTGCTGAAAGATTTCCAGCATTCTCAATACATCAAACTTGAAAATGGATATTCTGCGCATGTCTATGATATGGAAGTGATTATCGCCATAGCACTTCAAATGGATACATACCAAGCCTTGTTGTTCAGACAATGGTTTATCAGTAAGGTTGTGAACCGCAAGGATTGCCAAGCAGAGCAAGTAAAACACGAGTATCCGATGATTATTGTGATGAACGGAACGATGCCAAGAGGTGCAAGTTAGAATCTCTCATCTTTTAATAAGATTCCTACACCTTTATAATATAATAGCGTACAGAGGAAACGATTTTTGTCGTTGTACCCTGTACGCTATTTTTGTTTCGCTATTATGAAGCAGTACCCTCCCCTTGTGAAACAGTGCCGTCGATTATCGGCTTGCGGTAATTACCAGTGAGAAGTGCTTGTATCTCGGATTCCGGATAGAGGGTTTTGCCACATAATATAATGTAGGGCAAAATGCCTTGTTTGCGATATTCCTGCAAGGTGCGGCGACTAAGCTTCAAATGCTCGGAGAGTTCCTTGTCGGTGAGGTATCGCTCCCCGTCCAAAGGTGGGTTGTAGGACTCGATGAATGAGGATAGCCAGTTGTTGGCTTTCTTCAAGGATTGCATGGCGGTGTCTATCGACTTGCTCTCATGCGTAAGAAGTTGGTTCATGTTCATTGTTTACAATTTGGATTAAGTGGTGAATATAAAATGTGTTGGCTCGCCCAGGGTGAAGTTTTCGGCTTTGCCTTGGGCGAGTTTGGCTTTATGCTATACCGATTTGATTCTGGCGATAAGCGGAACGATGGCTTTGACCTCTTCGGGGCAGTAATAGAATTGGCGACCTATCTGGGTATGCCCCAAGAAACGGCGGTCACGAAGTTTTTGTAAGGTGCGCTGGCTGATGCGAAGTTGCTGGCAGACCTCATGACCTGTAAGCCATTTGTTCAGACGCTTGCCGTTAGCCTTATGCTTCAGCAACTCAACTTTCTTTACCAAGGCATCGTATCTTGCCATCATCAAGTCGAATGCCTTCTTTTCCATTGTTACTACTTCCATATTCTCTGTTTTATTGGTTCAACAAATTCGGATGCAAAGTTAATGTGTGTATGTAGAAAAACAATGAAAATGAATAACTGTGGCAGTGCTTTTCTGGGGTTTGCCGACCGCTTGGCAAGAAAAATCAAGAAAATTACACGTGGGTCATTAATGAGTTGTTAAACGGGTATTTCTCAAATGGTTAATTTTGCCGCCGAGAAATAAAAACAACGAATTATATAACATTTCAAACGGAATTAGAATGGAAGTAATAACAATGGAAAGTGCAGCCTTCAAAAAGCTGACAGAACAGTTGACAGAAATAGTCCAGTACGTGCGATTGGCAAAAATGGCATTTCAAGAGAACTTGACGGGTAAGGGATTGAAGCCGATGTTGACCAATGACGATGCAGCTAAGATGCTTGGTGTGAGCAAGCGCACCTTGCAGCGAATGCGTTCAGAGAACCGCATTGATTTTATTAAAATTGGTAATCAATGCCGATACCAAGTTGAAGCCATTGAAAGAATGGTTGAGGAACTAACAATAGCAAAGGAAACATGAGCATGGAAGATGGAACATTGAGAAAACTGGAGTTATATCTCCATGACCTACACAAAAAGATAGACGGCATCTACGACATGCTGATGTTGAGACACGAACGAGAGACGGAGCAAAAAGGAGGTTCTGCCATCAATGAAAAATTGCTCGACAACCAGGACCTCTGCCTCTTATTTCAAATCTCCCCTCGTTCCCTTCAACGCTATCGCAGTCTGGGAGTGCTTCCCTACAAGCGTTTGGGGCAGAAAACATACTACACGGAAGAGGATGTGATGCAGTTTGTAGAGAATAATGTAAAAGAATTCAAGAAAGAGAATGTGGAGCATTACTTGACTCGCATTCATCAGAAATTCAAATAACAACAGTATTCACCATTAAAAATTTACAATTATGGTACAAAAGAAAAAGAGTGATGAACAGGACGTGCTGGTAGTCCGTGACGAGAAGACGGGCGAGATCAGCGTCGTCGCCGGACTCAGCAGGGACGGCACACCGAAGCGAGCACCCGCCAAGGCGGAGAACACGTCCGACTTCCTGCGTTTTGACCGCAACAGTGACCTGATGGACAGTTTCTTTAGAAACTTCTTCCGCCAGTGCAAGGAGCCAAGCCGATTCGGATTCTACCGCATAGCGGCAGACCAGGTGGAAAACCTGCTTGGTGTGATGAAGGAGTTGCTGAAAGATCCGGAGGCTAACAAGGAGATTCTTTCCGCCCACAAGGTTGACACCTCCAATTATGAGAAAGAGGCAAAGCAATCGGAAGGTCAGGCGAAAGAAAACGCATCATCGGACGATGCGTCCAAGACGCAAGCTAACACAGAAAAAGAGAATGTATCATCTGAACAAACCAACGAAAAAAAGAACGACATGGAACAGAAACCAGAACAGACCGCAACCGAACAGAAGGCACAGACCGCTTCGGGTGTAAAGCAGAACCTCATCAGTGGTAACGATGTGAACCTGCAGGAACTTGGTGCCAAATATGGCATAGACTTCAACAGTATGAATGAGAAGGATATGAAAGCCCTGCTCAACTACGGCAAGACGGGGCTTGTGATTGTGAAGCCGACCTTCGGCGGTGAACAGATAGAGATACAGGCCCGTCTGTCATTCCGCAAGGACGATAACGACCAGTTGCAACTCGTGCCGCATTTCGTGCGCAACGAGCCAAAACTCGATGTCGCTTACAAAGGCTATACCTTCACTCCAGAGGACAAAAAGAACCTGTTGCAGAACGGCAATCTCGGAAAGGTAGTGGATTTCCCCGACAAGAATACAGGTGAGCTGCGTCCTCATTTCATCAGTATCGACCGTCTCACCAATGAGATTGTTGACATCCCGACCAACAAGGTGCGCATACCCGATACCATCGGCAAGACACCTATTACCAAGGACGACAAGAGAGTGCTCTACTCAGGTATTCCGCTTCGCAAGGAGATTGAGCTTGCCAACGGGCGCAAGTTTACACCGCTGTTGCAGGTGAATGTGGAACAGCGTGGCGTGGAGTTCGTGCCTGGCAGCACAAGACAGGCGCAAGGTCAGAAACAGAATGGAGACAAGAAGCAGACCGCTGACAAGCAGGAGCAGAAGGCAGAAGGTGATGCGGGCGGTCAGAAGAAGCAGCAAGATCCCAACCACTGGCTCAATGAGGATGGGACCATCCGCCGACTCAACACCTATTTCAAGAAGGAACTGACCGAGCAGCAGAAGGACGACTATGTGGCAGGCAAGACCATCGAGATCAAGGAAGTGCCCAACAAGAACGGCAGCGGTACCTATACCGCCTATGTGAAGTTCGACTTCGACAAGATGCAGCCACGTTCCTACCGCAACAATCCAGACCTCAAACAGGCAAAGGAACAGATTCCGACCAACGAGAACAAGGTACAAGTCGCCGTCAACGAGCAGGGCAAGACCCATGAGGCGACCAAGCACACCAAGGAGCCGCTGAGTCCGGGACAGTCTGCGCCAAAGAACGAAAAGCAGCAGAAGGAACAGAACGCCGAGGAACAGAAGCCAAAGAGAAAAGCAAGAAGCGTGAAGATGTAGTTGCCGCCACTTGATCCACAGAGTTAATCATCCATCATAACAACCGACATCTGCGACCGTCTATCCCACGGTTGCGGATGTCACAAAAACAACAGACAATGAAGACAATCATCGCAGAGAAACCAAGCGTAGCCAAGGAAATCGCCCACATTGTAGGAGCTGACAAGCGTGAGGAAGGCTATATGCAGGGCAATGGCTATTATGTGACATGGGCATTCGGACATTTAGTGCAGCCAGCCATGCCGGAAACCTACGGCATGAAGGGATTCCATGCAGAGAATCTGCCTGTGATTCCCGACCCGTTCGTTCTTGTTCCCCGACAAGTCAAGACAGAGAACGGCTACAAACCAGATGCAGGTGTGCTTGCCCAGATTAAAATTATCGGCAAGCTGTTTGACAGCAGTGAGCGCATTATCGTAGCAACCGATGCCGGACGTGAGGGAGAGTTGATTTTCCGATACCTCTATGCGTATCTCTGTTGCCAGAAACCTTTCGACCGTCTCTGGATCAGTTCGCTTACGGACACCGCCATCCGTGAGGGACTCCAGAACCTCAGGGATGGCAAGGAGTATGACAATCTCTATCATGCAGCCAAGGCACGAAGTGAGGCAGACTGGCTCGTCGGCATCAACGGCACACAAGCCCTGACGATAGCCGCAGGACGTGGCACCTATTCCGTAGGTCGTGTGCAAACTCCGACCCTTGGCATGGTGTGCGAACGCTATTGGGAACACAAGCGTTTCGAGTCGAAACCGTTCTGGCAGGTACACTTCGGTGTGGTTGATACAGACAGTGGCAATATACTGAAGTTCACATCTGCCAACCGATGGACAGACAAAGCCACCGCAACCGACATATATAATAAGGTGAAAGATACCGGTTCTGCCATCATCACAAAGGTCGCAACCAAGCGAAAGGTGGAGAAGGCACCGCTCCTTTACGACCTCACCACCTTGCAGAAAGAAGCCAACTCCCAGCATGGCTTCACGGCAGAGCATACACTCTCCATCGCCCAGAAACTCTACGAGGCAAAGTTCATCACCTATCCAAGAACATCAAGCCGCTATATTTCGGATGATGTATTTGCCACCCTTCCCAAACTCTTTAAGAATCTGGAGAATCATTCGGAATATGGAGAAAAAGTGAAACTCTTGCCTGGCAGTGAGGACTACAGCAAGAACAGCGTGAATGCAGCCAAGGTGACCGACCACCATGCCCTGCTCATCACAGAAAATGCAGCCATTGGTCTTTTCAAGGACGAGAAGATCGTTTATGACATGATATTGTGCCGGATGATTGAAGCGTTCTCAGCAGACTGCATCAAGGACATCACATCAGTAACGGCGCAAGTGGATCATGAAGTTGAGTTTGGCATCAGTGGCTCCATCATCCGACAGACTGGCTGGCGAACGTTGTCGCTCAAGGATAAGAACAACAGGCAGGACAAGGATGCAGACGCAACAGACAATGAGGTCAAGGATCAAGTCATTCCCAACTGGCAAAAAGGACAGCATATCACTCTTTCAGGCTGCACCATCACGGAGGGCAAGACCAAACCAAAGCCATTGCATACGGAATCCACATTGCTTGCAGCAATGGAGACCGCAGGCAAAGAGATAGAAGATGATACGATGCGCCAGGCAATGAAGGACAGCGGTATTGGCACACCTGCCACACGTGCCGCCATCATCGAAACCCTGCTCAAACGAGAGTATATGGTGCGCCAGCAGAAGAAACTTGTGCCGACGGAAAAAGGACTCGCCCTGCATTCCGTGGTGAAGAACATGGCGATTGCCAATGTGGAGATGACGGGCAAATGGGAGGCGGAACTTGCCAAGATTGAACGAGGTGAAGCAAGTGCAGACGGGTTCACCCATAGTATCGAAGGTTATACCCGTGAAATCACTGCGGAATTGTTAGGTTGTGACAGACTTTTCAGCCACAAGGATTCCGGCTGCCAGTGTCCTAAATGCAAGCAAGGTACCATGCAGTTCTTCGGAAAGGTAGTAAGATGCAGCAACAAGGAGTGCGGTATGCCAGTGTTCAAGCAGGTAGCAGGAAAGTTGCTCACTGATGCCGACATCACCGACTTGCTCACCAAGGGCAAGACCAGAACGCTCAATGGTTTCACCAGCAAGCAAGGCAAACCATTCTCCGCAGCCATTGCCTTTGACGAGAAATTCAACACGAAATTCGTCTTTGCAGAGCGCAAAAAAGCAGAAAAGCGAGGAAATGTGAAGAGATACAAGAAATAGTTTGTACCTTTGCCACCGAAACATGGTTCATAAATGGTGTCTTGATTCAGGATGCTTTTATTTACTGTGGATTAAGTGGCGGCACTCGGAGGGATACCGAGTGCCTTTTTCTTGCTTTCAACTAACACCAACCGCCATCCACGGTTTATTATTCACCACTTAATCCATTCAACAGACAAATGAACAGAAAGAAACAGGCACAGACAGAGCTGTCCTATTACGGACTGTACCTCTTGAACCACCTCAGAGAGAACCGTTTTCCACAAGCCAGCGATGCGGACTTTATCCGCGAACGTGCAGACCATGCCGCAGAAGTATATGAGCAGGCACGGCGTGATGCCCTCTTTGCCGATGCTGCACAAGAACTTGCCATGTCAGCATTGCTGAAAGGTCTCCGCTTTTCCAAGTACAGCATCCTGTATGATGTTGTTGACAGTGAGTTTCCCCTGGAGGTAGCAGTAGAAGATCAGGAAGCGTTTGTCAAGAACCTCCTGCCTTTGGTTGATAACGTGTATTCCATTTACGACCTCACCGATGACGATTTTGCCCAGTCACCGGACTATGACCAGCTCTATACAGAGTTGACGGGAGCCGTAGCCCTTTTCATAGAGTCAAATGGCGTACAATAGAAAACAACGTCTGAACGACAACATCAAGGCGATAGAGACAGCATTCATCCTTGACAGGGAACAGCGCACGCCGACCGCCCGTGAGCGTCTCCTTCTGGAGCGTTACTGCGGATTCGGGGGATTGAAGTGCATCCTGAACCCTGCCAGGGAACTGGCGGATGCCGTCCATTGGGCAAAGTCAGACCTTGAATTGTTTGCTCCAACAGTGGAGCTGCATAGACTTATCCGTGAAAACAGCAAGAATGAAAGCGAGTACAAACAGTTGATGGACAGTCTGAAACAGTCTGTCCTCACGGCATTCTACACGCCGTCAGCCGTTACAGAGGCTCTGACGGATGTGTTGAAAGAGCATCAGATTATCCCCGAAAAGGTACTTGAACCCTCGGCAGGCATTGGTGCCTTTGTCGATTCCGTCTTGGATAACAATCCCAAGGCAGACATTATGGCGTTTGAAAAAGACCTGCTTACAGGAAAGATACTCCACCATCTGCACCCGGAGCAGAAAGTGCGCATAGAGGGATTCGAGAAGATAGAAAAGCCTTTCAATGATTACTTCGACCTCGCCATCTCAAATATTCCCTTTGGCGATGTTGCCGTATTTGATCCGTCCTATACAGCCATGAAAGGCATGAGGGCACTTGTTACCAGACGCATACACAACTACTTCTTTGTCAAGGCTCTTGATACGGTAAGGGACGGCGGATTGGTTGCCTTCATCACCTCACAAGGCGTATTGAATGCCAAAAACAACAGTGCCGCGCGTTTTATGATGCTCTATCATGCAGATCTCGTGTCAGCGATTCGTCTTCCCAACAACCTGTTCACGGAAAATGCCAATACGGAAGTGGGCAGTGACCTCATCATCCTCCAGAAAAACAGCCAAAAGGAGTCGCTGCGAGGAGACGACAACCTGCTTGATACCGTCTATAATGACGAGAACCGCATTCCGACAAACAACTACTTTCTGGAGCATCCGGAACGCATTATCCATACAACAGCAAAGTTGGATACTGACTCATTCGGCAAACCTGCAATGATATACACGCATGAGGATGGCGTGGAAGGCATTGCAGATGATTTGCGAAAGATGCTCCATGAAGACTTTAAGAAGAACCTCAATTTGAACCGATACTTGGGGATAGAGGAAACAAAAGCTGAGGAAGTTAAGGAGGTTGAAGAAACAGAAAAGATGAAGCCGTCTATTGAGGAAAAGCAGAACGATACGGTAGTATCCTTGCAAAAGCAGGAAAAGCCTACTGATGATGCTGAGCTATCCCCAAAGTCCAATCATCAGCAGCCGCCAGTCCAAATGACGCTGTTTGACCTTTGGGGAATGGAAGAAGGAAACCGTCAGACTGTCCATTTTACGAAGAAGAAAGCAGAGGTAACAGTGGGTGCTGCCGCCAAGAAAGTGTCAAGGAAGAAAGCAAGTCCGTTGGTAAAAAGCGTCAATCCGACGTTTGAAGTTGTGACAAAGCCTGTGGAAAAAGAAGAAAAGCCTTCGTTGACAGATACAAAAGAGCAGGAAACAGCACAGGAGACAAAACCAATCCTGCCTGGGGATGAGCCATACGCAAGCATCTCTTGGGAAGAGAATCCGCCAATCAACGGCTTTTACGAGATGATGATGACCATGGCTCCCGAAGACAGGGTGCTGCTGCGCCAAAAGGCGGAACTGCACCGTCAGGAACAACTCAAGGCTTTGGGCGTTGAAGATACGCTTGATCCGAAGTTCAAACCGCCGATGGAACCGATAGAAGTTCTCAAAGCTCAAATCGGGCATGGACATTCGAAAGGGAATGAGCCAAAAGAAGATTCCAAGACTCAGAACACATTGGAAGAAACAAATCATGAGCGGGAACAGCAAAAAGAGCAAGAAAGAAAGCGGGAAGAGCTGGCAAAGAAGAAAGAGGATGCTATGAAGCCCCGTCCATTTGATGAGAAACTGGAAAGTTTTCATCGTGAGGGTTCTATGGTGCTCGACTCTGCCAGAACCATCGGTGTATTGAAAGACCTTACCAAGTATGGTGCTACCTTCATGCCGTTGGATCTGAATATGGAGCAGAAAGAAAAGGCAGTCTTGTATATCGCCCTCCGTGATGCCTATCAGAAACTTTACACCTATGAAGCGGAAGAACAGACGGAAAACAAGCAGATGCGTGAGAGTCTGAATGTCTATTATGACGCTTTCTTCATCCGCTTCGGCAACCTCAATGCCAAGCAGAACGTGAAGTTCATCCTTATGGATGCCTCAGGGCGCGACATGCTGTCGTTGGAACGGGTGGAAAACGGACAGTTCACAAAGTCAGACATCTTCGACCACCCGGTCTCTTTTTCGCTTGACGAGGTCAGTCATGTGGATTCTCCAGAGGAAGCGCTCACCGCCTCGCTCAACAAGTTCGGCCGTATCGACTTGCCGTATATGACTGAATTATCGGATATGCCGGAACAGGAACTGACGGAAGCGCTTAAAGGACGCATCTATTACAATCCGCTCATAGATGGCTACGAGATTGCCGACCGCTTCATTGCTGGCAATGTAATAGAGAAAGCGGAGCGTATAGAAGAATGGCTGAAGGAAAATCCCGACTATGCAATCGTGAGGGAGTCGTTGGAAGCCTTGAAGGCAAGCATTCCCGAACCGATAGCCTTTGAGGACCTGGACTTCAACTTCGGTGAGCGTTGGATACCTACAGGTGTGTATTCCGCTTACATGAGTCACCTCTTCAATACACAGGTCAGCATCGTCTATTCCGACAGCATGGACGAATATTCGGCAAAATGCAGTATGAAGACCATGGCCATCACGGATGAGTATATGGTGAAGGGATATTACCGCCACTATGACGGCATGAGTCTTCTGAAACATGCCCTGCACAACACCTGTCCCGACATGATGAAGAGCATCGGTGAGGATGAACACGGCAACGACATCAAGGTGCGTGACAGCGAGGGCATACAGCTTGCCAATGCCAAGATTGACGAAATCCGCAACGGGTTCACTGAATGGCTGGAGGAGCAGTCTGACTCCTTTAAGGAACGCTTGACAACGATGTACAACCGGAAGTTCAACTGCTTCGTGCGTCCGAAGTATGACGGTTCTCACCAGACCTTCCCCGGTTTGGACTTGAAAGCCCTTGGCGGAAAGTATGGTGTCAAGAGTGTGTACCCAAGTCAGAAGGACTGTGTATGGATGCTTTTGCAGAACGGCGGCGGGATATGTGACCATGAGGTGGGAACTGGCAAGACCCTCATCATGTGCATGGCTGCGCATGAGATGAAACGTCTCGGTATGGCTCACAAGCCGATGATTATCGGGCTGAAAGCCAATGTCGCGGAGATAGCTGCCACCTATCAGACAGCTTACCCCCATGCGAGGATACTCTATGCCTCGGAGAAGGATTTTTCCACCAAGAACCGTGTCAGTTTCTTCAACAACATCAAGAACAACGACTATGACTGTGTAATCATGTCGCATGACCAGTTCGGGAAGATACCGCAATCGCCAGAACTCCAGCGGCAGATATTGCAGGCTGAGCTTGATACTGTGGAGGAGAATCTGGAAGTGATACGCACGCAGGGCAAAGACGTGTCGAGGGGAATGCTCAAAGGCTTGGAAAAGCGAAAGCAGAATCTGGAGGTGAAGTTGCAGAAGATAGCCTACAGCATCGAGCAGCGCACCGATGATGTGGTGGACTTCCGCATGATGGGCATCGACCACTTGTTTGTGGACGAGAGTCACCAGTTCAAGAACCTCATGTTCAACACCCGTCACGACCGTGTGGCAGGACTCGGCAACAGCGAGGGAAGCCAGAAGGCGCTCAACATGCTCTTTGCTATCCGTACCATACAGGAACGGACAGGCAGAGATCTGGGAGCGACATTCCTGTCGGGAACAACTATCAGTAACTCACTGACAGAGTTGTATCTGCTTTTCAAGTACCTGCGCCCCAAGGAACTGGAGCGTCAGGACATCCGCTGTTTCGATGCGTGGGCGGCAATCTTCGCCAAGAAGACTACCGACTTCGAGTTTAACGTCACCAACAACATCGTACAGAAGGAGCGTTTCCGATACTTCATCAAAGTACCGGAGCTTGCTGCTTTCTACAACGAGATAACCGACTATCGCACGGCGGAGGCAGTTGGTGTGGACAGACCGGAGAAGAACGAGATCCTTCATAACATACCGCCGACACCAGAGCAGGAAGATTTCATCCAAAAGCTGATGGAGTTTGCCAAGACAGGTGATGCCACCATCCTCGGCAGACTGCCACTGTCGGAAACGGAAGAGAAGGCAAAGATGCTCATAGCCACAGACTATGCCCGAAAGATGGCTCTCGATATGCGCATGATAGACCCGACTTGTGAGGATCATCCCGACAACAAGGCAAGCCATTGTGCCAAGATGATAGCGGACTATTACAAACGCTATGACAATTACAAGGGCACACAGTTCGTATTCTCAGATCTTGGCACATACAGACCTGGGGAATTCAACGTGTATTCTGAAATCAAGCGTAAGCTGATAGAGGATTATGGAATACCCTCGTCAGAGATTCGCTTCATTCAGGAATGCAAGAACGAGAGGGCAAGAAAGGCGGTGATAGCAGCCATGAACGAGGGTTCAGTGCGTGTATTATTCGGCTCCACATCCATGTTGGGCACAGGTGTAAACGCACAAAAAAGGTGTGTTGCTATTCATCATTTGGACACACCGTGGCGACCGTCAGACTTGGCACAGCGTGACGGTCGAGGTGTGCGTGCTGGTAACGAGATTGCCAAGCTGTATGCCGACAATAAGGTGGATGTCATCATCTATGCGGTGGAAAAGTCGCTTGACTCTTACAAGTTCAACCTCCTGCACTGCAAGCAGACTTTTATCTCGCAGTTGAAAAGCGGAGCCTTGGGAGCGAGAACCATTGACGAGGGAGCGATGGACGAGAAATCGGGCATGAATTTTTCAGAGTATATGGCTATTCTCTCCGGAAATACCGACTTGCTTGACAAGGCGAAGCTGGAGAAGAAGGTTGCTTCTCTGGAGGGTGAGCGCAAATCGTTTAACAGGGGCAAGCGTGATTCGGAACTGAAACTGAAGTCAAAGTCAGAAGAGCTGGACGGCAATCGGACTATACTCAAAGGCATGACAGCGGACTATGACAAGTTTATGAGTCAGGCAAAGAAGGATATGGACGGGAATATTCTCAATCTCATCACCCTTAACGGTCTCGAGTCCAATAATCTGGAAGTGATAGGCAAACAGCTTCAAAGGATGGCAAAAACAGAAAGGACAGATGGGGAATACAAGGAAATAGGTGCAATTTATGGATTTCCTATCAAGGTCGTAAGCGAGACAAACTTTGAGAGCGGTCTTCCCTTCGTTGATAACCGCTTTGTTGTTGAGGGCCATTACAAGTATCAGTACAACAACGGACATCTCGCCAAGTCGGACCCGATAGCTGCAGCAAACAACTTTGTGAATGCCCTGCAGAAGATACAAGGGTACATTGAACAGTATGATTCAAGATGCAAGGCTTTGGAAAAGGAAATACCGCAACTGGAAGAGATAGCTGGCAAGACTTGGAAGAAAGAGGATGAGCTGAAAGGTCTAAAAGCTGAGTTGGCGGCGTTGGACAGGAAAATACAGCTTGAACTTGCTCCATCTACTCCAGAGATAGATAAACCAGAAAAGTCTCATGAAATAGAGGAACAACATAAACCCAAAAACGACCATACAGAATCAACTGTTGCTCAAAACAGGATGTTTCGAGTAGGTCTTTAAAATATTATAATAGGTGACAGACATATATATAATATGTTTGCCACCTATTATGATGCAATTATTATATATAATTTCAGAGATATTCAAGCAAATAGATTTAAATTGTCTTAAATTTGCTGCAAAAGATAGACTTTTTCAATTGTTGTTGCTGTTTTCTCAATTATTTTTCGTACTTTTGCAATCGGACTGTATTTGCTTGACCGCAGTTGTCACTGTTAGACGTGTTCTTTCAAGATAACCGAGTCGGCAGCCTACGCCGTGCTGAGTGTAGTGAAGTCACTTATCTGACATATCTATACAAAAGCGGACATTGGGTGGGATGACAGTCCAGACATATTGAAGGCGTTTATCGACGCTTTGTTCTTGACACATCGAAATCTTGCAAACTTCCGATATTATAGTCATGAACATAGCCAACGGTAGATGTCCCGGGTGTGATTATATCTATCCGTGGAGTACTGTGTATACTCATATTGTATCTTATTGGGTGCGATGTTGATGTGTACATCTGTTTCTGCATGGAGTTTATATATTCATATCGGCGTGGGCTCTGACGTTGTCTGTTCAACTATAATAGGCAATGCAAGAGCCTCGATGTGTGGGATGGACAACAGGACGATCTCACGCTTTTTTATGTCGGAATTTAACGGATTTCTGTCTAGAAAAAAGTTAGCACCGATATGAAAGTCGATGAATGGACATCAACAGATGTACACACCCCAGGAGGCGGTGAACTCCCTCCTTGCGCTGGACTTACCTCCAACGCCCTCCCCGAAGCTCAAAGCACTATTTCCGCAGAGAGTTCACAAACAGGGGTGTCCACCAGAAATGCACATATAGCAAGTAAGTCAAAAGCTCAAAAAGAGATAGACGTTCCCCATTGGTATGCCTTACGCACCACTTATGGTAGAGAAAAAAAGGCATACGACTATATGACAGCCAAAGGCATTACGGCTTTCTATCCAACTACCAGTGTTGTAAAACTTATAAAAGGTAAGCGCAAAGTTGTTACCGTATCACGTTTGCCGAACATTTTCTTTGCATACGGTACAGAAGAAGAAGTCAAAACTTTTGTTTACGACAACGTAAATCTCCCATTCCTTCGTTTTTATTATCGGCACATCCATATTGGTCGCAAGATAGAAAAGACACCAATGATAGTTCCCAACTATCAGATGGATAGTCTTAAAATTATCTGTGCTGCTGATGTGGACAATACCATCGTGACATTAGATGAAGTACCAAAGTTTGAAAAAGGACAATTGGTGAGAGTTATTGATGGCGCATTCAAAGGAGTTATTGGGAGGGTCGCAAGATGGCAAGGGCAACAGAGAGTAGGTGTTGTGGTGGATGAATTGGTAACTGTTTGTACAGCTTATGTGCCAAGTGCCTTTTTGGAAATTGTAGAATGATTATTCATATTCAACGCAGAAATGATGAACAAAAAAATTGCACCTAAAATCCGCAACTATCATCCAATACACGATTAAGGGTAGATTTATGAGTCGTTAGTAGCAGCTTTCAGTAAAAAGCAACAGCACAACATCAATATGTAGCCACCATCCCCTTACCCCACGATGCGACTTGAGGTAATACGCAGATTCAAACCGGAAAGAAAGGATTCTTATCCGAATTCTGTTTTGAAGGGTTTTGCATAAGCGCGGTTCTCTGTGTAGATATTCAGCACGTATTGCCTTGCAGTCATGATCCACTTGGCAGGTACGGAGATGAATCTGAAGACAAAAGCCTTTATGCGACTCGTTTTCTTGAGCCCAAAAGCCTTGGTGTCAAGCCTGCTCATGATGGTCTTGTAGAAATTGTGTATCAATGCAGTAAGCAGAAGAAAGACAGTATTCTCCGCCATGAATGACTTGGGGAGCCTGCTCCAACCGAATCCGTTGTTCATGTCGTCAAAGATACGTTCCTTGCCGCCACGCAGATTGTAGAATTCAACAATGTCCCTTGTCGATGACTTGTAATCGTTGGTCAGAATACAACGGTAAGTGTATTCGCCTTCCCATAGGTCAAGGTCGCCACTGTTGCGTCTTTGTCTCTGGATGACAAGACGATAGCACTTGCCTTCCCATTTCTCAACGAGAATGGAATTGAGTTCGAACTGGATGCCGTTAATCTCCTCCGTCTTCCATCCTCTCAGAGCAAAGATGTCATTGTAGAGCGAACTGCATCGGTTGGCACGGATGTAGAAATGTTTGCAATGCTTCTCTATCTCACTGACGATTTCCTTCGAGCAGGAACCGCAGTCTGCCCTGAAGCGATTTACACGGATGTTCTGGGATTCCAGAAGAGCGAAGAATCTCTTATGGGTGTCTGCCTGATGAAAACGCACATTCGTGTTGCCATCGCTGTTCTCGATATAGACTATCTTGTCACCGATAACATATACGCCAGGCCTGTAGCCGAGGAACTTTTTGTAGGTCGGTTTTGCATCATACTTCTCCGTTTCAAGAAACTGATGGTCAAAGTCAACATCGTATTCCTCAATTTCCTTCAACTCGCCTGTAGAAACCAAAGCGTTTATAAGCAATGTGTTGAGTTTGTCTGCAGTATTGAAATCATAGGTCTTGCCTTGGTCGGAAGTATAGGAGATGTTTTCCTGTGTTAGTTCCTTGATGGCTCTGAGGATGGTATCAGAGCTGCATGTACGAAGGGTAGGATGATACGAGAGATGGCGCATCAGTTGTGACGTTACGTCTTCCACGCATGAGCCGCCACAGAAATAAACGCTCATCAGCGAACGGACTATCTCGCTGAACTGATATCCGATGATACTGCGGCATCTCTGACCCAGTGTTGAGTCGATAACGGGTGAAAGCATGGAGTCAAATTTCTCCATGATTGAAAAAAATCCTCCAAAAGGTGTGAGTTTCTCAGATTTTATTTGTGCCTTTGCCATGCCTTGTTACGATTTTCGCTTGTTTTCTAATTGCAACACTAAGATAAGTGAAAAATCTGACACGGCAAAATCCTGGGCAACTTTTTGTTGCTCAGGAACTTATAAATTAATTTAAATCAAAGTGTTGCGGAATTAAGGTAATGAACAAAGTAAATATAAAAGATAGTCAAAATTTTATTACTTCAAAATATCACATAGAAAAAATAATGAATTGCATAAGTTTAGATGAAAAAGATAACATCTTTGAAATAGGTGCAGGGAAAGGTCATTTTACTGCTGAATTGGTAAAGAGATGTAATTTTGTTACGGCGATAGAAATTGATTCTAAATTATGTGAGGTAACTCGTAATAAGCTCTTAAATTATCCTAACTATCAAATAGTAAATGATGATATACTGAAATTTACATTTCCTAGCCACAATCCATATAAAATATTTGGCAGCATACCTTACAACATAAGCACAAATATAATTCGAAAAATTGTTTTTGAAAGTTCAGCCACAATAAGTTATTTAATAGTGGAATATGGTTTTGCTAAAGGGTTATTAGATACAAACAGATCACTAGCATTGCTGTTAATGGCAGAGGTAGATATTTCTATATTAGCAAAAATTCCTAGGTATTATTTCCATCCAAAACCTAAAGTGGATAGCGCATTAATTGTATTAAAAAGAAAGCCAGCAAAAATGGCATTTAAAGAGAGAAAAAAATATGAAACTTTTGTAATGAAATGGGTTAACAAAGAGTATGAAAAACTGTTTACAAAAAATCAATTTAATAAAGCTTTAAAACATGCGAGAATATATGATATAAACAATATTAGTTTCGAACAATTTGTATCGCTATTTAATAGTTATAAAATATTTAACGGCTAAAAACAATAGGCCACATGCAACTGTAAATGTTTAGTTATAGGTAGGGTAGCATAAGTTAAAATGCTATTCTGCCTTTTAAAAGTATGGTATACATTCCAGAGAGAGATTGGATATGTTCCCGTATACCGATAGTGCCAAAAGCGAAGTGGATATGTTTCCGAGAACGGACGTACTCAAATGACATTCATTCTGTCCTCTCAAGCCATGTGGAGACGGTATGTCTACTGTCACGGAACAAGTAAAAAAGTACAGAAATAGGCTTAAAATAAGGGATTCCGAGAGATTTGCCGATTTTGGCAGTCTCCTGGGATCCCTTTTTTCGTGTTTTGACAATAGCGTCATAGTCTGCCTTTTGATAGGTTGAGACAAGAAACTACTTTTTTGACGATTGAGACAATAGGACTATTGTCAGGTTAAAGTCCGTTTTTTGGTACAGATGGCTTGATATTATTATACTGTCCAGAGTAGCAAACCGATTGACCTTAGACTAAAAATAGGGTAAAATTAGTCCATCACTAGAAGGAGAATGGAATATGGATGAGAGAATATACTTAGACACCTATCTTTTGCAGCAGGACATGCGAGTTCGCTTGCCGAAGTCGGTAATCTCCAATTTAGGGGTCGAAAAAGGAAAAACAAAGTTTGATATTTATTTGGACTCAAAAGAGCATTGCTTAATATTTAAAATCCACGATGAGGAGAAGTCTGAAAATGAGTAAAAAACTTATAGCCGTTTCCCTGTTTACCGGAGCCGGTGGCATGGATGTAGGCTTTGAACGACCCGGGATTAAGGTTGTATTTGCAAATGAGGTTATGAAAGAAGCAGCTCAGACTTATATACTGATTGATTTCCGTGCCTTCTATGGCTTGGATAAATTTAGCTTGAAGCAAATCGACCAGTATGTTTGGCAGATCGGGAAGGATTACTTCCCGAAGAACTACGGAAAGAAAGTATTTTGTCTTTAATCGATAAAAGGAGTGTGTTCGTATGGTAGATAATGTAATTCAAATAGTAACAGAGAAATTATCTTCTTTGCCTTGCATAGAAGGAATTGTATTAGGGGGCTCACGTGCAAGAGGCACCCATACAGAGGATTCTGATATAGATATCGGAATCTATTACAATTCAGAATCATTTGACCTGACAGCGATTAATCAAATTGCTACAGAATTGGATGATGAGCATAGAAACGACCTTGTTGTACCTCCCGGAGCGTGGGGTGATTGGGTTAATGGCGGCGGATGGTTAGTTATAAACGGGTATCATGTTGACTTGATTTTACGTGATATAAAACGGGTGGAACAAATAATCAAAGATACGGAGCAAGGAATTGTTACTGCCAATTATCAGACTGGGCATCCCCATGGTTATATAAGTGCTATGTATCGTGGAGAATTGGCGATCAGCAAGATACAATATGCTAAGAATGAAAGCTTATGCGAATTAAAAAAACAGGCAGAAACTTATCCCAATGCTTTGCAGAAAAGTTTAGTTAACTTTTTTATGTTTGAAGCAGGGTTCTCTTTAATGTTTGTAAAAGCAAATTCGGGAACAGACGATAAATATTATATTGCGGGTCATGTTTTTCGTATAGTTTCATGTTTAAATCAAGTGTTATTTGCATGTAATAATGCTTATTGTATCAACGAAAAGAAAGCTATAAAACTGCTTGAAACTTTTGAACATAAACCTGAAAAATATACCGAGAAGGTAAATCATATTTTTGAAGTACTCGGTATCTCACTTTTTGAATGCTACGACATGACCGAGAAGCTTTATAAAGAAGTGAAAAAAATTGCAACGGAGATAAATAACTTTTTAAACGAGGGGAATTCAGATGAAAGAAAACAAATATGATGATAATATATTTTTTCAAAAATACAGTCAAATGAGTCGCTCGCAGAAAGGACTGGCTGGTGCGGGAGAATGGGAGACTTTGAAAAAGATGCTACCTGATTTTAAGGGTAAGCGTGTGCTTGATTTAGGATGCGGCTATGGATGGCACTGTATTTATGCGATGGAAAACGGTGCTTCCTCTGTTGTAGGTGTTGATATTTCTCATAAAATGCTCGAGGTAGCCAAAGAAAAAACACATTTTCCACAGGTTGAATATAAATGCTGTGCTATAGAAGATGTGGAATTCCCAGAGGAGAGTTTTGATGTAATATTAAGTTCACTTGCGTTTCACTATGTAGCAGATTATGAGATTTTAGTAAAAAAGATATATAGAATACTGAAGTCTGGTGGTAAGCTAGTTTTTACGGTTGAACATCCTGTTTTTACTGCTCATGGAACACAAGACTGGTATTATAACGAAAAAGGAGAAATACTGCATTTTCCGGTGGATAATTATTATTATGAGGGCAAACGGACAGCTGTGTTTTTGGGAGAAAAGGTTACAAAATATCATAGAACACTGACCACATATCTAAATACACTGCTTTCAAATGGTTTTATAATAAATCAGATTGTGGAGCCGCAGCCGCCGGAAAACATGATGGATATTCCGGGGATGCAGGATGAAATGCGCCGTCCCATGATGCTGATTGTATCGGCCAACAAAAAAATGGATAGATAAAACGAAAACACCTATAAGGTATAAATGGAGGTAATTTATGTTTAAAGAAAAAATTATTATAGAGATGAAAGAAGTATTCAAAGAAATTCCTTTTGGCATAGATCATACTCTTAAAGTTTTGAAAAATGCAGAAGATATAATGAACGGAGAAAATATCGGAGAGGAAGAAAAAGAATTCATCAGTATTATTGCTATACTACATGATATTGGTGCGGTTGAAGCACAAAAAAAATACGGTTCTATTGATGGTGTCTATCAAGAAAAGGAAGGACCAGCAGTAGCGAAAGAAATATTAAAAAAGGTAGGCTATAACAAAAATATTGATAGAATATGCTTTATAATAGGCAACCATCATACTCCATCTAAAATTGATGGACTTGATTTTCAAATACAATGGGAAGCTGATTTGCTTGAAAATTTAACGGTTATGGATAAAGAAAAAGAACAGGAAAAGATAAAAAAGTGTATAGGTGAAAACTTTAAAACAAACACAGGAAAAAGGATAGCTTATAATCGCTTTATTTTAGATTAGTAGTAGATTATTACAGTTATGTATTTTCAATACTTCGGAAAACTTTTATAGAAAAGAGTCCGGACAGATACTTTGAGTTCGTATAGTATAGGATATGATATGGTGTAATGGAAGGCAAATGGGTTGATTTATAAAGGAGAATTGGCCGACGCAGCCTGTGCTTATAGTTTTATGGTGACAAACAAATACAAAACCATATGGCACAGGACATTATCGACCAACTCAGTTCCCTTGTAAGCGAGTTTATCACCCGCACCACCGCAAAAGTACGAAAAGATTTTCGAGAAATCCTAATCACCATCTTAATTCTACACATTTCGCTCCCTGGGCGAATCAACTTTACTCAGATGGGACGGTTCTCAAATAAATCAGAGCGCACCTATCGAAATAGATTCGAGTGTGAGTACGACTGGGGAAAAATGAACATGGAATTGGCAAAGAATATGATTAATCGTTCGAAACAGAAGAGGTTAGCGGTCGTTGTAGACGCCTCGTTCTTGGGCAAGGCCGGTAAAAAGACACCGCATGTAGGCTTGTTTTGGAGTGGGGTCAACCAAGCTGTTAAGCATGGCATAGAACTTCATTCCTGGGCCATCGTGGATGCGGATTCAAGGGAGTGCGTAACCATAAAGGCCTATCAGAGCCCATCACCGGAGGAGATGAAAAAGAAGGAACAGACACGTAACGAGATGTTTCTTGAACAGTTGGATGACTTGGATAAAGAATTCAAGGAGCTGCAAACAGATGTCCTTATCGGAGATGCCGCCTACGCTAACAGCAGCTTTGTCATAGGCTGTATCAAACGAGGCTACAAGGTGGTAAGCCGTCTCAAGAAGAACACGAGACTGTTCTCGCTTCCTGAAGCCCCGGAGAAGCCGAAACGGGGAAGACCACGTGTGAAAGGCGACAAGTTAGACATAGCGAACCTACCTGATAAAGAGTTTATTAAGTTTGATACAGGTTATGAGGATATGGAGGCGTTTGAGGGTCTGGCTTATTGCCAATCGCTCAAACGAGTCATCAAGCTCGTTGTTGCAGTCATTAGCAAAAAAGAGCGCAAGCTGTTTTTCTCTACCGACGTGAATATGTCTGGAAAAGACGTAGTTGATTTTTACCGATCTCGTTTCCAAATTGAATTTACGTTTCGCGATGCGCACATGTACACTGGTCTCGGTCACTGCGAGGCTCGGAGCGCCGCAAAACTGAATTTCGCCATCAACGCATCCCTGTGCACTGTCAACGTCATGAGAGAATACATCGCACAAGAGAATCTTGATATCTCCATCGGTCAGTTAAAGGAGATAATCACCCGATTATCAATGTTTAAACTATTTTCTGATAGGTAGGGTATGGACTATAAAGAGATAATAAATAGGGTCGGCTTAAGCTCAATTATTGATCCACAAGGGCTTGTTGCATGACCTATTTGACTATATTTTCCGAAGTATTGAACTATAAAAGTATCAATTAGTCTCATAGATTACCACCATTGAAGTATATTTGTATTCTGAAAATATCATAAGATGATTAACAACGGACATAACATAGAAAAGACGAACTTTGACGCATTTATAAATGCTGTCGGTTCGGAAATACAACAGGCACAAGTACGGCTGATTACCGCAGCCAATGCACAAATGTTGTTCCACTATTGGAAAATGGGCAACTATATTCTCTATCACCAGCAACTGCACGGATGGGGAAGCAAAACCATCAAACAGTTGGCAAAGGCTATCCGGCTGAATTTTCCTGAAAAGAAAGGCTATTCGGAACTTCTTTACGTCAAGCCTCTGGATGATGGCCTTGTAGAAATTGCGGATAAGTGCTGTAAGAAGAAGGAACACGGTGTTCTCTGCCATGAAGGATTTGGGCAATCTGGACCATCCGAAACCATTGTTCATGTCATCGAAGATGCGCTCCTTTCCTCCGCGGAGGTTATAGAACTCGACAATCTCTCTTACGGAAGGCTCGTAGTCGTTGGTCAGGATGCAGCGGTATGTGTATTCTCCTTCCCAGAGGTCAAGCTCACCGTCCATCCGTTTCCGCCTTTGAATCACAAGCCGGTATGTCTTGCCTTTCCACTTCTCTACAAGAATGGAATTCCGCTCAAACTCAATGCCGTTGATTTCTCCCCTCTTCCAGCCTCTGAGAGCGAAGAGGTCATTGTAGAGCGAACTACAGCGGTTGGCACGGATATAGAAGGCCTTGCAGTGGGTGGCAACCTCTTCCACGATCTCTTCAGAGCACGAGCCGCAATCAGCTCTGAAACGATTGATAACAAGATTGTTCTGTTCAAACCTTTCGAAGAATCTCTTCAGCGTGTCCTTCTGATGGAAACGGACGTTTGTGTTGCCGTCGCTGTTCTCAATGCCGACAATCAAATCTCCAATAACCGCCACACCTGGTCGATAACCAAGGAACTTCTTGTATGTATGCTTTGCATCATATTTCTCTGTTTCTATGAACTGGTGGTCGAAATCAACATCATACATCTCACCCTCTTTCAGCTGACCAGATGCAAACATACAATTGAGCAGTAAGGTATTGAGGGTGTCAGCCGTATTGAAATCGTAGTTCTTACCCGTATCTGACGTGTATGAAATGTTCTCCTGCGTCAGTTCCTTTATCGCTCTGAGGATAGTGTCAGAGCTGCAGGTACGAAGTGTCGGATGAAGCGAGAGATGGGGCATCAAATGAGTTGTGACATCCTCAATACATGAGCCGCCACAGAAGTAGATGCTCATGAGAGAACGGATGATTTCGCTGTATTGATAACCATACAGCCTGCATCTTAGACCGAGGGTTGTGTCAATTACATATGACAATGTGGAGTCAAATTGCTCCATCATTGCAAATATTCCTCCAAAAGGAGTGAGTTTCTCAGATTTTATTGCTTTCTTTGCCATGTCTGTCGGGTTTGATACATATTTTGATTTGCAACACTAAGATAGGTGAAAAATCTGACATGACAAAATCCTGAGCAACTTTTTGTTGCTCAGGTACTTAAAAAGTTATATTTATAATAGTGTTGCGGAATTAAGGTAAATGAGAACTATTGGAGTAATGTGAATAATATTCTTACATGGCTGAAGTCTAAATATATTTTAAACAAGCAAGAAAGTAGCAGTACTCAAATGGTGTTCTATGATAAATTGAACCGAATGAAAATTGTTTTTGATGCATCTGGCTTTGTTTCTTATACCGATAGTGAGCAAAGTCCATTTACTCCAGCAAGTTCTTCGTATAATGCTATTGGAGTAAAAGCAAAAAAGTTCCAAGTAAAATTTGGGTATTAAATGATCTGTGATTGATTATGAGGGTGTGTCGTAAATCCATGACACACTCCCATTATAATAAAAATATGATTGATATAGAAAACTTTTCAAAATCAAATAAACTTTTCGATGGACACTACCAATTATTACGTCCATTAAGTACCGATGGCGGTACTGCTGATGTATGGTTGGCAATAGATGTAAACACAGTAGATGTATCTGTTGAGGAGGACGAAAAATCGATAGACCAAGACACAGGAATGCTTGTGGCGATAAAGATTTATCGTCCAAAGAACGCCTTGGATATTGATGGTGAGCAACGATTTCGAGACGAATATAAAATAGTCTATGAGTGTCGCCATGAGAATCTACTTCAGCCAACAAACTTCTCGATATTTGAGGGAATTCCTTATTTGGTTTTACCTTACTGTAAATATGGATCGTCAGAGCAGCTAATAGGCAAAAAACTCTCTTTAGATGATATTTGGAAATTCATCTTTGATGTTTCATCAGGATTAAACAGATTACATACAAACGAGCCAAGCATCATCCATCAAGACATAAAACCTGCGAATATCCTTATAGATAATTCGAAGGATTACGCCATCACGGATTTTGGTATCAGTTCAAAACACAACGGTACTCACAACTACTATTATGACGACGGTAATAGCGGAACGATGGCTTACATGGCACCTGAAAGATTTCAAGAGGGTGCAGAGCCAATGTGTCAAAGCGATATATGGGCATTCGGTGCTACATTATATGAAATTCTGACTGGCAATGTCCCATTTGGAGAAGAAGGAGGCAGGTTTCAAATGGAAAATCATGCTCAACCTCCACAGAACAATAACATACCATCGGATATACAACGTTTGATAACCGATTGTTTATCACTTGAACCAGGAAATCGTCCTTCTGCTAATTCCATAAAAGAAGCAGCATTAGCGAAACATTACCCAATAAAATCAAAACGTAAACTCATTTGGTTTTTAGGAGGCATTGGAGTTTTTATAATTTGCATGTTGTTTTTTATACTTCCCTCAAAGCCAACAGAAACACCTCAAATACCTGTTGAAAAAGTGTATGATGACGCTTTAGCTGATCTGAAAAGTGATAATGCTACTATTGTAAAACGTGGCATATCATTGATGGACAGTTTAAGTAATCAGCGATATATACCAGCAATTTACCAAATGGCATACACTTATGGATGGTACATTGAGGATGAATCGCTAAAAAGAAAGAAAGTGTTGGGCATAGAAGTCTTTAACAACGAGAAAGACGGCTTATACTTACCAAAGATTGACAGATATAGCAATGAAGCATTAGCTTTGTTCTCTAAAATATTAGAATTGAATGATTCAACTTTTGCAGAAATAAATGCACAAGCGGCATATAGACTTGCTTGCTATTATGTAAATCCTAATCAAATAATCAAGCCTAACATGGCTAAAGGGAAAAAATATTTGGAACAATCAAAAGAATGGGCAGAGCTGTCAAATGACACTACCCTTCTTTTCAAGATAAAACAATCACTTGAGACTTTTAAATAATAAATCCAGAAATATGAAAAGAATATTACTTGTTTTTATGCTTTTTTGTGGCTATATCAGCTCAGATGCACAAATAGCAAAATGGTTAATACCTCCTTTATATGATAAAATCTCATTGGTCAGCGGAATTGATGCGATAATGACAGATTCTACCGACATAAAAACAGTTTGGACATATTCAGGTAAGAGACTTATAACCTCAAAAGACGATTTATTCCCTTTTAAGGAAGGATTATCATTGGCTTTAAAACGTGGTACAGCTTCTATCACCACTATATATAAAGAAAATGGAGAGTCTGTAAATGTCAGTGGATGCAGTGTTGCTCATGCCTTCCCATATTACTCTAATGGGAAACTTCTTGTCTTGCAGGGGTATGATTATAAATATATAGACTCAAATGGAGTAATCCTGTCTGGAAGTTATGCAAATGCTTATCCTTATTATAATGGCTATGCAGCTTGTGACACATATTTGAATATGGAAAAGAAAAAGGATATTGTGCATTTGCTTATAGACAACAATGGAAAACCTTGTAAATTTTCTTTCCAAGGGAAAGAATTTGATACAGATGACGTACAATTTGTTTCGTCTGTTAACGACGAGGATATTGCCATAACTGTAATAAAACAGAGAGTTTATTTCTATAATGCCAAAGAAAAGAAGTTGACTCCCGTCATGATAAAAGATGTACAATCTCCTAACCTTAAAGAACAGGCTAAGATAACATCCGATATTAGTCAATGCTTTTTGCAGAATGTAGACTCCACATATACTTTAACTGCAAAATGTGGGAAAAGCGATGTCGTGTCTATCGTATTTGACATAATGAAACGTCCTCAGTACATTAAGAGAAATGATGTGGAACACTATTATAAGAATATAAAGGAAGAAACAAAATTACGAAATTCCGAATTGAAAATAACCAAGGAAGGTGGTTTGATAGGTCTATATTGGAATAATGGAAAAGAAATTCTACCACCACAATTTGAAGAGGTCATTTCTTGCTTTGACAACAAGGCATTAGTAAGGATAAAAGGAAAGGTGGGAATGTTGGAAATTCTAAAGGATGAGACTTTTAAATTGAAAATGAACAAAGGCGATGATTTAGCCTTCAGACATCAAAAATTTGAAACTAATATTCGTGCTGACTTCCCAACATTTCTAAATGCAAATAAGGTAAATATAGAAATCAATAATCAAACAGGATGTGATATTGATAAGACATCTAAGGAAAGTAAGAATACAGAAAGTGGAAATTATGTTCAATACAACTGTGTTCTTAACATTCCGGCAGATTTGCCTGATGAACTAACAACGATAGAATATCCTGTTACGATATTATATGAAGGGATAAAATCTTCCACAATACCATTTAAAGTAAACGCATGGCATTATAAGTATTTTGTTGTGGATATAGATGATTCACAAACAGCGTTGGAGAATGGAGCGGTTTCTTTTGTTTTCAATATTAATGCAGAAAGAATAGCAAGTGACGGTGTATATCCAACGACGGTGAACATACTTACAGATTCGCTTACTTATGAGTATGAAAAAATGTCAGAGGTTCGCCATAAATGCAAGGTTCATTCATTAAGGGAAGGTGTCAACAATATTGTTGTTCAAATTGTGGAACAAGGATGTCCACCAGCATCTTTCCCATTTGAAGTTGAATATCATAAACCTGTTGCAAGAAGTAAAAACAAGCCAGCAGAAAAGGAGAAAGTTACTATCAAGAAAAAGGAAAGAACTCCGAAACGTGTCATTGAAAACGAAAGCAGACCACGAGTCATTATGTAATAAACTTGCTATGAAGATAAATGTTAGTTCTGTATGCGATATAGGTATAGAGCGTACAAACAATGAAGATGCTGTGGGCTTTTGCTTTGATTTGAAAAATCATTTGTGGAATCAAAGTTCCACAAATGATTATATTCCACTACCTACCGAAGGAGCTGTATTCGTAGTTGCAGATGGTATGGGAGGAGCCAATGCCGGTGAAATAGCATCAAATTTGGCAATACAAAGTATTAAAGATTCACTTGGAAAAGATGGATATGAAATGCATAATATGACAAAAGAGAGCATATACTCTTTTCTAAAAAAAAGCATTGTGAAAGCAAATCAAGCTATACTTGAATATGTAACCCATTCGCCTGATTCTATAGGTCTTGGAACGACAATAGTGCTGGCATGGATATTAAATGGATATGTATATATAGCGTGGTGTGGTGATAGCAGATGTTATTGTTTTAATCCTAATAGTGGACTTCGATTGCTAACCAAGGATCATTCGTTGGTGCAAGAGTTGATTGACAAAGGTGAGATTAAATGTGAAGAAGCATTTAACCATCCAGACAATAATATAATCACCAGATGCTTGGGAGATGTTGATGCAGATCCAGAGCCTGAAATTCTCACTTATAAGATTTGCGAGGGGGATATTTTCTTGCTCTGTTCTGACGGTTTGTGTGGGTATTGTAAAGACTCCTTGATTGAGAAAACGATGTATAGAAACTATAAGAATATGGAACTGTGCCAAAAAGCATTATTGAAAAATGCACTTGATACAGGTGGACAAGATAATATTAGTATTGTATTGTGTGCAACACTACCTTTGAATAGTACAAAATGTAGGGTTGGGTTAAAGGGTAAAATCAAAAAGTTTTTAGCAAAATTATAAAACATTCAATTGACACATTTTATGAAGGATGGCAAGAGTTTAATGCTTGCCATCCTTTTTTCGTTTTGGCACGGACTTGTCTGAACAGCGACATGAGGTAATATGCCATTACAATAAAATTCCCACAAGCCTCTGTTGCCAAGAAGTTTTTTGTGACAAAATCATCTGAAAATATCACTCCAATGGTACCGTTGTAGCGGTCGGATGGTACCGATACCAAATATCCGCTACACACGCTGTCAAAGGACGCCATGGTGAGTGCGCTACAAGGTTCCCTAAGTTAGCGTGATTTTCCTCCTACTCGATTTGAGTTCCATAATCTACACTTTGTCTGCTTTTGACTTTGTTGTCAACAATTATTATTCAACAACGGTTCTTTTCTGACAATATGCTATTTCTACCAAGAATTTACATAAAAGTTGTTATAATATATATAAATATTCGTCTTTGATACTTCCTGCCATTATCTTTGCCGATTAAAATGTTAGTGCAAAGCAATAATGAAGTAATAGAAACGTAAAAAGTAAACAACATGGAACGCAAAGAACAGACCGGGCATATCTGTAGATGGATGGCTTTAGGCATCATGACTGCCATCGTCATCGTAGGATGTACCATTGTAATCGGCCTATTTGAATGGCGCGACAGAAAGGAGATTGAGTGTAGAAATGCAGAACTGCATCAGTGGTGAAAGAATGTGCATGACTTAAACTTGCACATAACGGAATTGTCACTGCTTGGTGAAATGGTTGCGGATTGGGACTCAACAGATGTAAATGAGTATCATTCGCTTCGATTGGAAGTGGACAGTATGCTTGAAGGCATCGCAGGTATCTGTCCGAAAGAAGATTCTGATACGATCTGCCGTCTTCTTGCAGAAAAGGAACAGCTCCTTCGGGATATAAAGGATGCCATGCAGGATCTGAATGCCACTCAAGAAAAGCTGACCGCCGAAGTTCCAAGAATTGTAGAGCAGAATAAAACTGAAAGCAAAAGACTTTCAGCTATGCCACAGCAGGCAAAGCCAAAGAAGCGAGGTTTCTTCAGCAGATTGTTCGGCAAGAAAGAAAATGCAGTAACAACAGGCAACCGTTTAACCCAAACTGAAAAGATGCTCACCAACCTAAACCAAACGGTTGTTGCTAAACATCACCAGCAAAGCCGTAAGGTAGTGGAGATATTGGATAGTCTTGGAAACAGAAATGAAGGTATCAATAAGCAGTTGCAAAAAGTTATCAGCATAGCTGATGAGAATGTGGATAAAGGCATCAAAGTTCGTGAGCGACAAATCGCAGACTTGGAAGGCAATTATACCTATTATTATATAGGGATGATAGGATTGTTGATATTGGTATTTTTCGTATTATTCCTATTGGTGTGGCGATTCGCATTCAAGACACGTAAGAGCAAGGAAGAAACAAGAAAGGTGATGCTGACAGTAACGCATGAGATGCGCAGTCCTTTGTCTGCCATCAAGGATTATGCTCGCAAGATTAGCGGACTTGATGATGCTACGGATGAAAGCAAACGATATGCCGACTTGATTGTTGACACATCGAAAGGCTTGACTTCTATGATTGACAGTTTCCTGGTTTACTCCAAATTAGCGAATGGAAAGGCGACCGTCAAGGAACGCCCTTTCCGTATGATGGACATTGCCGAGCAATTAAAGATGGAGTATGAACCCTTTGCTGCGAAGAAGCAACTGGAATTGAGCGTCAACAATAAGGCAGATGGTGTTGTCAATGGAGACAAGGAAAAGGTGCTTACAATAGGACGCAATCTGCTTTCCAATGCCATCAAATATACGGGAAAGGGTGAGATAGTATTGTCCACAACCTATAAGAATGGTGTATTCATGCTAATGGTTAAGGATACAGGAACAGGATTGGACGACAAGCAACAAAAACAAATCTTCAAGGAATTTGCAAGATTGGGAAATGCGGTCACCCAACCGGGATTTGGCTTGGGGCTTTCCATTGTCAAGAACCTCGTTTCACTGATGAAAGGAAAAATCGATGTGTCCAGTCACCAAGGGCTTGGAAGTATCTTTACCATTAGTCTTCCTATGGCTGCAGCCGAAAAGCAGAATGTGGAACCAACTCAGTATAGAACGAAACGACAAGATTCGTTTACTGTCATTGCCATTGATGATAGCCATGTGCAACTGAGTACCATCCGTGAGGCGTTTACATCAAACGGCATTGTATGTGACACTTGTAATAATGCCACGGATTTATTGGATATGATGCGCAAAAAATCTTATGATCTGCTGATAACGGATTTGAAGATGGCTGAAGTGAATGGTATCGAGATTCTGGAAATGATGCGTATGGTGAACGTGCGTAACTCCAAGACCATTCCTGTTGTCGTTATGACAGCAGCACCAAATGTGAGTGAGCAAGAACTGCTTGACGCAGGATTTGTCGCTTGTCTGTTCAAGCCGATGTCTGACAAGGATTTGATAAACACTGCAAGGAAGTGTGTGAATGGCAAGATAGCAGAAAAACAAATAGACTTCTCTATGTTGCTGACCTACGGCACTGAAAAAGAGACTTTGGAGAATTTCGTAAAGGAAATGACTGACACATTGGGCAGTATCCGTAATGCAGCCAAAGAGGAGAACCGCAAGAAAATGTCCGATGCCATTCACCACGCAAGAAGCTCGTGGATGATGGTACAATCTGACGAGTCTTTGAACCATCTCTTTGACCTGATTGAAGATTCTACATCATCAGACGACGTTATCAACCAAGCGGTTGAGGATGTTTTCGCACATGGTGAGGCAATCATCAAAGCCGCACAAAAGAAAATTGAGGAGGTAACAGTATGAAGAAAGTAATAATCATTGAAGACAGCCCTACATTTTGCAATATGTTGGGCAAGAAGTTGGAAGCGAAGGGATGGAAAACAATCTTATGCTACAATTACAGAGATGGTCTGAAAGCTGTGAAGGAATCCTCTGAATGGGATGTTGTCATTTCGGATATGCGCTTGGGGAATGATAACGGTATCGACCTGTTGGAATGGATGCGTAGTAACGGCTACCAGAATCCATTTATCATCATGACATCTTACGATGAAAGCATGAGTGCCGTGAGGACTATGAAATTAGGAGCGGAAGACTATATACCGAAGAAATTGTTGCTTGATGTAGTTTATGAACGTTTGGAAGAAATCATAGACAAGCAGAAACGACTCGTAGAATTGAATAACAAGATTGTTTACCGCAAAAGTGAGAAGTTTCGCCGTATATACAAAATGGCAGAATTGTTTGCCAAAAGCGACATGGCTGTTATGATATTGGGCGACAACGGTACTGGCAAAGAACATATAGCGGAAAAGATACATCTGCAAAGCAAAAGAGCCGACAAGCCTTTTGAAGTAGTAGATTGCGGTACGCTTTCTGCGGAACTTGCCGTTTCCGCTCTCTTCGGGCATGAGAAAGGGGCATTCACAAGTGCAGACGCAGCAAGAAAAGGTTACTTTGAATTGGCTGCTGGAGGTACGCTGTTCTTGGACGAGATAGGCAACCTGCCGAAAGACGTACAGGCGATGCTGCTGCGTGTGTTGCAATCCAAGAGCTACCGACCATTGGGAGCTATAAAAGACAAAGTGGCTGACGTGCGCATTATTGCCGCCACCAACGAAAACCTGCAAGAGGCAGTTCGGGAAGGACGATTCAGAAGCGATCTGTATTATCGACTTCACGAAGCGGTTATTGAGATTCCACGGTTGCGGGATTGCAAGGAAGATATTATGCCATTAGCTAACTTCTTCCTGAAACTATATGATAGGCATACTGACAAAGAAATAAAATGTATCAGTAAGGAAGCGCAAAGGGCACTTGTAAGCCATACATGGCCAGGTAATGTGCGTGAGTTGAAATCATGTATCATGCGAGCCATGCTGTTATGCGAGAATGGGATAATAGATATCGAGGACTTGCAGCTGTCACAATCGACATTGACAGAAGAGGCTTTGGAGTTTGATGAACAAGAACGCAAGATCAATCGAGAGCGTATCTTGTGGGCTTTGAAGCAATGCAATGGCATCAAGCGTGATGCGGCAAAAATGTTGGAAATGAGCCATACTACATTCTATGCCCGTATGAAAGAGTATGGTATTCCAACTAACAAGTTGTAACGGTATAAGAACCGTGTAAGGAAGATTGGACGAGTGTCCGGTTTTCCTTACACTATTTCTGCTTGCAATTTCCTTGTGAAAATCTTATTCTCTTGATAAAGTTGCTGATTATCAGGAAATATCATCATCCTATTGTTTTGTCTGTCTTGGAATGGCATAGGTATTGGACTAATAAATGGTGTGCGCACAGAAACATCAAATTAGTACAAACCCATAAAAGAGACAGCAACATGGAATACAACATATTGATAGAGACTGATTTTTTCAACTTGCTGAATGCAGGTCATAAGAACAAAGGTGGTAACGCTTTGGAGAACTCATATCGTGAGTTTATCAAGGTTGTGGTTGATTTATGCAGCACTAACGTGAAGCAAGCGGTCTTTGCACTGTCATACGCAGAGACCGAGCTTGACTTTCATCTGTCAATGCCCCATATAAAGGATTGTTTGGGAACCGTAGGCTTGTATGTGCGCAAAGCAATTGCATTTGTCCGAAGGATGCAAGAGCATGTAACAGCAACATATCATCTTCATGTGACTACATCCACTTCAGAAGCCTCCCCACCAGTATCATCAGAATCAAAGCCATTAGTGAAATGGACTGGCAATGCCGTTGACCTTGTAGAAATGGTATATGGCATCTGCGTCATGGGAAGCGTGAACGATGGCAATGTGAAGTTCAAGGACTTGGCGCAAGCCATGTACCAGTTCTTCGGCATCAAAGCCAAGGACTGCTATCGTTTCTACACCGACATCAGAAGACGCAAGAACTATAGTCGCACCTATTTTCTGGACAAGATGCAGGAGAAGTTGAATGAGAAAATGCGGAGGGATGATGAATTGGAGAGAATGAGGAGATGAAAATGCAAAGCACCATTGGCTATGAAATGTGTAACCAATGGTGCTTTGTGAATCGTTATAGAATTTTCGTTTCAAAGAAATTCTTTATCTTGTATATACCTATATCATGCTTATAGCGTCCGAACAGAAGTTGCGGATTGACATTGTGTTTGTCTGCTTCTGTCAGAATATATGGTGCTATTTTATAAGGTACAACATCACGAGTCCTTGCCATGAACTTTTTCCAGTCCGCATTTGGTAGGGTCGCATTTAAAGCAAACTCGTCAGCCTCAGACTCCTCGATGTTCTTCTTGTCCTCCATGAGATTAATCATTGCCTTACCATTTTGGGTAAGGTGCTTGAATACATGACCGACCTCATGTAAAGTGGTGAAAGCAAAATTGTCAATGGAAGCTATTCTCTCAGTGATGACAATCGTTGGTGTATCTCCTATCCAAAAGGACATTCCATCAACAGGAACTTGCCCAACCTTATTGACTACAAGAAAACGAATGCCATACTTGTTAAGAACCTCTTGGGTTTTGTTCACCGTATTCTTGTTTTCTTTAAACACATTGTTCAGCTCTCTTGCCAGCATCTCTGTATCTGCCCTCTTGTCAAATGTGCATAAAGTTGAATCATCATTTTTAGAGAGATGATAGCAATAATATTTCCAAGACAGAATGTCCACGGGATTGGTTTTCACCTTTTCTGACTTGCGGTAATAAGAAAGTTCCATTTCTTCTGCCTTCAAACCAAAGAAATCATCCAAGTTATCCACGGAAAAGACCTCGAAGATGCGTTTTACATCCTCGATGATATTTCCTCTAACGATACCGACTTTTCTGAAAAAGGGAATTGATACTTGGTCTTTGAGTACATTCCAAATCTCAAGCATTTTAGTCTGCAACACAACCCTTTCGCTCTGTTTGGCGCAATCCAATTCGTATTGCGTCTGGATGTTCATGAGATATGTCGCAGAAATGCCGAGAGCGTTTTCCAACAACAATGCCATTTCAGGTGTCAGAGAACGTTTACCTTTTATGACATCATTCAGAATGGATTTCTGTATGCCAGTGAGTTCGGACAATTCGCTCTGCTTCATATTACGAGCAGACAATTCGTCCTTAATCACCTCGCCCACATGAGTTGCCTCAAATGGGACTGCCTGATTGAAACTAAACTTAGTCATAATGATGTGATATTTCAATTAATTCTATTTCGGTAATGATAATACTGCCATCGGCAGGAGAGCTTTGGAAAATCAATCGCCAGACATCATTGCATCTTACGGATTCTTGATCTTTTCTGTCTCCGTGCAATCTTTCGTAGCGCAAGCCATGATCACGCATAATGTCCTCAATTCTTGTTGCAGCTCTCATTTTGTTGACAGCCTTAACATAACCCTTGATTGCGGCTATAGGAAGTCTTTTATACTTCTTGTCAGATGTCTTTCCATTTTCGAACAGTTCCAACAAAGCCTCGTCTTCACTTGTTATGTTCATATATTATTCAGCCATGTTATTTTTATCTGTGTGCAAAATTACGATAAATATTTTAATTATCAAAATTGATAACTAATTATTAGCTATATTATAATCATTTTTAACTATTATCCTTGACGCTCGCGGAAAAAAAGCAATAGGACAAATCTATTTATATTCAACTGTGAAAAGCGCATTTATGCCTTCTGTATCAAGTGCTTCAAGTTCTCATCGTTGGCGATACGCCCCAGTTCATCCTTGACTATCTGCTTGACATCTTCCTTGATTTGGTTGTAGTTGTCCTGTATGGTCTGCTTCATGCAGTCGTTGCCATCGGTATCCTTGAAATCGTTAATGATAGGGATAGGCTGATAATGGCTTTCCTCTCGCTTTACTTTGTCGGTGTCAACGACAATCTCGGCATGGAAGATCTTCTGCTCTATGCGCTCGGTGAAGTTGTCGGAAACAGAGCCGACAAACATACCTTGGGTGAGTCCGCTAATCTTGCTCGGCGGAATGAGACTGTCCATCTGGGTATTGATAGATGTAGAGACATCCTGTCGGTTGATGGAAATGGACTGGCGCTTTTGGAGCACTTTTCCAAAACGCTCGGATAAAGTCTTGGCGGTCTCGCCAACGACCTGTCCGCTGAAGATATTACCAACGGTATTGATAACCACCTTTGCCTCCTTGTCTCCATAATCACGGACCAATTGCGAGAAGTCCTGGAAGCCCAAGCAGACGGCAACCTTGTTGCTTCGTGCCGTAGCAATCAGGTTATCCAATCCCTTGAAATAGATGGTCGGCAACTCGTCAATGATAACGGATGATTTGAGTTGTCCCTTCTTGTTGATGAGTTTCACGATGCGGCTGTTGTACAAACCAAGTGCCGCACCATAAATGTTCTGACGGTCGGGATTGTTGCCGACACATAGAATCTTCGGTTCTTCGGGATTGTTGATGTCGAGTGTAAACTCGCTTGCGGACATCACCCAGTAGAGTTGTGGTGAAATCATTCGTGACAGCGGAATCTTTGCGCTTGCAATCTGTCCTGCCAACTGCTCCATCGCCCCACCTTGCCAGGCGTCCATGAATGGTGAAAGATAGTTCTCTAATTCGGGATAGCTCGTCAGTATCGGAAAGACATCCTCGTATCTGCGGTTGAGCAATTCTATGGCATGGGG
Source organism: Segatella copri (assembly GCF_003465495.1). Taxonomy (GTDB): domain Bacteria; phylum Bacteroidota; class Bacteroidia; order Bacteroidales; family Bacteroidaceae; genus Prevotella; species Prevotella copri_G. The sequence continues at coordinate 19,079 of NZ_QSAV01000025.1, read as the reverse complement.
AAAGGTACAAAACTTTCCGTTCTTGTAGATTCTTAGGTACCATATGATGGCAGCAAAGAGGATTATCGGACTCTCCACAAAGAAGTCGCCCTGCTTCTGTACCCACGTCTTGTTGAGATTGAGCATGATGGTGTATGCACTCTCATAAGCATCAGAAATGTCACTCATAAAATCTGGGTGAATAGGATTGCAGCGATGACTTCTGCGAGGATCGTCAAAGTTGATGACATAGAACTGGGGCTTGACCTTATATCCATTCTGATGGTTCATCATGTGGTTGTAGGCAATCGTCGAAAGGTCGGAAAACTTGAAATCATAGATATACATTGAATACCCCTTCTCTATCTGCTGTTTGATGTAGTTGTTCACTACAGCAAAGGACTTACCACTACCCGGTGTACCTAACACGATGGTCGCTCGGAACGGATTGACCACGTTGATCCATCCTCTCTGCCATTTCTTCTTGTAATAGAATCGTGTGGGCAGATTGACGGAATACTCGTTCTCCATGAGTTTGGTCTCCTGCATGAAACTCTCGTTCTCATTATTGAACACATCCTCCATAAGATTATGCTTCAAGAGTCTGCTCATCCAGAGTCCTCCCATCAACAGGCAGATATAACCCGCTGTCATTGTAAAGATGTATAGCGTAGCATTGCCCAAATGTGATATAGGCAACAATAATATCCACCAGTTGAGGAAGAACAGACAGAAGCCTACGGCAAGAACCGTCCAAATCTTGCTCCAACTCATCTTTTCTGCTTTCACGCCCTTGGTTCCCAGACATGAGAGAGCCAAGAGTAAAAGCGAGAACAACTTTGTGTAGAGGATAGAATGAAACAAGCCACCTGTTCTGTTGAAGTTGATCAGGATTCTGTCAACAACCCCGATTGTCACTCCCCACATGCGCATTGCCTCATAGCAATACCAATATACATTCATAATTGCGAGTATTATACTCACAGCACGGAGAAAATCCATTATTTTTCCCAATGCTCTCAAATCGTCTTCTTGTGCCATTGTTTTTCTGTTTTGAAGTTATACCTTGATAATACGATTAAAGGTTTCTCCCTTTTCGCTTCTTTTTCTTTCTGCGTAACTCTCTATCGAATGCTGCTTCCTGTGCCTCGTTGGAAGAACCATTCCCTGCCATAAGTCCAAGACCGCTGCCGTATTCATCGAACAAGCCAGAATCGTGACGCTCTTGTTCTGAGATTGCACCATCTTCCTTTGGAATGGTAAGTGGTATCGGCTGCTCATTCTCGTAAGGTAAGGTGAAATGCTCCTGCATGGCATTGGCAGAAAGATTCTTTCCAAGCCGTGAACCATTGAACACGCTTTGAGTGCGGTGGTCAATAAATGTTGCTCCGTAGATACGGCCGTCAGCTGTATGGCGGAAAACAACATCAATGCCCTTTGCTTTCAGCAGTTCAACAAACTTATCCTTATTGTACGTCTGCTTCAAGACTGCTTCCACGCTATGTTTGGTCATCTCGGAGAGTTTCTTGTCCTCCTTAAACTTCTTGGCCGAATAAGCGAACCGCTTTTCTATCGCCTCCGCACCGACAGACCTGTCAATCTTGGAAGCCTTAAAAGGATTTCCCACCTTGTTGCCCTGTCCGTCCGTGGCAGAATAGACAAAACCATGATACTCACGACCGCCAACTTCGCCTCTGACTTCCTCCAAGGATATATTATATAAGGAGAGAAGCGCACGATATTCGCCCAATGACTGGAACCTGTAGGTAGCGCAGAGAGATTTTACTGTGTTGGCAACCTGCTTCTTCACATTGCCTTGGCTTACATCCACCTTGCGAAGTGGATTGTCTGCCTGGCGTTGCTTGCGGTCTGCCTTGTTGAGATTGTACTTCATCTCCAAGTCACGAGTGATAGCCTTGCTCTTATGGTAGTTGTATCGGCTATCCAAGCACTTGCCGTTTTCATCCACTCGGATGGTCACGATGTGCATGTGATGACGGTCGATGTCCTCATGCTTGTAAACCATGTATGGCTGGTTGCCATATCCCATGCGTTCCAAGTATTCCCGTGCGATGTTCTCCATCTCCATATCCGTCAGCACATCATCGGGATGCGGATTCAAGGATATATGCACGACAGGCTTTTCCGTTCTGATGTGCGGAGAAAGGTATCGCTGGAAATCACGTAAGGCATAGGCGATGCTCGTCTTTCCCGAACAATCATCGAAGATCTTGTTCGTTGCCAAGAGCCTTCCCTCTTCCTTGTTAATCTTTTCACCATTGTATGCCAGTGCGCCATACAATGAACTTCCGAAACTTATCTTTGCGACCATCTTTCCTCAAACTTACGGGTTAGTTCAACAATCTCACGGGTAAGAGAGACCAGTTCCCTGGTGCAGTTCTCCAGCTTATAGAGCAAAGCCATCGCCTTTTTCTCAGAGAAATGACAACGGAGTTCCTTGACAACCTGGTTGTAGTTGTTGCCAATCATTCGGTACTGCGAGTGAAAAGAGGAAAGCTTGGTGTAATATTCCACCAGTGTCTTGTCCTCGCGCAGCACCTTGAACGGCTCGCCGAAGATGCGTGCCTTGGCAAAGACAGCCTTTGCTTTCACATCAGTCTGCTCATACATGACGAGGAATTTCATCCACTCGTCATCGTCGAACCGAAGCATCACATGGTGCGACTTCGGGTTCAGCTTGGGGATTCGTCCCCCTCGTTTTCTTTCTGTGTTCATATTAAAATGGATTAAGTGGTACATGCAGCAATAATGGAATTGCACAAACTATCGTCAGATTGGAACATGGGGAGCCCGACTTCGGAGAGGCTACCAACCCGGCAGGGCAAGGTCTTTGGAGAGTAACTCCAAAGGTTTTGAGTAACTCAAAACATACCTTGCTATGTCTTTGAGGACATAAAAATCCGCTTAGGGTGGATTGAAGTTAGCCTTCGTAAGAAGCTGTCCCCATCCCGAATGGAAGCTGTTCGGGAAATCCAGTCCTTTGCGGAATATCAAGCCTTGTTCTTCTCGGAACGATATGGATGCGCTATCCATCGCTTTGCCTTTCGGGTGCAAAATTACGGCTAAAATAGCACCCTTGGAACAGATGCACCCCAGACAACCACTGCAACTATCGGCAACATGCTGCCACAGGATTTGAAAACCATTGTTTTTCGGAAAAAGCGTTGTTACTTTGCAGCCGTAAACATCGAACTAATGATTTGAAAATATGATGAAACAAGCATTTGTAGAAATGAATAAACCTGCCATTATTGCAGTATCGCCTTGCATCAATGATGCGCTACTGACGTACAGACTTAATGATTCACTGTCGTACTGTCGTATGGAAATGATGAAGCACTGCAATGGTTCAAGGTCTCCATAATGGAGCAATGACTTATAGACATGGACACTTATGTGTGCATATCATTAAATTGGCAGAAAATCATGGAAGTGAGTTATCAACAAATTAAAAAGTTAAAGATATGAGTAAAACAAGATTTGTAGCTTTTGCGACACAGAAAGGTGGAATCGGAAAATCCACCATCACGGCTCTTGTAGCCAACTACATTCACAATGTTAAAGGTTTCAATGTAGCGGTCATTGACTGTGACGAACCACAGCACAATATCGCAGACCTGCGTGATGAGGAAATGGAACTCATCAAGGACAGCGTTTATTTCAAGGCACAAGCCTGTGAGCATTTCAAGAAGTTGGGCAAGAAATCCTACAGTGTTACGAGAAGCAATGCACTCAACGCACTTGATGACGCAGAGAAAGTGTTGGAGGAATCTGAGGTTGAACCCGACTTTATTTTCTTTGACATGCCGGGAACAATCAAAAGCGAAGGTGTCATGAAGACCTTGTCACAGATGGATTACATCTTTGTTCCTGTCAGCGCTGACCGCTTTGTGATAGAAAGCGCATTGAGTTTTGTCCAGTTGTTCTACGACAACCTTGTGACTCCGGGCTTGTCTGTCACCAAGGAACTTGCATTCTTCTGGACGATGGTTGACAAACGAGAACGCACGAATTTATATGAAGTGTATGAAGGAATGTTTGCTTCTCTCGGCTATTCACTTCTCAACACACGACTTCCAGACAGCAAGCGTTTCAGAAGAGAACTGTCGGAGAATCGAAAGGCAGTGTTCCGTTCCACCATCTTCCCTGCAGACCCGAATCTGTTGCGAGGGAGTGGCATCAAGGAATTGTCTGACGAAATTTGTGAAATTATAAAAACATAATGCCTATGGTAAGCAGAAAAATCAACACCGATGCAATAGATGAAAGTCTGCTCATTGCCTCTGTTGGCAAGAGCAAGATAGGCACGACAACGGCATCCATCCTTAATGGAGCCTCTCAAAACCAAGTGAGGGATACCGAAGAGAAAGAAGAGGGTGAAAAGAAAAATCCACGTTCACAGATGGATAAGCCTGCAGCCCCACGCAAGCCATCCAAGGTTTCTTCTGAAAGTTATGATGCTGCATTTTTCAAACGAAACGAGATAAAGACTCGTCAATGCGTTTATATCAGTCGTGAGATACACAAGAGAATTTCGAGGATTGTCAGTGTGCTCGCAAAGCATGAGTTGACAGTTGGTGGTTATATCGACCTTATTCTTGAGAGACATCTTGAAGAGAACCAGGAAGAAATCAACGGCTTGCTGAGAAAAGAGATAGATGACTGGAATGTATGACACATAAAAAGGAATAAGCATGACAATGGAAAGTATATTCATGATAGTTTTGGTTGCATTCAATGTCTGGACTATCTATTTTTACAACAAGTTGCTCCTTGAAGTAGCGAACAATAAGGAAGAAGAGGAAAAGCCCTCCATCGACCCTATGGCACTCGTTGGCAAAAGCCTTTTCAAGGTGTCCCAACTGCGAAAGAAAGAAGAAACGGAACAGAAACAAACTGAGTCTGAGCCAGTATTAGAGAATGATGTGACATTCGAGGATTCTCCAAAGAACACAGCAAGGATTCCTGACGAACAGCTTGACGATGTGTTTACGAATGTTCGCATAGAGGACGTTGATGTGAAATATTCTGACGATGAGGGTGATGCCGATGTGCCGCAAGCCAAAGGGTCAAGTTTTGAAGACATTGACACAGCCGTAAAAACGGTCAAGGCTTCAAAAGCTACGGACAAGGAAAAACGACATGCAGGAAAAGTCTTCCATGAGATGGATGGCAACCAATTCTATGAGAAATTCATGGAGAACAGCAAGGAGTGCAAGAAGAACATCCATGATTTCGTCACCTTTTACCTGCAAGGACATAAGATAGAACAAACGTCCAAGCCAAAGAAGGAGTTTAAAGTGCCAGATAGCATAGAGGACTTCAATATCCTTGATTTTGTATAACAATAAAATTTAGAGAACAATGGAAAGAAACAGAAAAAGAAAGAATGGTGCGACAAAGGAATACATCAGTATTCAGTCCACAGTAAATGTAACAGTGTCATCCCAAGCTGAAAAGAAAGTTGGGTATATAGACAAGTTTATGTCCAAAGCTGATTTTACCGCAAGAAATGGTAAACAGGTATGCATCAAAGAAGAGACACATGAGCGCATTATGAAGTTTGTGAATGTGGTTGGTAAAGGACAGGCTACTGTAGCAAGTTTCATTGACAACATCATCAACGAGCATTTTGCTATCCATGCTGCCGAAATCAAGGCTGCATTTGATGAGGGACTCAAGGCATATCGCCTCTAACAATAATTTTAAAGTACACCAATGAAAAAGAAAGACTACGGCTAAAATCTCAGCTCGCCACTGAATCCACAAGTCGGCATCATGCCGCATGAGTAAACAAAAGTATCAACCGCCAGACGGGACAATCCAATCCCCAAGGCACAGACAAAAAACGATTTATGAACAAGAAAAACAGAATCATTCTTCTCGCTGCGATGATTGTCGCAGCCGTATCACAGACATTCGCGCAAGGCAACGGACTTGCAGGTATCAACGAGGCAACAAGCATGGTGACCTCCTACTTTGATCCGGGCACGAAGCTCATCTACGCCATCGGTGCCGTGGTGGGTCTCATCGGAGGCATCAAGGTGTATGGCAAGTTCTCGTCTGGCGACCCCGACACGAGCAAGACTGCCGCAAGCTGGTTCGGAGCCTGCATCTTCCTCATCGTGAGCGCAACCATCCTCCGCTCGTTCTTCCTATAATATAATAAGGTATAAGACTTATGGCTGACTACCCAATCAACAAGGGCATCGGTCATTCGGTTGAGTTCAAGGGACTGAAGGCACAGTACCTCTTCATCTTCGCAGGTGGACTGCTTGTCGTCTTCTTCCTTGTGGTAGTCCTCTATATGGCAGGTGCGGATCAATTGGTCTGCATCGGCTTGGGTCTCACGCTCGGATCATTGCTTGTATGGGGAACATTCCATCTGAACAACAAGTACGGCGAGCATGGACTGATGAAGCTTCTTGCCGCCAAGAGCCATCCACGCTATATCCTCAACCGAAGGAAAACAAACCGAATGTTCAAACATAAAAAGAAAGAAGAATGAGAAATATCAGAAAATCAAGCACCCTTGAAAGCAAATTCCCGTTGCTTGCCGTGGAGCAAGGCTGCATCATCTCCAAGGATGGCGACATCACGGTCGCCTACGAGGTGACACTCCCCGAAATCTTCACGGTGACATCGCAGGAGTATGAGTCGGTACATGCCGCATGGTGCAAGGCTATCAAGGTGCTGCCCGACTACAGCATTGTCCACAAGCAGGACTGGTTCGTGAAAGAGAATTATTCGCCGGACTTGCAGAATAGTGACATGAGCTTTCTGTCAAGAAGCTATGAGCGACACTTCAATGAGCGTCCTTACCTGCATCACCAGTGTTACCTGTTCCTCACCAAGACCACCAAGGAGCGTATGGCACACCAAAGCAATTTCTCCACCTTGTGCCGTGGGCATATCATCCCCAAGGAAATCAAGGACAAGGAAACGGTCGCAAGATTCCTCGATGCCGTGGAGCAGTTCGCCAGAATCATCAACGACTCCGGCTATATCTCCTTACGCAGACTGACGGATGAGGAAATCACAGGCACGGAACGGACAACCGGACTTGTAGGCAAGTACCTCTCGCTCTCCACTGAGAACGTGCAATGTTTGGAGGACATGGAATTGTCTGCAAGTGGTATGCGTATAGGAAACAAACATCTTTGTCTGCATACCTTGTCACAAACGGAAGACCTGCCAACGGAAGTATCTACGGACAACCGCTTTGAGCGATTGTCAACTGACCGAAGTGACTGCCGACTTTCCTTTGCCGCTCCAGTTGGCTTGCTGTTGTCCTGCAACCATATCTATAACCAGTATGTATTCATAGACAACAGTGACGAGACCTTGCAGAAGTTCGAGAAGACCGCACGTAACATGCACTCGCTGTCAAGGTACAGCCGACAGAACGCCATCAACAAGGAATGGATTGACGAGTATCTGAACGAGGCTCACTCACAAGGCTTGCAGTCTGTCCGTGCCCATTTCAATGTCTTGGCATGGGGCGAGGATATGGAAGAGTTGAAGCATCTTCGCAATGATGTGGGCAGTCAGTTGGCAAGCATGGAATGTGTGCCACGCCACAATACGGTGGATTGTCCGACACTTTTCTGGGCAGCGATACCCGGCAACGAGGGGGATTTTCCGTCAGAGGAGAGTTTCCATACCTTCATCGAACAGGCAACCTGCCTCTTCACGGAGGAAACCAACTATATGGATTCTCCCTCGCCGTTCGGAATCAAGATGGCAGACCGCATCAGTGGCAAGCCGCTGCACATTGACATCTCTGACCTGCCGATGAGAAAAGGCGTAACAACCAACCGCAACAAGTTCGTGCTCGGACCCTCGGGAAGCGGGAAGTCCTTCTTCATGAACCACCTCGTCAGACAGTATTACGAGCAAGGCACGCATGTGGTCTTGGTCGATACGGGAAACTCCTACCAGGGACTCTGCGAGATGATCAACAGAAAGACAGGCGGAAAGGACGGTATCTACTATACCTATACGGACGAGAGTCCCATCTCGTTCAATCCGTTCTTCACCGAGGATAAGGTCTTTGACATCGAGAAGCGTGAGAGCATCAAGACTTTGCTCCTGACACTTTGGAAGAAGGACAACGAGCCTGCCACAAGAGCAGAAGAGGTCGCCTTGTCAAATGCCGTGTCGCTCTACATCGGTAAACTGAAAGAGGAAAGCGACATCGTGCCGTGCTTCAATACCTTCTATGAGTTTGTGGGAACGGAATACCGCAAGGTACTGGAAGAAAAGAAAGTCCGTGAGAAAGATTTTGATATAGACGGATTTCTCAACGTGCTGGAACCTTACTACAAGGGTGGCGAATATGACTATCTGCTTAACTCCGACAAGGAGCTTGACCTGCTGCACAAGCGGTTCATCGTTTTCGAGATTGATTCCATCAAGGACCATCCAATCCTGTTCCCGGTCACGACCATCATCATCATGGAGCTGTTCATCAACAAGATGCGCCGCCTGAAAGGCATCCGCAAGATGATAGTGATAGAAGAAGCATGGAAAGCGATAGCTTCGGCAAATATGGCTTCCTATATCAAGTATCTCTATAAGACGGTCAGAAAGTTCTTCGGTGAGGCGGTTGTGGTGACGCAGGAAGTAGAGGACATCATATCCTCCGCTATCGTGAAGGACAGTATCATCAACAACTCAGACTGCAAGATACTCCTTGACCAGAGGAAGTTCATGAACAAGTTCGAGCAGATACAGTCATTGCTCGGATTGACGGAAAAGGAGAAGTCGCAGATTCTCTCCATCAACCTGTCCAACGACCCGTCACGTCTCTACAAGGAAGTATGGATAGGACTCGGAGGAACGCAGTCGGCAGTATATGCCACAGAAGTGTCCACGCAGGAATATCTCGCCTATACGACAGAGGAAAGTGAGAAACTGGAGGTGAGGGCATTGGCGGAGAAACTCGGTGTTGACGTGGAAGCCGCCATCCGGCAGCTTGCAGAGGACAAACAAGAGAACAAGTAAATTCATTATCCACTTAATCCAAAAGTAAAATGAGAACAAAAGTAATCATGACAATCTGCCTGTTCCTGCTGATGGTGGGAAAGGCAAGCGCACAGTGGTCTGTCATAGATCCTACCAATATTGCGCAGAGTATCATCAACTCGTCCAACAACATTGTCCACACGTCTTCGACGGCTCAGAACATGATCAACAACTTCAAGGAGACCGTGAAGATTTACGAGCAGGGCAAGAAGTACTACGATGCGCTGAAGTCGGTGAACAACCTCGTCAAGGACGCACGCAAGGTGCAGCAGACCATCCTCATGGTGGGCGACATCACGGACATCTACATCAACAACTATCAGAAGATGATGCACGATGACAATTTCTCCGTGGAGGAACTCTCCGCCATCGGCTTCGGCTACACCAAACTGCTGGAGGAAAGCAACGATGTGCTGACAGAACTGAAGAACGTGGTGAACATCACGACCCTTTCCATGACGGACAAGGAGCGAATGGATGTGGTGGAACGCTGCTACTCGAAGATGAAGCGTTACCGCAATCTCGTGAGCTATTATACCAACAAGAATATTTCCGTGAGTTATCTGCGTGCCAAGAAAAAAAACGACCTCGACCGCATCATGGGACTCTACGGCAAGTCGAACGAGAAATACTGGTAGCCTATGGATTTCGAGAATCTTCACCAGATACTGCGTTCCCTGTATGACGAGATGATGCCGCTGTGCTCCGACATGACGGACATCGCCAAGGGACTTGCAGGACTTGGGGCGCTGTTCTATGTCGCCCTGAGGGTTTGGCAGTCACTGTCAAGGGCAGAGCCGATAGACGTATTTCCGCTGCTCCGTCCGTTTGCCATCGGACTTGCCATCATGTTCTTCCCGACCATCGTGCTCGGTACGCTCAACAGCGTGATGAGTCCCATCGTGCAAGGTACACATTCCATGTTGGAGACACAGACCTTCGACATGAATGAATACCGGGCGCAGAAAGACAAGTTGGAGTATGAGGCGATGAAACGCAATCCGGAAACCGCATACCTTGTGAGCAACGAGGAGTTTGACAAGCAGCTTGACGAACTCGGCTGGTCACCCGGCGACGTGGTGACAATGGCGGGAATGTATGTGGAGCGTGGCATGTACAGCATGAAGAAAAGCATCCGTGATTTCTTCCGTGAACTGCTGGAGCTGCTGTTCCAAGCCGCTGCACTGGTCATAGACGTGCTGAGGACATTCTTCCTCATCGTCCTGTCCATCCTCGGACCGCTTTGTTTCGCCATATCGGTATGGGACGGATTCCAGTCCACGCTGACGCAATGGTTCTGCAGGTACATACAGATTTATCTCTGGCTACCCGTTTCGGACTTGTTCAGTACCATCCTTGCCAAGATACAGGTGCTGATGCTGCAAAACGACATCGAGGCATTGCAGAACGACCCGAACTTTTCCATTGAGGCAAGCAACGGTGTTTACATCGTTTTCCTCATCATCGGAATCATCGGTTACTTCACCATACCGACCGTGGCAGGATGGATCATACAGGCAGGTGGTGGCATCGGCAACTACAACCGGAATGTGAACACGGCAGGCTCACTGGGCGGAAGCATCGCAGGAGCAACGGCTGGAAATGTGGCAGGACGTGCCGGAAGGCTCATCAAGAGCGGATTTAAGAAAATATAGTCATTCATGAACAATACAACGAAAAGAAAAATGGAATTCAAGTCATTGAAGAATATCGAGACCTCGTTCAGGCAGATACGCCTGTTCTGCATCGTCCTCGTCATCGGTTGCGCTGTTGTTGCAATATGTTCGGTGGTGTTTGCATTCAGATTTGCGGAGAAGCAGCGCGAGAAGATATACGTCCTTGATGGAGGCAAGTCGCTGATGCTCGCCCTCTCGCAAGACCTGTCACAGAACAGACCAGCCGAGGCAAGGGAACACGTGAGACGCTTTCATGAGCTGTTCTTTACGCTATCTCCCGAAAAGAGCGCCATCGAGCACAACGTGAAACGAGCCTTGCTGCTGGCGGACAAGAGCGCATACAACTATTACCAGGACTTTGCGGAGAAAGGTTTTTACAACCGACTCATTGCAGGAAACATCAACCAGTCGCTGCAAGTTGACAGCGTGGTCTGTAACTTTGATAACTACCCTTATCAAGCCAAGACCTACGCACGGCAGGTGATACTCCGAGAGAGCAACGTGACGGAGAGAAGTCTTGTCACCGTATGCAGGTTAGTGAATGCCACACGCTCCGACGACAACCCGAATGGTTTTACCATTGAAGGTTTCACCATTGTGGAGAACAGGGACATCAGTACAGTAGAACGATAAAAATAGCAAGAATGGAAAATCCGATTAAGACAATCCAAGAAAAGGTGAATGGTATGAAGGGAAGACTGCGTGACAGGCTGGATTCCCTTCCGCCAAGGGTGAGACTGAAAGTCGTGCTCGTCATGTTCGGCTTGTTTGCCCTCTGTAGCCTTTACATGATAGGTTCAGCTATCATCAACTTCGGAAACGGCAAGACCTCAAATATAGAGGTTGAGCATATTGAGAGTGTAAAGTTGCCTACCGACAAGGGGCAGCAAGTGACCAATCAAAATGAATTGATACATGGAGAAGGAGAAGAATGACAAGGTGGAGCCAGATAAGGCTCCAAAGGAAAAGAAGCCTTTGACAGAGGAACAGCGTATCAAGCGCAACAAGATGATTGCCATACCATGCATGTGCCTCGTCTGCGGTCTGGTGCTATGGCTTATCTTCAAGCCGTCTGCATCAGAGGGTGAGAAAGGCAGCAAGGGATTCAACATGGAAATGCCCGATGCGGAGAAGACAGATGTGGAGGCGGACAAGCGCAAGGCATACTCCAAGGAGGATCTTGCCAACAAGCAAAAGGAAAAAAGCAGAGCAATGAACTCTCTTGGTGAGTACATGCCAGGCATTGATTCGACTGCTACACGGCAAGAAAAGGACTTTGACCTGATGCAGTCTGGGCAGCAGCCAACAAAAGCGGAAAGACAGGAGGCGGATGCCATCCGCTCGTCTGCCGAGGCATACCAAACCTTGAACACAACCTTGGGCGGTTTCTATGAACAGCCACAGCAAGGGGGAAGCAGCGAAGATGCTGAGTTGAGGAAACGTCTTGACGAGCTGGAGGCAAGCATGATGCAGCAGGAAAACAAGCGTTCCAATATGGACGAGCAAGTTGCCCTTATGGAGAAGTCCTATCAACTTGCGGCAAAGTACATGCCTGGTGGAAATGTCAATGCGGCAAGTCCTTCATCGACTGAAACAGTAACAGAGGAAAACAAGGAAGCTGTCACCAAGGGCAAGAAAGCCAAGATTACACCTGTAAGGCAAGTGCAAAGGCGTGTAGTTTCGTCCTTGAACCGCTCCATGAGTAACGAGGAGTTTGTCGCCTCTTACTCGGAAAAGGCTTCGGCAAGGTTCAATACCGCCATCGGAAGAGGTGGTGTTTACGACAAAAACACGATTTCTGCCTGCATCCACGGCAACCAGACCATAACGGACGGACAGGCAGTAAGGTTGAGATTGTTGGAATCTATGCGTGTCGGCAATAGGGAGATACCACGAAATTCTGTCATTTTCGGAGTGGCACGATTGCAAGGCGAAAGGCTTTCCATAGCCTTGAAGTCCATTGAGCACAACGGCATGATTATCCCGATTGAGCTTGCCGTCTATGACAATGACGGTCAGGAGGGCATCTTCATTCCGAAGTCGATGGAGGTTGACGCAGCCAAGGAAGTCGGTGCCAACATGGGAAGCTCGCTGAACAGCAGCATCAACATTTCCTCCAATGCCGGGGCACAACTTGCCTCCGACTTGGGAAAAGGTGTCATACAAGGCGTGTCGCAGTATATCTCCAAGAAGATGCGTACCGTCAAGATACACCTGAAGGCTGGCTACAGGGTCATGCTCTACCAAGAGGAAGATTAGCCGAAAGGCAACAACATTTATACCACTTAATCCAAAAGTTTAATTAAAAGCAAACTAAAATGAAGAAGACAACAATCATGTTCGCCCTTATGCTGGGTGTAGCCTGCACTGCATCAGCGCAGAAGACAGGCAAGAAAAAAGCGCAGAAGTCTGTAAAGACTGAGCAAGTAAGCAATGTTTCTTCCGACCAGGAAGAGAAACTGACCTTGACCAAGGAGGTGTATCCGCAGAAGGAAGAGAACAGCAACCTCTATCACGGCTTGACCAAGAAGCTGACCTTCGACCGCATGATTCCACCTCATGGTTTGGAAGTGACTTATGACAAGACGGTTCATATTCTCTTTCCTGCCTCTGTCAAGTACGTTGACTTGGGTTCAGAGGATTTGATAGCTGGCAAGGCGGACGGTGCGGAGAATGTTATCCGTGTAAAAGCAGCCGTGAAGAACTTCAAGAAAGAGACCAATATGAGCGTCATCACGGAGGATGGCTCATTCTACACATTCAATGTGAAGTATGCCAAGGAACCGCTCATGCTCAATATCGAGATGGCGGACTTCATCCATGACGGTGAGGCGGTGAACCGTCCGAACAATGCGCAGGAGATTTATCTCAAGGAGTTGGGCAAGGAAAGCCCCATGTTGGTACACCTCATCATGAAGTCAATTCATAAGGAGAACAAGCGCAAGGTGAAGCACATCGGCAGCAAGCGTTTCGGAATCCAGTACCTTTTGAAGGGCATCTATGTACACAGCGACTTGCTGTATTTCCACACAGAAATCAAGAACCAGAGCAACGTGCCGTTTGACGTGGACTATATCACGTTCAAGGTTGTTGACAAGAAGGTGGTGAAGCGAACCGCCATTCAGGAGCAGGTGCTTCTTCCTGTCCGTGCCTACAACTATGTGGTGCGTGTGGCTGGCAAGAAAACGGAGCAGACGGTGTTCTGCTTACCGAAATTTACCATTCCTGACGACAAGGAGCTTGTCGTGGAGATGAACGAGAAGGAAGGCGGTCGCCATCAGTCGTTTGTAGTGGAGAACAGCGACTTGGTGCGAGCTTTGACAATCAACGAACTTAGCGTGAAGTAACGGATGAAAAGAAGAAACATTGCAATCATGGCAATGCTTGCCCTCACCGCAGGGCAGGCATTCGCCCAAAGATGTCTTCCTCAGATGAAAGGCATCGAGGTGAAGGTCGGCATGGCTGACGGTGTATATAACGGCAAGAAGTCCTGCAAGGCAGGCTATTATGCAGGTCTCGGACTTTCAAGCTATACCAAGGGTGGTGACAAGTGGATATATGGGGCGGAATATCTGCAAGTAAATCTGCCTTACCGTGAAACTTCCGTTCCAATAGCACAAATTACGGGCGAGTTCGGTTATTCCTACAACTTCCTTTCCGACAACAGTAAGACGGTGCTGTTCTATATCGGAGGTACGGCACTGGCTGGCTATGAGTCCGTAAACTGGGGCAAGAGAACCATGTCAGACGGAGCGACCTTGCAGAACAAGGGAGCACTTATATATGGTGGTGCCGTGGCATTTGAAACGGAAATATACCTGTCCGATGCAATAGCTTTGACCGCTTCCGTTAAGGAAAGGCTTGTTTGGGGCAACAGCACGGGACATTTCCACACGCAGTTTGGTATTGGCATGAAGTTCATCATCAACTAAAACAGTGAGCCTATGGACATCAATGAAATCAAACAAGTGCCTATTGTGGACTTTCTCTATGTTCTCGGCATTGAGCCTGTCAAGCACAAGGCTTCGGGACTTTGGTATCATGCGCCATACCGCAATGACCGCAATCCTTCGCTTCGGGTATCAACGGACAAGAATGTCTGGTATGATTATGGCATCGCCAGAGGTGGTGACATCTTCAACCTCGCAGGGGAGTTCATCAACAGCAATGAGTTTGTGGCACAAGCCAAGTTCATATCTGAAACGCTTGGTGGCAGTTTCCCGACATCGTTTCCGCATTATCAAAGGATAGCGGAAAAGGCTGTTAAGGTAAAAGGCAATCCTTTTAGTGATATTGTGGAAAAGCCTTTGAGTCATCCTGCTCTCAGGCAGTACTTGCGTGAGCGTGGCATATCGGCTGACGTGGCGAGCCGTTTCTGCTGTCAGGTGGAATACCGATACAATGGCAAACAGTTTTTTGCTGTCGGTTTCAAGAACAACAGCTATGGCTACGAGATACGAAACCGCTTCTTCAAAGGTTGCGTGTCGCCAAAGGACATCACTCTCATTGGCAGGAACAGCAACGTCTGCCATCTGTACGAGGGTTTTATGGATTTCCTCTCTGCCGTAATTCTCGGCATAGGTCGTGGTGAGGATCATATTATCCTCAATTCGGTGGCTAATATGCAAAAGGTGCATCATCTTTTAGATGGCTATGCACAAGTGTACTGTCACTTGGACAATGACGAGGCAGGCGAGAATGCCTGTGTCGAACTGCAAAAGCGATATGGCGATAAGGTCATTGACCATTCGCATCTATACACTGGCTACAAGGACTTGAACGAGTACCTGATGAGCCATAAGACAAGAAAGTAACAATCATTCAAAAAGCAACAAGACAATGAAGAAGAACAATAAAATCAAGAAATCAGTGAGCATGTTGGCATTCCTTTTCGTGTGTGCCTTGTCGGTAATCCTTTCATCGTGCAGCGATGAGCTGGACATTCAGCAGTCGTATCCATTCAAGGTGGAGACGATGCCTGTACCAAAGGACATTGTGCGTGGACAGACTGTTGAAATCCGCTGCGAGTTGAAGGCGGAGGGAAAGTTTGACGGCACCATCTACACCATCCGCTATTTTCAGCATGACGGAAAAGGCTCGTTGAGAATGGAGAACGGAACGGTGTTCCAGCCAAACGACCGCTATCTGTTGGAGAACGAGAAGTTCCGTCTTTACTATACCTCGGCAAGTACGGAGACACAGACGCTGACTGTGGTGGTAGAGGACAACTTCGGCAAGTCATACGAAATGGAGTTCAGTTTCAACGACACAGACGAGGAGGAAGAGTTTGCGAGAAGTGCCAACAAACTCGGTAGCGTATGAGGTTGATGATATTGTTAGCCTTGCTTCTTGTGTCGGGCAGCTTGTCTGCCCAGACGCAAGGGGCGATAAAGCGAGTTCGTCATGTGTCACGTTTTGAGTTGGCTGTCGCCTGCATCAAGAAGTACGAGGGTCTGCATGGACCGAAGCACCATCCTTATGTCGGATATGGACACAAGCTGTTGCCTGGAGAGAAGTTTTCTCCAAGAATGACGGAGCGGCAAGCCGATGCCTTGCTGCGCTCTGACCTCAGAAAACTCTGCGCCATGTTTCGTGGTTTCGGTCGTGACTCGCTGCTCTTGGCTACACTTGCCTACAATGTGGGGTGTGGAAAGGTGATGAAAAGCCGGATGTATGCAAAGATGCGAAGTGGCAACAGAAACATCTATCGTGACTATGTGGACTTCAAAAGGTGGAACGGAAAGATAGTGCCTTCCATCGAGCGAAGAAGAAAAATGGAGTATCTGCTCTTGTTTACTCCATAGAATAAGGTTTTATAAAATAGGACAGTCCTTTTGATTGGGGGCTGTCCTTTGTTCTTTGCAAGCATCGCAGATAAGGAAAAGACGGTTTCTTTGCCACTTTCTTTTCCGCTCCTCGGCTCATGAAAGAAAGTGGCGGAACGAATTTTCATCGCTCCGCCGATATGGATTTCATGTCGTTGCAACCATACGTTGCTCTATAAGTCTTGCATTGCTGTTCACCAAGTTGATGATGTCGGCATGGTGCTCGGTGTCCTTGTTCTGTAGTCCGTGGCATTGTACGACTTTCATCTGTTCGAGTGAAAACTCCACTGTTTCAACTCTTTGTTCGGCTATTCTTGCAGAGAAGATGATGCAGTCGGGATTGAGTGAGTAGTTTGTACCGCTGCCTACGCAATGGTGCATCGCCTTGCCCTCAAGAACGTGCTCCCTGACGCTTTCAAGCATTCTCACCACGATATTGCCGTCCGTGAACATCAAACCGAAGAAACGGCTCTTCATTTCCTTGAACTTGTCCTCGTTCTTCAATGCCTTGCGTATCTCCTCCTCGGTGCGCTCCTTTTCTTTCTTGGCTCTGATTTTCTCGGATATTCTGTCGTGCTCGGCTTCAAGATTGTCGGGACAAATGTAATGTGGACTTCTGATGTCTTTGCCCATTTCTACCAACATACAGATGTAGTCCGCCCATTTGCCGATGTCTGTAATAAGGTAATGGTTGCGGTTGGCTATCTTGTAGGCATTCCAACAAGTTTCCAAGTGCCGTGGGTGGTCTATGAAGTGGCGGACGTGTCCGTAACTACATTGTTTCATCATCGTTTCGATGCGGTGGTCTGTCAGCATCGCCTTGAACAATGTAAGCGGTTCGATGCCGTGAAACGCTCCTTCAAAGCCGTTGCGCCATATCTGAGGAATGACTTTCATATCGGGGCAGACCGGAAATGAAGCAATATGCTGATAGGTGGTGTTGTCCCTGCGCAGTTCAATGTCGGAGTCGTAGCAGAACGTGTCCATATAGATACCCATTGTGCGCTTGCGTGCCATAACCTCCACCTTGCCTTTCTCGTTCATCCAATAACGTGCCACCTCCCAACAATTGATTTCTGCCTTTTGTCCCTTGCGGTAATAGGCTTTCATCTGAAATGCTCGCATAAGTTGCAGTCCCTTGCGCTCGGAGAGTACACTGAAATAGGTAGAAGACATTGCCTTCTGTCGCTTGGTGCGCTGCACTTCCAACTTTGCCTTACACTTCGGGCAGACACATTTGTCCGCATTCTCGTCCGTAGTCCAAGTGTGTCCGCAGTCCATGCAAGTGGTCTGTCCGTGCTTCAACTGAAAGGCATAGTGGTCAAGACATTCACGGAATGCCCATTGCATTTGCGCTCCCTTGATAGGTCGTAACCCCTTGTTTGAGGTTACGACTTGCTTCTGATATTTCGTTCTTGGTTTCATAACGTGTCGAATAATGATGGTTGGTGTACTTCTGATTCCGTTCTCTGTGAGGTGCGTTTGGCGGTATCTCTGTTACGCATCTTGTTCATCTGCTCTTGCTGATATTGGCGGATGGCTTCCTGTCTTGCCTGTGCCTTCTCCTCTTCTGTGAGTTCGATGTGGTGGTTAACAGACACTTGGCAGTTCAATGGTTTTCCTACCTCGATGTCCTTCTCCTCGTAGTAGTGGATGGCTTGCCCATATATCTCGTCATCGCAAAAGCCGTTGCAACCGCTCTTCTGTACCCAATTAAGTATGTAGGTGACGCAATCGTCTATGTTCTTGTCGGGGTTGTCATACTTGGCTGCAAAGAGTTCGTCCTCCATTGCACGCTCCTCCAAATAGGCTTGTATGGTTCTCTTGAAATATTCTGTAGTGTTCATATCTGATGTTGTTAAAGGGTTCGTTACTCGTGATAGATGATGTCGCAGTCCTCAACTTCTGTAGGCAGTCCGAAGAACGGATAATGGCTGAAGTAAGGTTCTGTGCACATGTCCTCGTTGTATCTTGGACTTACTATCTCAATATTGTTCTTGCGTATGGCTTCGTCCACCATACGGATTTCCTCGTCTGTCAGTCCGCTTGCATCGCCATTGATGATGTAGCAGAGTGCCCATGTAGGTATCGCTTCAATGCTTCTGTTCATATCGCTTGTACTTTAAAGTGTTAATAACCAAATGAATGTTCCAATCAGTACCACCATAGAAAGAATGGAAATGATGATGCCGAAGATGAACTTCACAATTCCCAATATGACTTCACCGACTATGCAGAGAGCCATATATCCCAACCAAGCCACCAAAGTGATGAGGGTTGAGCCGACTGCGGAGAATAATCTCCACCAAGTCTGTGTTATGTTGATGTTTGTTGTCATATAGCCTTGAATTAAACTTATTTGCGGTTCCAGGAGCAGAAGGGAAGTTCTCGTTTCTTCACCTTTTTGTCGCTCCCTTTTCCGACATTTTTTTTGCGTCTTCCTGTCGCATCGGTCGTTTCGTTTCAGGTGCCTTTCAAGGGCGGCGAGGCTGGAAATACAAGGTTTTCAAGAAAAAGAATGACTAAAAAAGCAAAAAATAGCAGATTTGGG
>NZ_QSAV01000024.1:621-54412 GCF_003465495.1 Segatella copri | reverse complement strand
TATTATATAATAAGGTACGCGAGGGGGACCATGCAAAAAACAGCTGTTAACTGTTAACCCTGTTAACCCCCCCCACTAAAAAAGTTGATAGTTTATAGTTGATAGTTAATAGGGCTTAGCCGTTTGCAAGATTGCTATAAACTAACCGAACTCAAGTTTCGTAAGTAAGCCCCACACGCCCTGAAAGGGCAGAAGCTCCTAGCCCAGGGCATCGCCCTGGGTGTTTATGGGCGCAAACCTGTCGCCCTGTAAGGGCAAAAGCTTTCAAATACCTGACAATATACAAAGCTTTTGCCCTTACAGGGCGCCTTGCTGATTGTCATTATACCCAGGGCGATGCCCTGGGCTGGGAGCTTTTGGGCCTTCAGCCCGTACTTGAACCACATGCGAAACTTCAGTAACCGAAGTTAAATATAGTATTCTGCCGAATCAACCAAACCGGCTCTCAGCGCATATTTCGTAGCCTCGTGAACGTTGTTTACGCCCAGCTTGCGGAATATGTTCTTGCGGTGGGTATTGACCGTATGGAAGCTGGAAAAGCGCTTCTCGGCTATTTCTTTCGTTGTCATTCCCAACGCAATGTCTTTCAGAATCTCTGTCTCAGTTTTGGTGAGGTTGATTTTCTCCTGCTCCTCCTGTTTCGGAGCCAGAAGAACCTCCATCATGCGCTGGCAGACAAAACGGTTGCTTGCCACACAGAAACGTATCGCCTCCTTGATTTCCATTAGCGAACACTCCTTCAGCAATACGCTGAACTGCGTACTGCTGGCGATGAGAATCTTCACGAAATCGGCACTCAGATCCTCACTGAACAGTAGCCAGCGCGTGTATGGGAAACGCTGGTTTAAAATAAGTAACTCGGCAGCATCATTGATGTCGAAAAGGGTGTAGTCGAGTATTACAACCGTATCCTCATTCTCCTTTAAGGCAAGCATCAGGTCTGCCTTGTCTTCGATGGTCCGGGTTTCCAAACCCTCTATCTTACTGATCACATAGCTCAATCCGGCTCTTGTGATGTCCTGTTTGTCTGCTAGTAGAATCTTCATTGTGTTTACTCTCTTATATGTTGTTTATATATGTACGCAAATGCCTTGATGCAATGAAAATACTGCATCAAGGCATCTTTTTTCTTATTAGAATGACATGAGGAAGCCCATACGGATGCCCCATTTTGAGATGTTTGCATGGTCATAATAGTTGAGGCGGCGAACATAATCTATTCCGAAGAACTTGAAGATGTTGTGCACGCCGGCTACAAACTCCCAGTATGGCGTCTTGCCAAAGGTATAGGAGTTGGTAGGGAATTTGAAGAGCTTCTCATCATTGAGGTTCTTGCTCGGGTCGTTCTTGCTGGTCAAATCGCCCCATACACCCTTGATGGCTACATATTCACGCCACTTCAGCTTCTTGATGAGCGGAATGCGGTTGAGCAACTTGCCGTTCATATCCCAGGCTACTGACCAGAACAGCTGGCGGTCGCTCAGGAACTCCCAGTCCTTCATCATGCTGATGGTTGCCTCCTGCTCGAAGAGAGAGAGGTTGACCGGTGGCTGGATGAGCATGGTGAAAGGCACTTTGCTCCACTGCGCCTTGCCCACGATGTTGAAATCCATATAGCCGAAGCTTCCCAGCCACTGGCGCTTGTAAATGCCCAGCGTGGTGAGGTTGCTCTGATACTGGCCGCCCATGAATCCGTCTAAGCCCATGGTGTGGCGAAGCGAGATTTCAGGACTGTCGAGGTTGATAGGCAGGCGCTGCTGCTTGGTGTTGACATAGGTGACACCCGGGTTGTAATCTAAGCCTACACTCGCCTCTGTGGTGCGTATCTTGCGTATTTCCTCGCCGTCGCTCACCCTGAAGTAGTGGAGATTGCCCACGGTGCGGTTGCTCTGCCAGCGGAGGCTGGTGTCGAAGCGGAAGCCCCAGTCGGTTTCGTAGGTGAAGGTCACCTTCTGGCGGTGATACTGATACATCTGGTCCTGCGTAGTGGCACGGAGGGTCATGAAGAAGTTGTCCTTGTTGTGCAGCAGGTTATCATCGGATGGAGATGTAATATCATGCCCCAGTTCGAAGGTAAGCTTGCGCATCGGGAACTCGAACGGACTGTTCTTCTTCTTGTTGAACGAATAGGTGAGCACATGGCCGTAATACCACTTGTTGCTCTTCAGACCATAGGCGCCGTAACCATCCCAGAAGAAGTGAGGGTTGAGGGCTGCCATCGTCCTGCCCGCCAGACGCAGGCGCACGCCGTCTACGTAGTTGTTGGAGAGGAACGTGTTGATAGGTCCGAGGTCGAAGAGGCTACGGCGGTCGTTGATGATGCTGTCTCTTTCAACACCCAGACTGTCTTTCACCGTTACCTTTTTGCCCTTGGTATGAGCCACTTCCACATAGTTCTCCATCAGGGCTCTCACACCGAAAATGATGTATTTGAATCCCTTGGAGTTCTCCATGCGGTGGATAAAACTGTCCATCGACGATTCACTCTTCGTGAGGTCCACCTGCCGGTATTTGTTCCAGTATGCCTCATCGCGGTTCATCGCATCCATATCGTGCCTGATCTTCGCCTTGCCCTTGAAGAGCTGCTTCGGCAAGGCATCGAAGGCATAATCGGTGATTCGCGTGTTTCGCACCACCAGCAGGTCCTGAAGGAGCTTGTTGACGTGCAGTTCGGCTATCATATCGTCTTTAGAGAGCACCCACTCGCCGTTGTCGAGTTTGGTGTACTCCTGTTCAATCTTCATGTCAGTAACCCAGTTTACATCGCTGTTGTGAGGCATGTAGAGGTTACATTTCTTCACGTGCAGGCTGCTGTCGGCAAGCACATAGAGTTCGCCTCGGAATCCGAAGTCCTGGCTGTTGGCTGGGATAAACTGCAGATGGTAGCAGAGATCTCTTTCCACATACACCGTATCTTCGATGTAATAATGGTAGAAGCTGATGGCTGTTCTGCCGATAGGAGATGGGAAGGGATACTGCAGCAGGCGCACGTAATCATCGTAGATGTCCACATCGGTGAACACCTCTTTCAGGGCGGTGTTGAGAATCTCTCCGGTCTGGATTACCTGTCCGATTCCATTGCTCTGCTGACCCTTGATGATGTCCTTTTCGGTCTTCGGATCTTTGCGGTAAATATGCTGTGAAACCGTCTCGTCGATGCTGACAGGCAGGGTGAGCTTTCCGTTGTATGGAGAGGTTTCTACCTGGTCGAGGAGATACTGGCGGCGCTGGAAGAACTTGCTTTCGAGCTGTTCTTTCTTCAGGTCGTTGAGCGCGAGCGTAATCTTCTGGTACTTATCATATTGCACATAGTCGTGATTGCTCAGGTCGCTCTTTTTCTTGGCAGCAATCACGCGCCGCATCAGTTCTACGGCAGGATTATCCTTACGTTTGTAGCGGCCTTTTTTCGATTTCACCACCACTTCGGTAAGTTTGTGCGTATCGTCTTTCAGTTTGATTTCCAGGAAGTTGGTCTTTTCGTCAACCTTCACCGATGTGCTCTTGTAGCTCAGTGCGCTTACGGTGAGCATGAGTCCCGGCTTCTTGTCAATGGTAAACTTACCTTCTCCGTTACTGGAAACCGCAATTTTATGTCCTTTGTATTGCACGCTTGCATACGGTACGGCAAAACCGTCGTCATCAATGACACGACCTGTTATCTTCTGCTGAGCCATCATCTGAAGCGTAGAAATCATCAGAAGGATGACCGTAAAATACAACTTTTTAATACCTTTCATTTTTTATACCTTATTATATATAGGGGCTCTCCGCCCATGATTTAATGCTTTCAGGATGCAAAGTTATAACATTATTCGTAAATAGACGCAAAAACCTATTCATTATTTCAGTTTTTTATGAGATTTTCAGAAAAAGGCTTCCATGCAGTTCCTTCTGCAGCCTGTTCTTGCTCTTCGCCGTGCGAGCCTGAGTGGTATAAATCCCCTTCATATTGCTCTATTTCACCTTTTTATCTGTCAATATCTGATGAAATTCAGAAAAATAACAGAAAACTATTTGGTTAATTTAATTTTTTAGCGTAATTTTGCACACTGAAATTTAAAGAAGAAACGCCCTTCTGCGGGCTTATTAAACATTAAGAGAATGAATAACAAGGGAAATCTTACCGACGAGCGGCCTCCTTTGCTGCCCGTCATCATAGGCACCGGTTTCGGCAGTGGCTTCTGGCCTTGGGGACCGGGAACGGCTGGCTCTGTATTGGCAACCCTCATCTGGGCAGCCCTGGCTTACGGACTCGGTATTACGGGCGAGAGTCTGCAGAGCATCACCTTCTTTCTCGTCATTGTTTCCACTATTCTGGGCACTTGGGCAACAGCGCAGTTGCAGCCTTACTGGGGTGAGGATCCCAGTCGTGTGGTCATCGACGAGATGGCTGGCGTGTGGATTCCCCTGTCGTTGCTAACCCCGCTTACCGCTCAGGGCGAAGTGAAAGATGCCTGGTGGTGGGCATTGGTGGCACTTGTTCTCTTCCGCTTCTTTGATATGGTGAAACCGCTGGGCATCAAGAAACTGGATAACAGACAGGGCGCCTTCTATGTGATGGCTGATGATCTGCTGGGCGGCCTCTATGCAGCCGTTTCTTTAATCATCATCAAAATCATACTGGTTTCGGCTGGAATCATCTAGTCTGGCATTTCTTAAAGAAACAAATTCTTAAACAGACATTTCTTAAACAGGCAATAAAAAATAGATTAAAATATGAATTATAGAGATTTCTTACAAAAAGTTATCTATGCCATCATCAATCCACTTATCAAGGCGATGATAGCAGTAGGTATTACTCCTAACATTGTCACCTTCGTAGGATTCCTGGGCAATATCGTGGCAGCCGGTTTCTTCCTCGATGCTGCATGGATGCTCGGAACAGAGCAGGCTGATTATGCATCTTGCATGGTTACTGTAGGATGGGGTGGATTCATCATCCTTGCAGCCGGTCTCTTCGATATGATGGATGGCCGTCTGGCACGTATGAGCGGCAAGAGCAGTCTCTTCGGCGCACTCTGGGATTCTACACTCGACCGCTACAGCGAACTGGTAAGTCTCTTTGGCATCTGCCTCATCTTCGTACGTATGCAGGGCGATATGACCTGGTTCTGGATGGGCGTAGTCACCTTTGCAGCGATGATCGGTTCTGTGATGGTAAGTTATGTCCGTGCCCGTGCCGAGGGTTTGGATATTGAGTGCAAGGTAGGTTTCATGCAGCGTCCTGAGCGCGTTGTCGTTACTGCCGTTACTGCGATGATTACCGGCTTTACAGGCAATATCTGGTGGCTGGCTGGCGGAATGATTCTGATTGCCGTTCTGGCAAACATCACCGCTTTCTGGCGCATCTGGCATTGTTATGTTGTGATGAACGCTCATAAATAATAAACTCAAGTTCTATCTATAAAAAGTAGAAAAAAGTGTTTAGTATCTATCTGATTATCCTCCTGGCGGTACTCGCAGCCTGGAAGAAGACACGCCGTTTTGCCTTCTATTTTCTGCCTTGGTTCCTCTTTGGAATCATCTACGATTCGATGCGCCTTTATCCTAACTATATGGTGAACGATATTGACGTGGCGAATCTCTATCATGCAGAAAAGTCGCTCTTCGGCATTGCTGCTTCATCCTGCGCAGAACTGCAGGCTGTAGCCGACCATAGCCAGCTGATGATTCCGGGCGAATACTTCAAGGTTCACCATTGCGGTTTTGCTGATTTCTGGGCAGGCATCTTCTATCTCTGCTGGGTTCCGGTGCCTATCGCCTTTGCTCTTTATCTGTATCTTACGAAACAGCTTAACTGGTTCAAGCGTTTCTCCTGGGCTTTCCTGCTGGTGAATGTCATCGGCTTCATCGGCTACTACATCTATCCGGCTGCTCCACCTTGGTACGCGATGAACTATGGCTTCAAGGCTGTGCTCAATACACCGGGCAATGTGGCTGGTCTGGGCAGATGGGACGAAATGACCGGACTGCACGTGTTCCACGGACTCTACGGCAAGAATGCCAATGTCTTTGCTGCCGTGCCTAGCCTGCATGCTGCCTATATGTTCCTCACTACGATTTATGCTGTGATGAGCCGTAAACGCTGGTATACGGTGGTGCTCTTCGCCTGCATCTGTCTGGGCATCTGGTGGACGGCAGTCTATTCCGGTCATCATTATATCATCGATGTCATGTTGGGTATTCTTACTACGATAGTAGGCGTACTGCTAATGGAATCCAAGAGAATATGGGCAAGATTAAAGAAGAACTCGTAACCTTCGGCAAGGCGGAACTGACCGCCTCCTGCGCCTCAGTGATAGACTTCGGACTGGCATTCTTCCTCTCAGATATCATCGGCATTTATTACGGACTTGCCAATGCGCTGGGAGTGATAAGTGGCGGCATTACCAACTGCATACTGAATTACCGTTATGTGTTCGGCGATTCCAAGAGCAAGAAAAAGAGTGTAGCCTGGCGCTATTTTATCATCTGGGGCATCAGCTGGATGCTCAATTCGGGCGGCACTATCGCCCTGACCGAATTTCTGAATGCGCACGAACATATTCAGCTGCATTATATGATTCCGAAGAGTATTGTATCTCTGCTGGTAGCGATATTCGTCAACTATCCCGGACAGAAGAAATTTGTTTTTAAGCAGTAATAACCATATCAGATGGGGGCAGTATTCAGTATGTGCCCTCATCTTTTTTTGTATCCTATCAGGTAATCTGCTGACATCGGGACATAAAAAAAGAGTTTGGATTGTCTCCCGACATTCCAAACCCACGCTTGTTTCTAACTAACTTATTATCAACTATTCATTACTTTTCATTTTGCAAAATTACGAGTTTTTTCACAATAAAATAAACTTTTTCAAAAAAATAATAACGTAAACGTTTGCGTTTTCGAAAGAAATTGTTATCTTTGCAAAGAATTCACTAACTTTGCTGTCGAAAGACGAAAATATGCAGAATATGTGAATACAAAATGTATATCGATAATAAGCATAAACTGAATATGAAACAACGAAGAACATCTTTGAAAGACCTCGCCGACCGACTTGGCGTCAGCATAGCAACTGTATCTAGAGCCTTGCGAAACAGCCATGAAGTGGGTGAGGAGATGACTCAAAAGGTGAAAAGCCTTGCCAAGGAGCTCAATTATCGACCAAACCCCTTTGCACAGAGCCTCAGAAAAGAAGCACCTAGGGTGATTGGTGTAATTGTGCCAAACCTGGTGACTCATTATTATGCTGCCGTGCTGGATGGTATAGAAGATTATGCCGTAAGGAATGGTTATTCGGTGATCAGCGCCAATAGCCACGAGAATACAGAACACGAGAAGAGAGCGGTAGAAAACTTCCTGAATATGCATGTGGAAGGCATCATCGCCTGTCTGGCACAGGATACGGTCGACTATTCTCATTTCGAGCAGTTGCATAAGATGGGAGTTCCACTGGTGTTCTTTGCCCGTTGTTGTTTAGAAGATAAGTTCTCCCAGGTAGTAGGCAATGGTGATGTTGCCGCCCAGGAGGCTACCCAGCATATGATAGATACCGGTTCGCGCCGCATCGCCTTCATCGGCGGTCCAAACCATCTTGATATGGTGCGCCGCAGAAAACACGGTTATCTGGAGGCGCTGAGAGAGAACCGCATCCCTATCGACCGTGACCTCGTGGTTTGCGACAAAATCGATTTCGATGTGGCCCGAAACGCTACCCTCCGTCTCCTCGAAAAGGAGGACAGACCTGATGCCATCCTCGCCTTTAACGATATTATCACCTATGCCGCCTTCGATGCTATCAAGGAAAAAGGGCTCCGCATACCAGAGGATGTTGCTATCATCGGTTTTACCGATGGTGATACTGCTGCCTTCGTTACGCCGAAACTCTCGGCTATCATGGACAAGGCACACGAACAGGGAACCACAGCCTGCGATCTACTCATGAGAAGTATCAATGGAGATGATAGAATCTACAAAAAAGTGGTACCGATGATTCTGAAAATACGCGAAAGTTCTGAAAAAAACGACGTGAAATAAAACCTATTATAGAAATAAAAAATCTTTTCAGATAAATATATATAAACCTACGATTATGATGATAAAAAAACAAAACTACTTGAAACATGCCATCGTGCTGTTTCTGCTCTTGCTGCTCATGCAGCCGGAGAGGGCATGGGCTGCCTATGAAAACGTAGAATTCAGCAGCCTCACCAATCATGATGGACTTACGAACAGTCAGGTGGGTGCCATCCTCAAGGACACCAGAGGCTACATCTGGTTAGGTACCCAGTCGGGACTGTGCCGCTTTGACGGCTTCCGTATGAAAACTTTCTATTATAGCAACACTGATGATAAGTCGCTGCCTAACAATTCGGTAGATGAACTTCAGCAAGACTATGATGGAAATATCTGGGTGCATACCTCTGTGGGGTACAGCATCTACAAATATGATGAAGAGCAGTTTAACCGCAAACCGGAAGAATGGCTCAAAAACATCCACGTGCAGGGACCTCCTTATAAACTCCTGATAGATAAGGATAAGAACATGTGGATAGCAGTCTACGGACAGGGACTCTACTTTCATAATGCCAAAACCAAAAATACCTACCTTTTTAAATTTACCAAAAAGGCTCAGCCGGGCTGTCTGAAAGAGGGAAATATCAGTAAAATAACCGAGGTTGACGGCGATGCGCTCATTACCTATGCTGATGGTACAATCTGCCGTGTCAACGGACAGAAACAGAAGGTTCTCTGGTCCAATTCCTTCCTTGCTAACCATAAAGCTGCCGGTGATAATGGTGCCTATACTTTCTATGATGGTATAGGTGGTTTCTGGGTTTCTGTAAGTAATGCCAATTACGTGTATCAGTCTAAAACCGGAAAATGGACCGATGCCCGTTCTTATCTTACAAACATGGGCATTGCTATTCCTTGCCCAACCCGTATTCTGATGCGTGATATTGCCCGCGATAAGGCAGGCAATCTTTGGGTGGCTTCCGACCATAATGGTCTCTTCTTTGTTGATTTCAAACGCAAAATCTGTCGTCAGTATGTTCATTCCGAAGCAAAGGGAAGTATCGTTGACAATTCCCTGCAGAAGGTTTATGTGGATGATGAGGGAGCTATCTGGGTAGGTAGTTACAAGAACGGCGTGGCCTATTATTCGCCTGCCGCTCAGAAATTCACAACTATTCCGCTTGGTGATGTGTGTACAATCACGCAGGATCTGAATGGTAATCTCTGGTGCGGAACCAATGATAGCGGTATTGTTTGCTACAGTCCGCTTACCGGACAGAGCTGGCGATTCTCACAGGCTGAAACCGGTCTGACTTCGGATATTGTGGTCAGCAGCGTAACCATGGCTGATGGTACGATGTATTTCGGCACCTTCAATGGTGGACTTGCCCAATATAAGAACGGCAGATGGAAGAGTTTTCAGGCAGCTCCTGGCGGACTTGCCAATAACAGCGTCTGGTGTCTTGCCGAAGATCCGTATCATCGCCTGATTATCGGAACCTTGGGTTCAGGCTTCCAGATTTATAATCCTGAGAGCGGAAAGTTTACAACCTACAATGTTCAGAATTCGGGTATTACCAGCGATTTTATCAACTCGCTCTTCCTGCCGAATAAAGATGAAATTCTGATAGGTCATTCGCAGAACTATTCTATCTTTAATTTCGGAACCCGAAAGGTAACCAATGTGAATACAACCAAGGACGGACAGCCTTTCCCTAGTCCTTCCTTGAATTACATGATGAAGGATAGCCGAGGCATCTTGTGGATGGCTTCGCCTGCGGGTGTCACCATGTATGATGAGGCTTCAGGACAGTTGGAGTCAATCAATGACCTCAATGGTACGCAGGGTACGGTAGGCTGTATGGTGCTCGAAGATAAGCAGCATAACATCTGGCTGGTTTCTGAATTTATCGTTACCCGTGTTACGCTGACCAAGAATAATCAGGGAAAATGGGACATTACGATGATCAGCTTCAATTCGCTCGATGGCTTGCAGAGCCGCCAGTTTAACCAGCGTTCTGCCTGTCTGATGAGAAATGGAGCCATCGCCATCGGTGGACAGGATGGTATTAATATCATCAATCCTGCCAAGATTCTTCCTGCCCAGAAACATGCACATGTCTTGTTCAGCGGTTTCGTACTCTTCGATCATCCGCTGAAGGCAGGTGAGGAGTTTGAGGGAAGAGTGCCTCTGGAAAAATCGCTCGATACTCATCCTGAACTGGATCTCAGTTATAAGGACAAGGCGTTTACCATACAGTTTGCTTCCGACCAGGTAAGTATTCCGGCCCGTTGCCGTTTCCTCTATCGCATGAAGGGACTTGATGACAAATGGATGCTGACACCGGAGGGACGTCCGGAGGCTACCTTTACCAATCTCTCTTCAGGCAGCTATGTCCTGGAGGCAAAGGTGGTGAATGCTGATGGTAGTGTGAGCGAAGAGGTGAACACGCTGAAGATTCATATTCACCCGCCTTTCTATCTCTCTTTATGGGCGTTCATCGTATATATTATATTAATAGGTGTAGCTTTCTATCTCTATCGTAAACGCATGCTCGAAAAGCAGCGTGTTAAATTCGAACTCCAGAGCAAGGAAGACAGTATCAAGAAAACCAAGGAGTTGAACGAACTGAAGCTCAACTTCTTCACCAATGTGAGTCATGAACTCCGTACTCCGCTCACCCTGATTATCTCGCCGCTGGTTAGTATGATCAGAGAAGAAAGAGATGAGTCTAAACGCAGAAAGCTGGAGATGATTCATCGCAATGCTACCCGTTTGCTCAATCTGGTAAACCAGATTCTTGACTTCCGCAAGATAGACCAGAATAAGGAAAAACTTACCCTGTCGCATATCGACATTGTGAGCTTCGTTGACAATATCTGTACTTCGTTCCGTACTTTGGCAAACAGCAAAGTAACGCTTGCCTTCGATTCTACGGTGCCTAGTCTGCAGATGTCGTTTGATGCTGATAAGGTAGGAAAAATCGTGAATAACCTCTTGAGCAATGCCTATAAGTTTACGCCAGATGGAGGATTTATCACCGTTTCTCTGAGTGTTGCACTCCGCCAGCGTGTAGGAGACAAGGATTCGGATATGCTCCGCATCTCAGTATCTGATACTGGCAAGGGCATCAGCGATAAGGAGAAGGAACATGTGTTTGAGCGCTTCTATCAGGTTAATGGTACTGAAATGCAGCCGCAGGGTGGTAGCGGAATAGGTTTGAACCTGGTAAAGAAGTTTGCCGAACTGCATGGCGGTAAAGTAGATGTTACAGATAATCCAAGCGGAGGAACCATCTTTATGGTAGACCTTCCGATAGAGAGCAGTACCACCTCCAATTCTACGGCACATCTCGGTTCCTTGCGAGCAGCCCCTATCATAACCACGGTGCATCAGGCTACTGATGAGGATCCGGATGCAGGTAAGAACGTTCTCTACGGAATGAGTAAACATGCGCATCAGCCTGGAGAATCGATGATCAGGAAGCCGGTAGTGCTCCTCGTTGACGACAGTGAGGACTTCCGTGAGTTTATGAACGAAGTATTGACAGACTATACGGTTGTTGAGGCTGTCAATGGTCAGGATGCCTGGAACAAGATCATCGACCGTCGTCCAGACATCATCCTGAGCGATGTGATGATGCCTGTGATGGATGGTAACGAACTCTGCCGGATGTGTAAGGACAATGACGAAACAACAGCCATACCTTTCATCATGCTCTCAGCCCGTATGGGAGATGAGCAACGTAAGGAAAGTCTGAAGTGTGGTGCTGACGAGTATATTGCCAAACCATTCGATATTGATATGTTGAATCTCTGTATTCTGAACCTCTTGAAGAAACGCAAGAATGTGAGCACAGAATATGTAATAACAGAGGCCGACCGCAAATTTATCGATGAGGTAAATGCTTATATCCGCGACAATATGAGCAATCCTGAAACATCGGTAGAATCGCTGAGTACTCATCTTAGCATTTCACGCGTACAATTATATAAACGCATGATTTCGCTGACGGGTATTACACCTTCTGAGTATCTCAGAACCAAGCGTATCAAATTTGCAGAGCATCTGCTCCGCTCGGGCGACTTGAACATCAGTGAAATAGCCTATAAGGTGGGATTCAATAATCCACGTTATTTCACTAAATACTTCCAAGACGCGTATGGCGTTACGCCGTCTCAATATCGTAAGAATCTGTCAGAATCAGAGTAGTTTACGCTTCTAGTTAACATTTTATACACATACAGATAACATTTGCGCACAAAGATACGGGAATTTTCTCGTATCTTTGCCGCAGATTTTTAAATTTTCCTTTAAACGTATAAAATGAGACTAACTAAAACATTATTGATTTCAGCAGTGCTGCTGATGAGTGCCACAGGCATGCAGGCAGCCGGTTTCAACCAGAATGGTAATTATCTCACTGTTCAGTTGAAGCAACACCAGAATTTTGGTCCTAGTCAGATTCGCCTCCAGGTGGTGAGCGATAAGATTATCCGTGTTCAGGCTACAGCCGAACAGAGTTTCCGTAATAAACAGAGTCTGATAATAGTGCCTCAAAACAGCAAGGCAAAGTATAAGGTGGAAGAGCAGGGAGACAATCTCATCATTACCACTGCAGCTATGCGTGCTGTCATGAACGAGGCTACGGGTCAGATTACCTTCTATGACCTGAAAGACAATGTCCTTCTCAACGAGGTTGCTCAGGGCGGAAAAACTTTCAAGCCGTTCACTGTGCCTGACCGTGAAATCGGTGTAGACATTGCCAAGGTTCCTGAAGCACAGAAGCACGGATGGTCATGGCGTGCGCTCTTCAACTCTCCTGATAACGAAGCGTTCTATGGTCTTGGTCAGCATCAGAGTGAGGAACTCAACATGAAGGGTAAGAACGAAGACCTCTTCCAGTATAATACCAAGGTGAGTGTGCCTTTCGTCATCTCTAATAAAAACTACGGCATCCTCTGGGATTCTTATTCTTATTGCCGTTGGGGTAATCCGGAAGATTATCTCCAGCTCAACCGTGCCTTCAAACTCTATGATAAAGATGGAAAGGAAGGTCAGCTGACAGGTACTTATGTAGACAAGAACGGTAAGAAGATTGTTCGAGGCGAAGATAGCATTTACTTTGAGTATGCAATGCCTGAGGCTTCTGAGATTTGCAACAAGACAGATAAGGGTGGTATTCAGAACCTGCCAAAGGGCTTCGCGCTGAATGGTTCCAAGGTGGTTTACGAGGGTTATGTAGAGGCTCCAACCAACAGCTTCTATCAGTTTATCCTCTATTATGCCGGTTACATGAAGATTTATATCGATGGCAAACTGGTAGTTCCTGAGCGCTGGCGTACAGCCTGGAATCCGAACTCTTATAAGTTTGAAACTCCTATCAAGAAGGGTGTAAAGACTCCTATCCGTATCGAGTGGCAGCCAGATGGTGATGTTTCCTACTGCGGACTTCGCGTAGCAGCTCCTCGTTCTGAGGCAGAGAAGAACCAGTTGAGCATCTGGAGTGAAATGTCGCCGGATATGGATTATTATTTCATTGCCGGTCAGAATCTCGATGAGGTGATTTCCGGTTACCGTACGCTTACCGGCAAGGCTTCGCTTTATCCTAAGTGGACCCTCGGTTTCTGGCAGAGCCGTGAGCGCTATCAGAGCAGCAAGGACATCGAGGACAACCTGAAGAAGTTCCGCGACCTGCATATTCCTGTAGACAATATCGTTCAGGACTGGAACTACTGGAAACTGGATTCATGGGGAAGTCATGAGTTTGAGGCTGCCCGCTATCCAAACCCACAGGCGATGCTCGACAGCGTACATGCGATGAATGGCCGCTTCATGATTTCCGTATGGCCTAAGTTCTATGATACGGTCAAGAATTATAAGGAACTCGACAGCAAGGGCTGGATGTATCATCAGGCTATCAAGGATGATATTCACGACTGGCTCGGCTTCCGCGGTTCATTCTATGATGCATATTCTGATGGCGCCCGCAAGATGTTCTGGCGCCAGATGGACGAGAATCTTTATACCAAGTATAAGTTCGGAGTCGATGCCTGGTGGATGGATGCATCAGAACCAAACGTTCGTGACTGTACCCCGATGTGGTACCGCAAGGCCCTTTCAGGTCCTACTGCCCTCGGTACATCTACCGAATATTTCAATGCTTACAGCATCGTGAATGCTGATGCTATCTATAACGGACAGCGCAGTGTGAACCCTAACCAGCGTGTCTTCCTCCTGACCCGTTCCGGTTTTGCCGGTGAGCAGCGCTACAGTACGGCTACCTGGTCTGGTGACATTGCTACCCGTTGGGAAGATATGCGTGCCCAAATGACAGCCGGTTTGAACTATTCTATGGCAGGTCTGCCTTTCTGGGGAATGGACCAGGGCGGTTTCTGTGTAGAGAACCGCTATGTGGCTGCCCAGCAGGAGTTCGATAAGACCGGTAAGGAAAATGCTGACTTGAAGGAATGGCGCGAGTTGCAGGCGCGTTGGAACCAGTTCGGTTGCTTCGTACCTCTTTATCGTACTCATGGCCAGTGGCCTACCCGTGAGGTCTGGAACATTGCTCCGGCAGATCATCCTGCTTATAAAACCATCGTTGCATACGATAAACTCCGTTACCGTCTGATGCCTTACCTCTACAGTATGGCGGGTATGGTTCATTTCAAGGACTATACCATGATGCGTGGTTTGGTAATGGACTTCAACGGCGATGACAATGTTTACGACATCAAAGACCAGTGGATGTTCGGTCCTGCTCTCATGGCTTGTCCTGTAGGCGAGTATCAGAAGTACAGCCGCAATGTTTATCTTCCTAAGCAGAAGGGCTGGTATGATTTCTATACAGGTAAGCACTATGCCGGTGGACAGACAATCGTAGCTGATGCGCCTTTCGATAAGATTCCTGTCTTTGTTCCAGAGGGTTCTATTCTTCCTGTGGGTCCAGAGATGGAGTGGAGCGATCAGAAGAAGGCTGAGCTCATCGACCTCTATGTCTATGCAGGCAAGGACGGTTCTTATACACTCTATGAGGATGAGGGAACCAACTACAACTACGAGAAGGGTAAGTATGCTATGATAGACTTCAAGTATAATGATGCTCAGAAGACCATTACTATCGCTGCCCGTAAGGGTGCTTTTGATGGTATGCTCCAGAAGCGTCGCTTCAATATCGTACTTGTTAGTGATAACAACCAGCAGGGTATCAGCCTCGCCAAGGCGCCTAAGGGCAAGATGGTGAAGTATGCTGGTAAGGCAGTTACTGTAAAACTGAAGTAATATGAAGAAGATATTTGCTTTAGCAATCTTTCTATTGGGCGCTCAGTCGTTGAGCGCCCGTGATCGCCAGTCTTTTGATAAAGGCTGGCTTTTCACTTTAGCAGATAGTGCCGGAATGTCGAAATCTGATTATTCAGACCGGCATTGGCGAAGTTTGATTCTTCCTCACGATTGGGCGATAGAGGGCGATTTCTCTCCTTCGAATCCTTCGGGATCCGGTGGTGGTGCATTGCCGGGTGGCATCGGATGGTACCGTAAGCACTTCTCGGTAAATCCGAAGGAAAAGTATGACCGCTTTACCATCACCTTTGATGGGGTATATATGAATTCTACCGTGTATATCAATGGTCATAAACTCGGAACCCGCCCTTATGGATACAGTACATTCGAGTATGATCTTACACCTTATATTAATAAGAAGGGTGATAATGTCATTGCTGTGAAGGTAGACAACAGCGACCAGCCTAACAGCCGCTGGTATTCCGGTTGCGGTATTTACCGCCATGTTTGGCTCACCAAAACCATGAAATCTGCTTATATTCCTCAATGGGGACAGTATGTGGTAACTTCTCCACAGGGTGATGTCAGGGTGAAAGTGGATTTCGCTGCTTCCGGTAATAAGATGAAACTCTCTGTCCGTAACACCATCTATGATGCTGCAGGAAAGATCGTAGCCAAGAGTCAGGGTGTTCAGGAACAGAAACTCAAGGTGAAGAATCCGCATCTCTGGGACATCGGAAAGGGATATCTCTATACAGTCAAGAGCGAGCTGTTAGTAAATGGGAAGGTAGTGGATGTTGCTACGACAACTGCCGGTTTCCGTGATGTGAAGTTTGATGCAAAGAAGGGTTTCTTCCTCAATGGCAAGAATCTCAAGATTAATGGTGTCTGTGAGCATCATGATTTCGGTTGCCTGGGTGCTGCCGTCAATGAAGATGCGATGCACCGTAAGCTTACCATCCTTCGCGATATGGGCGTGAACGCTATCCGAAGCAGTCATAATCCTCCGGCACCAGAACTCCTGAACATGTGCGATTCGATGGGTTTCCTCGTGATGGACGAGAGTTTCGACATGTGGCGCCGCAAGAAATCGAATGGCGATTATGCCCGTTTCTTCGATGAATGGCATAAGAAAGATCTGTCAGATCTCATCAAGCGCGACCGTAACCATCCAAGTATCATTATGTGGAGTATCGGTAATGAGGTTCTCGAACAATGGTCGGATGCGGCTGCTGATACGCTCAGTCTGGAGCAGGCTAACCTGATTCTGAATGCCGGTCATGATGCTTCAACTTTGGCACATAGCGATGAACTGAGTGTCAATTCGCTTCTTACCCAGCATCTTGCAAAAATCGTGAAGGAGTATGATCCTTGGGGCTATCGCCCTGTTACTGCTGGCTGCAATGAGCCCGACCCGAAGAATCACCTCTTTAAGAGTGGGGCTATTGATGTTATAGGTTTCAATTATCACCATCAATGGGTGAAGGATGTGCCAAAGAATTTCCCTGGCAAGCCTTTCATTCTGTCGGAGAGTGTTTCTGCCTTGCAGACTCGTGGCTACTATATGATGCCTAGCGACAGCATTTATACTGCGCCAAAGGAATGGTGGTTGCCTTATACCGATCCATCGTTTATGTGTTCGGCTTATGATAATTTCCACGCATCATGGAGTAGTACCCACGAAGAAACCTGGGATGTGGTGAAGCACAACGACTTTGTGGGCGGACAGTTTATCTGGACCGGTTTCGATTATATCGGTGAACCTACTCCTTATGCTTATCCTGCCCGTAGCAGTTATTTTGGCATTATCGATTTGGCGGGTCTTCCAAAAGACAGCTATTATATGTATCAGAGTGAGTGGACTCAGAAAGATGTACTTCATCTCTTCCCTCATTGGAACTGGCTGCCGGGACAGACCATCGACATGTGGTGTTATTATAATCATGCCGATGAGGTAGAACTTTTTATCAATGGCAAGAGTCAGGGTATCCGTAAGAAGACTGTCTATGGTGCTAAGAACGAAGGCGATGCTTTCAGAAAGAGTACTGAATATCATGTGATGTGGCGAGTAAACTTTGAACCGGGAGAAGTGAAGGTTGTAGCCAGAAAGAATGGTAAAGTTCTTAGAGAGCAGGTCATAAAGACTGCAGGAGCTCCTCATCATCTTGTGTTGAAGAAGACCTATCAGGGCTGTCAGGCTTTTGGCTCTTCAGAACCGACCACCTTTATCGAGGTGAATGTAGTAGATAAAGATGGCAATCTCTGTCCGAACGCAGATAACCAGATCTTCTTCTCTGTTTCTGGTGAACAGGGTGCAAGTGGTCATGGTTTCCTGAAAACGCCAAAGATTTTGGGAACAGATAACGGTTGTCAGACTTCTTTGGAGCGTTTCACCGACTCACATCGCAAGGCTTTCTTCGGAAAATGTGTCGTTGTGATAAAAGGAAAGGGAACCCTCAAGGCACAGGCAGTAGACTTAAAGGATGCTTCTGTAGCTCTGTGATTATAGTAATATTCTGAAAATCAAAACATTAAGGATTTATATTGCGAAGAAGAGGATGTGTCATAAGTTTATGATTCACCCTCTTCTTGTCGTTGGTAAATATGGGTTATGTTGCTGGAAGAGATAGGATATGTTGCTGAAAGAGATAGGGTATGTTGTTGAAAGAGATAGAATATGTTGTTGAAAGAGATAGGATATGTTGTTGAGACAGTCAGTATCTTCGGTCGCACAACAGCTGTTGTGCGCTTGCATAACAGCTGATATGCGCATGCACAACACCTGTTGTGCATGCGGTAGTCAACTGTTATACACCAACTATTATCCTGATTTATGACACACCCTCTTTTTTCGCTCTTAAAAACGAAAAAGGTTTTGAAGCATTGGGACCCAAGGGATTTGGGTATCTCTATTATACTAGTAATAGAAATTTAGCTTCAAAACCTGCGGCAAAGATACATCTTTTTTTCGAATAAAAAAACTTTTTCGAATAAAAAATATAAAAAACTTGCTCTTATCAAAAAATATACGTAACTTTGTAAACGATAAGGCATCAAACCCAATCTGCAATCATGAAAAAGTAATCTTTGTAGAATTTCCTCACGATGCTGGAGCATGAAAGAAATAACAATAATAAAACAATAAACAAAAAATAGTATAATGAAAATTCAAATAGAACAGGCTACGCCTGACAAGGCTTCGCATATCGCATCGCTTATCATGGAGGCGATGAATGCGCAGTGTTGCCAAAATTTTGCTGGTCCTCAGCATACATTGGTTGATTTTCACCGTATGATGACTAAACTTGTAGAGATGGAGGACAGTCAGTATAGTTATAAGAATACATTGGTTGCTATGTCTACTGATGGCATTCTTGTTGGCATCTTGGTTGCATACGATGGTGCTGACGTCAAAAGATTACGTAAGCGCTTTATTGAGGCTGCAATCGTGGCTTTTGGAATAGACTATTCGGCTATGGAGCTTGAAACAGAGGAAGGTGAGTTCTATTTGGATAGTTTGGCAGTTTCTAACCAATACCGTGGAAAAGGTATTGCATCTAAACTGTTGGATGCTGCTATCTCTCGCGCAAGAGAATTAGGACTTCCTGCTGTAGGTTTGCTTTGTGATAAAGGCAATCCGAAAGCGGAGCGTCTCTATACGAAGGTTGGTTTCCAATATGTCAATGATACCACTTGGGGTGGTCATGCAATGAAACATCTGCAGTATAAATTGTAATCTGATAGGGCAAACTGTGCAAACGTTTGCCCAATAAAAAGTATAGAAATCAACAGAAAATGTGCTGTTTATTGCTCAAACGGTAGTATCTTTGCACCATAAGTTCATAACGAATAGGTTTTTTGGTTTTTAGAAAAGATATTTTATTAGTTTTTGTTGATTTAATAATAAAAGCTCGGTCTGCAGTGATGCAATGCCGAGCTTTTGTATTTTTACTCCCTTTCAGGGTATTTTCTTTCTGTGTCTTTTATTCTAATTCCTCTATTTCTTTTTCGTCCATGTCTTTATCTAACTGGTCTCTCCACAGATACTTTCTGGTTTCATGCACTATGATACCACTCAGGCAGAGCAAGGAGATAAGGTTTGGTATCGCCATTAAAGCATTCATGCAGTCGGCAATGTTCCAAACCAGTCCCAGACTGATGACACTACCCAGGAAGATAGTAGCAATATAGACTATGCGGAAACAGAGCATCCACTTTTTGCCTTTCAGATATTCTACACACCGTTCTCCATAATAACTCCATCCCAATGTCGTACTGAATGCAAATGTTGCCAGTCCGATGGTCAATATCGGAGCTCCGATATATGGAATTTTACTGAAGGCAGCCTTGGTGAGTGCTGCTCCGTTATGATAGTCGATGTCTGGGTATGCTATGATACTTGAGGTGATGACAAGACCTGTAAGGGCACAGATGATGACAGTATCCCAAAAGGTACCGGTAGATGAAACCAATGCCTGACGCACAGGGTTACGGGTTTGGGCTGCTGCAGCAACGATGGGTGCCGAACCCAGACCACTTTCGTTAGAGAACAATCCGCGGGCTATACCATAGCGGGCTGCAATCATCACGGTACTTCCAGCGAAGCCGCCACCTGCAGCCTTTGTTGTGAATGCTGAGTCTAAGATTACGTGGATGGCAGGCAATAAATAAGCATGATTTACACAGAGAATGTAGATGCAGCCTAATACATAAAAGAGTGCCATGAAAGGTACCAGCATGCCGCAAACCTTGGCGATACTGTTCACGCCTCCAAGAATCACAGCTGCTCCTAAAGCCGTAACGATGGTTCCAGTAATGTATGGAGATATGCCGTATTGGTTTTCTACCAGGGTAGAGATGGCATTTGCCTGTACCGTGCTACCGATTCCGAATGATGCCAATGCGGCAAAGAGGGCGAACAGGACTGCAAGCCATTTCCAGCCCAATCCTTTTTCCAGGGCATACATAGGACCACCCAACATCGTGCCTCGCTTGGTCTTTACGCGATATTTTACGGCGAGTAATCCTTCGGCATATTTGGTAGAAATACCAAAGACACCGGTTAACCAGCACCAGAGTACGGCTCCTGGTCCGCCAAGAGCGATAGCTGTAGCCACACCGATGATGTTACCGGTACCAATTGTAGCTGCCAGTGCTGTTGCCAGTGCTCCGAACTGTGAAACATCTCCTGTGGCATTCTTGTCTTTCTTTACAGACAGTTTGATTGCCTTGAAAATCTTGCGTTGTGGAAAGCGCAAGCGGATGGTCAGAAAGATGTGGGTTCCCAACAGCAGGATAATCATAGGCCATCCCCAAAGGAATGAACTAAATGCGGTGAAAAAATCGTTTATTGCATCCATCTCTTAAAAATTTTATGTTTATCTTATATCTATATTTTTTATACCTGATAACGCAGTTACTTATGTGTTATAACCTTGTTATTTCTCAAATTCTATCTTCACGTTTTTGAATCCCATTGCTTTCAGCATCTCTCTAAACTGAGTCTTGGCATTCGCCTGTGCAGTATAGATATTGGTGCGGTTTAAGCAACGTTTCTTCATGGCTTGATAAGCACGCTCATACATAGCCTGTCTGTCGCTGCCTGTCCATTTGCCTTCTTCAAAGAAACTCTTGGTCTTCGCTTCGTCTATGAAGTTATGGTCCAGCAGTTTGATAGGAGGTAAAGTGCAAACGATGCTGTCCTGGCTGGCTTGTAGCCATCCTTTTTTTACATCCTTCATATCGATACCCAAGCGCAACGTTCCGTAATAGATACGTACCAGTTGGTCATCGCCCAAAAAGCCACGGCGTATAGTATCTATCAGTTCTTCATCACTTACAGATAGAAATTCCCATTGACCGATATTCTCGATGCTTTCTACCTGAGTGGGTGAGAGAGTTGTCTTATCTTCCTGTACCACGCTGACCTCGTTGTCTTTGGTGAGCCAATAGAAGGCTCCACCCAGAATAAGGATCAGTGCTAATAGTACGATGATTTGTATTCTTTTCATATCATTGTTCTCCTCGCTTAGTGATTCTTTTCAATAGTTGTCTTATCCAAAAGAGTCTTCAGATCGTTGAAAGTGAATTTCTTCCTGAAACTGATTTTGATATTCTCTTCAGCGAATCCCATGTCCTGTAGCATCGGAATCAGGGTGTTTGCTGCACTTTGGCGTGCCTGCTCAAGAATATCTAGGTTCGGGATATCGCGAATAATACTTTCCCTGCCTTGTTGTTCGAATTGTGACAGTTCTGCATCACTGTAGTTCTTTCTGGTGAGTGAAACGAATTGTCTTACTCCTTCGTGATTGATTTTACTGCTTGTGAGCATCACTTTGGGGTCTGGTAAGATGATTTCTATCTTGTCACCTTGTCGGTTAACGTTCTTAGCAGAGAATCCTGAAAAGTCTACATAAGCTTTTAATGTCGCATCCATCGGAATGGCCACCTTGCGGTTTGAGCCGGGAACATGAATGTTGAAGTCTTTCTTGAACAGTGAGCCCTTCAGATTGAGCTGGTCATCATGTGTTATAATCTTATGAACATGAGCTTCTGCTGTATATAAGCGATTGCATTTCTGTATCTGCATCACCATCACAGGTATTGTGTCGATGACTTGCTCCTTCTTTTCTGTTTGCTGATGCGAACATGAAATGAAGGCAAAAAATACAGAAATGATAAATATTAACCTCTTTTTCATACTAAATGTCTTTATTATGCTGCAAAGGTACGGCAAATTGTTCGAAAAACAAAACAAAATCGTTTTTTTTGATGTTCTTTTGCTAAGAAATGAAAAAAAAAAGCAGAAAAAGCACTTTTTTTATATCTTGATTAAACCTTTTCATTTTCTTTACGTCAAAGTTACGATTAGAATTCATAAACTGAACTTTTATTATATCGTGTAAGATTCAATAGGAAATTTATTAGTTAGTATTTAGGTATGTAGGGCGCCTGCTTGTGAAAGTAGACGCCTTTTTTGCATCTGATTTTGTGTAAGAATGTAGATTTCGGTTCTTTTCTTTGGCTATTTCAAAAGAAAAATGTACTTTTGCAGTAATAAAAAATAACGGAATGAAACGAATTGATTATATATTAATAGGTCTTTTGGCTATTTCTAGCTTGACGGCTTGTACAGAAAAGAAGAAGAGTAATATCATTATTGCTCCTAAACCGGTGGCTAAGGTTGTGAACAAAGCTACTCAGAAAATGAGTGATTATGAGCAGACCAGGGAGGCTGACTGGGTTGGTTCCCATTATAAAGTGGTGGTGAAGCGTAGTTCTGACAAGGAACTTCCGGTTCTCCAGTTGGACGAAAACACCAAGTATTATGATAACAGAATTTCGGTTAAGGTATTGAGAAGCGATGGTTC
This sequence comes from Segatella copri, assembly GCF_003465495.1. GTDB lineage: Bacteria > Bacteroidota > Bacteroidia > Bacteroidales > Bacteroidaceae > Prevotella > Prevotella copri_G. The sequence goes on along the minus strand of NZ_QSAV01000024.1, from coordinate 31,759 downwards.
TGAATTCTTTAGCCGTACTTTCACAAAGAAAGATTTCACATCCTATATTGACAAACATACACAGGACATGGGTGCTTTGCTTGGTATTGTGTATGTGAAAGCAGAAGGTGATTATCTTTACTTCGCAGCAAGTGTAGGATCGCCTGATGTTACCAGCGATGAATATGTACCTCTGGTACTTAAGATTTCCCGAATGGGTAGTATCGCTATATCAAAAGATGAGAAGTTGGATACCAACGCTTCTGCTGAAGAGGAAGAAGATGGGGTATAAAGCGGTTCTTCCGTTAAATGTATGAGTATTTGCTTTGTTTAGTATACTATTAGTGTAATAGCTAATAGGTTAAATAGCCATATCTCTACGTTTTAATAGTTCCAATATCTAGAATTGTACGATTGCTTGCATATGCCGGCAACCTTGCGGGCAGCTGCCGACAACATTGCTGCCATATGCCAGCAACCCTGCTGGCGTTTGCCGACAATCAGATTTATCTGATTCTTTGAGCCAATAGATATGTTATCTCTGATGATATCATCTATGAGTTGAAGTACGATAAACAAGCGTTTCTTAGCTCTTTAAGATACTTATCACTATTTATTTCAGATACTTTTATTTATCAATGCATCTGACTGAAGAAACATAAAAAAACTCCTGAAGTTTGTTTCAAACAACTTCAGGAGTTTGATTATTATGTATTGACAGTTTATTTCAATAACTTTTTGTAGTCCTTATCAAATCCTTGAGGATGACGTCCGATGAAAAGAACATTGAGTAAGCAGTTAGCTGCCAGTTCTACATCATTGAGATCAGCGCCTTTGCCTTTTTTGATTTCCTTTCCCAGGCATACATCCCATGTGGACTGGAAACAGCTATCATTTGCTCCAACAAACATATCATTTGAGTCAGGATCTTCCATCAGTTCAAACTTGATAACCTTTTTGGATGTGATAGGTTGGATATTGCAAAGCATATCGAATGCTTTTTCAAAAATATCGCGATGCAACTGTGCATTTGGAAACATCACATTGACTGTTGGAAAAATTTCTTCAAATTCAAACGACTGCAATAGCTGGTAGAGTTTCATATGCTTATACCTTATTATATATATAACATTCAGTTTATCAACTCTCGTTGTGAAGACTAGAACTTAGCCATCTTGATAGCATCTATAGCACACTCATCACCCTTGTTACCCAACTTGCCGCCGCTACGATCCTTAGCCTGCTGCAGATCGTTGGTAGTCAAGAGACCATAGATAACAGGAATTTCCTGAGTGGCATTCAGACGGGCAATTCCGTAGGTAACACCCTCGCAGATGTAATCGAAGTGAGGAGTTTCACCACGTATCACACTACCTAAAATGATGACTGCATCATAGCCGCCATTCAAAACCATTTGATGGGCTCCATAGATAAGCTCAAAGCTGCCTGGAACAGTTTTTACATGGATATTCTCAGTGAGAGCTCCATGTTTTTCGAGTGTTTTTACTGCTCCGTCGAGCAAAGCGCCCGTTATCTCAGGATTCCATTCTGCTACAACGATACCAAAGCACATGTTGCTGGCGTCTGGTATTTTAGTAAAGTCGTATTCAGATAAATTATGAAGTGCTGTTGCCATATTGATTTCGAATTGTTATCAGTACAGATTAGTTAGAAGCGCGCTCGATGTACTTGTCGATTTCGCCACTCTGTACGAGCATAGCGTTAACATACTTCTTCTTAGCATCCTGATAAAGCTTCAAAGCTTCGTCTTTCTTACCCTGGCTTTCGAGAATCTCGCCTGCCTTGATAATGAATGTAGGAGAAAGACTGTTGTTTGTACCATCTTCGGCCTTGCTGTCAGCCATAGAAGCAGCCTTCTTGAAAGCATCTACAGCCTTGTCGAGCTGGTTGAGATGCGCATAAGCATCACCTAAGGCAGCTTCAGCAGCAGGACTGATCATCTGGTCGTCTTCTGAAGAGAAAGCTTCCAGACTCTTCTGAGCTTCTGCCCATTTGCCGAGGTTTGCATAGCAAAGACCTGCATAGAGGTTTGCCAGGTTACCTGCATCTGTGCTGCTGTATTCGTCAGCAATCTTAGTAAAACCTACATAGCCAGCGCCATCACCCTTCAATGCCTGCTCATACATCTGGTTAGCAAAGTAGGTCTGACCCTTAGCAAGCATAGTGCTAGCCTTGTCCTCACGAGGACCTGAGATCTGAGATACATAACCGAATACACCTGCAATAATAACAATGATAGCTACTACTGCAATGATAATTGCCTTCTTGTACTTCAAGAAGAAGGCCTCACGAATGTTTAGGCTCTCTGTTTCCTGAGCCTGTACGTTGTTGTTTGCCATTTTTATTTTGCTTTTTTATTATTCTATACTTTTTCGTTTCTGGTTTTGTGGCAATCTGTTCAATAGAAAGTTAGCTTTCAAATTGTGGAATGCCGCTAAACTTCTGCAAATTTACTCAATTTTATTCAATTATTGAAATTTCTAGCCTATTTTTTTTGTTTTTTCCTCTTTTTCTGCTAACTTTGCACTATAAAAGCAGAAAAGAGACTATGATTTTAAAGAATATTTCCATTATTAACTTTAAAAATATAAAGAGCGCCAATCTGGAGTTGTCGCCCAAAATCAATTGTCTGATAGGACATAATGGCATGGGAAAGACTAATTTCCTTGATGCCATCTACTATCTCTCTTTCTGTAGGAGTGCCTATAATTCTATCGATTCCCAGATTATTACTCATGATGAGCCTTTCTTTATGCTGGAGGGAAATTATGATAATGATAAGGGGGAGATAGAGAATGTTTACTGTGGCATGAAACGGGGTACCAAGAAGCATTTCAAGAGAAACAAGAAGGAGTATAAGCGTCTTTCGCAACATATTGGGCTTATCCCTCTGATTCTGGTTTCTCCATCTGATGTTTCTCTGATAGAAGGAGGAAGTGAAGAGCGCAGAAAACTGATGGATGTGGTCATCTCTCAGTATGATTACTCTTATATAGAGGCTTTGTCCAACTATAATAAGGCTTTGCAACAGAGAAATGCTTTGCTGAAAATGGAGGAGGAGCCTGATATTACGCTGCTGGAACTTTGGGAACAGCAGATGGCGAGTAATGGTGAATTGCTGTACCGGAAACGGCAGGCTTTCGTTGACGAACTGATTCCGCTGTTTCAGCAGATTTATCAGCAGATTTCGGGTGATAAGGAGCAAGTCCGTCTTCACTATGTTTCTCATTGTCAGAGAGGTCCTTTGCTGGATGTTATCCAGCGCGACCGGTTTAAGGATCGTGCTGTAGGGTATTCTCTGCATGGTGTTCACCGTGATGATCTGGAGTTTTTGCTGGGTGATTATCCGATGAAGAGAGAGGGAAGTCAGGGGCAGAACAAAACTTTCGTGATTGCCCTGAAACTGGCTCAATTTACTTTCCTGCAGCGCACGAGTTCCAATACGCTTCCTTTGCTCCTCTTAGATGATATTTTCGATAAGTTGGATGCACAGCGGGTTGAGGCTATTGTGAAACTGGTTGCCGGTGACCATTTCGGACAGATTTTTATCACGGATACGAACCGTGATCATTTGGATAAGATTCTCCAGAACATGCAGGGAGATCATACGATATTCTATGTAGAGAATGGGGAAATAATAAAGTAGAAAACTAAAAGGGTGTGTCATAAGTCCAGATAATGGCAGCAAGGTCGGGCTGAAAGCCCAAAAGCTCCTAGCCCAGGGCATCGCCCTGGGTATAATGGCAATCAGCAAGACGCCCTGTAAGGGCAAAAGCTTTGTATACTGCCAGGTATTTTAAAGCTTTTGCCCTTACAGGGCGACAAGTTTGCGTCTGTAATAACCCAGGGCGATGCCCTGGGCTAGGAGCTTCTGCCCTTTCAGGGCGTATTGGATGTGACTTATGACACACCCTCTTAAAATTTTAAGAATATGTTTAAAAGAAAAGTTAAGTCAATAGCAGAACTCTTGCCCGAATTTCTGAGAAAGGAAGGCTTGGAGACTCCTTTACAGCAGAAACGCCTGATAATGAGTTGGGATTCTGTAGTAGGGGAAAATATTGCTGCATATTGTGGTGATAAGTTTATCAAGAACCAGACTCTCTATGTAAAGATAGAGAATGCTGCATTGAGGGCTGATCTCACGATGAGCCGTGCTACTCTTGTAAACCGTTTGAATGAACAGGTTGGTGCACAGGTTATTGCGGATATACGCTTTTATTAATATTCCCCGCTCTATATACTCTATATGATTTCGTCCATGCATATATCTGTAGGTGTAACGGGAAGGAGTCCTTCCTCTGTTATCTTCTGGAAGTCGAAACAGATGCCTATTTTGTATGCATGCGGAATCTGGACAAGAAATCTGTCGTAATAGCCTTTTCCTCTTCCTAACCGGTTGCCTTTCATATCGAAACTCATACCTGGGATTACGGCAAGTTCTATCTCAGGATATTTCTCTTCCGGATAAATCCTGCCTTTCGGTTCAAGTATATGATAGGCTCCTTCCTTCAGGTCTTGAACTCCGGAATATTCTCTCAGTTCCATATTCGTATCGTCCAGTACAACGGGCAGTATCACCCGTTTTCCCCTGGAAACAAGTTGGTCTATATAATGATGGGTGTCCACTTCATCAGGAAGCGAATAGTACATCAGTATGGTTTGGGCATTCTGAAGATGCGGGTTGGAATCTAAACGTGATAATACAGAAAGCGACAGTTCCTCAAGTTGTCTTGAGGAATACTGTCGCTTTCTGTCTTTTATGATTTTTCTTAATTCTTTCTTGTCCATGCCTTAAGCATTTGCTATCATACAATTATTATGGTGTAAGGAAGAATAGTTGTAGGGCGTATTCGCCATAGCTATCTTTTCTTTCTTCGCAGCGCGTTTTTTGGCTGGCTCTGGTTTCTTTGGAAATGCTGCATGGTTCTCAAATACATCCAGCGTCTTTTTGATGACTGGATCATCAAGATTGATGTATTGGGTCCATGCCTGCTCGTCCAACATATTGTAGATGATACGGCTGTCGATGACACGGTCTAACAGTTTGTGTGATTTCTTGATTAAAAGATTTCTACGTTTCAAACCACGTTTATCAGCATAGCTGGCAAACTTTTCAACCATGTCCTGACTGTCAAGATAATCGGCAAGTTCCATCATCTCCTTGAAGTTGTTCAACTTCGGACGGTTATCGTCTGTATAAGTGAAGGCAAACTGCAAGATGAGACCACTCAGACTAGCCTCCTTGAAATAGGATGTCATGCCGAGCGTATCTTCAGGAACAAAGATGTCTGGGGTGATGCCACCTCCGCCATAGACAATACGGCCGTTACCTGTATGATAAGCCGGTCCTGTATGCTTGATGCTATCCTGTGAGAAGAACTCTCCGTGCTGGTATCTGTCAAGCAAGTCCTGCTCATAATCCTTGTCATCGCCCAGCGTATATGGCTTCTGGATGCATCTTCCTGAAGGAGTATAGTAGCGCGCAATGGTCAGACGGATGAGGCTGTGGTCAGGGAATTCTATCTGTTGCTGAACCAGTCCCTTACCAAACGAGCGTCGTCCGATGATGGTAGCACGGTCATTATCCTGCATGGCACCCGCAAAGATTTCTGCAGATGATGCAGAACCTTCATTGATGAGAACTACCATCGGAATCTTCTGGTAGGCACCCTTACCGTCACTCATATAGTTATGTCTAGGCGATTTGCGTCCCTGTGTGTAAACGATGAGCTTCTTGTCTGGCAAGAATTCGTTTGCCATGTTTACTGCAGCCGTCAGGTAACCACCTGAGTTATCACGAAGGTCAATACAGAGGTTGGTGAATCCCTGCTGTGAGAGTTTGGCCAGAGCAATCAGCATTTCCGGATAGGTGTTCTCGCCAAAATTCTTGATACGGATATAGCCAGTTTTATCGTTAAGCATGTAAGCTGCTGTAACACTCTTTGTCGGTATTTCACCTCGGGTTACGGTAAAGGTCTGAACCTTCTTGCTTCCATATCGTATAACTCCGATTTTCACCTTGGTATCCTTTGGACCCTTCAGGCGATGCATTGCCTCCTGATTGGTTACAATCTTGCCGACAAAAGGTTTGCCGTCTACGGCTACAATCTTATCTCCTGCCAAAAGTCCGGCTTTCTCGGCAGGACCATTCTGTATCACATTCTGTATATGTATTGTATCTTGGCGGATGACAAACTCTACGCCTACACCCGAGAACGAGCCTTTCAGATCGTCGGTGGCCTGAGCTGCGTCTTTAGCACTGATATATACGGAATGTGGATCCAGTTCAGCTAAAATCTGTGGAATTGCCTTATCTACCAGCGAGTCGATGTTCACGGCATCTACATATTGGTCATCAATAAGATGGAGCAGGTTGTTCAGACGGTTGCTTCCACTATTGATAACGTTGAGGCGATTTCCAGAGAAATGGTTGGAAAAGAATGTTCCGATGATAATGCCTATCACAACACAGAATGCCATGATGAATGGCATAAAGCGGTTGGTCTTATTCTTACTCATGTTCATAACAATTCTCTTTTTACTAACGTTTTATCTATCTTATCTCTAATCTTCTACAGAAGATGTCTTTTCTTCAGGATTGAGGTATTCTACCTTGATTCCTGCTCGTTGCATCAGTTTGATACCATCGTCCAGACGGTATTTCTCTGCATATACAACACGTTTTATGCCCGACTGTATGATCAGTTTGGCACATTCTATACATGGAGAGGCGGTGACGTAAAGCGTACTTCCCTCACTGTTATTGCTGCTGCGGGCCAATTTCGTAATAGCATTAGCCTCCGCATGGAGAACGTATGGCTTGGTTACGTTGTTATCCTCACAGACATTTTCAAATCCGCTCGGTGTACCGTTGTAGCCATCACTGATAATCATTTTATCTTTTACAACCAGTGCACCTACCTGTCGGCGTTTGCAATAGCTGTTTTCAGCCCATATACGTGCCATTCGCAAATAGCGAAGGTCGAGCTTGGTTTGTTTGGAAAGTTCGTTTGCCATCCTCTTATCCTTTATGTTGTACCTTGATTTCGTTACGTTCCAGCAGTGCATCGATGGTTGGCTCTTGTCCACGGAACCGTTTGTAGAGAACCATAGGATGCTCTGTTCCACCCTTAGAGAGTACGTTGTCACGGAAACTTTGAGCAGTCTTCTGGTCGAAGATTCCATTCTTCTTGAATACACTGAAAGCATCAGCATCCAATACTTCTGCCCATTTGTAGCTATAATATCCTGCGGCATAACCTCCTGCCATGATGTGGGAGAACTGTACGGTCATACAGGTTTCCTGCAACTGTGGCAATATCATCGCCTTTTTCCAGGCTTCCCTTTCATAAGGCATGATGTCGGCAGTAAATTCTTTCTTTTGGGTGTAGTATGCCATGTCAAGCAATCCGAAACTTACCTGGCGCAAGCAACCGTAGGCTGTCATGAAGTTGCGACTCTTCACGATGCGCTCTATGAGTTCATCTGGCAATGGTTCACCTGTCTGATAGTGGAAGGCAAATGTACGGAGAAAATCTTTCTCTATTGCATAATTCTCCATAAATTGTGATGGCAATTCTACGAAGTCCCACCATACGTTGGTTCCCGAAAGACTCTCGAAGCGGGTATTGGCAAACATGCCGTGAAGACTGTGACCAAACTCATGGAGGAAGGTTTCTACTTCTCCTAATGTCAAGAGAGCAGGCTTTTCTTCTGTTGGCTTGGTAAAGTTCATTACCACACTTACGTGAGGACGTATGTTGTTGCCCTTATGGTCTATCCACTGTCCCTGGAACTCTGTCATCCAGGCACCTCCTTGCTTGCCCTTGCGAGGGAAGAAGTCGGCATAGAATACAGCCAGATAGCTTCCGTCTTTATCAAATACCTCGTATGCCTTGACGTCTGGGTGGTATACCGGTATCTCTTTGTTCTCCTTAAAGGTGATGCCATACAGCTTGTTGGCGAGTCCGAACACACCGTCTATCACTTTGTCCAGCTGGAAATAAGGGCGAAGCATTTCTGCATCGAGATTATATTTCTCCATCTGGAGTTTATGAGAATAGAAGCCGAAATCCCATGGCTTCATTTCGAAATCTTTACCCTCCAGCTTCTTGGCAAGGGCTTCCACTTCTTTCACTTCCTTTTCTGCCGTTGGCTTATAAGCCTCTATCAGGTCGTTGAGAAGTTTATATACATGTTCTGTATTGCTTGCCATACGGTGGCGAAGAACATAGTCGGCATAGGTTTCGAAACCGAGCAACTGAGCGAGTTCTCTGCGCAGGTTTACCAGTCGTTTGCAGATTTCCAGATTGTTCTGCTCGTTATCATGGGTACATACCGTATTGCGTGCCATATACATCTGTTTGCGGAGCTCACGCTGGGTAGAGTAGGTCATGAAAGGAGAATAACTTGGATAATCGAGTGTGAAGATCCAGCCTTCTTTTTCCTGCTCTTTGGCGGTATGCGCAGCGGCAGCTTTTGCTGTTTCTGGAAGTCCGTCAAGCTGAGCTTCGTCTGTGATATGGAGCGTAAATGCCTTGTTTTCTTTTAAGAGATTCTGTGAGAACTGCAGAGTGAGCATACTGGCTTCTTCTGTAAGTTCGCGAAGTTTCTCTTTGCCTTCTTCATCTAAAAGCGCACCGCTGCGTACGAATCCGTCATAGCTGGTGTCCAGAAGCATCTTCTCTTCAGGAGTCAGTTCTCTGTTTGGATGATCGTGAACGAACTTGATGCGCTCGAAGAGTTTCTTGTTCAGCGTGATGTCATTTGCGTGCTTGGTGAGAATCGGACTCATCTTCTGCGCAATCTCTTCCATCTCATCGCAGGTTTCAGCACTCATCATGCATGAGAAAACGTTAGATACACGGCTTAAGAGATCGTAATAGTGTTCGCCCTTTTCGGTATCAACTCTTGCAATGGTATTCTCAAAGGTTGGTTCTGCCGGATCGTTTACGATCTTGTCTGTAGCCTCGTCATCACGGCGGATTCCCTCCATGAATGCTGGTTCATAATCTTCGAGACGGATTCGTTCGAATGGTACTGTATCGTGCGGTGTATTGTAAGGCACGAAGAATGGGTTGGTTCTATTTTGTATTGTATTGTCTTGCATATTGTTACTTTTTAGCTGCAAAGTTAGCAAAAAAATGCTTTATTGCCTTGATAATAAACGTTTTTAACTTATATTTATCGGTCGTTATACTTTCTTTAGCGTTTGATGAGATTTTCCAGTGCTGGGATATAGATTCTGCCTCGTTCTAGCTGGATAAGTCCTTCTGCCTGTAGTTCGTTGAGGGCCTTGGATACATAGATACGTTTTACATTCATCTCTTCTGCCAAACGGGTCATCTTGATATGAAAGATTTTCTCGCCTGCCGGGCGGACGCTGTGGCTCTCGAAGAAACGGATCAGACGCTCACTCAGTGTCTTGGCAGGAACTCTGAACAGTCTGCGGTTGTTCTTTTGGGATTGGGTGCAGACCAAGTTCAGAAGATTGATGCGGAATATTTCATATTCATCGGATAACTTCATGATCTCTTGCTTGCTGACTGACATGATGCTGCAGCTGTTCTTTGCCACATAAGTGTGGGTGAAGCGCTGGGTAAGACCGAAAAGTCGTTCCAGCTGGAATGATTCCGGTGCCGAAATGTCTTCTTCTACCTGATAGCCGTAGTCATCTGCCTGGGTTATCACCTTAATGTCTCCACTGATTAAATAATATAGACGTGTACAACTGGTGCCTTCTTCAACTATAGTTTCACCCGCTTCCAGTTTTTGAAAGTCAAAACGGGTTTTACCAGCTACATTTTGGAAGTCATAGCAAGTCATTCCCAGGAATAATGGGAGTGATAATAAACTGTCGTATAGTCTATTGGTTGACATGTAAGTTTATTTATTTAATATCTTGTTTTTGAGAGAAGGTGAATACCATATCTTGTTTTGTCCTTTCTCGTCAGCATAGATGAGATATGCACAGAGGTCCGGATGCTTTTTCAGAATCTGTTTTGCGCCCTCCATTCCCATTACCATAAACGAGGTAGCATAGGCATCGGCTGTAGCACAGTTCTTGGCTAAAACCGTTGCAGATAAGATGTTATGCTGTACAGGATAGCCTGTTTTTGGGTCTATGGTATGTGCATACTTCTTGCCGTTTTTATAATAGAAGTTTCTGTAGTTACCACTCGTAGCCATGGCTATGTCGGTAATATCAAGTACATCCTGAATTTCCTGACTCGTATTGGTAGAATCGTCAGTTGGCTTGTTGATACCAATATGCCAAGGCACTTGTTTCTCGCTAACACCGTTTACTACGATTTCTCCACCAATCTCAACCATAAAGTTGCTGATACCTTTCTTTTTCAGGAATCTGGCAACAATGTCGCTGCCATATCCTTTGGCGATAGCAGAACAGTCAAGCATGATCTTAGGATTTTGCTTGATGATGCGTCCCTTTTCCAGGGCTACTTTCTCATAACCTACCAGCGTTTTGATACTGTCTATCTTGGCTTTCGTAGGAGGTACCCCCTGCTTGAATCCAAAGCCCCAGAGGTTTACCATTGGGGCAACCGTGATATCAAAGGCTCCATTGGTTTCTTTTGAGATGCTTTCTGCCATGCGGAATACTTCGGTAAACATTTCGTCTACCTCAATATCTTTACCTTGGTTTACCTGTGTGATGACAGAGGTCTTATTGAAAGGAGACAAGGATTGGTCTACCTTCTTGAGTTCTGTTTCTATCTCTTGCTGGTAGTTGGTATCACTCTGATAGGTAATGTGATAGATGGTGCCAAAGATAAAGCCGGTATCTTTCTGATAGGGCGTATTATGCTGCTGACGTATGATAACGATGGTACCAACGATAAGTATCAACAGAAATGGAATTTGCCAGATAAGTTTCTTTTTATTCATTCTTTACACATTATGAAGTCTTTAAATCTCTAGGGTTACATTGAATGTTCCGCCAAGGCGTGAACCTCCCTGCTTACCGTAGCCTGGCACATACCAGGTGTTGCCTAATTCTCCATCGTTCTTGAAGAGGCGGCGTTTGTATCTGAAACTCCAACCCATACGGACGGGACCCCAGATTTTGGCATCAATACCTATTACGCCTTCCAGCCAATGATAGTTGCAGGAAATGCCATTTCCGCCATAGGGCGTTTCGCCGCCCCATACTGGGTCTGTAACGGGTGGGGCGCTCAGGTCATATTCATAATAGGTGCAGGCATAACGGAAACCGCCAAACAGACGGTAGTCGTCGTGTTTGTTCTTCAGAAGATTCCAGTCTATACCTAATCTGAAATAGGGAGCGCTGGTCTTGTAGGTGATTTGGGTTGCCTCATCGCTGGCATCTGCCTTTCCATAACCCAATTCGAAAACAGGATAATACTTGTCTTTCAGATTGATACGGAGAGATGCTTCGTACTGCCCATAGTCGCTAACCATCAACTGTACGGGACCTATCAGGTCAACTCCCACAGCCATACCTCTAAAAAAAGGTATGGTATCAGGCTGCTGCTCTATGATCTTCTTCTTGCTTTGGGCATGACAGGGGAGAACAGCAAATAGGGATAGCATACTAGTTGCGGCTGCCAAAATATATGTAGAAATGTGCTTTGGATGCATCATAATTTACCTCTTTTTGATTGATGACTATTGAGTCAATATAATTGTGAGTAGTCTTTACATCGGTTATCGTATGGAAGAACGATGGACTGCAGTCTACCGACTCAAAATGAGAGCGGTTTTCCTTTGATACAGTCACGGTGTCCTTGAATACTTGCTTTGATAGGGTATGTATCTCGAAAAACAATACGTCTTCATCCAGGCTGTAACTCATAGGCAGACTGAAACTGTCTACGTTTACATCCTTATTGATCAGCACACTATCTGTTCCTGCTATCTTTTTCGTAGAAATCGTTAGCGTGTCTTTTAGCGTCTTGTTGTCGCCCATCAACTTGTATTTGGTATATACGGTATTGTTGAGTGGGCAGTCGAGAGATGTACATCCCATCATGGCCAGAACCATGAAAACGACGAAAGGTATTATTTTCCGCATCTTATTTCTTTTTCTATTTGATAATCGTTACGGTTTGGGTTCTGGCGGCTGATAAGGTCGCCCAGGAATCCGGCAAGGAACAGCTGGCTACCCAAAACCATCGCTACAAGAGCAATGAAGAAGTAAGGTGAATCGGTAATGAGATGTCCGTAGATGCCGTTGTGCAGGTCGATGACCTTGTCTATACCTAAGCCGATGAGCGATAGGAAGGCTATGAAGAATACAACGCTGCCCAGGAATCCGAATACGTGCATTGGCTTTTTGCCAAAATTGCTCAGGAACCAGAGAGTCATCAAGTCAAGATAACCATTTACAAAGCGATTCCATCCCATAAACTTTGATTTGCCGAACTTTCTTGCCTGATGATGAACAGGCTTTTCGCCTATCTTGGCAAAACCTGCATTCTTGGCTAGATATGGGATATAACGGTGCATCTCACCATATACCTCGATATTCTTAACTACGTCGAGGCGATAAGCTTTCAGACCGCAGTTGAAGTCGTGCAGATTGTGTATGCCGCTTACTTTGCGTGCAGTAGCATTGAAGAGTTTGGTAGGGATGGTCTTGCTCAGAGGGTCTCCTTCTTTACGGTTCTGCTTGTAACCTGACACGAGGTCGTATCCCTCTTTCTTAATCATCTGGTAGAGCCCCGGAATCTCGTCTGGAGAATCCTGCAGATCGGCATCCATAGTGATGACAACATCGCCCTGCGCTTCTTTGAAACCACAGAAGAGTGCTGGACTCTTTCCATAGTTTCTGCGGAATTTGATACCCTTTACTTGCTCGTTCTTCTCAGCAAGTTCTTCTATGACGTTCCATGAACGGTCGGTAGAACCGTCGTTCACAAAGATGACTTCATAAGTAAAATCGTTTGAGTCCATTACTCGCTTTATCCAGGCGAAGAGCTCTGGTAACGACTCTTCCTCATTGAAAAGAGGAATTATTACTGAAATATCCATTATCTTGTATTTATCTGTTTGTTTCTTATTTATTGTTATTTTGTATGCTGTTGTTTATCCTTCTTTGCCATTACAGCAGCAATAATCGGACTGAGTACAGCACCTGCTACCAGGTCGGTAATCATAAACATGGAAGCCCAGGCTATCGGTTTCATCATACTGACGGCATCAAGAAGGGTTTTAGATTCCTCTGCAGTTAACTGATACGCTTGTGCTACAATCTGATAGTTGGTTTGCAGTTGGTTCATGAATAGACCCGTATCCATAAAACGGAACCAAAGATATTGCACAAGGGTAAGCAGAAGGGTTGCATTGAAGAATGTCTGGATGCAATAGTAGAATGCATGACGGAAAGAGATATGTCCGTCTCTTGCATAGTCACGGAATGCCTTCAGTCGCTTGGCCACAACAAATGGGGTTGCTATGATGAGAATGTTGGAAATGAATCCCAGCATCTGGTATTGCGGGTCTACTGCCAGCATGGTACATACGAAACTGACAATCCAGACAGCTCCGAGGATGGCACCATCTTGCCGGGCGAATGCTTTGGTTTGTCTTATCTTGCCTGTGTCGATGATAATCGTTTTAACCTTATGCATTTGCTGGCTTGTCTTCTTTTCTTCCTGATTCTCGTTATTTTCTGTATTCATTGTTTTTATTGTATTTCTACGGATGTAACATATCAATTTGCAAAAATACAACTTTTTTATTATATAAGGTGTAAAGGGTGATAATATTTATATATAATTAAAGATAGAACCTCGTAAAATTGAGGTTTCAACTGTAATGTTATGAAATATAGAAGTAAAATGTATGTAAATAAAAAAAGGAACCTTCTAAAAGAAGATTCCTTTTTGAGCCTCTTGTCGGATTCGAACCAACGACCCCGAGATTACAAATCACGTGCTCTGGCCAACTGAGCTAAAGAGGCGGGTGGACAAGCGATTCATATCGCACCGCTACAACCAAGTACCCTTGCTATGTTCCCATCCTGGGGGATTCCGAGGGAGCTGGTCGTATGAGACTTGTCCGTCTCAATTTTTAAGCGGGTGCAAAGGTACGGTTTTTCTTTGAACCCGCCAAATGTTTTGCCGAAAAACTTCAGTTGTTTAACGTTTGTTTGCTAAAAATCAACTACCGTAATGCCTGATCCGCCAAATTGTACGTGTTCATCTGCATAATGGGTCACATTAGGCACACTACTCAGATATTGGCGAATGAGCTGTCTTAGGATGCCATTTCCCTTTCCGTGAAGGATTCTGACTCGTGGCATTCCTACCAGGATAGCATCATCGATGAAGTATTGTACCGCATTAAGTGCTTCATCGCCTCGCATTCCGCGAACGTCCAGATCCTGGTGGAAGTTGGATTTATGAGAGTCAATGGTCTTTCTGGTTTCCTTACTGATACCGTATGAAGCCAGATTTTCCTTGCGCTCTTCTGTCTTGTCTGCATTTTCAACAGGAGTTGTGGCATGCTCCAGACGGTTCAGGCGCATCTTGGTTCTCATTCCTCCAAATACGGCAGTTGCTGTATCTCCAGTAATGTTTTCTATCTTTCCGACAGTAGTCAGTCCCTTGATGCGCACCGTATCGCCAATCTGAATATCACGTTTACTATCTGCTTGAGTCTTGTTCTGTGCATTCCTCAGTGCTGCTGCAGCCTTTTCCTGATTCTCTTTCTTTTCAGCCTGGCGCTTGGCATGGCGCTCTTTGCGTTGTTGAATCTGGGCTATCTTGCGGGCAATTTTGTCATCGGTCTCCTTGGTATCAATTTCCTGAACCTCTTGCTTGAAGGTATCAAGTTCCTGACGGATACGGCGGGTTTCTTCTTTTTCAGCCTGGCTTTCTTTGATTTCCCGGATGGCGTTTTCGATTCTCTTGTTACTTTCTTTCAGAAGTTCTGCGGCTTCTTCTTTTGCCTTTTTGAGAATAGCCTTTCTGCTTCGCTCAATATCCTCTATGTCGTTTTCGTACTTGGAGATTGTTTTCTCCATGTCTTTTTCACGCTGATGGATATTCTGGCGTTTGTTTTCCCAATATCGCTTGTCACGAACTATATCCTGAAGATACTTGTCGCTTTGAATGTATTCAGAACCAACGATATCTGATGCTTCCTTGATTACTTCTTCGGGTAATCCTATCTTTCTTGCAATTTCGATAGCGAAAGAAGAACCTGGTCTGCCGATAGCTAATTGGAAGAGGGCTTTCATCTCATGGCGGTCGTAGAGCATGGCGCCGTTAACCACTCCTTCATGGCTGTCGGCAAAATGCTTCAGGTTCTGATAGTGGGTGGTAATCACACCATAAGCTTGCTGCTTGCAGAACTTGTCGAGTACAGCTTCGGCGATAGCACCACCTATGCCTGGCTCTGTACCTGTACCAAACTCATCTATCAGAATGATGGTCTCGCCATTGGCTGCCTTCATCATATTCTTCATGTTCAGAAGATGAGATGAGTAGGTACTCAAGTCGTTCTCCAGACTCTGTTCGTCACCTATATCAATCATGATGTTCTGGAAAACACCTGTCTTTGAACGCTCACTTACAGGGATGCTCAAACCGCATTGCAGCATATACTGTAATAATCCGACGGTTTTCAGACAGACAGATTTGCCGCCTGCATTTGGACCGGAGATGATAAGAATGCGTTTGTCCTGTGTAAGCATGATATCCAACGGAACTACTTTCTCGTTTTTTTTCTGTAGAGATAGCTGCAATAATGGGTGTATCGCACGGGTCCAGTCTATGTGTGGGTGGTCTTCTACCTCGGGTTCTATGGCTTTGAAGATTTCTGCCAGTTTTTGCTTGGCTTGTATCAGGTCAATGATGGCAAGAAAACGGTAACTGTCCAGAATTTCTTTGGAGTATGGGCGTACCTTGTTGGTAAAGTCGGTGAGGATGCGAATGATTTCCTTTCTCTCTTCACCCTCCAGTTCACGTACACGGTTGTTTGCCTCTACCACCTCGGTAGGTTCTATGAAGACTGTTTTACCTGTGGCACTCTCATCGTGTACGATACCTTTGATTTTACGCTTCAGAGTAGGGATGACGGGAATAACCAGTCTGCCATCACGCAGGGTAGGGGTAACATCTTTTTCTACGATGCCTTCACTTTGTGCCGAGCGCAATATACTATATAAGGTACGCGAGATGCTGCCCTCTGTCTTTGCCAGTTCTCTGCGAATCTGAAGAAGTTCAGGGGTTGCATTATCTCTTATCTTGCCGAATTTGTCAAGTATCTGGTCGATGCGCTGAATCAGTTGTGGAAAAGTAACTACATCCTGTGAAAGGCGATGTAGGGCTGGGTAGGGATATTTTTTCTCTCTTTTCCATCCGTCTTCCGGCTCGTCATCGTCATCGCTGTGATTCAATATTTTCACCATATCTGCTATGGTAGATAGTGAACGTCGCAAGTCAAACAGCTCGTCCTCTTCCAGGTGACTGTTTTCAACACGGATACGGAGGATGCTCTCCCTTACATCATAGAAATATTGTAGGGGAAAGTCTTCTACTTCCTCCATCAGTCTGCGGAACTCACGCACCTGCATGAGCCGTTCGTTAACTTGTTCTGCATCGCTGCTGAATGCCATCTTGTCTACCTGTTCCTTTCCGAGTGGAGAGAGGCATCTTTCGCGCAGCATCTTGCGGATTTCATTGAATCCTATCTTATTTTCAAAATTATCTGGATATATCATGGGTGCAAAGGTAGTGCAAATCGAAGACAATACAAAATAAAAAAGCATTTTTTTATTTTTATTGTTGAGATTCGGCCTGTCTTATTAGAAAGTAGTGTATTTCCCTCTACCAAATGTTTGAACAGTTAAGCGTATTCTGGGCATTTCCGGGGGCAAGTTTCTGCTTAATTACGGCAAGATATTCCGTCCATTTTGCATCAGTTCTTCTGTTCCAGATGTCACCTAAGAATGCAGCTCCGCCAAAGTTCCATGCTCTCAATTGTGGAATATATTCAGGGGTGACACCTCCTAATGCGACTACTCGCTCATTGATGATTCCATTGATGCCTGCTTCCTCTAAGTCTTTGTTAGAGAAGGAATGTTTGTAGCCTTTCTTTGAAATGCTGTCAAAGATTGGACTGAGGAAAACATAATGGCAGGCAGGTTTGAGAATCGCGCTCTTTTCGTCTTTGTTCTTGGGTGATATAGTCTGTAGAGCTTGTTCTACTTCCTTAAAACTATGGCAGGATTGTGAGATGCTTCCTTGAAAGCCTTCTGGAATCTCGTGGTTTCTTCTGTTAAGATGAATACCATGAAGATGAAATTCCTGACAAAGTTCGAAGTGATCGTGTACTACGATCTTTTTATGCCATTTCTTGTCGATTTCCTGTATCAGTCGCTTACACTCCTCTATATTTGATTCTGGTTTGCGCAGATGTAGCAGGTCTATACCTGCTTTAAAGAGTTGGTTGATATAGGTTGATTCATTCTCTATAAAATCGGGCAGAGTGATTACTATCCATTTCATATTCGTCGTGACTTTATTTGTTTATATAAAGGTGTTGGCTGTTATTTGATAAACAGTGCCTTGGGTTCATAGAAATGATTCACCGGACCATGACCTTTTCCTATCTGTACATCTTTTCCTGCCAGAATTGCGCCTGAAAGATAGGTTTTTGCCATGGCGATAGCTGTATTCATATCCATTTCTCTTGCCAGGTAAGAAGTGATGGCTGAGGAAAGGGTACAACCTGTACCGTGGGTATTGCGTGTGTTTACGCTAAGGCCTCGATAACTGGTAATAGGTTTTCCGTCTTCGAAGAGGTAATCAATCTTTTCTGCTCCCTGGAAATGGCCGCCTTTGATGAGTACATATTTACAGCCTAACTTACTGATGGCTAAAGCTGCGTTCTGGATGTCTTCCTTATTCTGTATCTTCATACCTGCCAGTATCTCTGCTTCCGGGATGTTAGGTGTTAGCAGGGTAGCTAGTGGTAATAACTCCTGTATGAAAATGCTGAGAGCATCCTCCTGCATGAGTCTGCAACCACTGGTGGAAACCATCACTGGGTCAATGATGAGATGCTGATATTCTCCTTGGTATCTTTTCAGGGTTTCTGCGATTGCCTGGATGGTGGCACGGTCGTTAACCATACCTACTTTGATGGCATCTGGGTGGATGTCGTCCATCACAGCTTCTATCTGGCCCTTTACGATTTCGGGGTTGATGTCTTGGATGGCATAAACTCCCAGGGTGTTCTGTACGGTAATGGCTGTAATGGCCGATGCGGCATATACGCCTAGTGCTGACATTGTCTTGATGTCAGCTTGTACGCCGGCTCCTCCGCAACTGTCTGAGCCAGCTATTGTCATTGCTGTATAATATTTCATAATTCCTATTAACTTCTTGCTTTTCCTCTAAAACTGTTTCTTACCAGGGCTGATTCACAGGTCTCACAGAGATGTTCTGTGGCTTGATGGTGCTTGAAACCTTCTATCATGGCTTGGGCACGGGGTGAAGCCAGAATTTCTTCCAGCGATTGTTCAAGCAGGTTCCCAAGTGCTACATCTCCGTTGTGGTCCAAACAGCAGGGTACCAATGTTCCGTCTGCCAATACGCCTATCTGTTTGAGTAGGGCTTTACAGAAAACTTCTCTTTTTTCTTCTCTGATACCTGATTTCTGATTTTCTTTTATCATTTCCTTTTCTTCGATATGGTTATCAAAGTTGGGCCATTCGAATTTCCTGTCAAACTCCAGATAGAGATTATTGGCAAGTCTGTAACCGTCAGGTCGTTCTTTCCAGGGTTTGGAAACAAATTTTTCGATGTGCTCCATTACTTCTTCATTTTCCCGGTCTTTTCCTCCTTGGTTCCAAAGTCTGAGAACTATGCAGGTTCCTTTCTCTGCGGCTTGGGTTGAAAAAGTCATCACCTCGTTCATGTAACTGGCAAGCTCTCCCTTGGCATTACTCTCGTGTGAGTGGAGCGAGAGCTGTATTTTGTGGGGAAGTGTGTCAAGGAGATCCATAGCTTTGGGTAGCAGAGTGCCGTTGGATGTAAGTACGGTTTTGAAACCTTTCTCTCTTGCCATATTGATAAACTCGGGTAGAAGAGGATGTAGTAGGGGTTCGCCCATAATGTGGAAATATAGGAAACAGACCTTCCCGCGTATCTTGTCGGTGAGCAGGTCGAATTCCTCAGCACTCAACTGTCTTTTCTTCCTTGTATGTTTTGGACAGAAGTGGCAGTTGAGATTACATGTATTAGTGATTTCTATGTAACAGCGATCTATCATTGTCATGTCTTTTCTTGCATATAGCTTACTTTTTAGCAAAGTTACATGTTTTCTTTGATATGACCAAATAATATAGCATAATTTTGCATTTGAAGTCTTCTTGTCGTGGATAGTGAATGAATATGAAGGAAATATACAAATACGGAAATAAAAAAAGCCTTCTGAAATTTCTTTCAGAAGGCTCTTGCGGAGAGAGAGGGATTCGAACCCCCGGTACCTCTCGGTACGACGGTTTTCAAGACCGTTGTAATCGACCACTCTACCATCTCTCCATTGTTTTAGCCTGGATGACTATAGCTTGGTTTTCTTAAGCGGTTGCAAAGGTACTACTAATTTCTGGTTCCACCAAATTTTTCGCCAACTTTTTTTCATTTTTCTTCAAAAAAATGCGTTTTGGGGGCTAATAAGTGGCAAAATCGGCAAAAAATAGAGAGGTAAGGCTGAAAAAGACAATAAAAAAGGGCTACCGCCGTAGCCCCAATCTTGATAACCTTAAATCTAATACTATGAAAAACACACTGCAAAAATACAAAATATATCTATTCGTTATGTCAAAAGAATAGAAAATCTGTATTTTGAAAGGGTGCTTTAATATTTTTTAAACCTTAGAGGTAACCTTTCTGCTTAAACTCTTCCATCAGTGGCAAGGCTAAAATCTTGGCATCAGGATGTGGTGCACCGGTAGTACCTAATGCGCGAAGGTCGAAGAAATGTTTCCAGTCACTCACGAAAGCGGTATGAACCAGTTCTGTGTTGCAGTCCAATGGTAGGATGGCTCGTGCTTCCTGTGGTTTGCAACCTGCCTCTATCAGTTTCATGTAGGCATATTCGGCAGCCTGATTGGCGAATATCCAAGTTGTGAGTTTACTCCATTCAGCAGTTCTTCCTTCTGCAATGTCAGCACACATATCTTCTATTCGGTAGTCGCTGGGATCTTGTGAACCATCGAAGCCTTCTGCTTCTACCCATGTAGGCAGGTTGATGGTAATCTCGTTATCAAACTTATTCTTCGAATAGTTGCAGTAACGGGTACTCTGTTCTGCCATAGAGTTGGCGCGATGTCGGTTATATTCTCGGGTTATGGAAATCTGAGTAGTAAAATGAACGGTAATACGGAGTTCGTGCTTACCTTCTTCATAGTTGCTGAGGTATTTCAAATCATCCATCGCCTTGTTTTCTGCTAATACTCGGAGATTGGTTGTAATATAGTCTTTGCCGTCTAAAGTTTTCAGACGTGAGAACTTGTTGTGGGTATAAAGCGGCAACTCTCCATGTTTGCATACCAGATACACGGTTCCATGTTCCAGCATGGCAAAGTGTTCACTCTGCACCATCCGATCCACGAAAGGTTTGGCAGAATTCACAGTGGTATTATTCTCACTTTTATAGCATACTCTTCCTGCTCGTTCTATCTGCTGGTAGATACCGAGCTCACCTGGTTTCTGTAACCAGATTTCATACGATGGTCTTTGTATTTTCATTTCTTTTTGTTTTTTGTTCTGTCTGCAAAGGTACATTATTTTGTGCATACGGCAAAATAATTCATGCCTTTTTTCGTCTTATATATAATTAAGGTGTAATAATTAGTAAATATGGAGATAAAACCAATAGCATATTTTCGTTCTCCCTTCAGTAGTAAGTTTGGTATACCCAAACAGGCTGGATTGGTAGCAGAACTGGAAGGACAGATTGTTTTTGAACCCGAATTTCGTAACCCTGATGCGCTGCGTGGCATGGAGGGCTTTGATTATCTTTGGCTGATTTGGGAATTTTCTGCCAATAGGCACAAAGCGCACAGTCCGGTTGTTCGTCCTCCTGTGTTGGGAGGCAATGAGAAAGTGGGTGTCTTTGCCACTCGAAGTCCTTTCCGTCCCAATAATATAGGTCTTTCATCGGTAAAAATTTCTCATATCGAATGGGAGACTCCTCATGGTCCTGTCATTCATGTTAAGGGAGCTGATCTTATGGACAAGACACCGATATTTGACATCAAGCCGTATGTGGTGTATGCCGATTCTCATCCTGGGGCAAGGAGCGGTTTTGTTGATGACCGCAAATGGCAGAAACTTGATGTAGAGATTTCTGAAGATGTAGACAGACATCTGCGTCTGCAGGGATTGAATGCAGAAAAGATTGAAATATTGAAAGAGGTACTTGCCCAAGATCCCCGTCCGCATTACCAGAAAGACCCTCATAAGGTCTATGGAATGCCTTATGAGGGTCTTGATATTCATTTCACGGTTTGCGATCATACGCTTACTGTTGTCAAGTAGACTTCTTGAATATGTTGAGTAGAAAATTTACTTTGCGAAACTTTCAAAACGTACGTTTTCCAACAGAATTTTGCAGGCAGCATCGATATTCTTGGCTTCCTTGGTGTAGAAGATATTGGAGTTCTTGATGGTGATATCGTGTACCATACCTTCTGCACCATGTGCTTCAATACCTGTTTCGCAACCTCGTACGTAGATGTTGCTCATGTGGATATCCTGAAAGTTTGGCAGGAATTCCTGTTTTATAGGAGCGGTTTGTTTCTTGGCACCTACGTGGTTGTCAAAATAGGTGGTCTCAAAGGTGATGGCTGCATCCTTGATATCGGTCATGTAGATATGGTCGATATAGATGTTCTCTGATGTTCCGCCTCTCTTCACTGCACTTTTAAAGCGTAAACCGGTATCTGTTCCCAGGAAAGTATTGTTGCGAACAACAATATTCTTCATGCCGCCAGAGAACTCGCTGCCGATAACAAAACCTCCATGGGCATGGTATACGGTGTTGTCCTGGATATTGATGTTTTCACAAGGACCTGCTGCCACACCTGCTGCGCCGGCGCCACCCTTCATGCAGATACCATCATCACCAGCATCAATCACATTGTTTACGATGAGTACATCCTTACAGCTGGAGATATCAATCGCATCACCGTTCTGGGCATTCCAAGGACATTTTACGGTGATTCCGTCGATAATTACATTCTTGCATCGGGTAGGGATGATGTGAAACTTAGGACTGTTCAGAAGTGTAACACCCTGTACGAGTACATTCTCGCAACTGGTGAATCTGATCATGTGTGTTCGGGTTTTCTCCTGTGTATCCATATTCTCTGCCACGTTAGGTTGATGTTTCAGATTGAATGGATACCAGATGTCACCCTTCTCATTCAGTGTTCCGCCCATAGCCTGGAATTCTTTCCATTCTACGTCACTAACCTTACTGCGCTTTACCGGTCTCCACCATTCTCCGTTTCCGTCAATGGTGCCCTCGCCTGTGATAGAAATATTTTTTCTCTTGCTGGCATTGATGGCTGGAGTAGCACGGCTTTCTTTCTTTCCTGTGGTCTTGTCTATCTTGAAATGGTCGTTCTTGTCTTCTGAAAGAACGATGATGGCATTCTTTTCCAGATGCAGGTCAATATTGTCCTTCAGTGAGATGAGACCGGTGAGGTAGATACCTGCTGGCACATTAAGATGACCGCCGCCCATCTTGTTCAGTTTGCTGATGGCTTTGGCAAATGCCTGGGTATTCATGGTGAGTCCGTCACCATTACCGCCACATTCTAAGATACTGACATGATTGTCTGGGATGCTAGGCAATGTTGGTTGCTGCATCTGAACTGGTAAGTTCTGATAATACTTACTGTAATCTTTGGCATTGGCTGTCACAAATGAGAAACAGACCAATAAAGCTATTAAAATCTTCTTCATAAGCTTTTTAAGTTTAGTTTGTTTAATAAATTCTATACTTTGTCTTGTTTGTAATATCTGTTACCTTAAGGTATGGATATAAAAAAAAGACGGCCCTAACCACAGTTAGTAACCGCCTTTTATGAAAGGAGGAGTGGTACCACCAGGAATCGAACCGGGGACACAAGGATTTTCAGTCCTTTGCTCTACCAACTGAGCTATGGCACCATCTTGCTTTTTGCGGTTGCAAAGGTACAATAAATATTTTAATTGAGCAAGAGAAAACGAAATATTTTCTCTTGCTTAATGTTTATTAACTAAATATCCCCTTGCTTGAAATTAATCTTTCAGCGGATTCCAACCTTGTGCTTTCAGTTCAAATTCCTGTCCGTCTCTGGTAATGAGGAACTTGCCCAGATTTTCTTTGGTGATGTAGCCAATCTGCCTTACACCCTCCATAGTCTCAATCTTCTCGTGGTCACCGATAGGTACGGTAAAGAGAAGTTCATAATCTTCGCCACCATTCATAGCACAGGTGGTAAGGTTCATATTGAATTCTTCTGCCTGCACGGCTGTCTGGTAGTCGATAGGTATGTTCTTCTCATATACTCTGCATCCGCAATGACTCTGTTCGCAGATATGCATCAATTCACTGCTCAGACCATCGCTCACATCCATCATGGCGGTAGGACGGATACCTGCCTCACGCAGTTGTGCTATCACATCTCCGCGTGCCTCAGGCTGCAGTTGTCTTTCCAAGAGATATTCCTTGCCGGCGAAATCTGGCTGGAAGTTGCGCATATTCTCTAAGTCTCTGTTCAGAAGAGCCAGTTTCTCGTTATCACCATTTGCTTTAGCCTCAGCCATCTTCTTTCGGATATCTTCTATCTGTCCGTAGTATACAGCCTTTTCGCGTTCCAGCAGTTGAAGTCCCATATAGGCACCGCCCAAGTCGCCCGACACACAGATCAGGTCTGTTTCCTTGGCTCCGTTGCGGTATACGATTTCTTCTTTTGCTGCTTCTCCGATACAAGTAATACTGATGGCTAAACCGGTGAGAGAAGAGGTAGTATCACCTCCTACGATATCTACTCCCCATTTGTCGCATGCCATTCGAAGACCCTTATAGAATTCATCAATGTCTTCTACTTTGAATCGTTTACTCAATGCTATGCTTACTACCATCTGACGTGGGGTTCCGTTCATAGCAAAGATATCACTGATGTTTACCATTGCACTCTTGTAACCCAAGTGAACCATGTCAATATAGGTAAGGTCGAAATGTACGCCCTCCATCAGCATATCTGTAGTCATGAGCACCTCCTTGTCAGGATAATGCATCACGGCACAATCGTCGCCTACACCATAAACTGTAGACTCGTTTTTCTTTTCATAACCTTTGGTGAGATGGTTTATAAGACCGAATTCACCTAACTTTGAGATATCCAAAATAAATAATAGTTTATAATTTATACTTAAGATCTGCGGATGATTTCTCGCATAATCTCTGTCATCTTAGGCTGTGCGGCATTGGCTGCAATCTGCACTTCCTCATGACTGACTTCTACAGGTACATCGAAACCGCCAAGATCGGTGATGATGCTGATGCCGAAAACCTTGATTCCGCAATGGCGGGCAACAATCACTTCAGGTACAGTACTCATACCAACAGCGTCACCACCCAATACACGATACATGCGATACTCTGCCGGTGTCTCGAAGGTAGGTCCCTGAACGCCAACATATACACCATGCTTTGCATCAATTCCCTTCTCCTTAGCGATATCGTCGGCAAGGTCGCGGAGTTTCTTGTCGTATGCTTCGTGCATATCCGGGAAACGTGGACCGGTAGGGAAGTTCTTTCCGCGCAATGGATGTTCTGGGAAGAAGTTGATGTGATCATCGATAATCATCAGGTCTCCAATCTGGAATTCCGGATTCATACCGCCCGAAGCGTTGCTAACAAAGAGGGTTTCAATGCCCAACTCGTACATCACACGTTCTGGGAAGGTTACAGCCTTCATGTCATATCCTTCATAGTAATGGAATCTTCCTTCCATAGCCATGATATCTTTACCTCCTAACTTACCGAAAATCAGTTTGCCTGCATGACCTTGAACGGTAGATACTGGGAAGTTTGGTATTTCACTATATGGAAATTCATAACTGTCAGTTATTTCTGAAGCTAATTGTCCGAGACCGGTTCCCAGTATGATTGCTGTCTTCGGACTTGTTGTCATCCTTTCTTTTAGCCAGGATGCTGTTTCTTGAATTTTTTCGTACATAGCTAATGATTTTGTCGTTAAAATTATCTTCTTGTTCCAGCATGAAACTAACCTTGATAGGCAGTTCGTATATGCTTTTCTTAACTATTTCATAGAGTCCCTCTGTCTCTTTTAGTCTCACGGCATCTTTCTCTGTCGTGATAATCAGACGGGGTTCTGGCATCTGTTCAAACGCCTCGTTGATGCGTGTGATGTCTTTATTCTTGAAGCGATGGTGATCACCGAAACTCAGCGACTGCATACTCTTGACCATTGGCTTCAGGTCGTGTTCCATCTGCTTAGGCGATGCGATACCAGTAACCAGCAGAGCATGGTAGTTTTTCAACTCCTCCTTGGCTATCTGCTGATCTTCGAAAACTCCCTTTGGCGTATCATAGTTGATGCAGGTGAAGTAGAGCTTCTGGAAAGGGTAAAGGTCCATAGCCTTGGTGAGTACTCGAAATTCCATTGGCTTCAGGTCCTTTGGACATTTAGTGATAATCACAATGTCTGCACGGTTCTTACCGCTTAGAGGTTCTCTCAGTCTTCCTGCCGGCAACATCTTGTCATAGATGATCAGACGGTGGTAATCTACCAGCAGAATGTTGATACCTGGCTTCACATAGCGATGCTGAAAGGCATCATCCAGTAATACTACATCTACATCCTTGGTCGGTTCTTCATTCTGCAACTTTTCGATTCCTCTCACACGCTTAGCGTCTACGGCTACATAGATATCGTCAAACTTGCTGTGCATCTGGAAGGGTTCATCGCCAATCTCTGACATTGTCGTATCTTTATCTGCCAGCACATAGCCACTGGTCTTTCTTTTGTAACCACGTGATAGCACAGCTATCTTAACCTTGTCGTGCAACAAGCGTATCAGATACTCCACATGGGGAGTCTTGCCCGATCCGCCCACCGTGATGTTACCCACAGAAATGATCGGGATTGAGAATGACTGACTCTTTTTCAGTCCGATATCGAAGAGCCAATTGCGAAATCTGACCATGCCGCCATAAATCCAACTCAGTGGTAGCAGCCAGTCGTTGATCTTGATAAGATCGCCTTCTGTTCTCATGTCTGTTTCCTTTCTCTTAATTCGGTATGTCTATATATTAATGTACGCATACCTTATTATAAATGTTATTGTATGTTCAGTACGTAAGGAAGTGCAGCCTGTATAGGCTCTTTCTCCTTCATATTGCGTATCATGATGAATGGCTGGTAGAGATCACCCAATGCCAGACGCAACTGTTCGTCGAGGTAGGTTCCCTTGTTTCCGCCCGCCATATCCAGCAACTGTTCCATCCATCCAGCCAATGCCGGATATTCTACCGCCTGATAACTGCTGAGATGAGCCAATTCTGCAGCCTTGTCGATGGCGTCGCTCAAGCCGCCGAATCCATCAATTAACTTGATCTTCTTGGCGTCTGTACCCAGCCATACTCTTCCTTGAGCTATCTTCTCAACCTGTTCGGTACTCATTTTTCTGCCCTCAGCCACACGATTGCGGAAGAGGCTATATCCACGGTTCACATAGTTTTGCATGGTGGCAATCTCTTCTGCACTCCATGGGCGTGACATGCCTGCAGAGGCATAGGTACTGTTGCGGTTGGTCTTCACTTCATCATACTTGAAGCCTAACTTCTTTGTCATCAGGTCACTGAAATCTGGCAGGGCTCCAAAGATACCGATGCTGCCGGTCAATGTTGTAGGTTGTGCCATGATATACTGGGCACCCATACTCATATAATAAGCACCCGATGCTGCCATACCACCCATCGAAACCACTACCGGCTTCTTTTTATTTAATTCTTTAACTGCTCTCCAGATCTGTTCCGAAGCATAGGCATCTCCACCGCCCGAATTGATACGCAGAACTACGGCCTTTACCTGACTGTTATCTGCAAGTTCCTGAAGGTCCTTGATGACCTTTGTACTTACTATCTGTTGCTCTGAATCATAGATGCTAGGAGTCTCCATCCTGACAATGGACCCCTGACAGTAGTATACGGCAATCTCTTCGCCCATCAGATTCGAGTCGTCTATAGTCATATCTACGTCGTTATAGTCAACCTGATTGATGGTCTCGTCAGCCTTCAGTCCTAACTGTTTCTTTACCACGTCTCTGATTTCATCATAATAGCAGAATCCATCTACCATCTTTCGGGATTTCAGCAGTTTGGTATCATCAAACACCATCAGCCCGTCAGCATAGCGGTTCAGTGAATCCTTGCTGATGTTTCTGCTTTTGCTCACATCTCCCAACATCTGTAGCCAGAGTCCACTGATATAGCGTGAAACCTGCTCTCTGTTGGCATCCGACATTTTGTCTTCGGTGTATGTTTCAGTATAGCTTTTGTATTTGCCTACCTTCACTACCGTAAAGTGAACGCCAAACTTGGCTGCTACATCTTTGATATATTGTGGCTGCGATGCAATACCATGCCAGTCCACATTGCCTTCTGGGTTTACATATACCTTGTTGGCAACCGAAGCCAGATAATATCCACCCTGTGAGAGAGCATCACCATATGCGATAATCCATTTGCCGCTCTTCTTGAAATCGGCAAGTGCATTTCTGATTTCCTGCAAAGTGGCATAATCTGTCTCCAAGATACCCGTTTCCAGATAGATGCCCTTCACTTTATCCTCATTCTTTGCCTTGCGGATAGAAGAGAGAATCCTGTTCATGCCTAGGTTGTTAAACTGCTCGCCTGTCAGTTCGCCGAGCCAGTTGTCTTCAGTACGGTCTTCAATCTGTCCTTGTAGTTTCATTACCATCACCGCATTGTCTTTCAGTGCCGGTTTACTGTTGCTCGATGCCACCATTCCGATGATACAGATGAATCCCAGAATGGTCATGATCAGCCCGAAGGCAAACAGTCCTACGATAGTGGCTGCCACGTTCTTGAAAAAATCCTTCATTATTCTATGTCAATATTTTATAAGTGAGACTTCTAAATAAATGCCAGCGGCAGAAGAGAGATGTTTTCTCCGATTGCCGTTTACAGCAATTTTTCTGCAAATATAGCAAAAAAGAACCAATAATCAAAGCGATTGGAACAAAAACACCAAAAAAAGAAGAAAAAATAACATAGGGTTAACGAAAAAATGCCTATCTTTGCATTATCTTAGCAAAACAGAATAAAGATATAAACAACAAAACAAAACAGAAAAATGAAAAAGACAATGATTTCTTTTCTTCTGATGCTGACAGCAATTACAGCATCAGCTCAATCTACCGCTCGCAAGTTCGTATTGAAGAACAGTAGCGACGGTCTGAGTGAACTCACCTGTTATCTTCCTAAGAATCCTTCAGGAAGAGCTGTAGTAGATTGTCCTGGAGGTGGGTATTCTCATCTTGCAATGGATCATGAGGGACATCAGTGGGCTGAGTATTTTAACAAACAGGGTATCGCTTTCTTTGTCTTGAAATACCGTATGCCTAAGGGAAACCGCAATATTCCGTTGAGTGATGCCTATCAGGCGATGCGTACCGTTCGTGACAGTTCTGCAGTATGGAGAATAAACAAGGAAGATGTTGGTATCATGGGCTTTTCTGCCGGTGGTCATTTGGCTTCTTCCGTCAGTACTCATGCTGAGGCGGCTGTGCGACCTGATTTCTCGATTCTTTTCTATCCGGTGATTTCAATGGATGAGCGTATCTCTCATAAGGGATCATGTGTGAATTTCTTGGGTGAAGAGCGTAATACCAATAAGAAACTGGTAGAAGAGTGGTCTAACGACAAGGCTGTTCGTCCTAATCTTACCCCTCGTGCCATCATACTGATGTCTTTTGATGATAAGGTTGTTCCTCCTGTAACCAATGGCGTAGCCTATTATTCTGCCATGAGCAAGGCTGGCAACGAGTGTACCATGCACATCTATCCGACTGCCGGACATGGATGGGGGTTCCGCGATGCCGCTCATGGCTTCCCGTATCACGACCAAATGTTGAATGACCTTACCTGTTGGCTCAACAGGCTTCCGTCTAAGTAATCTAAGTAATAAGTAAAGAGAATACCTAAAAAGAGGGTGTGTCATAAGTTAATGATACACCCTCTTCTTGTTGCTGGAAGAGCTAGGTTATGTTGTTGGAAGAGCTAGGTTATGTTGTTGGAAAAGCTAGGATATGTTGTTGGAAGAGCTAGTATATGTTGTTGAAAGAGCTAGTATATCTAGTATATGTTGTTGGAAGAGATAGAATATGTTGTTGAGACAGTTAGTATCTCCGGTCGCACAACAGCTGTTGTGCGCTTGCATAACAGCTGATATGCGCATGCACAACAGCTGATGTGCATGCGGTGTCCAACTGTTGTGCGCCAACTATTTTCCAATCTTATGGCACATCCTCTTTTTTCTTTTTATAGACTTCTAATAAGTTATAGACTCCTAATAAGCATTCTTGTCAGGGCAGATAATGCTCTTGGCTGTCATGAAGATAATCTTGATATCAAGCCAGAACGACCAGTTCTCTATATACCAGATATCACGGCGGATACGTTCCTCCATCTGCCAGAGCTCCTTGGTCTCACCACGGAACCCGGTAACCTGAGCCCAACCTGTGATACCAGGCTTGGAGAAGTGGCGAACCATATACTTATCTATCAGGCTTCCATACACCTCTGTATGATGCAGCATGTGAGGGCGCGGCCCCACAATACTCATGTCTCCCTTAAGAACATTGAAGAATTGAGGAAACTCATCTATGTTCGTCTTTCTCATAAAGTTGCCGAAAGCAAATTTACGTGGGTCGTTCTTTGTTGCCTGTGCCTTGTCTGCATCCTTGTTCACATGCATGGAACGGAATTTAAGACAGTAGAAGGTATCACCATTCAGACCCGTTCTTGCCTGCTTGAAGAAAATTGGACCAGGACTCTGAATCTTGATGATGAGAGCTATGAATGGAATGAATGGTAGAACGCACAAACATGCAAGCCCGCTCACCACGATGTCGAAGCTACGCTTGATAATGCGGTTTGACATGCTTGTTAGGGGTTCTATGCGGTTTGAATATACCGTCCTTCCCATAAAATTCTGGGCATCAAGATGCAATTTGTACTCACCAAACACACGTGGCAGGTAGTAGAAGTGTATCACATTCTTATCACAGAAGTGCATGATATTGATGATTTCAGGATCTTTATGCGACAGGCAGCAGAAAACCTCGTCAATACTGGAAGGTTCACCATTGATGGTATCATTCATGGTAGAAGAGATAATCTCTTTGAGCTGTTTCATGTTTCCTATTCTTTTCAACCCTTCCGGATTATCAGTGATGTCTTCATCTGCATAATATCCTTTTACTATATAACCTGCCGAGGGATCTTCTGTCATCGTCTTGTACATCTCGCTCACGGCAGGATCGTTACCTACAAAGACGACGGTGCGTGAGTTGCAGCCCTTAGAGCGGAAATACTTTAGTAATTTGAGCTCGCAGAGTCGGCTTATGATGAGAGACAGATAGAATGTTATGCCGAAGATAATGCTGAAGGAGAACATCTTTCCCCCGTGACCGAGTAGTCTTGAGAATGTAAAGAAACAGAATGTTGTTGCTGCAGCCAGATATAAAGTACGCCTTGTAACCTGCAGGAACCCGATCTTTCTGACATGAATGATGGTGGAATAGAAGTATTCGCCTAGGAACAAGGCTGCATTAGCAACAAAAAAGGTAATCTTTGTTGCTTTGTCGAAATACGCGGGTATGAGTTCTTGACCATATTGGGTATAGAACAACAGTACGATGTTGAGAATAACGAAATCGGCACCTATCACCAGTCTCCTTATCATTTCATTTCCTTTATAATGCTTGTTCGTCATTTGCTTATGTTTTTTATACTCCTAGTTATTTATATCAATACTGCGTTAAATTAATATTTAATCGTCTGAAAATCAATAACTTATATTAAGAAATGCTTATGA
>NZ_QSAV01000024.1:0-611 GCF_003465495.1 Segatella copri | reverse complement strand
AAATCAATAACTTATATTAAGAAATGCTTATGAAAACTTAACTATAAAAAGTTGGTCAAGTCGCTGATTTTCAGTAACTTTGCAAATCACGACAAACGCAAAATTATATGAATACAGGACTTGACCAATATATGGATATCTTTAAAGATGCAGTTGAAGATTCGGCTGCAAAGTTAACAAAAAGTTTCGAGAAAATACTCATCGAGGTGATAATTTTGTTCATGGTAATACCAAGAAAGATAAATTTCACCCAAATGGGGAGGTATGGCTCGCATGTTGAGCAAACCTATCGCAACGCATTCGGCTTAAAAAAGTCGAAAAGCATTGACTGGCTCAAACTTAATGTCTCACTTGCCAAGCGCTTCTTTGGTAAACAGGGAAGATGGGCTATTGCCATTGATCCCAGCTACATCAGCAAAGCTGGCAAGAAGACTCCACATATCGGTCGTTTTTGGTCGGGATGTGCACAGTCTGTTAAACATGGTCTCGAAATCATGGGTATTGGCCTCATTGATATTGATGCCAAAGACTGCATGATGTTAAAAGCACACCAGTCGCTAAGTAATAAAGAACTGAGTCTTAGAAACAAGACTATGGTAGATTTCTATATC
>NZ_QSAV01000023.1:1052-55704 GCF_003465495.1 Segatella copri | reverse complement strand
GAAGTCAGAGGTAAAATATCCAAATAAAGAGATGCCATTATCGTTTTTGCTGACCTTATTAAGGTTGAACTTGGCAAAAATGAGCAGCGAAGCAAGTTCTTGGTTGATGCAGTCAAGCAGATGAGACAAGGGAATGATGTTTTCTCAAAGACATTGCAAGATAAACTTGAAGTGTTGAACAATTCACCTCAAAAGAAAGTTGTAACCCATCGCTTTGAGCCTACTTCAAAGAAAGTTCTTCTTTTCATTGGTAGCTTGGCTCTGTCTCTTGTCCTCTCCATTTGGGGCAATCTCACCCAATGGCGAGAGCACCAAGATTGGGAGGAGGCAGACTTGAAATATAGGGCATTGAAGATGGTGCTTCCATCTAACGACCCGAACATTCGCTACATCGAAAAACATTTCAATGTCCAACGAGACGAAGACATAATTGATAAATTAAGAACCCAAGTTGATGTGTATGAAGATTCCGTCTATCACTACCACAAAATGGTTGAGATAGCATCATATAAAGATAGTATAGTAAGACAACTTATTGATGAATCAAATAGGATAAAAATGCAGATAAACAGTAAGAAAAGTAAATGAAAACGTTATTTTTGTATTATTATGCAAAGTGTAATCACGTACAACATAGTATAATGTAGTTTAAATATTCTCTGAAAATTACTTTGTTTCAAAAAGTATTTATACCTTTGCACTCGGAATACAAAATGAGGCAAATAATTGCAGTTTGCTTTCATTTTGATGCAACTATTCCTAGTACCTTGCGCAAGGTCAAAACAGCCCCGTCTGGTAAAAAGGCGTAACTTCTAAGACACGTAGAATCCTAGGCAGTTAACAGTTTGTTTAATTTTAAAACAGAAGATTATGATTATAAGTTTTAAAAATGGAGAGAAAGTACTTACAATGGAAAATGCAGATATGCGTTCCATTTGTGGTGGTACAGCGGTAGCAACACAAAGCTTCCCTTGTACAGTTCATGAAAGTGACGGTTCTGTACACACGAAAGTGGTTTCTAGTGTTGAGGAATGTTTAGAATATGGTGGTCTTAAGTAATGTTGAAAGTTCTGAGTTCCGACTCAGAACTTTCTTCTTAATTTTTAAATTTCGTAATATGCTTAGACTCATTTTTCTATTTTTGCTCATATTGGCTCATTCTGTTTCGTATGGGAAAAAGTACACATTGTCAGAAACTCCTAATGGGTTATGTCTAAAGCAATGGTTAGGAAAGGATTCTGTCATAGATTTCAACAGCCATAAAGAACTAAAGAAAGTCAAGATTATAGGTGAGATGGCTTTTGAGAAGAACAATCATATAAAAAAAGTTATATTGCCAGCACAATTAAAAATTATAGAGAAGAGGGCTTTTAACACTTGTGAAAAGTTAGAACAGGTAAAGATACCCCAGTCTGTAACTTATATTGGTAATAGTGCATTTAATATGGATAGAAAATTACTTTTGGCTTCCTTACCAGATAGTTTAACAGAAATAGGAGAGTGGGCATTTTGGGATTGCAACAAAGTCTCTATATCTATCATACCGCAATCTGTCATAAAGATTGGAAGACAAGCATTTACTTGCTGTGAAGGTATCACAACTCTGATTTTCAAAAATAATATGGAAGTCATTAATGATAGATGTTTTTCTGGCTGCAAAAACATAGAAAGAATAGTGTTTCCCAAAAATCTCAAGGTCATTGAGCATTTTGCATTTGCTCGTTGTATTAAACTAAAATGTGTGGATTTTCCCAAAAGTCTTGAAAAAATCAGTCATCAAGCATTTGCCAATTGTTGGGATTTAGAAATAGTGAATTTTTCATCAGCTCCCAATGTTGATTCCACGGCATTCTACAACTGTAAGTATCACTTTGGTAAATAGCAACAAACATTTAAATACAGAAAATCATGGATGTATTAAAGCATATTTTATTTCTTTTAAATGTAAAATTTACAAGTACTTTTTTACGTAAAATTTACATGGAAGGTCCTAACAATACTAATTTGTTGGGATTTTCAAATATGCTTAGACTTTATGGCATTGATACACAAGCAGGGAAAAATACCAATACGGAAACTTTTGGAAATGAGATTCTTCCATTTCTCACAAGACTAGATGATGCTTTTGTAGTTGTTGAAAATTGCAAAGAAAACATATATAAGCTATATACAGATGAATATACATATATAGAGAAAGATGCATTCTTTGAGAAGTGGGATGGTACTTTTCTTGCCTTTGAGAAAACACAATATAGTGGTGAACCTCAATATGAAAATCATAGAAAGGAGGAAAGACTGCAAACTCTTTATATAATATTGGGCTATGGTGGCTTATTGGTATTGTGTGTGTTTTCTGTTTTGGCAAATGAGAATATTTTTTCAATTTGCATGAATCTTTTAGGATGTGGAATCGGAGGATTTCTCACTTACTGCATTATGGCTCAGCATGTAGGCAAAAACATTGCTAAGAAAATATGCACAAATAGTCATCATTTTGATTGTAATATAGAATATCGGTTGGGTGGTATAATAGACTTGGCTGATATGTGTGCAGCATATTTTGCTACCTTTTTCTCATTAATAGTATTTTTTAAACTTTCAACATTATTTACAACTTTATTTTGGGCATCAGCAATACCTGTTGTTGCCTGGAGTTTGTGGACACAAATCTTCGTGGTGAAGAAATTTTGCCCTATATGCTTATGTTTGCTAACAGATATATTTGCATTAAATGTATTCAATATATGTACTTTAGATTTTGGAAATGTGCATTTTTCGAACTCTGATATTAGGGATGTTATGTGTTGTGTTCTTCTTTTTATTGTATATTTGTCATTTTCGTTAAAATATTCAAAAGATATATTGGGAAAGTGTGTACAAACTGAAAATATTAGAAGAAGTAATAATTATCTAAAAGAACAATATTTATTGATGTTAAATACTTTCCCGCAAAATATAGATTCTATATCACAATGTTTGGATAGTATTAATTGGGGAGAGACAAATGCGCATAAGCATCTTGTTGCTGTATTGAATCCAACATGTGCTCCTTGTGCTTTAGATTTCTTGAACATGTATAATGCTATGGCTTTAAGTAATTCCATCAAAGTACATGTGTTTTTTGTATATTGGACAAAAGAGCAGCATGAAAAATTGGAGCTTTTAGTTTCTGCAATATTACAGAATCCCAATAAGGCAATGTATGTTATTCAAAATTGGTATGAAATTGGAGTTTATGACCAAAAGCTATTTGAGGAAAAATTCTGTACGAAAAATATAGAACGTAAGTCTATAGACCAACTTATTGATAGACAAAAAGAATGGTGTGTGAATAATAACATTCACTCCACCCCTTCATTTATGCTTAATGGACACTTCTTGCCAAAAGGATTTAATTTTATGGACATAATAAACTTTTAGATATGAAAATAATAAGACTAACTTCACTTATTTTGTTTTTAGGTATGACACCTACTATAATGGGACAAAACAGTTCAACTTCCGTAGATGAATACGAATGTATCTACGAGTATCAAGTAAAGAATGGCAA
The DNA here is from genome assembly GCF_003465495.1 of Segatella copri. Taxonomy (GTDB): domain Bacteria; phylum Bacteroidota; class Bacteroidia; order Bacteroidales; family Bacteroidaceae; genus Prevotella; species Prevotella copri_G. The sequence continues at coordinate 52,154 of NZ_QSAV01000023.1, read as the reverse complement.
AGGTTCTTCGGATGTAACTTCTACCATTTTGCAAATCGGCAGAAACGTAGCCATGTTTTCCGATTACACTGCATTCCGAGCTGACTCTGCCATTGCCTGTAAAGCTCCTGAGTCTGACATTCTGAAGTTAAAGATACAAGAAATGAGAAACGATATGTTCTTCGACCAGGCAGTCTCTCAAAATGTGCCAAAGGGTAAGTTGACCGTTTATAGTGTCATTACGCCTAATTACTACAGCTATACGGAGAGTGGCTCACCGATTAGTTGGAATTTTGCCGAGGAGACAGACACCGTCTGTGGATATACTTGCCAAAAGGCGGTGGGAGAATATGGCGGAAGAACTTGGACGGTATGGTATTCCACTGAGATACCTGTGTCTTTTGGTCCTTGGAAACTTTGCGGTCTGCCTGGCTTGGTATTGGCAGCAAAGGATGCAGAAGGCATACATCAATTCAAGGCAATCACTTTCCGCAAGTCGTGTACTCCCATGAACTTGAAGCCATACGCCAATGCCATCAAGACTTCAAGAGAACAATTCGTCAAGTCGAAGAACAAGTTTGAGCAAAACCCGATGGGCAACATACCTGCTGAATCCATCAGTGAGATGACCATCGAGAAGTATGAGGATGGTGGGCATAGCGCCTTGGTCAACGGTGTGGTGCTGAGAATGCGCCCTAACGGATATGTTCCTCTCGAATTAAAGTAAACAAAGGAGATTTTTGTATATGAGAAGATTCTTGCTTTTGATGATATTGGCTTGCTTATGTAACTGCACTTTTGCACAAAGTGTGGTTACAGGAGTGGTGCGTGATACCACAGGCACAAACTTGGAAGGTGTCATCGTCAGGGTGAATGCCAACACGGCAACCCTTGGCTTTACGAGAACAACAGAAAATGGTTCTTACAAGATAACTTTCAAGACCGATGCCAAGCAGATAATCATTACAGCCGAAGCCATCGGATATGAGAAAGCCAAAAGAGAAATCAATAATCTCTCGCAAGTGTGTAACTTCAATCTGAAGGAGAAGACGACAGCCCTCAAGGAAGTCGTAGTAAAAGCCCCTGCCATCTATCAGCGAGGCGATACCTTGTCTTACAACTTAGCCTCATACATAGGGAAGAACGACTATACGCTGAAGGATGCCATGAAGAAACTGCCTGGTATCGAAGTTGGGGATAAAGGTTCCATCAAATACCTGGGCAAGGAGATTTCCAACTTTTATATCAATGGCATGGACTTGCTAGGAGGAAGATACAACATTGCCACAACCAACATACCGGCATCCTTTGTCAACTCCGTCCAAGTGCTCAGCAACCATCAGGCGATAAAAGCCGACAAGGATGTCTTTTCCGACAACGTGGCTATCAATGTGAATATGAGCAACAAGGCTAAGCTGAAACCTGTTGGTTCTTATGGTGTTTCGTTTGGGACAGGCAAACATGCCTTGTACGAAGTGAATGGTGCGGGAATGCTCTTCAAGTCAAACTTCCAAATGTTGGCTTCGCTGAAAGCAGGCAACATCAGTCAGTTCGCATTGAATGAAGGAACGAACCATTTCGATAGCAAGGAAACTGTATCTACAGTGTCAAGTTTGCTGGGAAACATTTCCGCTTCCACTCCTCCCATTGAGGTGGATAGGTATGCCTCACCAACTGACCGCTTGTTGTCGTTCAACATATTGAGGAAGATTAGAAAGGATGTTACCCTTAAGGGAAATGTCGGATATAGCTATGCGAAAAGTCAATATGACTATAGCTTGACTAGAAGCTATACCGATGCGGAAAACAATATCGTTATCTCACAAGCATATTCACCTCTGTCATCTGTGCATCGCCCAAGCATTCAGTTGGAATACAAAGACAACTCAGACAAGACTTATCTCGTCAACACTTTGTCGGGCGTTGGCTCTTTCTTGACATCAGAGTTGCCGACAAGGGAAAATGGCACGCTCTTTAACCAGAAGCAGACCATGCGAGAGTTCTTTCTGAACAACAAGTTTTCTACATTATGGCATCACAAGGACTTGCGATGGTCGTTGACGTCGGTTGTCTCATACCAAGGTTCTCCCATGGGAAAGGTAGCTCTTGACAAAGAAACGAAAGATGCTGTTGTACAGAATGCCAATGGGCAAAGTTTCCGCACAGAGAACACACTCTCTCTGTCTAAGAAGCATCGTAATTCACGTATCTATTTGCCGATATTACTGAACTATTACATGGATAAAGTACAGACGACTTTACATCCTATGGATGAAAACAACGATGTGAGTATGCAAAATCTCAGAGTGGCATTGGCTCCACAATATGAATATTCGCATTTTCAATACAGATATGTCTTACGTTTGGAAGTGCCTGTGCGCATGGACTATATAGCTCACAGAGACCACATGATTGCATCTTCTTCTGGCTCTTGGTATTTTTCTGTTTGCCCAAGTATGTATTGCAACTATAAGCTCACTTCTCGCTCAGTGCTTCGTACCAACATATTCTACGCCCGTACATTCGGAGACATCTTGGATTTCTTGAAATCTCCTGTCCGAATCGATGATACTTCCATGAAGATGGGTTCGGGCATCTTGGCGGATAACAAGAGTTTGAACGCCTCGTTGCATTACGACTATAAGATACCGCTAAAAATGTGGTTCTTCAATGCTGATATTCTGTATAATCAAGAGAGAAGCAACATTCTGGCAAGCCAGGATGCAAGCAATACGCTCGTAACCATGTCGAAGATATATGCCCCAAACACAGCAAAAAGTCTCATAGGGCAAGTAGGCATTACCAAATTCATAGAGTCCATCAAGACCAAGATTTCCTTGAACGGTGGCTATCAGTGGAGACGGCAAATGACCTTGCAGAATGGTTATCAACAGAAATATACATGGAAGAGCTTGACGTTCTCTCCTTATCTGACATCGCAACCTTGCAAATACGTAGAGTTGGATTACAATGGTATGTTTGCCAAGACTTATCTTTATGCTGCTTATCAAAACGACAGCTATCTGAGCCAACAGCACAAGGTTTCTTTGAAAATCATGCCCTTTGATGGCTTCGTATTTGACACATCTACAGATATTGTAAAAAATGAGTTGACGAAAGATGTGACCAAGACGATGGCTCTATTGGATATGGGCTTGTCTTATCGAAAAAAAGCGGTAAAGGTATCCCTTGACATCAGAAACATTCTGAACCAACATCAATATGGCTACACCATCTACAATTCCGTCAACACTTTCACATATAATTATCAACTGAGGGGAAGGGAGTGTGTCTGCTCGGTAAAACTAACGATATAAAGAATGAATAAAATACATTTCATAAAGCAACACGATGGCATGCAGTGTGGTGCTGCATGTTTGGCAATGATTGTCAATTCATATGGTGTCAAGTGTTCCTTAGAATATGTTTCACAAATGTTACATATAGGGAAAAATGGCGTCTCAATGTTTGCTATTACAGAGGCTGCAAATGAAATTGGTTTCAATTGCCAAGGGCAATTGTATACTGTTGAACAATTGAAAGAAGCACAAATGCCTTGTATTTTACATTGGAACCAGAACCACTTTGTTGTATTATTTAAGATTAGTAAAAAAGAAGTTTTTTGCATTGCAGACCCAGGAAAAGGATTGCTAAAATTAACTTTCGAAGACTTTTGTAGACATTGGATTAGTACAGAACAGCAAGGAACGAGGGGGACTGTGTTATTGCTGACTCCTACAGAAAAGCTGGAAAACTTTCATATAGACAAATATCACTCAAACAAATCCAAGCATGTTTTGTGGAAATACATATTGAAATATAGGTATTTGTACATTATGTTATTATTGGGGCTATTTGTCGGTAGTCTCTTGCAACTTGTCTTGCCATTCCTTACCCAATCCATCGTGGATGTTGGTATCAAGAACCAAAACATAGGATTCGTTTGGCTTATACTGTTGGGACAGTTAATGCTCACAATCAGTAGAACGGCTATTGACTTTATCCGCAGATGGCTGTTGCTCCACATATCACTGCGCATCAACATATCGTTGGTGAGCGACTTCTTCATCAAGCTATTGAAGTTGCCGATGTCTTTCTTTGACACGAAACTCATGGGCGACTTGATGCAGAGAATGAACGACCATAGTCGAGTAAATACTTTCTTGACACAGCAGACTCTCAACATAACTTTTGTAATATTCACCTTTGTGGTGTTCTCATTGGTTCTGTTCTTCTACAACAAATTGGTGTTTGTCATCTTCTTGTTGGGAAGCATCCTCTATGGTGTATGGATGACCTTGTTTTTGAAACGGAGAAAGGTTCTTGATTATGAACTGTTTGAGCAGCAAGCCATCAATAATAACAAGACTTATGAATTTATCACTTCTATGCAGGAAATCAAATTACAGGGTTGTGAGCAACGCAGAAGATGGGAATGGGAGGACACACAAGCTGACTTGTTCGGCGTGCAGATGAAGTCGCTCAAACTCCAACAGACTCAGGAGGCAGGAAGCATCTTTATTAACGAGGTGAAGAACATCATCATTACGGTAGTCGCTGCAACCGCCGTGATTCATGGGCAAATGACACTCGGTATGATGCTTGCCGTGCAATACATCATCGGACAGCTCAACTCACCAGTGGAGCAACTGATGAACTTCTTCTATTCTCTGCAAGATGTGAAGATTAGCTTGGAACGTATCAACGAGATTCACCAGATGGATGATGAGAACGGAAAGGAAGGATTGCAGACTTCCATCGAGGACAAGAGCGAGGGCATTGACATTAAGAATATCATGTTCAAGTATGACCCACATGCTTTGCGCAAAACCATAGACGATGTGGGCATTCACATTCCGCAAGGTAAGGTAACAGCCATCGTTGGCGCATCTGGCAGTGGAAAGACCACCCTCATCCGTTTGATACTTGGTTATTATCCTGTCTTGGAGGGAACAATCAACATTGGAAATACTGACATCAACAAACTCAACAAAAAGTGGTGGCGCAGACAATGTGGTGTTGTCATGCAGGATGGTGTTATCTTCTCGGAGAGTATCGCAAGAAATATTGCTGTTGATGATGGCGATATAGATAAGGAAAGGTTGTTGAAAGCTGCCGAGATAGCTTGCATCAAGGATTACGTGATGGCTTTGCCGCTGAAGTTCAACACCAAGATTGGGCGTGATGGCGTGGGACTGAGCCAAGGACAGAAACAGCGTATCTTGATAGCAAGGGCGGTGTATAAGAATCCCGACTACATCTTCCTTGACGAGGCGACCAACTCGCTCGATGCCAACAACGAGAGAAGCATCGTTGAGAACTTGGATAAGTTCTATAAGGGCAAGACCGTGGTCATTGTGGCGCATCGATTGAGTACGGTGAAGAATGCCGACCAAATCATAGTTATCGACCATGGAAAGGTGGTTGAGGTTGGCAATCATGAATCACTGACAGCCAAGCGAGGAGCATACTATAATCTGGTAAAGAACCAATTGGAATTGGGAAATTGATGCAATTATACTTATTTAACGACACAAATGCTGATGTTTTGAAGAAAAATAGGTGTTTTTGCCACAGAAAAAGTGAATATAAAAACATATTGCGTATGAAGACTATAGTTTTATCTTGTGGATTACTTATGATTTTTTCTCCAATATTCGCTCAGAATATCGGAAAGGATACTATAGTCTCTTCTAAAGTATTACAAGATGTTGTCGTGTCTGCCTCAAATATCAGTCGCATAGGCGACCACCTTGTGATTTATCCCAATAGTCAACAGCGGAAACATGCTGTAAGTGGTTTCGGGGTATTGGAGAATCTGAATATTCCTGGACTGATGATAGACTCAAAGTCAAAGCAGGTGGATGTGATGGGACTTCATGCCACCTTGTACCTGAACGGTCAAGAATGCGACATCAAGGAAATCCAAATGCTCAGACCTCGTGACATCGAAAAAATAGAGTATTATGATTCTCCTTCGGGAAAATATGCCAAGGACAAACTTGCCATCAACTTTGTTTCCAAGCAATATCGGTATGGTGGATATGTTCAGGTGGATGGTCAGCAAACACTTGGCTATGCCCATGGTGATTACAATGTCGCAGCAAACTATGTGAAAGGCAGGAGCACTTACACACTGTTTGCTGGCGAGAACTATGAGCATGTCAATAACACTGAGACTTGGAATCATGAACAATATCTCTTTCCTCAATCGGAAATAGACCGCATCACTTATGACAAGATTTCTTCTCGAAACCATCAGGAATACATGCAGTTCCGCTATCAAGACCAAAAGGGACAGAGATATTGGGTCGGCAAGTTTACGCTTGTGAATATTGCCACGCCAAGAAACATCTCTACAGGTTATGCCCAAGAGAACAATTTGACAGATTTCTTCTCAAACATGCAGAAGAAGAGCTTGTCACCCAAGATTGATTTGAACGCAAACTTACCTTTGGGCAACAACCAATCACTCACATTAGGTGTTCATGGAAAATATTCCGCCAACTCCTACAATCGTCTCTACCAAGAATCTCCTTATGAGGCAAGAACGGATGAGGACGAGAAGGCTATATCGTTCCAGTTATCTGCCATCTACAACTATTTTGCGAAAAAGCATTCCATGACCATCGAAGCATATCACTATCATGACATCTGGGATGCTGATTATTCTGGCAATTGCGACTTGTGGCAACACCTATGGAAAGGCGAGACCTTGGCATTCTTCTCCTATAATTTCAAGCCAACCAAGAAGTTGAGCTTGAAAACACGAATAGGCTTGGATTGGCTACTATACCGCTTGCATGGGGACAGTCGCTTTAGTCAATTATCCCCTCGCCTCAACACGACCGCTCAATACCAAATTAAGAATGGAATGCTGATGTGGTCACTCAATCTTGCCAATTCCAACCATGGCATGGATGTCATCAACAGAGCGATGATAAACATCAACTCCCACATGGCACAATTGGGCTCGTCTGACTTGAAGAAGTCGCATGACCTCAACACTTATTTATATTATATTGGGCGGTTCGGCAAACTCAATGTTTCTGCCATCGGACAATTCCGTTATAACTTCCACCCTGTTACGGATAGTTACTATTTAGATGAGAGCAATGAGAAAGTTATCAAGACCTACTCCAATGATGGCAATTCGCAATATTACTCTGCGATTCTGGCTTTACAATATAAGCTAGCTAAGTTTGCCAGCCTATCGGGAGATATAAGATATAACCATGGAAGGGTCAAGAACTGTTGGGAAAAGTTTAACAACAACTTGACAGGTAACCTTGGCGTGAATATGTTTGTTGGTGACTTTGCCATCAAGCCATACTTACATTTCGGTAAGAAGACATTGAATGAAAGTACGATGGTAGTCAGCAAGACGCCTGTTGATTACGGCATGAGTTGTTCTTATAGCAAGGGCAACCTGTACGTGGAGATGCAAGTAGTATCACCTTTCAAAAAACAAGAAAAGCATTATTGGCTTGACTTGCCAATCTACAGCTATACCAAGAGCATCAAAGACCAAACGGCATCGCAGTATGCCAATATCAAAATAGCCTATTCTCTAGACTTTGGATGGAAGACGAAAAAAGTAGAAAAAGATATTAGTAAAAGTATAAATAGCTCTTTATTAAGAGTTGAATAGTGTATTATAAGGCAAAACAATTATGAAACAGGTAAAAAAGTTAGATGAAAAAGCCATTCTTTCTCGTTTAAGTAATGGCGCACTTTCCAATATTCTTGGAGGTGTTGTTCTGAATGACAAGTTCCAACAGCCAATAGACGAATGTTTGGCTGGCTGTGGTTGCCTTTCTCAAAATGCTTGTGACACTTGTCAGGCATAGTTTTAAACTTGTAGGCTATGTGTGTACTTCACATAGCCTACTTTTAACATATAGAAATATGGATAAGATTAGTTTTTACAATATAAGTGTACCTTTTGAGGGTTACTCCCTCCTTTATAACACAATGTCTGACTCTTTGATTGCTTTTACAAATGAAGAGTATTCGGTAATAGAGCCTTTACTCAATAATTTAGCTGCTTTTTCGGAGGAATATCCATTACTATATTCCGAGATGAAAAAAGCAGGTTTTATCATTGACAATTATGATGAGAAAGAGCTTGTAAAGTTCAACAATAAACTTTGTGTGTACGAAAATCGCTCATACCACCTTACAATAAACCCTACATTGGATTGTAATTTAAAATGCTGGTATTGTTCAACAGAATATGCCCAAGCCATACATCATGGTGGAATGTCACAACATATAGTAAACTCATTAAAAAAGCACATTGATTATCTTGTGAATAAAGTTCGTATCCCAGCATTACACCTTGATTGGTTTGGGGGTGAACCTTTGATGTATTATAAAGAAGTTATGAAACCTATTGCTTCTTACGCAAAGGAAATCACAACTGCCCAAGGAGTTGTGTTAACCCAGCATGTAACCACAAATGCAACATTATTAAATGAAAATATGATGTCTGAGATGCAAAGCTTGAATTTTACAAGTTTTCAAATTCCTTTAGATGGAAATGCAGAACATCATGATACCATCAAATTTACAAATACGAACAAAGGAACTTTTGATATAGTTGTACAGAATTTGAACCTTTTGCCAAAAATTATCCCAAACGTTCATATCACACTAAGAATCAATTATGATAAGAAGACCTTGTTTGGAATAACAGATGTCATACCGCTTATTAGTGAAAATACCAAGAAGCATATTCGTGTAGATTTTCAGAAGGTTTGGCAAATAAATTGTACAGAGAAAGAAATTCAACAATTAGCAAAGGTGAAGAAAATCTTCTATGAGAACGGTTTGGATTCTGGCTATTGGGCATATAAGCCACATCATTACACTCGCTGTTATGCAGATAAACTGCACCAATATGCAATAAATTATGATGGTCGTGTGTTTAAATGCACGGCACAAGATTATGGCGATGATAAGGTTATTGGTAGATTAAATGACGATGGAACAATAAAATGGAACAACTATCTTCTTAGCGAGTTGTTTGCGCATTCTACATTCGATAATGAGCGTTGTTTAAACTGCAAAGCTTTACCTATCTGTATGGGACCTTGCATAATTAGAAATTTTGAGGCAAGGAAGTCTGGCAGACCAATACCATGTGTATTTGATAATGTACAGTATTCTTTGCAGTCATTTATCATAGAAAATGCACAAAAAAGACATTTAATAAAATAGAAAAGTGGAAAATATAGATAATATCGAATTAAGAAGCGAAAAGGTGAGGAATGTGATAGGCAAAGTTCCTCCTCGCCTCGTCAGCTTGGGGACTATAATCATTACCACCATAGTCCTCGCCCTCGCAGTCGCTTTCTATAAGATACCTTATCCTATATCCATAGAGGCTAATGGTGAGGTCATCAATCAAGGAACAGTGCAAGTATTTGTGCCATACAAGTATTTGTATCTTTTCGATGAGCCAAGGACGGCTCATGTTTCTTTCGAGGGCAACAACAATGCATCTTATAACTGCAACATCATAAGCCATAATGCCAAGCTCATACATAGGGAAGATGGCAACTATTTTATGGCTACAGCCTCTGTGAGCACACAGGGACAAAATACCCCAATATTGCAACAGTACATGAAAGCCGATGTCAGAATCATCGTCAGCAATAAAACGTTATGGCAACAGGTATTCGGATAAACTATATCCGAATACCTGCTGTTTGTTTTTGGATGCATATTGTGTTGGTAAGCATCAGATTTTACGCAAAAGTTCTAATTTCCATAAAATTCCTCTTGTAAATCATTGGATATTTAGAAAAATATCGTATCTTTGTCCCCGAATTAAGGCGTTCTTTGCATATTGCAAAATACAGAAACGAGCAGAAGTCCGCTCGTTTCCATATTGTTACCTATATAATATAGGCAAACGCCCAACTTCTTGATTTTCAATCAAAGTCCAATTTAGAGCGAGTTAGCAAAGTTAACACAAAATAATTGCTTATCTCACTAATAATCAGTATTTTTGCGCATAATCTTTTAAAGGATCAAAAAAACTAAGAATATGGCTAGAGCAACAGGTTCAATCAATTATTTGGAGCATCGCACGCCCTTGAAGGACGAAAGCGGTAAGTATCAGATACATCCGATGTTCGTGAAACAGGATGTCGTTGACAGGGAGAAGATGGAAAAGCGTGTTCGCGATCATTGTGCGATGAACGTTTCGTCCTTTATTTCTGCATTGGAAACGCTGGAGGATGAAACGCTTTACGCCCTGGCGGATGGCAACGAGGTGAGAGTAGGCGATATGTTTATCGTCAAGCCTAAGCTAGGGATGGTGAAGCATAAGGACAAGAATGGAATCGAATGGAAAAGGACCTATCATGAGGGGGATCTGATTCCAGCCAATGAGGTGGATATCTGCGGCTTGGAAATTCAGCCCACGAAGGAGTTTCTGGAGAGGCTGAAGCGCCACTCTAATGGTTGCAGCCGACAGTATTGGAGTGTGAAATCTACTCCAAAAGAGGCGGATAAGGAGTTTACTGATATTGTAGAGATTTGTCAGCAGCAGGGTTATATCACGGTGAAGGATATGATTCGTGAATTCGGTGTTACCCGCTATCATGCCAATAAGGTGTTGAATGATCTCTGTGAGGAACCGGCTGCCAGAATGTATGCTACCAAGGAAGGTCCTATAACGCTCTATCGTTTGTGGAAGAAGGAGTAACTAAGACGTAGTTGTTGAAACGGCTCTTTAGGTTGACGGAATCGTCTCCTTAACTTGAATGAAGCGTCTCTTCTCGTTGAAGGATGCGTATCCGAGAGTTAAAAGAAGCGTTTCCAGGAGTCAGAACAAGCGTCTTTTAGAGTACAAGCATATATCTTCTCAGACATTGCCACTAGGCTCAGCAGCTCTGCCGAGCCTAGTCAGCAGGTCTGCTGACTGCAGTCAGCACCTCTGCTGAGCCTAGTGACAACACCTTTTAGTCGTACAGCTATAACCTCTTTAGTTGTACAACTATACACTTTTTAGTTGTACAATCGTAAAATGATGATACTTCTATGAGATATATTGGGTGCTCTCATTCAATCCAAACATACAGCATCTTCCTTTTATAACGTTCGTTTGCTTTTGTTCTATTTCAACGAACGAAATGAGGAAAAGCAGCTTCTCCTAATTCTGGCGCATATTCAAAACCTTCGTAACTGAAGCCTGCCAGTTCCTCTGGAGTAAGAAGCTGATTATTCAAGATATATCTCACCATGGCTCCACGGCAAGATTTAGCCCATACAGCCTGCATCTTCAATCTGCCGTCTTTCTGGCGGACATAAAAGAGTGGCTGAATGACCTTTATCTCCTGACAGACTCTCTTCCAATCAAACAGATGTTCATATTCCTCTGTAGAAAGATGGATGAGTATACCATCATCAGCTTTCACACTATCGATGAGAACATCTGTCAGTTTGTCTTTCCAGAACTGATTGATAGGCTTGTCGTTTGTAGCTTCGAGCGATACGCAATGCTCCATACGATAAGGTACGATGCCATCCAACGGTCGAAGCAATCCATAAAGGAAGCAGGTAATCCAGAGATGTTTCTGGGCATACTCTAACGACTCCTCGCTCAAAGAACTGGCACGCAAATGTTTGTATGCCTGACCATTGTAAGCCAGGATAGCAGGCATCTTCTCTGCAGCCATAAAATCATGATATCGCTTCCAGTTCGTCATTGCAATCTTGCTGCTGCAATCAAGTTGCTTAGCCAATTCCTCTACATTCATCATTGCCATTTCTTTGGCCAAGTCATTGGCAACTGATTGGAATAGTGGCACGGAGATAGGCTTCCTGTCTGCCTTCTCAAACATGATTTTGGCATTTGCCAATAATATCTGCATAATAATCAATCTTTTGAATTGTACTTGCAAAGATAAGAAAAAATCAATATACAATGCTAAATAGCCAAGAAAAATCCCATAAAATTAAAATTTTTTATAAAACGAGCATTATATAGTACTTTTTTTTGTGTAATCTATAAATATTTGTTACCTTTGCCCCATGAAAACATTATTAGACGTTCATACACATACAATAGCATCAGGTCATGCCTTCAGCAGTTTGCAGGAAATGACCTTGACAGCAAAGGAGAAAGGGTTGAATATCTTGGGAATCACAGAGCACGGTCCCAATATCCCGGGTACCTGTGATCCTATCTATTTCAGAAACCTTCATTGTGTTCCACGCCAGCTCTATGGAATCAAACTGATGCTTGGAGCAGAACTCAACATCCTCAATACGAAGGGAGATATCGATCTCGACGAGGATTACTGGCGTATGCTGGATATCCGAATAGCAGGCATCCATAGCCTTTGCTGGCAGGGAGGAAGTAAGGAGGAGAATACGCAGGGTGTCATCAATGCCATGCGCAATCCCTTCGTGCAGATTATCTCTCATCCCGGCGATGGTACGGCAGAACTGGATTTCGAGGAACTCATGAAAGTTTCCAGAGAGACGCATACCTTGCTTGAAATCAACAACCATTCCATGGCTCCCATCCGCCACAAGACTGTGGCTGCTCCCAATAATCTGGAACTGCTGGAACTTGCCAAGAAGTATGAAACTCCAGTCATCTTCGGAAGTGATGCCCACTTCTCTGCGATGATTGCCGACTACAGCAACATTATGCCACTGGTAGAAAAAGCAGAGTTCCCGGATGAGCTGGTTCTCAACTATCAGCCAGAGAAATTCATGGCTTACCTCAAACCAACCCCTGAGAAATAGGAAAATTTAGTTTCACATTTCAATTTACACGACTATGATTATAGAAGAAATCATCAAGTATAATGAAAACTTCGTAGCCAGTAAGGGTTACGAAAAGTATCTTACGAGTAAATATCCAGACAAGAAACTTGCCATTCTTTCCTGTATGGACACCCGCCTCACTGAGCTTCTGCCAGCAGCTTTGGGCCTGAAGAACGGAGATGCCAAACTCATCAAGAACGCCGGTGGACTGGTTATCAGTCCTTTCGACTCAGCCATGCGTAGTCTCCTTGTAGCCATCTACGAATTGGGTGTAGAGGAAATCATGGTCATTGCCCACTCCAACTGCGGTGCATGCCACATGAACGGACAGCAGATGAAGAAATTGATGCTCAAACGTGGCATCCATCAGAATGTTATCGATACCATCGGGCTTTGCGGCATCGACCTCGACCATTGGCTGGAGGGATTCCACGACACAGAGGATTCTGTAAGGAATACCATCAATACGATCCGTACACACCCTCTCGTACCAAAAGACGTCAATCTTCATGGCTATATCATTGACTCACAGACGGGCAAACTGACAGAAGTGAAATAGAATAAAGGTATTATTTTAATTAAAACACATAACAGCAGTTTGTTGTACTTTCACCTTCCCTCTATGATGCTCTTTCCAAGAAAGTAACTTTCGTTACAGCCCCCACATATCATTCAGCATACTGATAGCTGATTCCGAGCGGAATACATGGTCGCGGAAGGTGATGATGCCTTCGGGAGCAAGGTGGGCTTCGAAGGAATTCACCAGGAAATCAGCTTCGAGCAGAATGCGGTGGTCGAGGCTGGTAACATCTTGATAAGTATGATGATGGGCAATGAGCCAGCAGATTCTTTCTATCTGTGCGGCTGTGAATCCATCTACTTCTGACAGTACTTTTCTTGCCTCGTCAGGACCCAGTTCTTCCTGGTGCTTGCCATCGCAGTTGCCGTATCTGGCTTGTGAAACGTGAATGCCTACATCGTGAAGAATGGCTGCTGCTTCGAGCACGAAGAGTTCTTCTCCGTTCATTCCCTCTGCTATCGCAATCATACGGGCAAAGTTGTGCACCTTTACGAAATGCTGGATGAGTGGCGCATCGCCACCATCATATTTTATCATCGCCCTCATCAAATTGGCGAGTATCAATTCCTTGTTTGTCATAATCTTATGTTTTTTACCAATAAAAAGAATACTAATCGAAGAGCTTCTTCCAAATCCACAATACCGCTATGGCGCCAATGACACAGAAGATGAAATTGGTAAGATAACCCTTGCCAAACAACTCAATGTTCAGCAGACTGCTGATGATGGCACCGGCATAACTGCCTACAATACCTATGAAGAGATTCATGCAACATCCTTTTCCTTCACCGCTCATAATGCGGTTGGCAATGTAGCCAATGAAAATACCTGTAAGGATTGGCCACGCTGTGAAATCTGCAATATGTTCTAACATACTCTTTTGATTTTATTTTTTCTTGTTATCTGATCTTTCTGATAACCTTTGCCGGATTTCCCACAGCCATGGAGTCATCAGGAATATCCTTGACCACTACGCTGCCGGCACCGATTACGCAGCGGTTGCCGATGGTTACTCCAGGGCAGACGATGACTCCTGCGCCCAGCCAGCAATCTTCGCCAATGGTGATGGGGAAGCCTGTTTCTACTGGCTTGCGTCGTTCCATATAATTGATGGGGTGGTTAGGGGTTACCAGTTGGCAGTTCGGACCTATCAGGGTGCGGTTGCCGATGGTAATCCAGCCTTCATCGAGCATCGTGGCGCCATAGTTGATGAATACATTCTCACCCACCTTGATGCCGTGACCATGATCGCAGTGGAAGGGTGGACAGATGGTGGCTGAAGCTGGAATGCCAGGAATCAGTTCTTCGATAATGGTTCGATAGTCTTCATCAAACAGGGTTAGCGTCTGCAGGCGGCAGCAGAGACGGTTGGCGTGCTCTATGCTTTTCATGCCTTCCTTGTTGCTGAAATCATAGAGCTCGCTGTTTCTCATTTTTTCAAATTCTGTCATCTTTGTTCTCTATTGATGGATGTAATCCAGAATCTGCTCTGCATGAATCTTGGTCTTGATCTCCTTTGGAGTGAAGATTTTTTCGATGACGCCTTCTTCGTTGACGAGATAGGTGGTGCGGAGGATTCCGATGGTCTTTCTGCCGCAGGTTACCTTCTCACCCCAGCAGCCGAGTTCCTGCAGTAGGGTGGTTTCGGTATCTGCGATAAGAGGGAACTGCAAACCCTTGGTTTCGGCAAACTTCTTCTGCAGCGCCTGCTTGTCCTTGCTCACGCCGATAATCTCATAACCGGCTGCTGCCAGCTCCTCCTTATGTGCCTGCAGTGAGCAGGCCTCGGCAGTGCATCCGCTGGTGTTAGCCTTCGGATAACTGTAGAGCACAATCTTGCGACCACGGTAGTCGCTTGCCTTTATCTCACGTCCGTCCTGGTCAATGCCAAGAATCTCTGGTATTTTATCTCCTACATTCATAATTCTATATTTATTTATTATACGTCTTGTTATGATGCAAAGATAATAAAAATAATGCGAACCGATGTGATTCTTATGATTTTTAACACAAATAATCGTTGTTTATCTTTCTACCTGGAAGTTTAAACGAATCTTTCTTTTGGATAAAAAAAAAAAAATATAGGGAGGATATTTGGTAATATGCTGATATTTACTTACTTTTGTGTGATGAACGTTCATGGTATGAAACAGGGAGCGTGATACTAAACAGGTAAAAAAGGAAGAAAATGAAAAAGATATTTTTGTTTATATTATTCTGTCTTTCCGTATGCAGCATGTCGGCTTACGACTTTCTGCGAGCTGTGAAAGATGAGATTCCGGGAGGTTACAACTTCTGGGTTTATACGCCGGTAGATTATTTCTATTCGCAAGAACAGACTCCTGTCATCATCTTTCTGCATGGAGCCAGTCTTTGTGGAAGAAATCTGAATAAGGTGAGAAGATACGGACCGCTTGATGCCATCGTCAAGGGGCGCGATATCGATGCGCTGACCATCGTTCCGCAGAATCCGGGAGGAGCCTGGAATCCGAAGAAAATCATGGATATGCTCGACTGGGTGAAGAAGAATTACCCATGCGATTCTAATAGGGTTTATGTCTTGGGCATGAGTTTGGGCGGTTATGGTACCATGGATGTCTGCGCCACTTATCCTGACAGAATAGCTGCCGGCATGGCGCTGTGTGGTGGCTGTTCTTATAAGGATGTGAGTGGATTGGGCGATTTGCCTTTCTGGATTATCCATGGCACAGCAGATAGGGCAGTACCGATCAAGCAATCGAAGGTGGTGGTAGATAAACTTGTGAAGGATGGCAAGGATACCCGATTGATATACGACTGGTGGAAGGGTGCCAATCACGGTACCCCTGCCCGTGTATTTTATCTGAAGAAAACCTATCAGTGGCTCTTCTCGCACAGCCTTTCAGATAAGGACAGACCCGTGAACAAAAACATCAGTATTACGATGAGCGATCTGGGCAGAGCATATGGTGATGTGAACAGAAATGCCCCTCAGCCTGAACTCATCGATGGTCCGAGTGTGATCAAGCAAGAGGGAAATGAATATTAAGGAATCTTTTATAATAAAATGTTCTGCCATGATGTCTTTTTATTTGATTAAATTCCTTTATGCGAATGATTTTTATGCCTTGCAAAGATACTGTTTTTTCTAAAATTAGGGGCTAAGAATGGCATAAAGGTTTTAGAGTCTGTTTTTTGAAAGAAATAACAAGTAAACTTTTCTCTTTTCAATCTTTTTTCGTACTTTTGCACCATCAATTAAAATAAAGAAAATCCAGTTTTTTAAATGAAGTAAGAAAATGGCTGATAAAGATATGAAATGGAAGACGCTCTCGCAGAAGTATCTGATAGAGAAGCCTTGGCTCACGGCACGAGTGGATAAGGTGGAATTGCCTACGGGAGCCATTATCGATGAATATTACGTGCTGGAATATCCTGATTGGGTGAACACCATCGCCATTACGAAGGACGGAATGTTCGTATTTGTGCGCCAGTATCGCTATGCGATAGGTAAGACTGTGAATGAACTCTGCGCAGGAGTGATAGAGAAGGGCGAGGACCCGATGGCGGCTGCCAAGCGAGAGCTGATGGAAGAGACTGGATTCGGAGGCGGAAACTGGCAGAAGTGGATGACGATTTCGGCTAATCCGAGCACTCATACCAATCTTACCCATTGCTATCTGGCTACGGATGTGGAGCGCATGGATGTTCAGCATCTAGACCAGGCTGAGGATATCGAGATTCGCCTCTTCTCAAGAGAAGAAGTGATGGAAATGCTGGAGAAGGGAGAAATCTGGCAAAGCCTGATGGCGGCTCCGCTATGGAAGTATTTTGCGAAAGCAAAGTAAGCTGCAGGGCTTCATTCATAAAAGCCAAGTAAACAGCAGACAATAGACTGTAAGCAATAGATATTAAACAATAAACATTATAAAGATGGTAATAGATTTCGAAAAGATTGCTGAGGCTCATTTGGAGGGCTTCAAGGGTGGACAGGGTAAACTCGACACCCGTAACTATGTGGATGACAAGGTGAAGATTATGTATTCTACCTTGCGTCCGGGTGCATCAACTGGTCTTCATACTCACGAGGGCAACTGCGAGATTATCTATGTGGTAAGCGGCACTGCTACTTTCCATTATGATGATACCGTGGAGGAGGTTCGACAGGGACAGGTGCATTATTGCCCTATGAACCATGCTCATTATATGGAGAACCTCACCGACCATGATCTGGTGTATCTCGCCATTGTGCCTGAGCATCATTAATATCCTTGAAACATCAATCAGGGAAAAACGCATCATATTCCTCAAGGAAAACGAAAAAAGAAAGTCCAACTCGGATGCCTCTCTCTGAAAGGCTCCAAGCTGGACTTTCGTCATTTTTATCTCTTTCTCTTGTATTGCTATGCTAATCTGTGTTTATCTAAAAGTCAGCTGCGGATTAGAGTTTCTCGCAGAACTCGATTTTCTCCTTGTTAGGACCCTCGATGGTGAAGAACTTTACACCATTCTCCCAGAAAGGAAGACCATTTACCTGCTGATCCAACATTTTGAATGTTCCGGCTTCCTTCACAACCTGGAAGAGATCGTCTATGTTCTTTACATCGATGGCGATGTGGTCAACGGCTCCATATTCCATCTTTGCCTGATGGTTCTGATAGGTCTCAATGATGAGATTGTGGAGCTGGAGGAAGGCTACTTCCTCGGTGCCGTTTACTGTGCGGAGGGCTGTCTCAAAGCCCAGGGCATGATAAAACTCAATGGTCTTGTTGATGTCGTTGGTAGGAATGCCAATGTGCTGCACACCTGTTGTAAAATCTTTAATCTTCATAATGAATTTGTGTTTAGACGATTGTTATGATAAAACTTTCTGTGTTTTTTGAAGATTTAGAAGCGGATGATTTCTGCTCCAATCTGGAAATAACTCTCGTTGCTCTGCGGATTCCACATGCCCTTGGCGTAAACCGGAACGGTGTAGTTGCCGAGCTTGAGGTCGTGGGTGGCTTGCAGCGATACGTGAACGATGCCTGCCGTGGTTCCGAAGAAGTGGGCATCCTCGCCAGCTCTGTTCAGGGCGAAGGCTCCACCTACTCCTGCATCTACCTTCCAGCCATCCTTCTGATAGATAGGATATTCCGCATAGGCGAAGGTGGAATATTTCTGCTTCGTATTGTCGCTGTTGCGGTCACGTCCGAAGACTACCGTTGACCAGCTCAGGAGCAGTGGAAACTTCTCGTCCTGAAACCGGTAGCTTAATGTAGCATCGAGGAATCGGCCCGTGGTATGGGCAGAATAGTTCCAGTATTCCTTATTATTATAGGTGGCACCAGGGGAGAAGTTGTAGGTGTCCCACAGGGCGAATCCCCAACCGCCAGCCTTCAGATTCAGATAATGGTTAAACTCCTTGTAGGAGCCTTCCGAGTTGCAGCCTCCCCAAAGTCCCACGGTAACGTGGTCGTTGACCATCGTATAGCTCAGGTCGGTGAGGAGGACGATGCCGTCGGAAACTTCCATGCCACGCCACAGATGATTGTTCTGCACGTTGGCTTTCAGATGGAGCTGTGCCTGGGCGTTTCCCAGGCAAGCAGCCATCATCAAAACAATAACTACAATTCTTTTCATGGTTTTACTACAAAATAAACTAATAAACCTAATTAACTATGAACCTTATAAACGTTAACTAATTACTTAAACCATATATTACTGATAATTATAATTTGCATATAATTTGGGCAAATAAGGGCTTATCTTGTAAATTCCTTTGGCAAGATCGGCATGGCTCCGTTCTGTGTACAGACGAATGCCGAAACCTTTACTGCCAATTCATGAGCTTCCTTTACGCTCTTACCCTTCAAGATGCTTGCCACGAATGCGCCTGTGAATGAATCACCGGCACCCACTGTGTCTGCCACTTCTACCTTCGGTGTCTCTATAAACGAAACTTCGCCAGGGGTGAATACGTAGCTGCCGTTTACACCGCAGGTAAGGATGAGCATCTTCAGATTGTACTTGCCCAAGAGGAGCCAGCATTTGTTCTCCAGGTCGATGCCCGGATAGCCGAAGATGCGGCTTACGGTAATCAATTCCTCATCATTGATCTTGAGGATGTTGCATCGCTTGATGCTCTCGGTGATAATTTCCTTATTATAGAATCCCTGACGGAGATTGATGTCGAAGATTTTGAGGATTCCTTCTTCCTTTGGCATGTTATCGAGGAAGCGATAGATGGTGTTACGGGAAACCTCGTTGCGCTGAGCCAGCGAACCGAAGCAGGCTGCGGTGCAATTCTCAGCCAACTTCTCCAGGGCTGGCGTGTAGGGGATGTTGTCCCAGGCTGCTCCCTCCTTGATGTCGTAGCAAGGAATGCCGTTGGCATCGAGTGAAACCTGGACGGTGCCTGTAGGGTAGGCTACCTTGTCTATATGATAGTTGAGATGGTGATCGTTGAGTTCCTTTTCCAGTTCCTTGCCCAGCTCATCATCGCCCATTGCGCTGACCGCACAGCTCTCGAGTCCGAACTGTGAAACGTGGTAAGCAAAGTTGGCAGGAGCGCCACCTAGCTTCTTTCCTTCTGGAAGCACATCGAAGAGTGCCTCACCGATACCTATCACTGATTGTTTCTTTTCCATTGTCATTTTTACTTTAAGAATGTTAGAGATATTACTTGATTTCTGTTGCAAAGGTAGCATTTTTCAGCTACCTTCGCAAAGAAAAATCATCTAAACTTTCTGCAAACGTTCCCGCAATCGTTTCCAATTTCTGCAATCGTTTGCAGTATGTTTCTTCTCTTCTATCTCTTTACTTCTTCTCTCCAGGTTTCTGTTCGAAATCGATGAGAACCTTCATGCTGGTTTCGCGATGAGTGTCGATAAACTTGTAGGCATCATCGTATTCTTCGAAGGCAAAACGGTTGCTTACGAGTGGCTTGAGGTTGACGATGCCCTTGCTTACGTAATCGATGGCTGTGAGATAATCTTCGTGGCGATACATCATTGAACCGATGAGTCTCAACTCATGTTCGCCCAGATAGAACATGCTGAGGGCTGGGTCCTTGGCAAAGACTGCCACAACCACGATGTCGCTACCTTTCTCGATGGTCTCCATCAGTGAACGGATGGAAACTTCTACACCTGCTACCTCGAAACCTACCTGATAGCCTTCCTCACCGAAGAGTTCCTGGGCTGCCTCCTTCAAGGTCTTCTTGGTGATGTTGAGAGTATGCTTGATGCCGCATTCGCGAGCCTTAGCCAGGCGGAGGTCGCTTACATCGGTAATGAGTACATTCTTGGCGCCACGGGCAATGCAGAACTGGGCTATGAGGTTGCCGATGGTTCCTGCACCGCTCACTACTACATTCTTACCCTTCACATCGGTGCGGTTGCTGGCATGGGCACCAACGGCTGAAGGCTCTATCATGGCACCATAGTCAAGGCTCATGCCTTCTGGCAACTTAGCCACGCGGTCGTCATCTACTACAAAGAAATCCTGTGCAGCACCATCTGCCTGGAAAGCCTGAACACGCAGGTGCTCACAAACATTATACTGTCCGCGCTTGCAAGGGTTGCACTTGCCGCAAACCAACTGTGGGCGAGCGGTGATATGGTCGCCAGGCTTGCAGACGGTAACTTCGCTGCCTACAGCCACAACCACTCCTGAGTACTCATGTCCCTGAACCACTGGGTAGAAGGTGGCTGGGTGAAGACCGTGGTAAGAGTGAATCTCGCTACCGCAGATGCTGATGCGCTTGATGTTGACGAGAACCTGATGAGCAGTTAAGTCTGCTGCCTTTGGTTCTGCTACTTCCTTGAATTCGATGTGCTTTGGTTCTACCAATATTGCCTGTCTCATAATTATAATGTTTTGAAATTGTTATTGTTATAGTTGGTGGGATAAAAGATCCCGTTTATTTATTTCTTCTTTTTTATTTATTTCTTCTTATTCTCCAGATCGGCCATAATCTGCTTGTATTGCTTCTTGTTGAGCTTGTAGAAGCAGAGGCATCCTGCGGTGATGATCCACAAGACTCCCGGAATGGTGCTGAAGGCATGGTGCATAATGTTCAATACTTCTGGATTCTGCACAGCGTTGCTTACATATCCTGCACTGCCCAGGGCAATGGCGAGAAGCGATGTGCCGAGTGCCATTCCTATCTTGTTGCCCAGCGAGATGAAGGCGTATTGGAATCCGTCGTTTCTGATGCCTGTCTTCCACTCGCCATACTCCACACAGTCGGGGATGATGGCATAGATGGCTGTATTGAAGCCTGAGAAGAAGAACCACGACAAAGCTGAGAACAGATAGAACATGATGGCGCTGCCGTTAGGGCTGAAGAAGTACAGACCTATCATCGTAATACCGGTGAGGAAAGCGAAGATAGCTGCCGTGAAACCCTTGTTGCCCGTTTTTTTGAATACCAGAGGGAAGCAGGCTGCACCTATGATGCTTGGCACGATGATGGCCATGGAATAGTAGGAGAAGAGCGTTGCCGAACCTTCTACATAAGTGAAATAGTAGAGCATGTCGGCGTTGCGTCCGTAGTGGATGAAACCGAAGAGCAACTGTCCTAAGAGGGCGAGCAGATAGGGCTTGTTCTTCATCACGGAACGAAGCTGCACCTTTAAAGGGAGCTTCTGTCCCACAGGAACTTCTACCACTTCCTTGGTCTTGTGGAAGCAGAACAGATGGCAGGCGGCGAAGATGATGCCGTAGAGTACAGCCACTGCCAGATATCCATATTTGGTATCGCCTGCGCCAAACCAGCTGATGAGCGGAACGGTTACGATGTTGATTACTCCGATGGCCATCATGGCGCTCACCGAACGGCTGGTGTTGAGCTTGGCTCTCTCATCGATGTCTTGCGTCATGGCTCCGCAGAGTGTGCCGTAAGGCAGGTTCACGCAGGTATATCCCAGCACCAGGATGCAGTAGGTTACTGCCATATAGATAATCTTGGCGGTCTGGCTCCATTCCGGATGAGCCCAGAAGGTGAGTATCAGTACCAGTGCCGTGATAGGAGCTCCGAAGAGCAGCCATGGGCGGAATCGTCCCCATCGGGTGTGGGTCTTATCGGTAAGTGTGCCGATGATGGGGTCGTTGATGGCGTCCCAGAATCGGGATACAAGCATCAGGGTTGCTACGGCACTCATGCTGATTCCGAACACATCAGTGTAGAAAATCATGAGGAAGTTGCCCACGAACATCCAACTGAAGTTGCAGCCCACATCGCCCATGCCATAGGCGAGCTTACTGATGAAGGGAACCTTTCCCTGCGAATTGTTCTCTAGCGAATTGTTCGCTTGAAATTTAGAATCTTGTTCCATATTCTTTTTTCTTAGGTTTGATTGTGATACTTAATGTTGTTTATTCTTTGTTTTGCGAAGGAATGGAGCGATTAGAAAAATCGTTTTTCCTTTTCACGCTGCAAAGATAGAACGATTTTGCTGGAAAATCAAGAAAAAAAAACGACTCTTTTTTCGCAACCGTTCCCGCAACCGTTCCCATTTTTCGCAACCGTTCCCAAAAAGATTTCTCTGTTTTTTGTTGTTGCTTTCATGGAAAATAAGTATCTTTGCAGGCACATTCAACAAGAAAGAAAAAGAGATATGGCAAAATATGTAACCATTATGGATATTGCAAGGGAACTGGGGATTTCCAAGTCCACCGTTTCCCGTGCTCTTTCGGGAGATACGGGTAATGTGAAGGCGGAAACCTTGCAGAAGATATTGGCGACTGCCGAGCGGATGGGCTATCATCGCAACGAACTGGCTGTGAACTTTCGCCAGCAGAGTACTCATAACATCGGCATCATCATTCCCGAAATCGTCACCACTTTCTATATGACCTTTATCAATGATGCTCAAGCCATCCTGCGCAAGCAGGGGTATAAGGTGATGATAGCCATTTCTAACGAGAATCCTGAGCAGGAGAGAGAGAACATTCTGATGATGGAGCAGCTGCGTGTGGATGGCATCCTGATGAGTGCATGCGATAAGGAGCATAATGTGGACCTATATAATAAGGTGATAGATAGGGGCATTCCCATCGTGTTTTTCGATAGAACGGTGGAGAAGGTAAAGGCTTCACAGGTGCATATGGATGATTACATCATGTCGTTTTTCATGGTGGAGGCTTTGTTGCGCAAGGGGTATAAGCATATTATTCATATTCCGGGACCTGCTTATATCCGAAACAGCTATGAACGATTGAGGGGTTATCGGGATGCGCTGGAAAAGTTTCATATAGAGTATCAGGCGCAAGATGTCTTGTCGCCAGCCTTGTCGGCTGAAGAGGGTAGTTGGGTGATGGAGCGTTTCCTGGAGAAGAATGTGCCCTTTGATGCGGTATTTGGCTTTACGGAGACTGCTGTGTTGGGAGCCAAGAGTGCTATCCAGAAGCGTGGCTTGCGCATTCCGGAGGATGTGGCGTTATGCTGCATGTCTGGCACAGCTCTGGCTACTTTGGTTCATCCTCAGTTGACGGTAGTGGAGCAGCCTATTGAGAAAATGGCGCAGGAAAGTTGCCGACTGCTGCTGGAGCATATTGCCGATGGTTATAGAAGGATAGAGGAAATTGCATTGAGAGGTGAAACAGTGATAAGGGAATCTACTTAATAAAGGTATCGACTTCTGGAACCTGCATAAAAGAAGCTGTTTCAGAAAACAGTAATAAAAGAAACGGGTGTATCATCTATATTATTGAATGATACACCCGTTTTCTATTTATTTTAAGCATTTAAGCTTAATCTATCGCCTTATCTTAAACTTCCTCTTCCTCTTCTTCATTCTCCAGCAAGTCGGTGCCGAGATGAGTGGTCTGTTCACGCTTCAATCGATCGCGCACCTCCTTAGGCTTGGTGGCGTAGGTAATCATTCGGATAGAATCGTTATAGCTTACGTACTTCCAGAGCCAGTTGAGCATTACCATCATCTTGTTCTTTACGCCAAGGATAGAACGGAGGTGAACTACCAGCCACAATACCCAGGCAAAGAAGCCCTGGCTGTGGAACTTGCCAAGTTCTACCACTGCCTTGTTTCTTCCGATGGTAGCCATAGAACCCAGGTTCTTGTAGCGGAATGGCTTGAGCTGGGAATCTGCTGCTCCCTCTGCAATCTTCTGGATATTCTTTGCCAGAAGCGCAGCCTGCTGGATGGCTACCTGAGCCAATTGTGGATGACCGCCTGGATAAGCAGGATCTGTAGTCTGGATACACTGGTCGCCGATGGCAAAGAGACCGTCCATGCCAGGGATGCGGTTGAATTCATCTACTACGATTCGGAAACCACGGCCCAGATGGTCGCCATCGATACCCGTGATAGGCTGTGCCTTTACACCTGATACCCAGAGGAAGGTGCGGGTAGGAATCTCCTGACCGTCCTTCATCAAGACCTTGTGGTCCTTGTAGTCGGTTACCATTTTGCCAAACTGTACATCCACACCCATACTGGTAAGGAATTCGTATGCTTTCTTAGAAGAGTCCTGTGACATTCCGGCGAGCAGTCTGTCGCCCGCTTCCAGAAGATAGATGTGCATCAGAGATGAGTCCATATCAGGATAATCATAAGGAATCACGTAGCGCTTCATTTCAGAGAGAGCTCCGGCAATCTCTACACCCGTGGCACCACCGCCTACAATGACCACGTTCAGGAGTTCCTGTCGCTCCTCTTCTGTGGCACAAGTCAGTGCACGCTCCAGGTTGCTCAACACAGCGTTGCGCAATCCCATTGCCTCTGAAACGGTCTTCATCGGAATAGCCCACTTCTCGATGTTGGCATTGCCATAGAAATTGGTAGTGGTTCCTGCTGCGAACACCAGGTAATCGTACTCAATCTTACCGATGGAAGTTTGCAGAATCTTCTTGTCTGGGAATACGGCTCTCGCCTCTGCCATGCGGAAGTAGAAGTTCTTGCGCTTGCGGAAAATCTGGCGGAAAGGGAAGGAGATGGAGCTTGGGTCGATACCTGCTGAGGCAATCTGATAGATAAGTGGAGGAAACTGATGGAAGTTATTCTTATCAATCAACACCACCTGCAGGTTTGCCTTGCTCAGGTCTTCTGCCAAGCGAAGGCCACCGAGTCCGCCACCTACAATCACTACTCTCTTCAACTGATTTCTCTTGATATTAATGCTCATAACTACTTCTGTTTTTTATATATTAATTACATATATTTGCTGAAAATTCTATTCTTTATAAGGCGCAATGCCTGGTACTCGCAGAAAATTCGATTGCAAAGGTACAACTTTTTTATGAGGCGGCAAAAGAAGATGGGTAGAAATATGGGATTGAAGCTTGTTGCAATCGTTCTCATTTTATATTCTTGCAAATGATGTTACAAAATGTAATATGCAGATAGCATTTTTACTTTGGCGGTGGATGGCTTGAAGGAATATACTTCCAAGGCTTCGGGCTTGTTCATGATGGGAGTTTTTCTTTTTTTTTATCATTCCGCAATCTGATGAATCACATAGGTAACCACGCCCCAGATCATGAAGCGGTTGGTTTCATCTACCCGGATAGGGGGAGAAGTTCTTGTTCCATGGAATGAGCCAGCCGAAGGTGCCGCTCTCATCCATCTTGAATTGCTTGATGGTGAATTCGCCATCTACGAAGGCGATGACGAAATTGCCGTTTGAGGGTTCTATCTGCCGGTCAACTACAGCGAGATCACCGTCCAGAATGCCTGCATCCTGCATGCTGTCGCCAGATATGCGCACGTAGAAGGTGGCCTCACGATGGCGAACCAGAATATCGTTGAGGTCTATCTCTCCCTCCATATAGTCTTGTGCCGGCGAAGGGAAGCCTGCTTTTACGCTTTGCTCTGCCAGCGGAATAGGTATCTTGGCTCCGAATTCCGCAGGGTGAAATGTCAGTTTTATCTTGTTATCGCTATTCTTATTCATCTTGTTTTTTCTTATTTATGGAGCTCATTTTTAGAATGGGCTTATTCTGCTTTAGAATGGGCTTATTCTGCCTCTCATTGAGTTTTTACTTTCAGAATATCATGGATGTTCGTGGTAAACTGCTTCGACATGTACTCGCGTTTCAGGTCGAATCGGCTGTCTGTGCCTTGTATGGTCTGGCGTATGGTGCCATAACCATTCTTCCGGTTGATGGCGTCGATAGCCTCCATCAGCTTTTTGGGCTTGCTTCGGTCGATGGGGTCGAAGAGGTCTTGCTGGCGAGGATGGTCGGGTGAGATTTGCCACAGGATAACGCCAGCTTTCTTGAAGTGAAACGACATGTCGGGGCAATCGGGCCTGCTGTCTGCCATCGGTTTCGGGTATTTAGCCCGGAGAATGCTGAGGGCAGCACCTACTATTTCTTCCTGCGCATTGGTGGCGATGGGCAGGGTGAGGGAATCGTGGATGGTGTATTCAGGCACATGCTCGTTAAAACGGGAAGTCCATGCGAACACTGTGATGCCCTGACATACGCTACCTTGTCTCCTTAATTTTTCTGTACAACGTACAGCGAAATTAGCCACGGCTTCTTCTATCACATTTTTGTCGGTAATGCCCTCGTTGGCAAAACTCCTGCTGGTGCAGATGCTCTTCTTCTGCGGCAATTCCTCGATGCTGATGCAGCTTTCGCCATTGATTCATCTGCCTCGAAGAAACTCTCATCGATAGAGTATTGGTCGATGCGTGGGGAATAATGGGATAGCATCGACATCACGCGGTTGGAGAGCGAACCGTAGAGCGTATAGTTGCTCGAGAATATAGCCACTCCTTCAGCCTCCAGTTTTTCCTTCACCTGATAGAAGGGGTCGCCCATCTTATAGCCCAATGCCTTAGCTTCTTCAGAGCGTGCGATGACGCCCCCGTCGTTGTTACTCAATACAACCACGGGCTTTCCTGTCAGGTCGGGGCGAAACACTCGCTCGCACGAACAGTAGAAGTTGTTGCAGTCTGCCAGTCCTATCATATCTTATCTTATCATTAACACCTCTTGTTATCACCAGAAATCCTGGTATAATGTGCAAAAATACAAAAAATAATCCGAAAACGATAGTTTTTCATTCAAGTTTTTTTGTCGTTTCGTGATTTATTCTTACCTTTGTGGTCATAAGCTAGTATTGAAACATTATAAAACTGAACGATATGAATGATAAGAATAACATGTTGGCATTGAGCCAGGAGCGTTTTTCGGCTCGCAAGTTTACTCCGGAGGCGGTGAGCCAGGAGGATCTGGACTATATCATGGAGTGTGTGCGCCTGGCACCATCGGCAGTGAACAGGCAGCCTTGGCGCTGGCTCATCGTGCGCTCAGAAGAGGCGAAGAAGAAACTGCAGGAGTGCTACGACCGCGAATGGTTCAAGACGGCTCCTATATATATTATAGGTATGAAAAACGTGAATGAGAACTGGGTGCGCAGATATGATGAGAAACCGCATGGCGATATTGATGTGGCGATAGCGGCAGAGCATCTCTGTCTGGCTGCCACCGAAAAGGGACTGGGTACCTGCTGGGTCTGCAATTACGATACGGCGAAGATGCAGCAGTTCTTTGCTCGCGAGGGCTATGAGGCGGTGGTAATCATTTCTGTAGGTCATATTGCTGAAGACTGTCCACGCACAGAGAAGAAGCGCAAGGAGATGAGCGAAATCACGGAAGAAATCTAGTTCTGATATAAGAAGAAATCTAGTTCTGATATAAAATCTGGTACAAAAAAGAAGCTGTATGGAAATGAACGAAGAATCCATCCTGGCATGGAATATCATAGAAAAGACAAATGCCAACCTCTTCCTTACCGGAAAGGCGGGCACAGGTAAGACGACCTTCCTCAAGCGATTGAAAGAACTGTCGCCAAAACGAATGATTGTGCTTGCTCCTACGGGCATTGCAGCCATCAACGCCGGAGGAATGACCATCCATTCGTTCTTCCAGCTTCCCTTCTCGCCATACGTGCCGGGCACGACCTTTGGCAGCGGCGAACAGAAACGCTATCAGTTCAGCAAGCTCAAGCGCAATATCATCCGCAGTATCGACCTGCTCGTTATCGACGAAATCAGTATGGTGCGCAGCGATCTGCTCGATGCTGTAGATTCTGTGCTTCGCCAGTATCGCAAGCGCCACGATTTGCCTTTTGGTGGTGTGCAACTCCTGATGATAGGCGATTTGCAGCAGCTGGCACCCGTGGTTACGCCACAGGAAGAGCATCTGCTGGGGCAGCATTATGATACTCCTTTCTTCTTCAGCAGCAACGCTCTGAAGCAGGTGGGTTATCTCACCATCGAACTTAAAAAGGTGTACAGGCAGCAGGATGAACAGTTTATCTCGCTGCTCAACCAGATTAGGGAGAACAAGGCTTCTGAAGCTACGCTGCAGGCTCTGAACCAGCGCTATATTCCAAATTTTGTACCACCTAAGGAGGGCAATTATATCAGGCTTACCACCCATAATGCACCTGCCCAGTATATCAACGAACAGCAGCTTGCTGCCTTGCCTGCTCAGTCATTTTCTTTTACAGCAGATATAGAAGGCGATTTCCCTGAAACATCTTATCCGGCCGATTTCAAGCTCACATTGAAGCCGGGAGCCCAGGTGATGTTCATCAAGAACGACCCGCAGCACCGTTTTTATAATGGTATGATAGGCGAGGTGATAGGGGTTAGGACCGATGAAGACGGCAGCAAGATTACCGTTCGCAGTAAGGATTCGGGCGAGGAGTTTGACCTGGAGAAAATGGAGTGGACCAATGCGAAATATACGCTGAACGAGAAAACCAAGGAGATAGAGGAGACGGTGGAAGGAAAATTCATGCAGTATCCTCTGCGTCTGGCGTGGGCGATAACTATCCACAAGAGTCAGGGACTTACTTTCGAACATGCCATCATCGATGCTTCTCATTCTTTTACCCATGGTCAGACTTATGTGGCACTGAGCCGCTGCAAGACTTTGGAGGGCATGGTGCTCAGTCAACCGCTTTCTCGCGGAGCCATTATCAGCAGTCAGACGGTGGATGCATTCACCAGCCAGCTTGCTGCGCCTAGTCAGGAGCAAATCAGCAGTCTGGAGCTGCAATACATCATTTATTGCATCAGCGAACTCTTCGATTTTTGTTCCATCAGAGCCAGCTATGAGCATCTGATGCGCTGCCTGGTAGAGTTTTTTAATGGTAAATATCCGCGCGTGGTAAGCGAGTATCAGAAGTTGCAGGTGGTGCTGAAGAGTCTGATAGCCGTATCGGATAAATTCCGTGTGCAGTATACGGGTATGCTTGCCCGAAATCCTGATGTAAGACAGGCTGAGCTGCAAGACCGTATTCATAAGGGAGCTATGTATTTTCTTGACAAAATCGGCATTCTGAGTGATTTAATCAGAAAGTCGAATCTTGATACAGACAACAAAGTGGCTAGGAAACAGTTTGAAGACCGCTTCTCTGTTTTCTCAGAGGATGTAAAATTAAAAGAACGGCTTTTGAAGTATGAATGTAGTGCAGAATTCACGGTAACAGATTATCTGAAAAAGAAGGCGCAGTTCTTGCTGTTGGATGCAGATGCCTCATCAGATAGCGGTTCGGGCAGAAAGTCAAGGAGACAGAAGAAACCGAATGAACCGAAGGTGCCGAAAGTCGCTTCGAAGGAGGTAAGTTATGATTTCTATATGCAGGGAATGACGGTAGATCAGATTGCTGCTAAGCGGGGTTATACCAAAGGTACCATTATTGGTCATCTTACTCCTTATGTGAAAGAAGGAAAGATTGGACTGCGGGCGCTGATTTCAAGTGCCCATGAAAAGAAAATCCGTGATTTCATGAAGGCTCATCCTGAATTGGAGCTTTTTAGTGAAATAAAGGAAGCTTTGGGAGCTGGTATTGATTATTACGAAATCAAACTGGTTCATGATTTGATGGAGGGGGAATAAAGCATTCTTCCACCATATTATAATAATAGCCGTAACTATATTTGCAGTAGTTACGGCTATTTTTTTAAAAATTATCTAGAGTTGGCTCACAGCCTCTTCCAGCTGCTGCAAAGCCTGTTTGATAATACTTCTTGGTGCAGCTACATTCAATCGCATGAATCCTTCTCCGCCAGGACCGAACATCTCTCCATCATTCAATGCCAGATGCGCCTTGTCGATGAATAGGTCAAGAAGTGCATCGTGAGAAAGATTCAGATCACGGCAGTTGAGCCATACGAGGAAGGAAGCCTGTGGACGCAAAGGGCGAATGCCCGGAATATGCTCACGGCAGTAATCTTCTACGAACCGGATATTGTCCTCAATATAGGCAAGCATCGCCTTGCGCCATTCTTCTCCCTTGCGGAAGGCTGCGATAGTGGCTATAGGAGCAAAGAGAGTTGACTCATCCAACTCGTTAGCGCTTAACCATTTGTAAAATCTATTCCGAATATCTTCGTTTGGAATAATGGCGTAGCTGCTCACAATTCCAGCTATATTGAAGGTCTTGGAAGGAGCCTGGAAGGTGATGCTGATGTTGCGTGCCTTGTCTGAAACCGAAGCAAACGGGATGTGCTTGTGGCCGAAGAGCGCCATATCCGCGTGAATCTCATCGCTGATAACGAGCAGATGGTGCTCATAGCAGAAGTCGGCAAGCTGCTGCAGGGTTTCCTTGCTCCAGGTAATACCGCCCGGATTATGAGGATTGCAGAGAATGAGAATCTTGCATTTCTCATCGCAAACCTTCTCGAGATTTTCGAAATCCATCTCGTAATATCCGTCTTCCCTCATCTTCAGCGGATTGAAGACCACCTCTCTGCCATTACCCTCTGGGGTGAGGCGGAATGGGTGATAAACGGGTGGCTGGATGATGACTTTTTCGTCAGGCTGGGTGAAGACATTCACCACGAGTCCGATGCCTTTAACAATACCAGGAATGAATCTTATCCACTCTCGCTTCACATCCCACTGGTGGTGGTCGCGAACCCAGTCGATGATGCTAGGCAGGTAATCTTCCGGCTCCATCGTGTAGCCGAAAAGAGAGTGCTCCAGACGTGCCTTGAGGGCATCTGTAATGAAAGATGGGGTCTCGAAATCCATATCAGCTACCCAGAGTGGCAGCAAATCATCTCGCCCCCAACGAGGCAACAGGGCGCCATGCTTCAGGTCGTCGCTGCCCGAACGGTCTATGACTTTATCGAAATTGTACATTTTACTTTGAGTCTATTAACTATAAACTGTCAATTATAAACTATCAACCGCCTGCTTGATGTCTTCGAAGAGATCATCCACATCTTCCAGGCCGATGCTCAATCGGATTGTGGTGTCTTTCACGTCCATCGACTTGCGCATGTTCTCAGAGAAAGCTCCGAAGATGGTGCTTGCCGGATGAATGGCGAGCGAACGGTTGTCGAAGAGGTTGGTGGCGCGATGGATGAGCTTCAGATTGTTCAGAAAACTGAAGCAGGCTTCCTTGCTCTCCAGGTCGATGCAGATCATGGCTCCCGCAGTTTTTCCAAACTGGCGCTGCGCCAACTCGTGATAAGGATTATCCTCCAGACCCACATAGTTTACATATTTTATCTGAGGCAGAGAGCGCAGCTTCTTGGCAAGCTCCAGGGCATTGCTGCTCTGCACACGATAGCGAGCATCGAGCGTTTCAAGTCCGATAGTTTGCATATAAGCTACCTGTGGGGTCATATAGGCTCCGAAATTGAAGAGCATTTCTCCATAAAGACGCTTGGCGAAATCGCCGTTGTAAGGAGTACCGTAGTCGATAACCAGACCGCCGAGCGAAGTAGCAC
Source organism: Segatella copri (assembly GCF_003465495.1). Taxonomy (GTDB): domain Bacteria; phylum Bacteroidota; class Bacteroidia; order Bacteroidales; family Bacteroidaceae; genus Prevotella; species Prevotella copri_G. The sequence continues at coordinate 20,122 of NZ_QSAV01000023.1, read as the reverse complement.
CGCCGCTTACATATTTAGAACTGGAAACCACCTCAATATCTACTCCCAGACTCTTAGCCGAGAATTGTGTGAAAGGAATCACGGTAGAATCCACCACCAAAGGTACATTTTTTTCATGTGCCACTTCAGAGATGGCTTTCAGGTCAGCAACCTCCAGCTGTGGGTTGGTCAGAATTTCGAGAAATACGCAGCAGGTGTCATCATCAATGGCTTCGCGCACGGCTTCGATATTGGTCAAATCGCGCAAACGCACCTTTACGCCAAAACGGCGTAGAGTGGCTACGAGCAAGGCATAAGTATTGCCGAAGAGATGCTTGGATGTAACAATATTTTTGCCTTGTGCTGCCAGCGCCATGAGGGTGTTGCTGATGGCCGCCATTCCTGAGTTGAAGGCGGTGGCATGAGCAGCATCGGTAAGGGCTGCCACACGGCGCTCCAGGTTGGTCACCGTAGGGTTCTCTACGCGCGAATAATCTGGAGCCTTGATCTTGTCGGTGAATGCTTCAGCCATGACGGCAGCATTGTCGAATTCGTAGGCAAGGGTGTTATATACTGGCACGCTCAGCGAGTCGTATGCATCGCGGCGCTCATATTCCAAATGAATAGCTTGAGTCTGTTTCTTCATCATTCTGTTATTTTATGTGATATTTTGCGTGCAAAAGTACAAAAAAGAAATCAAATAGACAATAAATCGCATAAAAAAAAACGAGTTGCGAATGCTTTTTATGCATTGCAACTCGTTGGAGAGGGGTTTAACCCAACAATAACCTACTGGCTCATCCGATTAACTTAAAGATAACATTTGTAAGGCAAAAATGCAGCAAAAAAGCAAATTGTAACAGAAACATTCGTTTATCTCGAATTTTATTTGTAATTTCGCACCAAAATCAAAATAAGGATATTTATGAATAAACTGATTCTGAAAACAACAAAAAGTGGACTGCTGGCAGCTGCCCTGATGGCTTCAATCTCTGCCAGTGCCGAAACCATAGAGGTGAAAACGCTGAAATATGCAGGCCCCTATGCCGTAGCACAGCCTTGGATAGCTGACAGTGTGAACATCAAGGGCGAAGCGTTCGACCTTAAGCAGTTGCTCGATTCGCCGCTGTCTTTCACCTTATTAAATAAGGGTAAGGAGGTGACTGCAGCCCAACTCCTTGCCGACAAGCAGGATGCGCTCCATCTGGCTTCTTTCTGCGTTTCTAACACCCAGCGCACCAAAGCAACCATCGCGGTAGAAGGATTGGAGCAATACCGCCTGTTCGTTGACGGCGAACAGGTAAAGGTGAACGGCGATAAGGCTGAAACCATCCTGACTCCTTCACAGCATACGGTTGTCATCAAATATCTTACCCGGAAGAATGCATCTTCTGATAAGAAATCTATCAAGTTGACCGTAACCACAGCCAACGGCGCTCCGCTTTCTGTAGGCGATGCGACGGCAAAGCGTGCCTATAATATCCATGATGTGATTTGTGCGCCCAACTATCCGAGTGTTTCTATCTCACCAAATGGAAAATTTATCGTAGTTCGGAAAACCTGGGTAGATAGAAAAGGTAATAACCATAGCATGAGCGAATTGCGCAGCTCTCAGACTAACAGAGTGATGGCTACATTTGAGGAGAACGTAAAATGGATGCCTTCAAGCAATAAACTGTATTTCACCCAGAAGGCGAGCGACAGCAGTATTGCCGGAGAAGAAAAGCAGGATGGCACATTGCAGCTCATCACCATCAATCCGCTGACGATGGAGCGCGAAGTGCTGGCTAGCCATCTTCCTGAAGGCTGGTTCCAGTTTACTCCCGATGAGAAGACGCTTATCTATACGCTCACTACTGAAGGCAGAAAAAAGGATCCGCAAGTTTATGATGTAAAAGAACCGGAAGACAGACAGCCTGGTTGGCGCGAACGCAGCAATCTCGCCAAATATGATCTTGCATCGGGCATTCTCCAGCCGCTTACCTTCGGTTACCACAACATCTATCTGATGGATATTTCTGCCGATTCGCGTTATCTGCTGATAGGAAAGGGAGAGGAGCGAATCACCAAGCGTCCTACAACCCTGACATCATTCTACCGCCTGGATTTGGGCAGTATGAATACTTCTTCAGCCACAACGCCAAAGGTAGAAACCCTGATAGAGAAGGGTGAATTTCTGAACAGCGCCCAGTTCTCACCAGATGGCAAGAGCATTCTCGTGAGCGCTTCGCCAGAAGCTTTCAACGGCATTGGAAAGAATGTGGAAGAAGGACAGACACCTAGTATGATTGACACCCAGCTCTATCTGATGACCTTGTCGGATAAGAAGGTTCGTCCGCTTACCAGGGATTTCAATCCGAACGTGCAGAGCACGGAATGGAGCAAGGTCGATGGAAACATCTATTTTACAGCTGAAGATAAAGACTGCGTGCATCTCTTCCAACTCAATCCGAAATCGGGCAAGTTTACGCTTCTCAAGACTCCTGAAGAGTACATCAAGAGTTTCTCGCTTGCATCTTCTGCAGCAGAAATGGCTTTCTCCGGTCAGAGTGCATCCAATGCCGACCGACTCTATAAGATGAATACGAAGGCGCTGAAATCGCAATTGGTTGACGATTTGAGTGCGCGCGAACTGAAGAATGTTGAACTGGGCGAATGCAAGGCTTGGAATTATGTCAATTCAAGAGGCGACACCCTTTGCTGCCGTTACTATCTGCCACCTCATTTTGATGCTGCCAAGAAGTATCCGATGATAGTGAACTATTATGGTGGATGCAGTCCTACGAGCCGCATGTTCCAGAGCCGTTATCCTCATCATGTTTATGCAGCGATGGGCTATGTAGTGCTGGTTGTGAATCCTAGTGGAGCCACCGGATTCGGTCAGAAATTCTCAGCCCGCCATGTAGATACGGCAGGCGAGGGAGTGGCTGAAGACATCATCTCCAGCACCCAGGCTTTCTGCGATGAGCATGCTTTCGTAAACCGCAAGAAGATTGGCTGCATCGGCGCCAGCTACGGCGGATTCATGACTCAGTATCTTCAGACCAAGACCGACCTCTTTGCAGCTGCCATCTCGCATGCAGGCATCAGCGACCACACCAGCTATTGGGGTGAGGGCTATTGGGGCTACAGCTACAGCGAAGTTTCTATGGCGAACGAATATCCTTGGACCAACAAGCATCTCTTTGTAGATCAGAGTCCGCTCTATAATGCCGACAAGATTCATACTCCGCTGCTGTTTGTTCACGGCACGGCAGATAATAATGTGCCTGTGGGCGAGAGTATCCAGCTCTATACAGCGCTGAAACTCCTTGGCCGTCCTACGGCGATGGTATTGGTAGATGGTCAGGATCATCACATCATCGACTACGAGAAGCGACTGAAATGGCAGAACACCATCTTTGCCTGGTTTGCCAAGTGGTTGCAGGATGATGCTTCCTGGTGGACGGAAATGTACGGAGATGAAAAGATGTAGTTGAAGTTTCGGCAGAAATGCCGGCTTCAGCCTTTATCAAATAAAAAAGAGATTATGTTCCTGTAAGTCGGGAATATAATCTCTTTTCTTTTATATGTTTATTTCTTGCAGTTTAGCGTGATAAGCAGAGAAATCATGGCGAAGGCGATTCCTACGATGCAGACACCTAGCCAGTCGGCTTGCGTCCAGACGTAACCGGCACAGAAAGTGCCTAGCGAACCACCGATGAAATAGCTGGTCATGAAGATGGTGTTGGCGCGGTTGGAAGCCTGCGGAATCTCCTGCAGACAACCACTCTGATTGCTGAGCTGCTGACATTGCAGACCGATGTCAACCAGGATGATGGCTGCGATGAGTCCGGCGTAAGTGTCGCCGAAAAGCAAGGCTATTGCCCAGGCGATGATCTGCATTCCTGCTCCGAACAGATTGAATTTTCGAATGCCAAACCTAGGAACCAGTTTTCCCACACCACTGGCAGCAACGGCTCCCATGATTCCGCAAAGTCCGAGCATTCCTACCATATCACTTCCTGCGCTGAAAGGTGGCTGCGCCAGATGGAACGCCAGACAAGACCATATTGCCATCATACTGCCGAACCCGAAGGCTGCACGGGTGGAATAGATGCGGATAGAAGAATGGAAAAAGAAAATTTCTGCTATCGTGGTCATCAGTCCTCTGTAGGTTCCAACATAGTTGCGCTTCATTTCAGGCATCATCAGCAGCATGATTCCCATGCAAAACACCATCACGAAAGCAGCTATGATAAACATCTCCCGCCATCCCAGCCATTCGCCGATGTAACCGCTGATTACTCGTGAGGCAAGAATGCCCGTCAGCAGTCCGGAGAGTACAATGCCCATATTCCTGCTCTTGTTCTTGGGTTCCGAAAACTGTCCGGCTATCGGAATGAAGAACTGCGGAATCACTGAACAGGCGCCAATCAGCAGTGAAGCTCCCCATAGCATCCAAACGTTTTGCGCTGCTGCCATCACGATTGCCATCAATGCAGCAATGGTCATATTGACAAGGATGAGTTTCTTGCGCGAAAGCATGTCGCCCAAGGGGATGAGGAAGAATAAGCCCAGCGCATAACCTATCTGGGTAATGACGGTGATGAGGTTAGCCTTCTGCTCGGTAATATCCAGGTCGTGGCGGATGAGTTCGAGAAGCGGCTGATTGTAGTAGCAGTTGGCTACGGTGAGTCCTGCGACGATAGCCATCATCAGGAGAATGCTGCGGGGAATGCCCTGATTTTCTTTTAGCTGTATCATTTTCTGTCTGTTTGTTTCTTTGTTTTGAGTGCAAAGTTACGAAAAAATTCTCGGCAATCAAAGTTTTTGGGAGCGATTTCTTGGGAAAATCTTTTCTCTTAGGCAGAAAAAGTTTCTGTTCTTTCCCTCGCGCGCGTACCTTATTATATGTATATAGTACTGCTCTGAAGAGGTGTTGGCGCGCACCCTTGTTACGCTAAAAAACACCGAAAAGTGTTAAAATTAGGCTGTTTCCGAGCACACCAAAAACTTTAACCTTTGTTAGCACTTTGTAAGTAGCTGATTTATAGCGATTTGTAATTTTGTTACAAAATCACCTAAAAAAAAGTCGCAAAAAAAAGAACAACGTATCAAAAAAATGCTTACCTTTGCATCGTTCAAAAGAACAAATGATTGTTTTACAGATTTTAAAAAAGCAAAGAAAATGAAGAAATTAGTTTTTATGTTCGTAGCTATCGCAGCTATCTCTTTCGCATCATGTGGTAACAAAACAGCTCAGAACACAGCTTCTGCTGATTCTGACACAGCTCAGGTAGATACAACTGCTGCTGACACAACTGCTGCTGCTGATACAACTGCTGCAGATTCAGCTAAGTAATTTGAAATTACTTGCGAACGAAAAATGAGAGAAACAACCGCTGGACTTCGGTCTAGCGGCTTTTTTCGTTTTATAGACCCTAAGGTCTTTTTGGGGGAGAACGCCCTGAAGGGGCAGAAGCTCCTAGCCCAGGGCAACACCCTGGGGATGAAAGCAATCATCAATGCGCCCTGTAAGGGCAAAAGCTTAAAAGAAACCAAAGAAAAAAGATAAATATATGATAGATTCAAGTGCCTTCCAAGGTAAAAAGGCAGCTTACTATACGCTAGGCTGCAAACTCAACTTCTCTGAAACTTCCACTTTTGGCAAAATGCTCGAAGATATGGGCGTCATTACTGCTAAAAAGGGGGAGAAAGCTGATATTTGTCTGATTAACACCTGCTCGGTAACAGAAGTTGCCGATCATAAATGCCGTCAGGCTATCCACCGGATGGTGAGAAACAATCCGGGCGCATTCGTTATCGTGACGGGCTGTTATGCGCAGCTCGAATCTGAGAATGTCAGCAAGATAGAGGGTGTAGACCTCGTGTTGGGTGCTAACGAGAAGGCGAACTTGATTCAATATCTCAGCGATGCATGGGCGCAGAACGGCGATGCTGCGGCTCTTCATCAGCATTATAGCGTGAAGACGAAGGAAATCAAGACCTTCCAGCCTTCTTGCTCGCGTGGCAACCGTACCCGTTATTTCCTGAAGGTGCAGGACGGCTGCAACTATTATTGCACCTATTGCACCATTCCTTTTGCCCGAGGCAATTCGCGCAACCCGAGCATCCAGTCGCTTGTGGCTCAATGTGAGCAGGCGGCTGCTGAAGGCGGTAAGGAAATCGTCATTACCGGTGTGAATATCGGCGATTTCGGTCAGACTACCCACGAGCGATTCATCGACCTTGTCAAGGCGATGGATCAGGTAGAAGGAATCAAGCGTTACCGCATCTCGAGTCTGGAGCCTGATCTCTGTGATGATGATCTCATAGAGTATTGTGCCCAGAGCCGTGCCTTTATGCCTCATTTCCACATTCCTCTGCAGAGCGGAAGCGATGAGGTGCTCAAGCTGATGCACCGCCGTTACGACAAGGCGCTCTTTGCCCACAAGGTGAATCTTATCAAGGAGAAAATGCCTGATGCGTTTATCGGTGTTGATGTGATGGTGGGCTGTCGCGGCGAAACTCCGGAGTGTTTTGAAGAATGCTATGAGTTCCTGAAGAGTCTGCCTGTTACCCAGCTTCACGTCTTCCCTTATTCTGAGCGTCCGGGCACGGCTGCCTTGAAGATTCCGTATGTGGTTGACGAGAAGGAGAAGAAGAAGCGTTCCAAGCGACTGTTGGAGTTGAGCGATCAGAAGACGCAGGAATTCTATGCCCAATACATCGGTACTGAGGCTGAGGTTCTCTTCGAGAAGGCGCCAAGAGGCAAGGCAATGCATGGATTCACCAAGAACTATATCCGCGTAGAACTTTCGCCGGCTCTCGCCAAGGAAGAATACGACAACCAGCTTATCAAGGTTCGCCTGGGTGATTTCAATCACGATAAGACGGCGCTGAAGGCAGAGCTTCTTTAGTTGATAGTTGATAGTTTATAGTTAATAGGGCTAAGTAAAAAGGGTTAATCGTAAAGTTCAAAGTCCAATGTATTACAACGATTTTGGAACATGGATCCGGAAGCAGTTTCCTGATTTCCGTGTTCAGAAGATTTCGATAGACGCGGGATTCTCCTGTCCTAACAGAGATGGGAGGATTTCGAGTGGCGGATGTACGTATTGCGACAACCGCACCTTCAATCCGAGCTATTGCGACCGGAAAAAGTCGATTACTGAACAGCTGGAGGAGGGAAAGGCTTTCTTCAGCAGGAAGTATCCTGATATGAAATATCTGGCTTATTTCCAGGCTTATACCAATGCATACGCCAGGGTGGAGCAACTGAGGCAGATGTATGAAGAGGCTCTTGAGGTGGAAGATGTGGTGGGAATCGTTATCGGAACCCGTCCGGATTGTGTGAGCGATGAATTGCTCGATTATCTGGAAGAACTGAACCGCCGAACCTTCGTGCTGGTGGAATATGGCATTGAGAGTGCCAATGATGAAACCTTGAAACGCATCAACCGTGGACATGATTTTGCCTGTTGCCGTAGTGCCGTGGAGCGTACTCATGCCAGGGGAATCCTTACGGGCGGCCACATCATTATCGGTTTGCCGGGAGAAGATGCGGAAGAAAGTCTGCGCCAGGCTCCTCTCATCTCTTCCTTGCCGCTTGATATTCTCAAGATTCATCAGATGCAGATTATCAGGGGCACCCGGCTGGCACAGGAATATGCTGAGCACCCCTTCCATGTTTACACGGTAGAGGAATATATTGATGTTATCGTGAAATACATCCGTCTGCTCAGAAAGGATTTGGTGCTGGAGCGCTTCGTCAGTCAGTCGCCCAAAGAACTGCTGGTTGCTCCCAAATGGGGACTCAAGAACTATGAGTTTACCAATCTCCTGAATAACAGATTAAAGAGTTTACAATAAATATGGCAAAAGTAGCAATCGTTATATTAAACTGGAATGGTCAGAAGATGCTGGCAGAGTATCTTCCGAATGTCATCGAATATTCCCGTCAGGATGCTGAAATCTGGGTGGCAGATAATTCTTCTTCTGATGGTTCGATGCACCTTCTGGAGACTCAGTTTCCTCAGGTGAAGACCATCGTGCTGGAGCAGAATTTCGGCTTTGCTGAAGGCTATAACCGTGCTTTGAAGCAGATTGATGCAGAATATTATGTGCTCCTGAATAGCGATGTGGAGGTTTCGCATCATTGGCTTACACCGCTCATCGAGTTTATGGATTCGCATCAGCAGGTGGCTGCCTGCCAGCCTAAGCTGCTTGCGGAATACGATAAGGACAGTTTTGAGTATGCTGGCGCTTGCGGCGGATTCCTCGACAAATACGGCTATCCGTTCTGTCGCGGCCGCATCTTTGATACGGTAGAGCGCGATAACGGGCAGTATGATTACCAGCAGGAAATCTTGTGGGCTACGGGTGCCTGTATGATGATCCGCTCAAAGGATTATTGGACTGCCGGAGGTTTAGACGGCCGTTTCTTTGCTCATAATGAAGAGATAGATCTTTGCTGGCGCTTGCGTCTGATGGGCAGAAAAATCTACTGCATTCCTGAGAGTGAGGTTTATCATGTGGGTGGTGGAACCCTGCCGAAAAGCAATCCGATGAAGACTTATCTGAATTTCAGAAATAATTTAACCATGCTTTATAAGAATCTGAGTGATAAAGAGTTGACTCATGTAATGCGTATGCGTAGATTCCTGGATTACCTTGCTGCTTTCGAGACATTGGTTCTGAATCGCAACTGGGGTGACTTCAAGGCTATCTTCAAGGCGCGCAGGGCTTTCAAGGCATGGAAACATGAGTTTGACGAAGATCGCAGAAAGATACAGGCGAGTAGGGTGAAGGAGGAGATTCCGCAGGTTTACAATCTCTCTATCATCTGGCAATATTACGCCAAGGGCAAGAAACTCTTCTCGCAGTTGTAGACTATTCATAAACAAACTTAAAAAAAATCTATGATGAAAAAACAAATGATGATGGCGCTGGTTTCGCTGATGGTTCTGTCAGCCCAGGCGCAGGCTAATTTCCAGGTGTCGGTTTCCAATCCTTCCAAGGTGGCAAGAACCGATGCTCCGGTGGTGGTTGATCTCAGCAAGTTGGGCGCTATCGGCGATATTCAGCGCGCTGTAGTAACCGTTGACGGTAAGGAGATTCCTTCACAGCTTGACGACACCAACCGCGATTGTACCAACGATGAACTCTGTTTCCTTGCCGATTTGGGCAAGAAAGAAACCAAGACCTATCAGGTGCATCTCTATCGTGAGGGCGAGCAGGCACAGTATCCGGCTCGTACCTTTGCCGAACTCTGTCTGCCAAGCAGAAACAGGAAGCTGGCTAAGAACAGGCAGGATATTTATCTGCGCAGCATCTCGTTTGATAAGAAGACCAAGGACCCTTATCACTACGTCCATTCTCATGGCATCTGCTTCGAAAGTGAACTGATTGCCATGCGTGTTTATTTCGACCATCGTCAGACCATCGACCTTTATGGCAAAATCAACAAGGGATTGGTGGTTCAGGATACGCAGTTCTATCCTTCAGAAGAGCAGATTCAGGCTGGTTCGGGCGATGATTGCCTCTGGGTAGGCAATACCTACGGACTGGGTGCGCTCCGTGGCTGGGACGGTAAAGACCAGGTGCTGTTCAACAACGTAAAATACCAGGAGCAGCGCGTCATTTCAGAAGGTCCGCTCCGTGCCATCGTCGAAGTCGTGGATAAGGGTTGGGTTCCGGCTCCGGGCTTGCAGCCTGTCAATGCCACCATCCGTTACACCATCTATGCCGGTCATCGCGATTTCGACGTAGATGTATTCTTCAACAAGGATGTTTCTGATTATCAGTTTGCTACAGGACTCATCAACGTAAAGGGTTCCAGCGAATTTGCTGATGGCAAGGGATTGCGAGGCTGTTACGGCAGCGACTGGCCAACAGGCAAGGACGATGGTAAGCATAAGCTGGAGACCGTAGGCTTGGGCATTTATGTGCCACAGTCAGCCCTGGTAAGTCAGCAGCCAGCCAATAAGGATTGCTATACTCAGGTGGTGAAACCTGCAGGCAGTCAGCTCAGTTATAAGCTTGCTTATACCAGTGCCAATGAAACCTATGGTTTCAAGGGCGAGAAGGAGTGGTATGAGTGGTTGAAAGCCTGGAAGAAGCAGATAGAAGAGCCGGTTCAGGTTTCAGTTTCTGTCATCATCCGATAAGCAGTTTCTTTTATCATCCGATAAGCAGAAAAACTGCGCAAATAGCCAACAATGAGCAAAAATGCCTTACGTTTTGCTCATTGCTGGCTATTTTGCAAACAAATTTAAGAGAAAAACCCATTTTTTTTGCGAATACGTATGATTTTTTAGCAAAAAAGCTTGGTAATTTAAATAATTTTTAGTATTTTTGCAGACGTAACTCGAAGATTTGTAAATTATCGTGAAAAGGTTTTTTAATTATATAGTCATATTAGCAATTGTGCTTCTCAGTTCGGCCTGCGAGTTTAAGTTCAAGCCGAACGAGGAAGGAGAGGCTGTGCCCCTGTCAGTACAGCGTTACGACCGATTGGAAAGCAGATATCTTACTACCGGTGATTTCTCAGCCCTGCAGCAGATGAACACCGATTACCCGATAGAAACCCGTACGCTGATAGAGAAAATGCTCCAGCTTGGCACCATTACCGACGCCAATATCAGCAACCGTTTCCTCATGTTCTATCAGGATTCTACCCTGCAGTCACTTATTGCCGATGCTGAGGCAGAATTTGCCAATATGGAAGACATCAACGAGCAGCTGAAATCTGCCTTCTCACGTCTGAACAGTTGGATTCCGGAGCTCCAGCAGCCTTGTTTCTATGCCCAGATTGGCGCTCTCGACCAGAGCATCGTAGTAGGACAGCACTCAGTAGGAATTTCGCTCGATAAATACATGGGCGAAAACTATCCGCTCTACAAGAAATTCTATACGAAGCAGCAGCGCAGCACCATGTCGCGCCAGTATATTGTGCCGGATTGCCTTACCTTCTATCTGCTGAGCATCTATCCGATGGATCAGTTCGACACCCGTCCGCAGCTCGACCGCGATCTGCACATGGGCAAGATTATGTGGGCTGTAAACAAGGCGATGGGCAAGGAGATTTTCAAGACCAAGTATGTGAATACAATCAACGCTTATGTAAAGCGCAACCCTAAAGTAACAGTAAAAGAACTGCTCAAGGACGAAGATTATTCGCCTATTGAGGCATTACATAAAGATTAACACATGAAAAGATTTCCAGTTTTTATTGCAACTGTCATGATGGTTTCAGCAATGCAAGCTGCAGATAAACTCGACCTGAAGGCCATTACCTCCGGCGAGTTTGCTGCCTCTTATGTTACCGGTATTAACCCTATTGATGGCACCGATTTGTACGCTTCTATCAGCAATGATGGCAAGCAGGTTATCAGTTATTCGTTCAAGACGGGCAAGCAGATGAGCATCCTCTTCGATGTGAACGCAGCCAAGGCTCCCTTCGAACAGATTGAGGGTTATGTAATCAGTCCTGATGGCAAGAAATTGCTTATCATGACGCATCGCGAGGCTATTTACCGCCGCTCGTTCAAGGCAGAGTATTTCATATATGATATTGCTAAGAAGAGTTTGAAGAAACTTTCCCAGGGCGTTAACCAGCAGGTGGCTACCTGGTCGCCTGATTCACGCCACATCGCCTTCGTAAAGGATAACAATCTCTTTGTTACCGATGGAAATAAGGAAACCCAGATTACCCGCGACGGTAAGTTCAACGAGGTAATCAATGGTATTCCTGATTGGGTTTACGAAGAGGAGTTCAGCTTCAACCGCGCCTTTGCATGGAATGCGGATGGAACTGCCATCGGATGGATACGCTTCGACGAATCGCACGTAAAGACTTATTCTCTGCAGATGTTCGAAGGTTCTCATCCTACCCATAGCGAGTATCACGACTATCCGGGAGAATATTCCTATAAATATCCTAAGGCTGGACAGGACAACTCTAAGGTGAGCCTCTGGAGCTATGATATGAAGAACGGCAAGACCGTGGCGCTCGATGTGCCTGTAGATTCCGACGGCTATTATCCACGCATCAAGACATCGCCAGACGCCAACAGTCTGATTGTCTATACGATGAACCGCCATCAGGACGACATGCGCCTCTATGCAGTCAATCCTTTCACCGGCAAGAGCAGGATGCTCATCAAGGAGAGTGTGCCTAAGTTTGTAAAGGAAGAGGTGATTGAAAACAGTATCGTGGGCAAGAAGAACATCCTGCTGCCTAGCGACCGCGACGGCTTCATGCATCTCTATCTCTATGATATGAATGGCAAGCTCCTGCGCCAGGTAGAGAAGGGCAACTATGATGTTACCTCTATCTACGGAATGGATGAGAAGACGGGCGATGTTTATTTCCAGGCTGCCAAGCTCAATGCGCACGACCGCCAGGTTTACGTGGCTCATAAGAACGGAAAGGTGGAGCGCCTTACCGATGCGGCTGGTTCCAACTCGGCTTACTTCTCGGGCGATTACCGCTATTTCGTCAATACCTGGAGCAGCTACAGCCATCCTTATGTCTTCACCGTACGCAGCAACAAGGGCAAGCTCATCAAGACATTGGAAGACAACAAGCAGCTGCTCGAAAAGACCCGGAAGTATAATTGGGGCAAGCGCGAGACTTTCTCTTTCACCACTTCCGAAGGTGTGAAACTGGACGGCTGGATGGTAAAGCCGGTTGATTTCGACGCCAGCAAGAAGTATCCTGTCATCCTCTTCCAGTATTCCGGTCCGGGCAACCAGCAGGTGCTCGATTCATGGAGCACGGGCAGTATGGGCAATGGCGGTGCTTTCGATTATTATCTTGCACAGGAAGGATTCATCATTGCCTGCGTAGATGGTCGTGGAACAGGCGGTAGAGGAGCTGAGTTTGAGAAGTCTACCTATCTCCGTCTGGGCGATTTAGAGTCGAAAGATCAGGTTGAGACCGCTCTCTACATGGGTTCTCTGCCTTATGTAGACAAGGATAATATCGGCATTTGGGGCTGGAGCTATGGTGGTTTCAACACGCTGATGAGTATGAGCGAGGGCCGTCCTGTGTTCAAGGCAGGTGTGGCTGTGGCTCCTCCTACTTGCTACCGCTTCTATGATTCGGTTTATACTGAGCGCTACATGCGCACTCCTAAGGAGAACGAAGAGGGTTACAAGGTGAATCCTATCGAGCGAGTAAAGCAGCAGCATGGTGCGTTGCTTATCTGTCACGGATTGGCAGATGACAATGTGCATCCGCAGAATACCTTCGAATATGCTGAGGCGTTGGTTCAGGCAGACAAGGACTTCAAGACCCTGTGGTACACGAACCGCAATCATGGCATTTCGGGTGGCAATACCCGCAACCATCTGCTTCGCCAGATAGCTAACTGGTTCAAGCAGAATTTGAAGTAGAAAATGATATGATATAAAAAAGTGAAGCCATTCCCGGCAGAAACGGGAATGGCTTCTTAATTTAATGTTTACCCTTGTTTACTTTGCGAAGTAAGGATCTTTTGGAATTCTTATTCATTTTTAGCGCCTTTTCTGCGCTTTTCTTTCTTGGCTTTTTTAGCCTTCTTCACTTTTACCTCTTCAACCTCTTCATCGTTTGGCTGAACAGATGAAAAATGAAAATCTGTAGAGTTGATGGTCTTCACCTGATATGGGCTAGGCGCATCGTTCATCTGCTGTCCGTTCTTTGCCTTCTTAGCCTTTGGCTTCTGAATGTATCTTGCATAGAGCTTGTTCCATTTCTTTTCAGCCTTCTTCTGGTTGAAGTCAAACATCACGATACACGTGCGGTTGCCGGCACCTTTCTGCTCCAGATAGTCGCGCAACTGGTATGAATAGTTCTCGCGGCTTACCAGAAACTTGTTCTTGCGGGTGAAATAGGCAGAATCAACCTTCTGAACGTCTGTGAAATAGACTGTAGAGTCATTAAACGACGAGGCAAATCCAAAGATGTATGCAGTCTTAACTTCGTTCTTGGCTGATGCAGAGAGCGAGCTGAAACATGCTAATGCAATAGATGCTAATGCAATTTTTGTAATTTTCATTTCTTTTTCTGTCTTATTTTGTTTTGTGCTGTCTGCCCCATCAGTCATGCAGGATCTTTCCTTATCCCAGATAGGACTTCAGCAGTTTATCTGTCGTTTTGTTCCGGAGTCGCCTTATCGTTTTTTCCTTGATCTGGCGTACTCTTTCCCTGGTGAGATGATACTTGGTTCCGATTTCTTCGAGCGTCAGTTCCGGTGTTCCTATGCCATAGAAGGCAGCAATGATTTTCTGGTCTTTGTCCGGCAGCGTGCCGAGCAGTCTTTCTATTTCAACTCTCAGCGACTCTGTCAGCAGTTCATTGTCGGTCGGATCATCTGAATTGGCCAGCAGGTCGAGCATGCTGCCTTCTTCATCGTCAGAAAAAGGAGCATCCACGCTCAGGTGGCGGCTTGTTGACGTAGCCTTCATGGCGTCCTGAATCTTGTCTTCCGGCAAGTCTACGCGGTCAACCATTTCGTCTATACTCGGTTTGCGTTCAAATTCCTGTTCGAACTTACTCATCTCTCTGTTAAGCTTGTTAACGCTTCCCACCTGGTTGAGCGGAAGGCGCACAATTCTGCTCTGCTCGGCTATTGCCTGCAGAATGCTCTGGCGAATCCACCATACGGCGTAAGAGATGAACTTAAAGCCTCGGGTTTCATCAAACTTCTGTGCGGCTTTGATAAGCCCCACGTTTCCTTCGTTGATAAGATCAGGCAAGCTGAGCCCCTGGTTCTGGTATTGTTTTGCAACAGACACCACGAAACGGAGATTGGCTTTTGTTAATCTCTCCAATGCCCTACGGTCACCTTTTCTTATACGCTGAGCGAGCTCCACCTCCTCATCTGTAGAGAGCAGCTCCTCATGAGCAATATCTTGAAGATATTTTTCCAACGATGCGCTTGCGCGATTCGTAATTGACTGAGTAATTTTTAATTGTCTCATGCTGGCATCAAATTTTAAGTAGTTGCAAAAATACACTTTTTTGTTTAAATACCAAAAAAAATAGTAGATATTTTTCAGAAATACCTACTATTTTATTGTTTTTTGTCTGTTTCTTGAGTTTTTTGGCAGTAAAAAAGCCTTTTTCACTACACAATCATGAGACGTTTCTCTTAAAACTCTTACCCTTAGTCTTTCTGCAGCGGAACAGCGAAGTAAGCCTTCTTGCCTGTTGGCCATATACCCTGGATGTAGAGCACTGGGTCCTTGCTGGTAGAAGCACTCTTCACAGCCTTCTGCAGGTCGTCGAGCGATGTGATGTTATTGTCGTTGATGCGCTGGATGATGAATCCGCGTGAAATGCCACCATCCTTCAGGGCACCGCTGCTCACCTTCATCACCTCTACACCATACTTGATGTTGAGCTGGTTCTTCTGGCTCTCGGTAATAGGGCGGAAGCTGCCACCGAGCACATCGAGGTCGGCACTCTTGATAACCGAAGTGTTGCCCTGGGCATTCTTCAGCGTGATGGTCTTGGTGCTTGCCTTCTTGTTGCGCAGGTAGGTGATGCTCATCTTGTCGCCAGGGCGCTTGCCGTTCAGGATTTCCTGCAGCTCAGCCATCTTGGTCACCTTCTTGCCGTCAACCTTGGTAATCACGTCACCTTCCTTCAGTCCTGCCTCAGCACCGTTGCCGTCTTCATCTACCTTGGCAATGTAAACACCCTCATTGGTTCCCAGGTTCACTTCCTTGCCGTTCTCCTTCTGGGCGTTGATATAGTTCAGCACATCGCTTCCCTGTATGCTCAGCATCACGCGCTGTACGCTGCCGTATTTCTTCAGGTCGTCTACCACCTTGTTCATGATAGAGGTAGGGATGGCGAAACCGTAGCCGGAGTAAGAACCGGTCTGTGAATAGAGCATGGCGTTGATGCCTACCAGTTCGCCCTGGGTGTTGACGAGTGCACCGCCCGAGTTACCTGCGTTGATGGCAGCATCGGTCTGGATGAAGCTCTCTACACCGTTGGCACCGAGCGAACGTGCCTTGGCAGAGATAATGCCGGCTGTAACCGTATTGTTCAGTCCGAATGGGTTGCCCACGGCGATGACCCATTCACCCACCTTCACCTTGTCGCTGTCGGCGATAGGCAGGGTAGGCAGGTTCTTGCCGTCTACCTTGATGAGGGCGAGGTCGGTAGTCTTGTCGGTTCCGATGATGCGTGCAGAGTATTCACGGTTGTCGTTCAGTGTTACGGTCAGCTCGTCAGCACCTTCTACCACGTGGTTGTTGGTAACGATGTAGCCGTCCTGACTGATGATGACGCCCGAACCGGTAGCCTCTCTCTTCGGAGTCTGCACTTTCTGCTTGCGGGTGCCTCCGTTGCCCTGTCCCGGGTTGCCGAAGAAGCCGAACGGGTCGAAGAATCCTCCGAATGGGTCGTCCTGCACATCTACCGTCTTCACCTTCGAGTTCTGTACGTATTTAATATGTACTACAGCAGGCAGCGCCTTCTCGGCAGCATAGGTTAAGTCTACAGGCTGACCTGCTGGCGCAGCGGTAACTGCAGGTGTAGCATTTACTTTCATGAAAGCACCGGCTGAAAAAGCGAGCGAACCAACGCAGAGCACAGCCACAACATAATTACTTAATTTTTTCATGTCTCTTATTTTTTATTGTTTACTTTTCTTTTCCTTGGAACTGCAACAGCTAATATCATGCCAAAGTCAGCTTGTCATGCATCGCTCTGTTTTCCGGTTGCAAATATAGGGTCATTTTTTGAGATACGCTTCATTCTCTGCATAAATTTATTCCGTTTTAACATTTCAAATTAACACTTTAACGGCTATTAAACAAGAAATGCCCTAAATTCACAAATATTTGAATGTAAGCACGAAAATCTTAGTTTTGTATACGTAACTATCTTCTGCTGATTAATAAATATCTGTTAAACGATAGGGACTCAGAAACTCGGTTTAACCGGAAAAAAGAGTGAAAAATAGCCTTGCGAATAACTAATGATGTATAAAAAAGAGAGGAATCGTGCGATAGTATCAAAAGTTTTTTGTACTTTTGCATGTCGAAAGCAGTGCTCCGGTCTGTCGCTGGCATCTTTCAGGTGCGAGAGGAAAGTCCGGGCAGCATAGAGCATCCCACTTCCGAAACTAGAAGCTATTGGTGACAGTAGGTGTCGGTAGAAGAAAATAACCGCTTTCACTTATCCCGTTTGTCCAGTCTGGGGTGGTGAGAGTAAGGGTGAGAAGGTGGTGTAAGAGACCACCAGCTGGCGGGTGATCGCCAGGCTGTGCCATCTGGGAGCTGTAAGCTCATGTATACCGCAGATTGAGGGCGGCTCGTCCGATTGCCTTAGGGCTGCTGTGGAGGGTAGAGTGCTTGAGCCCAAGGGTGACTTTGGGACTAGATAAATGACAGACGTTCTTATATCTGATATGAACACAGCATAACAGCATATCTGATATAGGAACACAGAACTCGGCTTACAGGGGCACTGCTTTCTTTTTTTCAGCATCGCAGCCGCTATATAATAAGGTATAAGATGCATTCATTTTTTTAACGATTTTAAAAACTAGCAAGATTATGAAACTCAGAGAACCGGAAAAGCAGATATTAGATGATTTCGAACATAAGGTAACGGGCAAGATAGCGAAATATGGCAATGAACCCGATTTCCCGAAGTTTGAGAACTACGGCATTACCCGTATGGAGCTGGATGATTATCTTTTCGATAAGCAGGCAATACTCGACATGGGCGGTTCCAAGCGCAGCCAGCTCACCATCGGCGGTTTCATCACCGTCCTCCCCGTACTGGTGCTGTCCTGTTTCCCGGATAAGTCACCCGTCTACGACAACGGCAAGATGCTCGCCACGGTCATAGCCGTCATCATCGGTCTGCTGCTGGCGTGTTTTGTCAAGGCACTTCTCCAGATGATCATCGCCTATCGCGTGAACCATCATAAGGAGCCTAAGATGGAGACCTTCATCAAGGCAGTCCTCTTCTACGAGAAGCGGTCGTAACTGTAAACTATAAATAATAAACTATAAACTATAAGTAGTATGACATTACCAGACTTTATGGACTATAAGGACAAGTTCACCCAGCGTGCATTTGTCGAGAAGATTTCGCATGTTGCCAAACGTGCCGGTGCCAAGATGGTTTATACAGCGCTCATTCTCTATTATACGTTAGAGAGTGACAAGGTTTCGCTGAAGGACAAGGCTCTGATCGTAGGTGCCTTGGGTTATCTCATCAGTCCGCTCGATGTGATTCCAGACGCCATCCCTATTGCCGGTTTGGGCGATGACCTTGCCGTATTGCTGTTTGTGCTCAAGAAAGTTTGGGGTGAGGTTTCAGAAGATGTAAAAGCAAAGGCTCAGGATAAGTTGAAGAAGTGGTTTGATGAAGATGAGATTCCATCAGCCGATGACCTCTTCAAGGATTCAGCCACCGATACACCGGTTTGAAAATGATAATGACCGGAAATGACCGTGACCGGAAGAGCGGTGAACTTGTCAGCTCTCGAATAAACACTACCATGAGAGGTGATGTGCTTGGCAAACTTCTCGATGGTCATGATGTCGGTGTACTGCGAGATAGCGAAAGCATTCTGCTTCTCAGTCTTCACGAGTTCCAGGTCCTTCTGGTCAGGATTCTTACCCTCCTTCTTTGCCTGGTTGATGCGTGACTTCGCCTGGTTGATTTCCAGAAGATTTGCGTTCACGCTACGCATTACGATGCTGTAATTAATCATAGTCGTTTGTAGTATGTTTAGAGTCCTTTGTTTTGCAACTCCCCAGAACGCCCCGTTCCTGCCGTTTTCGGGGTCTTCATTGATGACCGGCGCCTGCCATCATTTATGACCCGTGTTGGTCTTAATAGAAGACCCGAGCAAGGCACAAAAGGCTGTTCTTTCGATTGCCGGTGCAAAGATACGAAGATTTTCGGTAACCGCCAAATTTAGGCATGTGATAAGGAGCGATTTTCAGCAACTTACGATTTGAAAGTTAGTTATGAAGAATAAATTCTATGTTTTATGGGGCGCATCTCTATGTTTTAGCGGCATAGAAAACTATGTATTATGATATAAATCAGCATGTTACAAAGTAATACCCGATTACGGGGAAAC
>NZ_QSAV01000023.1:793-1042 GCF_003465495.1 Segatella copri | reverse complement strand
AGGCACAAAAGGCTGTTCTTTCGATTGCCGGTGCAAAGATACAACATTTTCGGACAGAATGCAAGCTTTCACCCTAACTTTCTATGCGAGAAAGGCTATAAGTAGCTGTAATACAATAAGTTCTGTTGATTTTCTATCTGAACTTTATTGCAGAAACAATGAAAATGCAAGAAAAGACTTGGAATTAGCTGAAGAAATGAAAAGGGGTCATTTGGTGTCAATGTCATTTAGGGTCATTTGAAAAAGTAA
>NZ_QSAV01000023.1:496-783 GCF_003465495.1 Segatella copri | reverse complement strand
TGACCGGCGCCTGCCATCATTTATGACCCGTGTTGGTCTTAAGAGAAGACCGCCTTCAGGCACCTAAGGCATTTCCTTCGATTGCTGGTGCAAAGATACGAATAAATCCGGTATCTACCAAATTTAGACATGTGATAAGGGGCGATTTTCAGCAAACTTACGATTTGAAAGTTACTTATAAATACTAACTCTATGTTTTGTGGGGCGCATCTCTATGTTTTCGCGGTATAGAAGCAGAGTTTTGCTGTATAAATCAGTATATTACAAAGTAATAACCTATTTGCAGG
>NZ_QSAV01000023.1:0-486 GCF_003465495.1 Segatella copri | reverse complement strand
TATAGTATATATAAATATTTATTTATATATACTATAGTGACTTTTTAACTCTCGGAAAACATAATGACCCTAAATGACTTTGACCTAATGACCCACTAAGTGTAATGTTTAAATTGGTTGCTTGTTAGAGTATCTGATAGTCCTAAATTGATTGTGTATGAGATGATTACGAAAGTTTATGTCAGTTGTACTTTATTTGTGTGTGTATAATGATAATCTACATTCTCTGGTGGGAATACTGCACATTGCACCGCTCTGGTACTCATTTCCTACATCCCAATTTATTGTATTTGTCAAAAATTCATACCTTTGGAGCATGATTTCGAGTCCGAGGAGGGGCATTTTACACCCTTAGGAGAGGGGGTAAAACATCTTCCTAACCCCCATATTTTGCATTTTTCCGTTAAATAACGTGATAAAATTTTTTGGTTGCCAACTATTTAACCCTAATTTCCGCAACACTATAATTTAATATTTTTTATAAGC
>NZ_QSAV01000022.1:54915-56336 GCF_003465495.1 Segatella copri | reverse complement strand
TCAAATCCGCAAGTTCTGTGGGTTCCGAAGGCGGCACGGATTCCAATGCGGAAGATGATAAATTAACTCCGCCTCCGATGCCCGAACATCTTCCCAAACTCGTGGAACTGCTGCTATCGAAGACACCGGACGTATACAAGCCAGCCGTGGCACACGCCATCTTCCCGCCACTTGCTACACACCTCTGCAAGACCACCTTCAAGTACATCGACAATGTGGAGCACGAGGCTACCCTGATGTGCTGTCTGCTGGCGGGTACGGGCGCAGGCAAGAACTGTGTGCAGATGCCCATCAACATGATTATGGAGGACATCAGGCAGCGCGACCGTGAGAACCTGCAACGGGAGAAGGAATGGAAAGAGGAGGTGACACGAAAGGGTGCCAACAAGGATAAGCGCAAGCGTCCGGAAAACCTCATCATCCAGGAGATAGATGCCGATATGACCAACCCGGCATTCGTTATGCGCACGGCTGAGGCTCAGGAACATTTCCTCTATACAACGCTCAACGAGATAGACCAGTTCGATGCCCTCAAGGGGCAAGGCAACCAGCAGTTCAAGATTATGTGCCTTGCTTTTGATCCCGGGAACTCATACGGTCAGACCCGCGTGGGCACATCGAGTATCACCGAGCGCATCACCATCCGGTTCAACTGGAATGCATCAACCACCGTCCAGCTGGGGCAGCGATATTTCTCCAAGGTGCTCACCGACGGACCTATCAGCCGCATCAACTTCTGTACCATCCCGGAGCGGGAAATCGGTGCTGAAATGCCTGTATACGGCGAATACGACGATGCCTTCAGAGAGGCGCTCAGACCGTACATAGAGAATCTGTGCAAGGCGTCGGGTAGAATAGACTGTGCTGAGGCTTTCGCCCTGGCAGAAAAGTTGAAGGATGAGAACGCCGACTTTTCTCGCATGTCGCAAAACAGGGTGTTCGAGAATCTCTCCTTCCGTGGCAATGTTATTGCCTTCCTCAAGGCTTGCGTGCTATACGTGGCAAACGGCTGCAAATGGGAACCCGAAATAGAAGAGTTCATCAGATGGAGCGAGAGCTACGACCTGTGGTGCAAGATGATTTTCTTTGGTGCAAGCATAGCCAAGGCTAATGAGGTAGGAGAGAAATCGAGCAAGCGAGGACCTACCAACCTGCTGCAGCAATTGCCTGACACCTTCACTTATGCACAGGCTGAAATGGTACGTCTGCATAACGACTTCGGCAAGAAGGGTACGGTGACGATGCTGAGAAACTGGGTGAACCGCCATTATATCGAGAAAATTCCTCCGAAGGGAGTAAATGCCGACGGAGCTGACGGAAAGCAGGGCGGAAAGGTGTTCAGTATTCAGTTATTCAGTTTTAAGAAGCTATTATTCCGTTCTGACGGACTCGACCTGAGATGTTTTAACGCAAAATAGTTT
>NZ_QSAV01000022.1:0-54905 GCF_003465495.1 Segatella copri | reverse complement strand
CGACCTGAGATGTTTTAACGCAAAATAGTTTAACACTTAACATTCAAGCAAATGGAAATAGTATTAAAGCGTATAGCTAAAAAGGGAACTTATACCATCGGCAGACTCTATCTGCTGACCGATGCAAGCGTAAGTCGTAACTCGCTGCCCGGCAAGAAGAAAGACGACAAGTGCAAATTGATTCATACCTTTGACAGCCAGCTGTTGTCCAAAGATACATATCTCTGCGATACCATGGAGCCTACATGGCGCAATCTGTTGGGTATCAAGCTAAAGCCAGAGGAAGTGGATGCCCGCTATAGCCGCAAGAGCGGCGTGAAGGCTCGTAAGGTACCTGGCCATACTGCCATTCCTGAGGGTACTTATCCTGTGGTCATATCGTATTCTCCAAGATTCAAGCGTTGGTTGCCATTGCTGGTGGGTGTGCCGAATTTCGAGGGTATCCGCATCCATGCAGGCAATTATCCTGACGACACACAAGGCTGCATCCTCGTTGGGGAGAACAAGTTCGAGGGCATGGTGGTGAACTCCCGTATCTGGCTGCAGCGGCTCATCAACGCCATGACAGCGGCGCGCGACCGAGACGAAGGTATCTGGATAACCATCCTATAGACAAACAGCATCCCTGCATAAGGGATGCTGCTAATCTGTCTTTATATTTTTCTGACTGAAAACGTTCTTAAAGCTTTGACCAGTCGATGCTGCGGATAAATGCCAAGGTTGAAACCCAATCGCAGTCGAGGCAGAAAGGAGTAGGAACATCCGGGGTGTTGTAATAAGCCAGGGTAAACTCTGTATCTTCATCCTTAAATGCCTTGTGGTCGATGGTTGCCTGCTTGAAAAACTGGGTTACGAGCGGCTTATTCTTTTTAGAAGCCTCCTTCAATCGCTTCTGGTAGAGCGTAATATATACGCTCATGGCGTAGGCCTGCTCGTTGAGATAGCGAACCTTTATGTTCAAGGTGTCCTTGCTCAGATTCTTGTCGAGCATAACATACGGTGGCAGAATCTTGCTGCGCATGTAGGTCATCGCGTCAAACTTGAAGAGGGCTGTACGGCGCTCGTCCATGCTCTTCGTGGTGTCGTTGAGGATTGCATCAGAAGTGCGGAGCACCTCGTTTAATACATCCTGGGCGCTTGCCTTAGCTATGCTGAGGGTGAGCGCAAATAATAATATTATGTATCTCATCTTTCTGAAATTATTAATTATCAATTTTTTTTAATCGTTGGTGTGGCGCAAGAGGAAGATGCTGTGGTCGATGCACGCTGGCAATTCTTCCTTATAATGCGTTACCATGATCATGGTTTTGTTCTGGCGGCGGCAGAAGGCTTCGATGACGTCTTTTACAAGACGGCGGTTGCGGTTGTCGAGTCCGTGGAGCGGTTCATCGAGAATCAGCAGTTCCGGATCCTTGACAAAGGCACGTGCCAGGAGCACGAGGCGCTGTTCGCCGCTGGAGAGCTTCAGGAAACCACGGTCTTCAAGACCTTCCAGTCCGAATACTTTCATCCAGAAGCGGCACTTGTCCATATCTTCTTCCTTCGGCTTTACGTAGAGACCTACGGAATCCATCAAGCCGCTTGCTACGATGCGGATGGCTGGCAGGTCGCGCTGATAGGAACGGTGAAGCTCAGGCGATACGTAGCCGATGTGTTTCTTGATGTCCCAGATGCTTTCGCCGCTGCCTCGAGGATTGTCGAAGAGGGTAATGTCGCAGGCGTAACTCTGCGGATTATCGGCACAAACCAGACTGAGGAGCGTACTCTTTCCGGCTCCGTTCTGTCCGCTCAAAGCCCATCGCTCGCCGTTCATCACGGTCCAGTCGAGGTCGTTGAGGATGATTCGCTCGCCATACTGTATGCGTACCTTGTTCATCTTCACCACTTCTTGGGTGTGATATTCGCGGTCGCTGTAAGGCTGGTCTACGATGGCCTGTTCCAACTCCGGACTCAGCACATGGGCAGGCACGGATTCTCTGCCGGCAAGATATTCGGCAAGGGTTACCTTAGGCAGAACCTTCATGTCCTTCACTTCTACCACATGGGTGATGAAATCAGGAATATCATCGCTCTTGCTCAGTACGAGGATAATCTGCAGGGCTCGCTCTGAAGAGAGGGTCTTGAGCAGTTCCTTGAGCTGGTCGCGGGTTTCAGCATCGAGTCCGATAAACGGATTGTCCATGATGAGCACGCGAGGCTCTGAGAAGAGGGTAGAGGCAAGTTTGAACTTGCGGAGCTCGCCACTTGAGAGCAGGATGGTGTATTTGTCCATCAGGTGCTGCATGTGGAAGAGCTCGTAGATGTGCTGCTGCAGGGCTCTGCGCTCCGGTGTGTCTTCGCCTGCCATCTGGTAGGCTTCTTCCAGCTTGTCCTTTACGATAGGCGTGTTTTCGTCTATCTCGAGCTGGTTCCAGCGCTGCTGCAGGAAATAAGTGCGGTCGTTATCGCCTCCGTAGGTGTCGCGGAAGGTAATATACTTGATGTTGTCGCTCACCATAGTTTTCTGACTAGGTGAGAAATCGTAATCAGGATCGTGCATCAGGAGTGGGTGGCGACCTACGATGATGTCGACAAACATTGATTTTCCTCCACCGTTCGGACCTACGATAGCGATGTGCTCACCATCGCACGCCTCGAAGTTTACGGGTTCTGCCATACGCCATTCAGGCATACGGGTAACACCGTTTTTTATGCTAATAATCTTTTGCATCTCTCTTATTTTTTTATTCTACTCTGATTCTTTGTTGCAAAGTCTTTCCAGCTGCTGT
This sequence comes from Segatella copri, assembly GCF_003465495.1. Lineage (GTDB taxonomy): Bacteria > Bacteroidota > Bacteroidia > Bacteroidales > Bacteroidaceae > Prevotella > Prevotella copri_G. Next base: position 52,137 of record NZ_QSAV01000022.1, on the reverse strand, counting down.
AGTGCTTGGCATCGGTCTCCGGGCGGTTCATCTGCAGAAAGTGGCAGTAGGCTGCCCCCAGCGCATCGGTAGCATCCATGAACTTCGGCATTTCGTTTTGCTGAATATGGAGCAGTCGCTGCAGCATTCCCGCCACCTGTTCTTTTGAAGCCTGTCCCTGTCCGGTAATGGCCATCTTGATTTTGAGCGGCGCATATTCGTGGATAGGAACGCTGTGATGAATGGCGGCTGCGATGGCTACTCCCTGCGCCCTGCCCAGCTTGAGCATCGACTGCACGTTCTTGCCGAAGAAGGGAGCTTCTATGGCCATCTCGTCGGGCAGATAGCTGTCGATGATGCCGGTTACGCGGTCGAAGATCTTGCCCAGCCGGAGATAGGGATCGCTCTCTTTGCGCATGTCGATGACGCCCATCACCACCAGTTCTGCCTTGTTGCCGATGATGCGGATTACGCCATAGCCCATCACGTTGGTTCCGGGGTCAATGCCGAGAATAATCTTCTCTGTATTCGATTTCTTGATCATCACAAATAAATCTCCTGACTTTTTAAAAAGACGCTTGTTCTAGCGGTCCATATAAGGATTGTGAGCGAGCTCTTCGCCTATGCTGGTGTATTCGCCATGACCCGGTAGAACCTGGGTTTCGTCAGGCAACTGACCGAGATGGCGCAGACTGTTGATGATGCGGAACATGCTGCCTCCAGGGAAATCGGTTCTGCCGATAGAGTTGTGGAAGAGGGTGTCACCGGTGAAGGCTACGTGCTCTGCCTCGCAATAGAAGGTGACGGAACCGCTGCTGTGGCCCGGAGTGGCGATGACCTGGAACTCGTGGTTGCCGAACTTGATGACCTCTTCATCTTCGAAGAATCTGCCGATAGGCGGAAACTGGTAATCGAGTTGCATCTGATAGAAGGTTTCTGCCTGCTTGGCGAGTCCCTTCATCAGGTTTTCATCAGCTGCCGATACTTCAGGTTTCAGTCCGAACTCCTGATAGATGGTGTTGTTGCCGAAGTTATGGTCAAGATGTCCATGGGTTACGAGCAGGTGAACGGGCTTGAGCTCGTTCTCCTTAATATATTGTGTAATAGCCGTGCGCTCTTCCGGATAGAAGGCGCCGCAATCGATGATGACGCATTCCTTGGTCTCATCGCTCACCACGTAGCAGTTTTCCTGCAACATGTTTACTTGAAATCTTTCTATATGTAACATTTCTTACTTTGAACTTTATGATTACTTTTCACTCTTCACTTCTACTACGCCGGAACGTAAACCAGTTGCTTGTCCTGACTGAACCATTCTTCATCGAAGAAAGTGCTGAGCGGAGTGATTTCTGAAATCTTGAAGTATTGCTTCAGTTCTTCTTTCAGATTACCGCCTTTCAGACACAGAAGTCCGTTAGGTAGAGCGTTTTGCCCCTTCTGCTTAAAGTTTTTCTTGATAATCTTCATCAGGTCAGGAAGCTGCATTACCGCACGGCTTACCACGAAATCGTACTTGCCTTTTTCGTCTTCTCCGCGCAGGTGTTCAGCCTTGAGATTCTGTAGATTGATGGCCGTAGCCACCTCGTTGCAGACTCTGATTTTCTTGCCCGTTCCATCTATCAGCTTGAACTTGCATTCAGGGAAGAGGATGGCGAGCGGAATGCCTGGGAAACCTCCGCCGCAGCCGAAATCGAGAATCTCCGTGCCCGGACGGAAATGGATGGCTTTGGCTATAGCCAGAGAATGGAGCACGTGGTGCTCGTACAGATTATCGATGTCCTTGCGGCTGATGACATTGATCTTGCTGTTCCAGTCGCGGTATAATGCATCGAGTGCCTCGAACTGCTTTTTCTGCTCTTCCGTGAGGTTCGGGAAGTATTTCTCTATTATTTCTATCATATAATTATATGTATTCTTCTTTATTTCTACTGATTTTTCTGCAAAGGTAGTGTAAAAAATCGGAAAACACGCTATAAAAACATCAAAATCTGTCAGATTATGCTCGTATATTAAGTTTTTTGCGTAACTTTGCACCCGTTTTCAATATAATTTAAGCAAAAATAGATAAAAACAGACAAGAAAATATGATAAAAGCAGCACTCTTCGATCTGGATGGCGTGGTTTTCGATACAGAATCGCAGTACTCCATCTTCTGGGGAATGATAGGCAGGGAGTATCATCCGGAAATGCCCGATTTCGAATATCGCATCAAAGGACAGACTCTGGTTCAGATTTACGACAAGTATTTCACCGATGAAGCCGTCTTCGCCCACATCGAAGGTTTTACAGGCGCAAAGGAGGAACAGGCTAAGATTACAGCCCGACTGGATGAGTTTGAAAAGACCATGCAGTATGAATATATTGCGGGGTTTGAAGACTTCATCAGCGACTTGAAGAAGCATGGCGTAAAATGCGCTGTGGTAACGAGCAGCAACATTCAGAAGATGCTGAATGTCTATGACCGTCACCCGGAATTCAAGGCTTATTTCGACCGTGTGCTGACCAGCGAGGATTTCGCCGAGAGCAAGCCTCATCCAGACTGCTATCTGAAAGGTGCAGCCTATTTCGGTGTGGAACCAGAGGACTGTGTAGGACTGGAAGACAGCTTCAACGGACTGAAGGCGGTGGGAGCCTCAAGAGCCTTTACCCTAGGTCTCGCCACAACGAACAGCAGAGAAGCCATCCAGCCGCTATCCGACTATGTGATAGATGATTACAGAGGTTTTAGCTTTGCTGACTTGCAGTGCATCGTGGAGAATGCGAAATAGATTCAACGCAGAACAATAAATAAATCAAAATAAAAAAATGGGATATTTATCTACTGACAAGAAGAAAATTACCACCAAGACCTTCGCAGAAATGAAGAAGGCTGGCGAGAAAGTAACCATGCTGACAGCATACGACTTTACAACAGCCGGAATTATAGATGCTGCAGGAATTGACTCTATATTAATAGGTGATTCGGCCAGCAATGTGATGGCAGGAAATGCAGACACATTGCCGATTACCGTAGACCAGATGATTTATCACGCCCGCAGCGTGGCCCGTGCCTGCCAGCATGCTTTCGTGGTTTGCGACATGCCTTTCGGCAGCTATCAGGTTAGCAAGGAAGAGGCGCTGCGCAATGCTTGCCGCATGATGAAGGAAACGGGTGTTGACGCTCTGAAACTGGAAGGCGGCGTAGAAATCTGCGACACGGTTAAGGCGCTGGTTAATGCCGGAATCCCGGTTCACGGTCATCTCGGACTTACCCCGCAGAGCGTTAATAAGTTTGGAGGTTATGGCATTCGTGCCAAGGAAGAGGCTGAGGCACAGAAACTTATCAGCGACGCCATTGCGCTGGACGAAGCAGGCTGCTTTGCCATCGTGCTGGAGAAGGTTCCTGCTAAGCTCGCTGCTGAAGTAAGCAAGAAGGTGAAGGCTGTAACGATTGGAATCGGTGCTGGTAACGGCTGCGACGGACAGGTTCTGGTTTATGCTGATGCACTCGGAATGACACAGGGCTTCAAGCCTAAGTTCCTGCGCCACTTTGCTCAGGTAGGCGAGGAAATGACCAAGGGTGTGAAGGCTTATATTGATGCGGTGAAGACCGTAGATTATCCTAGCGCAGAAGAGAGTTACTAACATTAACTCTCTTTTTAGTGAAGTGTAAGAGAGTATAAATACGATAGATTCATAAAAGAGTTTAGAATAATGGATACACAAAATACTCCAGTACATATCAAACTGTGGCACAAGGACTTCTGGCGGTTATGCTTTGCCAACCTCTTGCTGATGTCGAGTGTGTACATGCTCATTATTGCCATTCCTTATTTCCTGATTCCGGCGAATTATCAGATGTGGCAGATAGGGTGTGTGCTTCTTGCATACGGCTTTGGACTGTTTCTGTTTGGCGGCTTCTGCTCTTATCTGGTGCAGCGCTACCGCAGGAATATGGTCTGTCAGCTTTCCATTTTAGGTGTGGTTGTTTGCCTTTCGGTTCTTTACTATCTGGATACGTTCTGGAACATCAGGTTTCCTTTTGAGATTCTCCTGGCGGTCCGTTTCCTGTTGGGAGCATTTCTGGGACTGGCTCAGATGACGCTTGCCAGTACGCTGGTTATTGATTCCTGCGAGTCGTTCCAGCGCACCGAGGCTAATTATATTACCTCCTGGTTTGCCCGCTTTTCGATAGCTGTAGGACCCTTGTTGGCATTTTTTGTTTACAACTATTTCGGCATGGGTTATGTTTTCCCTACGGCTTCGTTGCTGGCTTTGGGAGCCTTCGTGCTGGTTTCTCGCGCCAAGTTTCCTTTCAAGGCGCCTGCCGAAGGAATCAAGGTTTTCAGCCTCGACCGCTTCTGTCTGCCACAGGGAACTCCGCTGTTTGTCAATATCATCCTGATTACTTTTTCTGCGGGATTATACTTTTCTTTGCCTCATTCTTCTGGCATCTTTCTGATGATTTTAGGAGGATTGGTCTTGGCGTTACTGGCAGAAAAGTTTGTCTTTGCTGATGCAGATCTGAAGAGTCAGATAATAGTAGGTCTGGTGCTGCTGGGAGCTGCTCAGCTGATTTCGTTTGCGAATCAGGAGTTTGCTGTAGAAATCGTGGTTCCAACCTTGCTGGGTTTCAGCTTGGGAATCATCGGAAGCCGTTTCCTGCTCTTCTATATCAAGCTTGCCAAACATTGTCAGCGCGGCACGAGCGTGAACTCGTTCTTCCTGGCTTGGGAATTGGGATTGAGCTTGGGACTCGGTCTCGGATTCCTGTTCCATAATCTTCCGGCGAGAGTGCATTTTGACGTAGATCATCCTGTATATAATATGATTGAATCAGGGATGTTGCACTATGCGCTTCTTTTTACAATCGTATCGTTGCTGGTGTACAATTTCTTGGTTCATCCTTGGTACATGAAGCATAAAAACAGATAAAATATTTGAAATCTCGTTTGTTTCATAAAAGCTATTCTTTAAAAGAACCTAAAAATAGCTTTTATGAAACATTTTTAATATTATTTAGATAGGTTTTTTCGCTTTTGTGGCTTAATTTGAGTACTTTTGCGTTTAGTTTTGGAAATATATTGTTTGAATTAAGAAATTAAACGTAAAAATATAGAATTATGGCAGAAGCTATTGATATCCGCGAATTGAATATCCGGATAGAACAACAAAGTCAGTTTGTTACCAACCTGGTAATGGGCATGAATAAGGTAATCGTAGGTCAGAAACACCTCGTTGATTGCCTTCTTATCGGTCTTCTCTCTGATGGTCATATCCTGCTTGAGGGTGTACCTGGACTGGCGAAGACACTTGCAATCAAGACATTGTCACAGCTTATCAGCTCCGACTATAGCCGCATTCAGTTTACTCCTGATCTGTTGCCTGCCGATGTGGTGGGTACTCAGATTTATTCACAGAAAGACGAGGCTTTCCATGTAAAGCGCGGTCCTGTCTTCGCCAATTTCGTTTTGGCAGATGAGATTAACCGTGCCCCAGCCAAGGTGCAGAGTGCGCTGCTCGAAGCCATGCAGGAACACCAGGTTACCATTGGCGATGAAACCTTCAAACTGCCTAGTCCGTTCCTGGTAATGGCTACACAGAATCCTATCGAGCAGGAAGGAACCTATCAGTTGCCTGAAGCACAGGTAGACCGTTTCCTGCTGAAGGTAATCATCGATTATCCTACACTGGAAGAGGAGAAGCTCATCATCCGCGAGAATATCCAGGGCGGACTTCCTGAGGTTACTCCTGTAACATCTGCCGAGGAGATTCTGAAGGCTCGCAAGATTGTAAACGAGGTTTATCTCGATGAGAAGATTGAGCAGTATATTGCCGATATCGTCTTTGCTTCACGTTATCCTGAGCGCTACGGACTGGGCGAACTGAAAGACATGATTACCTTCGGCGGCAGTCCTCGTGCCAGCATCTCTCTTGCCAAGGCAGCCAGAGCCTATGCGTTTATCAAGCATCGCGGCTATGTGATTCCAGAAGATGTAAGAGCTGTAGCCCATGACGTAATGCGCCACCGTATCGGCCTTTCTTACGAGGCTGAGGCAAGCAATGTAACAAGCGAGGAAATCGTGAGCCGCATCATTAATAAGGTGGAAGTGCCTTGATAGTTAACAGTTAATAGTTTATAGTTAATAGTTTAGGATTTTGGATACACAAGATATCTTAAAAAAGGTTCGGAAGATAGAAATCAAGACTCGCGGACTGAGTCAGAACATCTTCGCAGGTCAGTATCATTCTGCCTTTAAGGGTAGGGGAATGGCCTTTGCCGAGGTGCGCGAATATCAGTACGGCGATGATGTGAGAGACATCGACTGGAACGTGACCGCCCGCTTTCATAAACCTTATGTCAAGGTGTTTGAAGAGGAAAGGGAACTGACGGTGATGCTGCTCGTAGACGTCAGCGGGTCGCTCGATTTCGGTACGATGAAGCAGATGAAGCGCGATCTGGCTACTGAGATTGCTGCCACACTCGCCTTCAGTGCCATTCAGAACAATGACAAGATAGGTGTCATCTTCTTCTCTGACCGTATCGAGAAGTACATTCCGCCTAAGAAAGGAAGAAAGCATATTCTCTATATCATCAGAGAAATGCTCAACTTCCAGCCGCAAAGCCAGCGTACCGACATCGGTTGCGCCCTGGAATATTTCACCCGCGTGATGAAACGCCACTGCACAGCTTTCGTAATCAGCGACTTCTACGATCATAAGGATTTCCAGCATCAGCTGCAGATTGCCAACCAGAAGCATGATGTAGTAGCCATCCAGGTTTACGACCCGCGTGCCAAGGTGCTGCCTGATGTAGGACTGCTCAAGGTGATGGACGCAGAAACCGGACACGAAATGTATATTGATACAAGTTCGAAGAAACTGCGAATGGCTCATACACAGCAATGGCTGATGCAGCAGGAGAATCTGAAAACCGACTTTGCCAAAAGCAAGGTCGACTGGACTTCGATTGCCACTAACGAGGACTTCTCGAAGGCGCTCCTGATGCTTTTCAAGCAGAGGGGCTGATAAACCGAAAGCTCAAAGTAAAGAAACTATGTTTAAAGTAAAGAATATCATATTGTCGCTCGCTCTCCTGGGGTGCTCAGGCTTAGCTCAAGCCCAGCAGGTAGAGCAACGCATCGACTCGCTGCAGATACTGATAGGACAGCAGACCGTGCTGCATCTGAAGGCTTCGGTAAAGCAGGGCGATAAGGTGCAACTGCCATCTTTCAAGCCGCAGCAGCAAATTACGCCGGGAGTGGAAGTGGTAGAGCAGAGTAAAGGCGACACTTCGCACATAGGCGACGACCGCATGGTGGTGAGCCGCGACTATACGCTGACTTCGTTTGATGAAAAGGTGTATGCGATTCCTGCGCTCAATGTGAAGGTAAACGGCAAGAACTGTCATGGAAACCAGCTTGCGCTGAAGGTGCTCACCGTGCCCGTAGATACGGTTCATCCCAACCAGTTCTATCCGCCCAAGGATGTTCAGGATAATCCTTTCTCCTGGAGCGAATGGAGCCCGCTGTTCTGGTTGAGCCTATTGCTGTTAATCCTCTGTGGCGCATGGCTTTATTTGCGCAACAGATTGAAGAATAACAAGCCAATCATCACCCATATCCGCATCGTAAAACGTGTTCCGGCTCATGAAAAGGCGCTGAATCAAATCAACGTCATCAAGCAGCAGCACGTAGAGAATCAGGAAACACAGAAGGCTTACTACACCCAGCTTACCAATACGCTGAGAGAATACATCGTGAGCCGTTTCGGATTCAATGCGATGGAAATGACCAGTATGGAAATCATCGAACGTTTGCGCGAAGCAGGCGACCAGAAGATGATTGATGAACTGAAGGAACTCTTCCAGACTGCCGATCTCGTGAAGTTTGCCAAATATGAAACCCTGGTGAATGAGAACGACGCAAACCTGGTGAATGCCATCAACTTCATCGACCAGACCAAGACAGATGAGAAACCTACTGAAGAAAAGGTGGTTCCACAGCTGACCAATGAAGAGCAGAAGACGCAATCTCAGCGTCGCCTCATCAAGTCGCTTCTCTGGATAGGAGCCATCGTAGGTCTGGCTCTGTTGGGTTACATCATTTACCAGTCAGCCATGCTGCTGATGTAAAGCAGGGTGTACATATGAAACGTTTCGCCGGGCAAAGCGGTTTATTCCGAAACTCTTTGCCTGGCTATAAATAGAAAAATATAGAAATGGAATTTGCAAGTAAAGGCTATTTTCTGTTGCTCCTGTTGCTGATACCTTATATATTATGGTATTTCCTCTACAGGAAGAAGAATGCGCCAACCATGCGCATGAGCGACACGAAAAAGTATCAATATGCTCCGAAGAGCCTGCGTGTGCGTCTCATCCATCTCCCAATGGTGCTGAGATGCATCTGTTTCGTGCTCATCGTCTGTGCGATGGCTCGTCCGCAGACGCATACGGCTTGGGACAACAAGACGGTGGAAGGCATTGACATTATGTTGGCAATGGACGTTTCCACCTCTATGCTTGCCGAAGATTTGAGACCAAACCGTATGGAAGCGGCTAAGGATGTGGCAACAGAATTCATCTCGGGCAGACCGAACGACAACATCGGTCTGACTATCTTTGCCGGTGAAGCCTTCACCCAGTGCCCGATGACAACCGATCATGCCAGTCTGTTGCGCCTCTTGCAGGCAACCCGTACGGATATTGCCGCCCGGGGACTGATTGACGATGGTACTGCAGTGGGAATGGGACTCGCCAATGCCGTGAGCCGCCTGAAGGATTCTAAGTCAAAATCGAAGGTTGTGATTCTTCTTACCGACGGCAGTAACAACATGGGCGAAATCTCGCCAATGACCGCAGCCGAGATTGCCAAAAGCTACGGAATCCGCGTTTACACCATCGGTGTAGGAACCAACAAGGTGGCTCCTTATCCAATGCCTGTGGCAGGAGGAGTACAGTACGTCAACATTCCGGTAGAGATAGATACGAAGACGCTGAGCGACATTGCGCAGACAACCGATGGTAATTTCTATCGCGCTACGAATAATAATGAGCTGAAGAAGATTTACAGAGACATTGATAAACTGGAGAAAACCAAGTTTAATGTCAAGCACTTTGCTAAGCGCTATGAAGCTTATCAGCCATTCGCCCTGGCAGCTCTCCTGGTATTGCTGGTAGAAATCCTGCTCCGCATCACCTGGTTCAGAAGAATTCCGTAATCCGGATACTGAGCCATTACTGATTATCGGAGATATTCCGCTATCCTTCGGAGATATTCTGCTATCTTTCGGAGATATTTTACCAGTTATCGGAGATATTTTACTGATTATCGGATAATCGAATAGAAGATATAATTAGAATAGAAAATGTTAAGATTTGAAGATCCTATATTTCTCTGGCTGTTGTGGATTATACCAGTACTGATTCTGATCAGACTGATAGGATGGAGAAGAAGAAAGGCTAAACTGAAGAAGCTCGGCGATCCGGAACTTCTGAAACAGCTCATGCCCAACATCTCCAAATATCGCCCTACAGTTAAGTTTGTGCTGATGCTCGCAGCCTTGGCGCTTCTCATCGTGATGGTAGCTCGCCCGCAGATGGGCAGCAAGATTTCTCACGATAAGCGACATGGTATTGAAACCATCATCTGCCTCGATATTTCAAATTCCATGCTCTGTCAGGACGTGGTTCCCTCCCGTTTGGACAAGAGTAAGATGCTTATCGAAAATCTGGTCGACAACTTTAACAACGACAAGATTGGACTCATTGTCTTTGCAGGCGATGCGTTCGTGCAGTTGCCAATCACCACCGATTATGTTTCGGCAAAGATGTTTCTTCAGAACATTACCCCTGGTCTTATCCAGACCCAGGGAACCAATATCGGCGAAGCCATCGATTTGGCTTCCAAGAGTTTCACTCAGCAGGAGAATGTAGGCAGAGCCATTATCGTAATTACTGATGGCGAAAACCATGAGCCTGGCGCACAGGAGGCTGCAGCTGCTGCCAACAAGAAAGGAATCAATGTCTTTATCCTGGGCATAGGTAACACCAAGGGAGCGCCAATCCCTATGGGCGACGGCTCTTATCTGAAGGACAATGCGGGCAACACCGTAATGACCGCTCTGAATGAGCAGATGTGCAAGGAGCTTGCCCAGGCAGGCAAGGGTCAGTACATTCATGTAGATAATACCAGCGATGCGGAAAGAGCATTGAATGATGATATTGCCAAATTGCAGAAAGGCGATGTAACGAGTGTGGTTTACAGCGCTTATGATGAACAGTTCCAGGCTGTAGGTATTCTTGTCATCCTGTTGCTTATCATCGAAATCTGTCTGCTGGAGGTAAAGAATCCTCTGCTCAGAAACATCAAGTTTTTTAAGAAAGACATCAAGAAGCCTTTCTGATAAACGTTTATACATTATTATATAATAAGAATGAGATATTTAAGATATATATTGGTTTTTGCCCTGATGGTGCTGGGCTTGGCGAAGGTGGGAGCGCAGAACGACCGCAACTTCATCCGCCAGGGAAACCGCGCCTATCATAAACAGAAGTGGGCTGCAGCCGAAACGCAATATCGCAAGGCTATCTCCAAGAACCAGAAGAATGCGCAGGCTGTCTATAATCTGGGTTGCGCCCTGATGATGCAGCAGAAGGATTCGATGGCAATGATACAGTTTGAGAATGCTTCGAAACTGGAAACGAACAAGATGCGACGCGCCAGAAGTTACCACAACATGGGTGTGGTCATGCAGCAGCATCAGCAATATGCGCAGGCCATAGGATGTTATGAGAACGCCCTGCGCTGCAATCCGCAGGACAATGCAACCCGATATAATCTTGCCCTCTGCAAGAAACTGCTCAAAAACCAGAAGCAGAACAAGCAGAACGATAAGAACAAGAACAACAAGAATAAAAACAAGGACAAGAACAAAGATAAGCAGAATAAGGATCAGAACAAAGATCAGAATAAAGACAAGAACAAGAACGACAAAAACAAGAACAACCAGAATAAGAACAATCAGCAGAATCAGAACAATCAGGACAAGATGAGCAAAGATAATGCTGAACAACTCTTGAATGCTGCCATCCAGCAGGAGAAGGATACGAAGCGCAAGATGCAGAAAGCGATGAGTCAGCCTCGCAGAAAGCAATATGAGAAAAACTGGTAAAAAGTAAAATAATTCAACGAGCATAATATATTAAGAACATGAAACATATAGGTTGGTATATTATTATATGGGCAATGCTTCTGGGCTTCAGTTTGCAGCTGAAAGCCCAGCATATCAGTGTGTCGGCACCAACACACGTGGCGGCGGGAGAAAACTTCCGTGTGGCCTATACCATCAATACACGTGATGTAGAGGAATTCCGCCTGGGCGGAGTAGGAGAAGGACTTGAGGTAATCGCAGGTCCTTACACCTCATCGCAGTCCAGTTATCAGATGATCAATGGCCATACTTCCTCTTCATCATCGGTAACCATTACCTATACGCTCTACGCAGCTAAGAACGGAACCTTTGGCATTGGTGCCTCTCATGCCATCGTAAATGGTAAGAAACTCTCTTCCCATCCGGTTAAGATTACGGTTTCTGGCCATGCTGCACGCAACAACGGTGCACCTTCCATGCACGGACAGAATGATTATAATGAACCACGCATGCGAACTGCCGGATCAAGAATATCAGGCCGTGACCTCTTCATCAAGGTTACAGCCAACAAGCGACGTGTTCACGAACAGGAACCGGTGCTCCTTACTTATAAGGTTTACACGCAGGTAGACCTTACCCAGTTGGAAGGCAAGATGCCTGACCTGAAGGGATTCCACAACCAGGAAGTTCCGCTGCCTCAGCAGAAGACCTTCCATACTGAAACCGTGAACGGCCGACCATACCGATGCGTTACATGGAGCCAGTATGTCATGTATCCGCAGATGACGGGAAACCTCACCATTCCAGCCATTACCTTCAAGGGAATCGTAGTTCAGCAGAACAGAAACGTTGACCCGATGGAAGCTTTCTTCAATGGCGGTTCTGGCTATGTTGAAGTAAAGAAAGATATTATAGCTCCTAGTGTGAAAATTCAGGTTGATCCATTGCCTCAGCGCCCTGCCAACTTCTCGGGCGGTGTAGGTAAATTCAACATTACTGCTTCCATCGACAAGAAGGAAGTGAAGGCTGGTGAACCAATCACCATTCGTGTAGTGGTAGGAGGAATCGGAAACCTGAAGCTGCTCAAGCAGCCTGTCATTACCTTCCCTAAGGATTTTGACAAGTACGATGCGAAGGTGACCGACAAGACCCGCCTTACAGCCAATGGCGTAGAAGGCAATATGATTTATGACTTTCTGGCTGTGCCTCGTAATCAGGGAAATTATACCATTCCTGCGGTAGAATTCACCTATTATGATACTTCGGCTAACACGTATAAGACAATCAAGACCCAGCCGTTCACGCTGAACGTGGAGAAGGGCGATGGAACTTCAGACAATGAAACCTCAGATTTCAGCAACAAGGATAAGGACATTCACGCGCTGAAACTGGGCAAGTCTAAGCTCCATGATATTGACGATATGTTCTACGGAAGCTTCGGCTACTGGACCAGTCTGCTGGTTCCATTGGCAGCCTTCTTTGCCCTGCTCATCGTCTTCCGCCGCCGTGCTCTCGAGAATGCCGACCTGGTAAAGGTCCGTTCCAATAAGGCAAACAAGATAGCAACCAAGCGCCTGAAGAAGGCTCATCTGCTGATGCTCGGTGGCAAGCAGGAAGAATTCTACGATGAAGTGCTCCGTGCTTTGTGGGGCTATGTAAGCTACAAGCTCAACATGCCAGCTGAAAAACTCTCACGTGAAAACATTCAGGCTATGCTCGAAAAACATTGTGTAGAGGAGAGAACTATCGAGAAGTTTACAACTGCGCTTGATGAATGTGAGTTTGAACGCTATGCGCCGGGCGACCCTGCCGGCAATATGAACCGTACATTCGACTCAGCAATGACTGCTATTATGGATATAGAAAATGCTATCAATGCAACGCGTAAGCAGCGCAAGAAGAGTGCAACCGGATACTCATTCGTCATGATGATCATGGTGATGTTGGGCTGCTCGGTTTCTGCAGGCGCTGTAACCAAGAACAATGCTGATACGGAATATCAGAAAGGTAACTATCAGCAGGCCATACGCGACTATGAGGAAATATTGAACAACTATGGTGTTTCTGCCGAAGTTTACTATAACTTGGGCAATGCTTATTACCGTACAGACAATATTACCAAGGCTGTGCTCAATTATGAGCGTGCCCATCTGCTCTCGCCAGGCGATGAAGACATCAGCTTCAACCTGCAGTTTGCACGTAGCAAGACCATCGACAAGATTACTCCGGAAAGCGAGATGTTCTTCGTAACCTGGTGGAAGGCGCTGGTTAACTTTACGAGTGTTGACTGTTGGGCAAAGACTGGCATCATAGCCATCATCATGGCGCTGGTTCTGGTCTTGGTTTATCTCTTCGGTCCGCATATCGTGTTGCGCAAGATTGGTTTCTTCGGTGGAATCTTCTTCGTGGCAGTCTTCCTGCTGAGCAATCTCTTTGCTTACCAGCAGCGGCAGATGCTTATCAACCGTACGGGAGCCATCATCATCGCTCCTTCTGTCAATGTGAAGAAGACTCCAGCCAAGACGAGCGCTGACCTCTTCCTGCTGCATGAAGGAACCCGCGTTGACATTACCGATAAGGCGATGAAAGGCTGGCGTGAAATCAAGGTAGGAGACGGCAGAGAAGGCTGGATTGAAACCAAGGCAATTGAGGAAATCTGATTAAGATAAAATCTGATTAAAATAAAGAGAATGGATTTTAGTAGGATACAAGATTTTGACATGCAGCTGTTGCATGTGTTTAACGGCAGCGAGAATGTCTGGCTCGATCAGATGGCGATGGCGCTTACGTCGGGCTGGACATGGATTCCGCTTTATATCGTCCTCTTCGTTGTTGTGATAAGAAACAACGAGATGATGGGGCAGATTGCGCTCGTGGTTGGAGGAGCGGTGCTCTGCATCTTTCTGGCTGATGGATTGGTGGATGGAATCATCAAACCGCTGGCTGAAAGATACAGACCTTCTAGCGACCCGATGTTCAAGTATACGGTTCAGGTGGTTGACAATATGCGCCTCAAGAGTTTCAGCTTCTGTTCGGCTCATGCGGCTAATACGCTTTCTATAGCCATCTTCTTCTCGTTGCTTATCCGCAGCAAACTGGTTACGTGGACCCTGTTATTATGGTCGCTCGTGAACTGTTGGACCCGTCTTTACCTGGGTGTTCATTATCCGGTCGACATTTTTTGCGGTCTGGCTATTGGAGCAGTGGTGGGAGTTGTCGTTTATCTTATCTACATCAGGATGTATTACCGCATCTCCCCAAAGATTAAATATATTTCCAACCAGTATACAAGTACGGGTTACGACTATGATGATGTAGATAAAATCATGACCGTAGTGATATTTACCCTTATCATGGTTGTGTTTTATGCCACCTGTCGGATGGCTCATCTTTAGTACAGAAATAAAAGTTTAAAATAGAAAGTTAAAGTAAAAATAAATAATGGATACAAAACACATTAAAATTAGTGATTATAACTATGATTTACCGGATGAGCGCATCGCAAAATTCCCTATCGCCCAGCGCGACCACAGCAAACTGCTGGTCTATAAGCACGGCGAGGTAAGCGATGATGTTTTCCATCATCTTCCCACATATCTCCCTCAAGGAGCCTTGATGATATTCAACAATACCAAGGTGATACAAGCGCGTCTGCACTTCCGCAAGGAAACAGGTGCGCTTATTGAGGTTTTCTTGATGGAGCCTGCAGAACCTACTGATTATGAACTCATGTTCCAGACCACCGGACATTGTTCCTGGCTCTGCATGATCGGTAATCTGAAGAAATGGAAAGAGGGCACCCTGAAGCGTGATTTTGAAATTAAGGGTCACAAGCTTACGCTCAGCGCTACTATGCGACGCGGAGATGCTCTCGGTTCTGAGGCGCAGAAAATGGTTGCCAAAGGCGGAGGAACCAACTACTGGGTTGACTTCGATTGGGACAACGACAAGGTGTCTTTCGCTGAGATTCTCGAAGCAGTAGGCGAGTTGCCTATTCCTCCATATCTCAACCGCAAGACTGAGGAGAGCGACAAGACCACCTATCAGACGGTTTATTCTAAAATCAAGGGAAGTGTGGCTGCTCCAACTGCCGGACTTCACTTTACTGAGGCGGTTCTCAAGGATCTTGATGCGCATGGAATCGACCGCGAGGAAGTAACCCTGCATGTAGGAGCAGGCACATTCAAACCGGTGAAGAGCCTTGAAATCGAAGGCCATCAGATGCATACGGAATACATTGTTGTTCATCGTCGCAGTTTGGAAAAACTCATCAAGCACGAGTGCCGGGTCATTGCCGTAGGAACCACCAGCGTCCGTACCATTGAGAGCCTCTATTACATGGGCGTTCATCTGCTGAAGCATCCTGAGGCAAATGAAGAAGATCTGCACGTAAAACAGTGGGATCCTTACGAGCTTTCTGAAGATGGCAATCTGGTAGATGGAATCACTCCGATGCAGGCTATCCAGGCAATCATCGATTATCTGGACCGCAACGGCTTGGAGGCTCTCCATTCCAGCACGCAGATTATCATTGCTCCTGGCTATCAGTATAAGATTGTGAAGATGCTGGTCACCAATTTCCATCAGCCTCAGAGTACGCTCCTGCTCCTGGTGAGTGCTTTCCTCAAGGGCGACTGGAAGAAGGTTTACGATTATGCTCTTTCGCATGATTTCCGTTTCCTGAGCTATGGAGATTCATCCCTGCTCATTCCGTAAAAGGAGTTAGGAAAACTATCAATTATTCAAGTTTCGCAAGTGAGCTCCACACGCCCTGAAAGGGCAGAAGCTCCTAGCCCAGGGCAACGCCCTGGGTAATCATGGACGCAAGTTTGTCGCCCTGAAAGGGCAAAAGCTTTCAAGTACCAGGCAATTTACAAAGCTTTTGCCCTTACAGGGCGCATTGTTGCGCTGCCATTATACCCAGGGCGATGCCCTGGGCTAAGAGCTTTTGGGCCTTCAGCCCGTACTTGAACCACGTGCGAAAGTTCAGTAAATTATTAATTGTAAATTATAAATTAAAATAGATGATTTCAGTAGAAGGACTGAAAGTAGAGTTTGGCGTTAAGCCTCTCTTTCATGATGTAAGTTTCGTCATCAACGACCGCGACCGCATTGCCCTGGTGGGTAAGAATGGTGCGGGAAAATCTACGATGCTTAAGATTCTCTGCGGTTTACAGAAACCTACTGACGGCGTTGTGGCTATTCCTAATGAAACCACTATCGGCTATCTGCCACAGGTGATGAAACTGCAGGACGATACGACCGTGAAGGAGGAAACCCGCAAGGCTTTCGCCCATAATACCGAGATGAAGGCGCGTCTGGACAAGATGCAGCAGGAAATGGCCGACCGCACCGACTATGAGAGCGAAAGCTATGCTCAGCTCGTAGAGAAGTTTACCCAGGAACATGAACGCTACATGATGATGGGTGGCGAAAACTATGAGGCTGAGATAGAGCGCACCTTGAGCGGTCTTGGCTTTACGCGCGATGATTTCGAGCGCCCTACCAAGGAGTTTTCCGGTGGTTGGCGAATGCGTATCGAACTTGCCAAGATTCTGTTGCAGAAGCCTGATGTACTGCTCCTCGATGAGCCTACCAATCACCTTGATATTGAAAGTATCCAGTGGTTGGAGCAGTTCCTGGCGCAGAGTGCCAAGGCAGTGGTTCTGGTGAGCCACGACCGTGCTTTCATCAACAATGTAACTAACCGTACCCTCGAAATTACTTGCGGAAGGGTAGAAGACTATAAGGTGAAATACGATGAGTATGTTGTGTTGCGTGCTGAACGCCGCGAGCAGCAGCTCCGTGCTTACGAAAACCAGCAGAAGGAAATTGCCGACATCAAGGATTTCATCGAGCGATTCCGCTACAAGCCTACCAAGGCGGTTCAGGTGCAGAGCAGAATCAAGCAGCTCGAGAAAATCGTGCCTATCGAGGTGGATGAGGTTGACAACAAGCAGATGCACCTCAAATTCCCTCCTTGTCTCAGAAGTGGCGATTATCCTATCATCTGCGATGAGGTGCGCAAGGATTACGGCGCACACACCGTCTTCGACCATGTTACCTTTACCATCAAGCGTGGCGAGAAGGTGGCTTTCGTCGGTAAGAACGGCGAGGGTAAGTCTACCCTGGTAAAATGTATCATGGGTGAGATTCCTTTCACCGGAACTCTCAAGATTGGTCATAATGTGCAGATTGGTTATTTCGCCCAGAATCAGGCGCAGCTCTTGGATGAGAATCTAACTATCTTCCAGACAATCGACAATGTGGCAACAGGCGAAATGCGTCTGAAGGTGAACGATCTCCTGGGCGCCTTCATGTTTGGCGGCGAGACTTCAGAGAAGTTTGTCAAGGTTCTGAGTGGAGGCGAACGCAGCCGTCTGGCTATGATCAAGCTCCTGCTCGAACCGGTGAATCTCCTCATTCTCGATGAGCCTACCAATCACCTCGACATGCAGTCGAAGGATGTGCTGAAAGAAGCCATCAAGGCTTTCGATGGAACAGCCATCATCGTGAGCCATGACCGTGAATTCCTCGATGGTCTGGTAGATAAGGTCTATGAGTTTGGCGGCGGCAAGGTTCGTGAGCATCTCGGTGGTATTTACGATTATCTCCGTGCCCATAATGCCGAGAATATTAATCAGGCTCTTGCCAATCAGAGTATGGCTTCTGCCGGTTCGCCTTCTGCCAATACTTCCGGTTCTTCTGTCGCATCAGGTTCTACAGCCGACAGTCTTGCCTCTGCCACATCCGGCAAGCAGAGCTACGCTGAACATAAGGAACAGCAGAAGAAGATCCGTAAGGCTGAGAAAGCCGTGAAGGAATGTGAGGCAAAGATTGAGAAACTGGAAGCGAGAAAGAAGGAGATTGATGAACTCCTGATGAAACCGGAAAATGCAACCAACATGGAACTCGTTACTGAATACACCGAACTCATGAAGGGTCTCGATGAGGAGAACGAGCGCTGGATGCTCCTTTCGGAAGAATTGGAAGAAGTTTCGAAATAACAGTAACATTAATATAAAATAAAGAGAAGAAAATGAAAATGAAAATGATCTTACCGATGATGCTGATTGCAGCTTTGCCATTAGGCGCTGATGCTCAGAATAAATCGGGTCTTGTCATGAGCAATCTCGACCAGACAGTGAAGCCAGCAGACAGTTTCTATCAGTTTGCTACAGGTGGATGGCAGAAGAACAATCCTCTTCCTGCCGCTTACAGCCGTTATGGCAGTTTTGACCAGCTTGCTGAGAACAACAACAAGCGCATCAACACCATTCTTTCTGAACTCCAGAAGAAGACTTACAAGGCTGGAACCATTGAGCAGAAATTGTCTGATTTCTACAAACTCTCTATGGATGTTGACAGCCGCAACAAGGCTGGAATCGCTCCTGTAAAGCCTCTTATGGATGAGATTGAAGCTGCCAAGACCAAGGACGAGCTTCAGAAGCTTCAGGTTAAGTATGCATGGATGGGTCTAGGTTTGAGCTATGGCGCAGGTTTCGCTGCCGATGAGAAGAACGTAACCATGAACATCTACAACCTGATGCAGGGCGGTCTTACTCTCGGTGCCAAGGATTATTACCTCAACAACGATGCTGCAACCGTAGCTATCCGTGAGGCTTATAAGTCTTACCTCAGCAAGATGTTCCAGCTCTATGGATTCTCTGCTGATGAAGCTGCCAAGAAGGCTTCTGCCGTATTCCTTCACGAAACAACGCTCGCTACTTTCTCAAAGAGCCGTACCGAACTTCGTGATCCTCAGGCCAACTACAACAAGATGACCTTGGCAGAATTCAAGGAGAATTATCCTAACATTCCTCTCGAGGCACTTGCCAACGCCGAGGGAATCAAGAGCGAATATCTCAAGGAGATGATCGTAGGTCAGCCTGCTTTCTTTGCCGGTTATGACAAGGTGGCAGCTGCAGAATGTGCAGGCACATTGAAGGCTTTGATGGAGTGGGACATCATCTGTAGTTCTGCTTCTTACCTCAGCGATGAGATTCGCGAAGCCCGTTTCGAATTCTTCGGTAAGATTATGAGTGGCCGTAAGGAGGATTATCCTCTTTGGAAGCGCGCTACTGTTCAGGTTGAGGCTCAGTTGGGCGAGGCGCTCGGTAGCATCTACTGTAAGCGCTATTTCCCAGAAAGCTCTAAGAAGATGATGGAGACACTCGTGAAGAATCTTCAGATCAGCCTCGGTCAGCGTATCGATGCTCAGACCTGGATGAGCGATGCTACAAAGAAAGCTGCCCACAACAAACTCGACAAGTTCTATGTAAAGATTGGTTATCCTAACAAGTGGACTGATTTCAGCAAGCTCAGCATCGACCCATCTAAGAGCTATTATGAGAACGTAATGGCTTGCCGCAAGTTTGCCAACGATAAGGAGATTGCAGAGAAGGCAGGAAAGCCAGTAGATAGGGATGAGTGGTTCATGACTCCTCAGAC
The DNA here is from genome assembly GCF_003465495.1 of Segatella copri. Lineage (GTDB taxonomy): Bacteria > Bacteroidota > Bacteroidia > Bacteroidales > Bacteroidaceae > Prevotella > Prevotella copri_G. The sequence goes on along the minus strand of NZ_QSAV01000022.1, from coordinate 32,577 downwards.
CGTGAACGCTTACTACAATCCTACTACCAATGAGATCTGCTTCCCAGCTGGTATTCTCCAGTATCCTTTCTTCGATCCTAAGGCTGATGCTGCATTCAACTATGGTGCTATCGGCGTAGTAATCGGTCATGAGATGACTCACGGATTCGATGATCAGGGTCGTCAGTATGATGCTAGCGGTAATCTGAAGGACTGGTGGACAGCTGAAGATGCAGAAGGTTTCAACAAGCGTGCTGATATGTATGCTGATTTCTTCAGCAACATCAAGGTATTGCCTGATCTGAATGCCAACGGCCGTTTCACCCTCGGCGAGAACCTTGCCGACCATGGTGGTTTGATGGTTTCATACAATGCCTTCAAGAATGCTACTGCTAAGAAGCCATTGAAGAACAAGGATGGTTTCACTCCTGACCAGCGTTTCTTCCTCGCCTATGCAGGTGTTTGGGGACAGAACATTACTGATAAGGAAATCCGCAACCGCGTAAAGAATGATCCTCATTCTCTCGGCAAGTGGCGTGTTGATGGTGCGCTTCCTCACATCGATGCATGGTATGAGGCATTTGGTGTAAAGCAGGGCGACAAGCTGTTCATTCCTAAGAACCAGCGCCTGGAGCTTTGGTAATTCCGGAAGGAAATTTTTCCGAATAGAATTTTTCGGGAATGGTTTTTCCGAATAGATAGAAAAAAATAAAGTCCTGATGTTTCGTTTGTTTGAAACATCAGGACTTTTTGTTTTATACTTGAAATATTTTTTGATAAGAAAACAATAGAATAGGGGTTATTGCTTCTTCTCCAGTTCCTGAAGATTTTCCATCTTCTTCGATTCCAGGAATTCGTAAATGCCGCAGAGATGTTCGCGGACGCGACCATGACCGAACTCATAAACCTTGCTGACAAGACCATCGAGGAAATCACGGTCGTGACTAACCACGATAAGCGTTCCGTCGAAATCGAGCAAGGCCTGTTTCAGCACATCCTTGGTCTTCAGGTCGAGGTGGTTGGTAGGCTCATCGAGAATCAGCAGATTCACCGGCTCCAGCAGCAGTTTGAGAATGGCAAGGCGGGTGCGCTCACCTCCCGACAATACTTTCACCTTCTTGGTAGAATCCTCTCCGCCAAACATGAATGCTCCAAGCAAATCGCGTATCTTGTTGCGGATTTCACCCTTGGCAACATCATCAATCGTCTGGAATACGGTAAGTTCGCCATCGAGCAGAGAAGCCTGGTTCTGGGCGAAATAACCTATCTGCACATTATGTCCCAATTCCAACTTTCCTTCGTTCTGAAGCTGACCCATGATACATTTCACGAGCGTTGACTTACCCTCTCCGTTTCTTCCCACGAAGGCAATCTTGTCGCCTCTTTCTACGGTAAGATTCACGCCGCTGAAAATCTTCTTGCCATCAAACGACATCGCCACATCGCTCATCTGAACCGGATAAGCACCGCTTCGTGGGCTCGGCGGGAACTTGAGTCGAAGGCGACTTGTATCTTCTTCATCCACTTCGATAAGTTCCAGTTTCTCCAGCATCTTCACGCGGCTCTGCACCTGGAAGGTTTTAGAATAAGTGCCTTTGAAGCGTTCTATAAAGTCCTTGGTTTCAGCAATCATCTTTTGCTGTTCCTCATATTTCTTCATCTGCTGTTCGCGTCGTTCCTTGCGCAGTTCCAGATATTGGCTGTAAGTGGCTTTGTAGTCGTAGATGCGACCCATGGTTACTTCGATGGTTCTTGTTGTAATGTCGTCAACGAATTTTCGGTCGTGGCTGATGACAACTACTGCTTTCGAACTGTTGATGATGAAGTCTTCGAGCCAGCCGATAGATTCAATGTCGAGATGATTGGTTGGCTCATCGAGCAGCAGTACGTCTGGCGATTTCAAGAGCAGTTTTGCCAGCTCAATCCTCATTCTCCATCCTCCCGAAAACTCGCTTGTAGGGCGGTTGAAATCAGAACGCTCGAAACCGAGACCGAGCAGCGTCTTCTCTACATCTTCCTCGAAATGAGTCATGTCGATGGCGTAGAATTTCTCTAAGAGAGAGGATACTTTCTCAATGAGCTGCATGTAATCATCGCTGTCGTAATCGGTACGGGTGGTGAGCTCGTTGTTGATGCGGTCAATCTCAGCCTGCATTTCGTGCAGATGGGCAAACGCCTGACAGGTTTCCTCGAATACGGTTCTGCCGTCTTCGGTCATCAGATGCTGAGGCAGATAGGCGATGACGCAATCCTTGGGAGCGGAAACGGTGCCACGATTAGCATTTCTCACACCGGCAATGATCTTAAGCAATGTGCTCTTTCCTGCGCCATTCTTTCCCATCAGGGCTATACGGTCCTTCTCGTTGATCTGGAAGGAAATGTCTTTGAATAGGGTGGTGCCGCCAAATTCTACGGTCAATCCATCAACTGTAATCATATTATTTTCTTCTTGTTCAAATTTTTGTTTCTTTAAGCAACTCCCCAGAATGCCCTGTTCTTGCCGTTTTCGGGGGCTTCATTGATGACCAGCGCCTGCCATCATTTATGCCCCATGTTGGTCTTAAGAGAAGACCTGAGCAAGGTTCAAAAAGCTGTTCTTTCGATTGCCGGTGCAAAGATACAACATTTTTGGGCAGAATGCAAGCTTTTACCCTGACTTTCTTTCGGAGAAGTAGTGTAAGTGTTTGATTGATACTGATTTCTATTGGTTTTCTAGCTGAACTTTATTGCAAAACAATCAACAATGGGAAAGTAAGGATGAAAAAGTAAGCGTGTCATTAAGGGTCAGTGTCATTAAGGGTCATTTAGAAAAATGAAAGTGTCATTTTGAGCTATAGTATATATAAATATTTATTTATATATATACTATAGGGGATTTTTCTCCCCCGAAAATGAAAATGACCCTTAATGACCTTGACCCTTAATGACACACTAGATGAACTTGTGAGTTTTACCTGATATAGGTTGTGTGTATTCCTGAATGTATTGGTTATTAGTGTATTATGTGTATTTAATTATATTTCTACTCTAACGTTCTGTGTATAATAATTATCTACATATTAAGTCACTTAAGTTAGCTTTTATACTGTTCAATTCTGCATTTTTATCCTTGTTTTATGTTGCTTTTGTTAAAAATATATCATCTCAGAGGCTGTTTTTATGGCCGAGGAGGGGCATTTTTCACCCTTAGTAGAGGGGGTAAAACACCTTTCTAACCCTCTTATTTTGCATTTTTTCTTCGAAAACTCACTAAAAAGCACTGATTTTTGCCTCTTTTGGTTTCTGTTTTGGGTAGGTAAGGATGATTTACATTGCTCTGTCTGATTGCGCTTCTAGCTCCGTTTCTTTTAGCGGATTAAAAATCCATAATAGTTCGATCTGTACGGTTGAAATTACCCAATACGCCCTGTGCTAAGAGCTTTTGGGCTTTCAGCCCGTCTTATACCACATCTGAATATTCTGTTTTCTTTACAAAACAATTAGAATTGCCCCTAATGAACTCAATCTTAAAATCACGATTTTTCCCTATGTTTCATCATTTATTTCCAATTTTTACATGAATATGGAGCATTTTAAACAAAAAAGACCTTGATTGCAGAACGCAACCAAGGTCTTCGGAGATGATATATTTAACCTATTGAAATCTCGCTAGATTAGATCTGCTCGCTCCAGTCCTCCTGGCTCTTACGAACGTAAGTCTGGTAACGGAGCTTAGCCATCTTCTCTGCCTGAGAGAAGAGCTCATCAGCCTCCTTAGGGAATGCCTTCTGTACAGAGAGGTAACGAACCTCACCGAGCAGGAAGTCGCGGAAGTTCTCCCAGTTAGGAGCCTTAGAGTCGAGTGTGAATGGGTTCTTACCCTCATCAGCCAACAGTGGGTTGTAACGCCACAAGTGCCAGTAACCGCACTCAACAGCCAACTCTTCCTCGTGCTGTGAACGACCCATACCGCCCTTGCGCTTCAAACCGTGGTTGATACATGGTGCGTAAGCGATGATGAGTGATGGACCTGGATAAGCCTCAGCCTCGCGGATAGCCTTCAATGTCTGAGCATTGTCAGCACCCATAGCTACCTGAGCTACGTAGATGTAACCGTATGTAGTCTGCATCAAACCGAGATCCTTCTTGCGGATACGCTTACCCTGAGCAGCGAACTGTGCGATAGCACCGAGTGGAGTAGACTTAGAAGACTGACCACCAGTGTTAGAGTAAACCTCAGTATCGAGTACCAGGATGTTAACATCCTCACCAGAAGCCAATACGTGGTCGAGACCACCGTAACCGATATCATAAGAAGCACCGTCACCACCGATGATCCACTGTGAACGCTTAACGAGGTAGTGATCCAAAGTCTTGAGCTCCTTGCAGATAGGGCAACCCTTCTCAGCGCAGGCAGCGATGAGAGGCTTCAACTCTGCAGCAGCCTCCTTAGAACCCTCAGAATCGTTCATGTTAGCCATCCACTTGTCAGCAGCAGCTACGAACTCAGCAGAAACCTTCTCGCTAGCCTTAGCCTCTTCGAGCAAGTGAGCGATGCGCTCCTTCATCTTCTTGTTACCCATTACCATACCGAGACCGAACTCGCAGAAGTCCTCGAACAATGAGTTGTCGAATGCAGGACCCTGACCCTTAGCGTTCTTTGTATATGGAGTAGATGGGATAGAAGCTGAGTAGATAGAAGAACAACCAGTAGCGTTAGCAATCATCTGACGATCACCGAAGAGCTGAGAAATCAACTTAACGTATGGAGTCTCACCACAACCAGAGCAAGCACCAGAGAACTCGAACAATGGCTGAGCGAACTGAGAGTTCTTAGGGCTCTGCTTGATGTCTACGAGATCCTGCTTAGAAGCTACCTTGTGTACGAGATACTCCCAGTTAGCTGCTTCCTTGACCATATCCTCTGCGTCAACGTTGAATGGAACCATTGTCAACGCCTTCTCACCCTTCTTACCTGGGCAGACGTCAGCACAGTTACCACAACCCAGACAGTCGAGTACTGAAATCTCGATGCGGAAGTGCATGCCAGCCAAAGCCTTAGGTGCCTTTACATCCTGAGTCTCAAGACCCTCGATGCCTGCAAGCTCCTCATCTGTCAATACGAATGGACGGATAGCTGCGTGAGGACAAACGAATGAACACTTGTTACACTGGATACAGTTCTCTACGTTCCATACTGGTACGAATGCCTCAACACCACGCTTCTCGAATGCTGAAGTACCGTTCTGCCATGTACCGTCAACTGTGTCGTGCTTAACGAAGTCAGAAACCTTCAAGAGGTCACCTGCCTGGCCGTTGATTGGACGAACGAGCTCCTTAACGAATGCTGGAGCGTTATCCTCCTTAGCCTCATCGTCAGCGAGGTTAGCCCAAGCTGGATCTACTGTCAACTGCTTGTACTCACCACCACGGTCAACAGCGCCGAAGTTCTTGTCAACAACGTCCTGACCCTTCTTAGAGTAAGACTTAACGATGAATGCCTTCATCTGCTCTACAGCGAGATCCAAAGGAATAACCTCTGTGATACGGAAGAATGCAGACTGGAGGATGGTGTTGGTACGGTTACCGAGACCAATCTCCTGAGCAATCTTAGTTGCGTTAATATAGTAAACAGTGATGTTGTTCTGAGCGAAGTAACGCTTTACATTGTTAGGGATGAAGTTAACCAACTCCTCACCATCAAAGATAGTGTTCAACAGGAAGAAACCGTTCTTACGCAAACCACGTGTTACATCGTACATGTGGAGGTAAGCCTGTACGTGGCAAGCTACGAAGTTAGGAGTATTTACCTGATAAGCGCTGTGGATAGGGCTGTCGCCGAAACGCAAGTGAGAGCAGGTGAAACCACCAGACTTCTTAGAGTCGTAAGAGAAGTATGCCTGGCAATACTTGTTAGTATTGTTACCGATGATCTGAACTGAGTTCTTGTTAGCACCAACAGTACCGTCAGCACCCAAACCGTAGAACTTAGCCTCGAACAAATCGTCGCCACCCATTGGGATTTCCTCCTCTTCTGGGAGAGAAGTGAATGTAACGTCATCAACGATACCTACAGTGAAGTGGTTCTTTGGCTGTGGCAACTCGAGGTTCTTGAATACAGCAACGATCTTAGCTGGAGTTGTATCAGAAGAACCGAGACCGTAGCGACCGCCAACGATCAATGGCTTGCGCTCGTCATCGTAGAGAGCTGACTTAACGTCGAGGTACAATGGCTCACCCTCTGCACCTGGCTCCTTAGTACGGTCGAGAACAGCGATACGCTTAACAGTAGCTGGGATAGCCTTCTTCAGGAAGTCAACAGAGAATGGACGATACAGGTGAACTGCAACCATACCAACCTTCTTGCCCTGCTTGTTCAAGTAGTCGATAGCCTCACGAGCTGGCTCTGTAGCAGAACCCATCAAGATGATGATGTTCTCAGCATCCTCAGCACCATAGTAGTTGAAGAGGTGGTACTCACGGCCAGTGATCTTAGTCATCTCCTGGCAGTACTTCTCTACTACCTCAGGGATTGCATCGTAGTAAGGGTTGCAAGCCTCACGGTGTGTGAAGAATGTCTCTGGGTTCTCAGCGGTACCGCGAGTAACAGGACGCTCAGGAGTCAATGCACGGTTACGGAAGTCCTCGATGAACTCTTCCTTAACCAATGGACGGATGTCTTCCATATCCATCTCCTCGATCTTGTGGTACTCGTGAGAAGTACGGAAACCGTCGAAGAAGTTAATGAAAGGAACCTTTGTCTCCAATGTAGCCAAGTGAGGAACTGCAGAGAGGTCCATAACCTCCTGAACAGAACCTGAGCAGAACATAGCGAAACCTGTCTGGCGGCAAGCCATTACGTCCTGGTGGTCACCGAAGATACAAAGTGAGTGAGAAGCCAATGTACGAGCTGATACGTTGAACACGCAAGGGAGCAACTCACCAGCAATCTTGTACATGTTAGGAATCATCAGCAACAAACCCTGAGAAGCAGTGTAAGTTGAAGTCAAGGCACCAGCCTGGAGAGAACCGTGAACTGCACCGGCAGCACCAGCCTCTGATTCCATTTCCTGGATAGAAACTCGCTGACCGAAAAGGTTCTTACGACCTTTGGCAGCCCATTCATCTACATGCTCCGCCATTGGTGATGATGGAGTAATAGGGTAGATAGCAGCAACCTCAGTAAACATGTAGCTTACATGTGCGGCAGCTGTGTTACCATCACAAGTGATAAATTTTTTCTCTTTAGCCATTTTACTTTTAGATAAAATATTAAAAATGTTTTGTATTTTTATTCCTTTGAACTTTGATAGTTGAATCTGTTTGAGAGTTCAATTTTCAGTTCTGTTTTTGTTTTTCGAATGTTTTTGCCCATTCCAACACCATATTAATATAGGAAACCCAGAAGCCATAACGGAATCCTGTTGTCCTTGCCTACCTCGGTATTGTATCGGGCGTAGATGATGTCGGGATTGTTGCGCACCTTGTTTGGAGATTGCGCATCGCAGATTCTGAACTTCTTCTCACCATCTACAATGAAGTAGTGGTCCTTGCCGGTCTGGCTTACCTTATGGTCTTTCCAGAGCGAGTTGACGAAGAATGTTTCCATCACCTCCTGCTTGTCTATCTTGATAGGATAGATGGCGTACATCAGGTTGGAGTTGTGCATCATCACCTTGGATGGTTTCTTTGGGAACTCCTGCCCGGTAGGGTAAATCATGTTGATGAGTCGCGCATCAGCAAGATACTTGATGTAGTTCATTACCGTAGCTCTGCTGGTGTTGATCTCTTCGGCAAGCTGGCTCACGTTGGGAGCCTTGGCACCTTCTACAGCTAGCTGATAGAAGAGCCGCTTGATCTTGGTGAGATATTTCAGTTCGATTTGCTTGATGAGGAGGATGTCTACCTCGGTCATCATGTTCATTGTCTTTAGTAGATTCTCTGTGAAGTTGCGGTTCTCCAGGAAGAATGGATAGAATCCATGATGCAAGTAGTCCTGGAAGTATTTCATCGGGCTCACCTTGGGCAGTATCTGCTTGATGATGTGCTCGTGATTGCGCAAGATTTCATCGAGTGTATATGGCTGGAAACTGTTGCCAGTCTGCAGGTTGATAAACTCTCTGAAAGAGAAGCCTCGCAAATTATAGCTTTTCACGATTCCATTGAGCTCAGGATTCTCTTCCTTCAGTCTCATCACGCTGGAACCTGTGAACACGATTCTTAACTCTGGATACAGGTCGTAGCATTTGCGCAGCTCCTTGCTCCAGTCCGACTGCTTGAAGACCTGGTCGATGAGAAGGGTTCTGCCGCCGTGGCGAACAAAGTCACCTGCAAAATCTGCGATTCCTCTGCTTTGAAAATAGAAATTGTTCATATTCACATACAGACACTTGCGGTCAGTAGGGCCAAAGTGCTCCTTGGCATATTGAAGGAGGAATGTAGACTTTCCTACACCGCGTGTTCCCTTTATGCCAATCAAACGGTCGCTCCAGTCGATTTCGTCCATCAGAGTGCGTCTTACTGGTGCGTCCGTATGCTCTACGAGGTATGTATGTGTTCTGAAGAATGCTTCTTCCATGAGTTTATATCGTTTCTAATTGTTTTTACGATGCAAAGGTAATTAAATATTTCTAATTTGCAAACTCTAGATAGCAAAAAGTAACTTTTTTTTTATTATTTAGCACTTGTCTAAGTAAAAATGGGGATTTTCTTCCCTATTTTGCACTTTTCTTTATATCTTTGCACCATGAAGTTACATATTTTCAATCCAGAACATGATTTGGCTTTGGCTGCAAATCTGAAACAGTTCACCGCGCCTCATGCGGGTAGACAACTTAGAAGTGATCTTGCTTTCATTCCGGCTCTTTGGGCGGAAGAGGGCGACCTCGTACTTGTGGATGATATTGATTTTGCGAAGAACAGGGTGCGTCATTTTGGAGCTGAACTGAACAGCAAGGTTGAGTTCATCACCAAGCCTCAGCTGAAGCATCTGCTCAAGACGGAATTTCTGGACAGTGTTCATCCCTGGGGATGGAACCTGTCGCTGAAAGGTGAGTTGGAGCGTTTGGGAATGCCGGAGATTATGTTGCCGACTGATGCTGTATTAAATAAGGTACGCGAGGTGAGCAGCAGGCAATGGGCTGCCCTTCATCTGCAGCGTGGCGTGGAATATGTTACTGAGACGGCTCGCGTCAAAGAACTCATTCTCCAGCACGGCAAAGCTGTTGTCAAGGCTCCCTGGAGCAGTAGCGGGAGGGGAGTGAAATATGTGAGCGCTGAGGACTTCAGAACAGCCGGAGATTATCCTACCTTCGAAAGATGGGTGGCAAACATGATTTATCATCAGGGCGGCGTAACCGTAGAACCCCTATATAATAAGGTGAGAGATTTCGCCATGGAGTTTGAAATGAAAGATGGCAAGGCGCTCTATCGCGGTCTTTCGCTATTCGATACGATCAAGAATGCCTATTCGGGCAATGTGCTCTGCTCTGAAGCCGATAAGGTGGAAATGATGAAACCGCTCATTAGCGAGGCTCAGCTTGCCGGAATCAGACAGCGCATCATCGAGGTAATGGAGCCGGCGCTGAAGGATATTTACAGTGGCCCGTTCGGCGTTGACATGATGATCTGCACGAAAGGGGAGAAGGATGAATTCTGCGAGGCTGTGCTGAATCAGGAAGGTGAGGACGTAAACAGAACCGGACTGGGCGTGGTTCCTTGCATCGAAATCAATCTGCGCAGAACAATGGGACATGTGGCAATCGATCTCTACGAACATCTTGTGGCTAATTCGAGCGATGAGATGAAGACCAATAGGACGAACATCATGCGCGTGGAATATGATGGAAACAGATATCATCTCAGAATAAAGCCTGGCAGACCTTCGGAAGAGGCACCGCTGCATTGATTTTTTGTAAAGAACATAGTTGTTTTTTGTTAAGAAATAGTAAAATCGGCTTTTCCCGTGCAAGGATTAGCCGGTTTTTCATTTTATCTTCAGAACTCACGATTCAGATTCCGATTCGGGAACTGCTTTTAAAAAAGAGGAACAGTCCCTTTGGGTTCAGGAGCGTTGAGTCATTAAAATGAACCAATAAATTAGAGAAATATGTATAAGAAAGTATTTAGTGCAGCTATTTTAGCTTCAGCTGCAATGGCAATGACTTCTTGCAGCTCAAGCAAGAATGCACAGAATGAGAACGCAACAAAGGCTGAGAAGATAACAGAGGCAGAGGCTGCCCGTCCGTCGGCAGATGAGGAAATGGACGAGAGTTATCTTATCCTCTCAGAGGCTCAGCAGAACATTGTGAAGAAGAATAATGATTTCGCTTTCAAACTCTATCAGCAGATTAGCGGCATGGATTCTGAGGTGGTTTCGCCGATGAGCATCGCCTATCTGATGGGAATGCTTGCAAATGGTGCCGACGGCAAGACTCAGCAGGAGATTCTGAAGGCAATTGGTTGCGAGGGCGTGAGCGTAAAGGAACTCAACAACTGTTATAAGGCGCTGATGCTTTCGGCTGGCAAGCTCGACAAGCAGACAACCGTAAACATTGCCAATTTTATCGCCATCAATAAGAATTTCAGATTGAACAGTGATTTCGCTCACACCGTGGCCGATTCTTATCAGGCTGGCGTGGAGAGCATGGACTTTACCTCTCCTAAATCTGCCACTCGCATTAATGACTGGTGCAAGAAGCAGACTAAAGGCATGATTCCTAGCATCATCGACCAGGTAGACCCTGCAGCCGTTTCTTACCTCCTGAATGCTATTTATTTTAATGGAACCTGGCAGGAGAAGTTTGATGCGAAGAACACTAGACTCGAGAACTTCAGCGGTTACACTCGCGATATTAAGAAGGTGAACATGATGCACCTGAACAAGAAGTTTGCCTATACAGAAAATGATATGTTGCAGGCTGTAGAGCTGCCATACGGAAATGGAAGTTATCAGATGACCGTTCTTCTTCCTAAGGCTGGCAAGAGCATCAGCGAGGTGATGAAGGAGATGGATGCTGATAAACTTCAGAAGTTGAGTAATGACATGGACCGTTGCCAGGTAGATTTAAAATTCCCTAAGTTTACCACAGAGATGGATTTGTCGCTCAACCAGATTATTAGTAAATTGGGAGCTCCAAGCATCTTCCAGCCAGGCACGGCAGATTTCAGCCGTTTTGCCAATGGCAGCTTCTACGTATCGAAGATGTTGCAGAAGGCAAAGATTGAGGTAAGCGAGCGTGGAACAAAGGCTGCTGCCGTAACAGCTGCTGTGATGCTGACCTCACTGGGTCCTAACGAGATGAAGCGTGTAGAATTTCATGCCAACCGTCCATTCGTTTATTTCATTACCGAACGTAACAGTGGCGCCATTCTCTTCATGGGTCAGTTCCTGGGAGAATAATAACAGAGAATTTGCAGGTTCTTAAAACTAGAAAAGCGAAAGCCAAGTCCGTAATCCGGAATCTGGCTTTCGCTTTTTATTTCGCTTAATTCACTTGTTTACTCCTGAAACTTTTCAATGAACTCATCCTCAGTAATGATTGGAATATTGAGTTCATGGGCTTTCTTGTTCTTCGAACTCTGCGAAGCTGCATCGTTGTTAATCAGGAAGTTAGTACTCTTGCTCACGCTTCCCGTTACCTTGCCGCCCTGGCTTTCAATATAAGCCTTCAGCTCGTTGCGGTTCTTGTAATGATGCACATCTCCCGTTACGACGAAAGTCAGCCCCTGGCATTTATTTCCTGTTTCTACAGGCTCCTGCTCCTCGATAATCAGCTCGGATAGCAGATGCTGCACATGCTGGAAATGAACATCATCCTTGAACCAGGCGATAAACTTGGCACTCTTTTCAGGTCCAATACCATCAATGCTTGCAAACTCATCGTCAAACATGCTCAGGCGCGCAGTTTCTATCAGTTCCTTCACCTTGTAACGGCTGAGTAGTTTTTTAGCCACATCGCCGCCGCAGAGCGGAATATTCAAGGCGTAGAGCAGATGACGGCCATCAGTATGGCGGCTCTTCTCAACACTCTCCAGAAGATTGCTTACACTCTTCTTGCCAAATCCTTCGAAACAGGAAATCTCGAATGCATAATTCTTCAGTTTGTAGAAATCTGCATATTCCCTGATAAAACCATGATTGATGAATTTCCAGACAGTCTGTTCTGAGATTCCGTCAATATTGATTCCTTCCTTGCTGACGAAGCGGGCAAATTTCTTAAGTTGTTTGGCTGGGCAGGCTGCATTGGTGCAATGGAGAGTCTTGGTGCCGCTCTCACTCTCGCGCACTACGGCTGGCGCATGGCAAACCGGACATTCGTTGGGAATGACAAAACTCCCCACAACCTCTGTAATATTGATTACCTTCGGGATAATCTTATTGGCCTTGATGACCTGCAGTCTGGTTCCCTTGTCACCAATGCCCAGACGCTCGCATTCGCTTACATTGCAGAGCGAGGCACGCTGCACGGTGGTTCCTTCTAGTTCTACCGGTTTGAAAACAGCTACAGGCGTGATGGTGCTGGCTGCGCACGACCATTCGATGTGGTCGAGTACGGTGTCAGCATGTTCATCTTGCCATTTAAAGGCAAATCCTGCCCTCGTAGCGTGGTGGCCTGTAACCGACCCCGTAGCTGCATAAGCCGTATCATCGTAACAAATCACCAGTCCGTCTACCGGGAAAGGATTCTTCTTGCTTGTCACCTTTTCCGTAAACTTGTCTATTTCCAGCTGGATATTTTCTGTGGTAGGGTGGTCAATACGCTCACGTTCTACAGGATTCATTCCCAGGTCTTTCAGCATTTGCATGCGTTCGCCCCATGAGGTAAGTTCCCGCTCAGTATAAACCAGGGTGAACGGAATCCATTGGATGTGGCGCTGCTTCACCTCTTCAATATCCTTCAGCGTGAGTGAGCCTGAAGCGAGGTTTCGTGGATTGGCGTAATCGCCTTCGCTTTCGATGATGAACTGTTCGAAATCAGTATACGAAATGACGGCTTCTCCTCTTACTACAAGATGTCCTTTCTCTGAAATGGTACCAGGAATGCCTGAAATGGCTGGAGCCAAATGGGTAATGTTGGTGCCGATGTGTCCGTTACCGCGGGTAACAATCTTGGTGAGTTTTCCGCCGTCATAGGTTACTACGAGGGTCAGTCCGTCCAGTTTCCATGAAATCCAGATAGGGCGGTCTTCTGCCCATTTTACAAGATCACTTACCTGTTTGGTCTTTGCCAGAGAGAGGGCGGCAAATTCATGCTCCTCTTTCTTTCCTACGATAGAATCTTCTGACACGCGATTAGTAGGGGAGTCAGGCAGAATTTCGCCTGTTTCCTCTTCCAATCTCTTGAGCTGGTCGAAAAGGGCATCCCACTCATAGTCGGTCATGAGTTCGCCTTTTCCGTTATAATAACTATCCGAAGCTTGGTTGAGTCTTTCAACCAAGCTCTTCATCTGCAATAGTTTCTCTTCCATAATGAATGTTTGAGGATGTTAATCAAATGTTGTGTTTTTCGATGGCAAGAAATTATTCTGCAGGTTCCATGGCTATGGAGAGTTTTTCAAAGGCGAAACGCTGACCTCTGTTTCCTCCATAGTTTACACGTCCGCAGATGCAGAAACCCATCGAAGACAGAAGGTTAATCATCGGCGTGTTGTCAAAGTTGGTGTCAACCTTGATGCTAGGTATTTTTTCTACCTCGCACATGCTGTTCACCTTACTGATGAAAATACGCGCTAAACCTTCACGCTGGAAACTAGGCAACGTGGCAAAGCGATGTATTACATAATAATCGCCATCAGTAATCCAGTTGCCTACTAATTTCTTATATTTGGGTTCACCATTTAATATGACTGCTCCATAGACAACTACCTCTTCATTTACTGTCAGAACGAAGGCATTGCCATTTTCTATGTCTTTTCTGATGTCTTTTTCTGATGGATATTCCTCAGTCCATTGATGACGTCCCGATTCTATCATACTTTGGCGAGCCTGGTCGATGACTTTCCAGCAAGCAGCAAAGTCCTTTATATACGCCGGTCTGAAGTTTGTCTTCATATTAATTACGCTTTTATTATTCGGGTGCAAAATTAACAAAAAAAAACGAATTAAACTAAAAAACGGAGGAAAAACTTCACTTTTTTTGTTCGTTTTCCTCCGTTTTTCTTGTTTGCTGCTCATTTTGAGCGGTTTTTCCTTTGCTTTTTGCTAGGAAGCCGGGTGAATAAGATTCTACGCCAAGCACTTGTCGAGCTCAGCAATGATAGCATCTTTCTGTTCCTTGATATGCTGACCGATGAATACGATTTTTATCATGCGGTCGCCCAATTCCTGATCCCATTCCTTCTGCAGCTGTGGATTATTCATCAATACCTGGGCGAGTTCGTCTTTCGGCATGGTAGCCAACCATTGGCCAGCCTGCTTTACAGTCTTCTGCTTGCCAGCCTGTTCGAACACGTAGCACATGTCCCGTTCATCATCGAAATAGCAGATTCCCTTGGCGCGAACCACGTCTCTAGGCCATTTTCTTGCTACGAAATCATCGAAGAGGCCCAGGTCGAAAGGCTTGCGGCGATAGTAAACGAAGGTGCCGATTCCGTATTCCTCAACTTCTCCGCCTTCATGATCATGGTCATGGTCGTGATGATGATGTTCATGCTCGTGGTCATGGTGGTCATGATGATGATGCTCATGTTCGTCTTCCTCGTCATGATCGTGATGATGGTGATGATGTTCATGTGCTTCTTCTACATCATCTTCTTCATGCTCTTCGTTTCTTTCTGATTCAATCTCCTGAATCCAACCGGCTGAAGTGGCTACGGTTTCCCAATCAAACTTCTTGGTATTGACGATCAGATTCAAGTCAACGTCACCATAGTTGCATTCAAAGATTTCTGCCTTAGGCTGGATGGCACGGATAATCTGCTTAAGGTGCTCCAGGTCCTTAGGTTCAACCTCTGCAGCCTTGTTCAGAAGAATGATGTTGCAGAACTCAATCTGCTGGATGACGAGCGAAGCTAGATCTTCCTCATCTATATTCTTCTTCATCAGGTCGCTGCCGTTGGAGAATTCATCCTTCATGCGCAAAGCATCTACTACGGTAACGATGCTGTCAAGGCGCAGAATGCCATTCTCGATGTACTGAGGACCGAGGGATGGGATAGAGCAGATGGTCTGTGCAATAGGAGCAGGCTCGCAGATTCCGGAAGCCTCGATGACAATGTAATCGAAACGCTTCATGTCTACGATTTCCTTGAGCTGTTCTACCAGGTCCATCTTCAATGTGCAGCAGATGCAACCATTCTGGAGAGAAACAAGCGAATCATCTTTCTGACCTACTACGCCACCTTTTTCTATCAGGGCTGCATCAATATTGACTTCACCAATATCGTTGACGATGACGGCAAATTTAATACCTTTTTCGTTAGCTAAAATCTTGTTGAGAAGGGTTGTCTTTCCACTACCCAGGTAGCCTGTCAAAAGCAATACAGGCACTTCCTTCTTTGCGTTCATATTAAAATATTTTAATGTTATACTTCTTAGAGCCAGTCTGCTGATAATGCTGCTTTCTCGGGCAGCTGTCATCTGGCAGCCTGACGGTTTTGCGAAACTGCAAAGATTGTGCCACACCTTATTTTTTGCCATCTTTTTTTCCTACACCCCTTTTTTGTCAGTTATCTTGTGTTATTTTTAGGTTATATTTCATGTTTTTCTCATTTTTCTTTGGTGGTTTCAACTAGAAATAGTATATTTGCAGAGAAAATCTGTTTCAAACAGCACATAAACTTAATGAATAAACATAATATACATAAGTTAAGATGAAAAAGTTTAAGGTTTTAGTTCTGACGGTTGTGGCAGTCCTTGCGCTGTCATCTTGCGGCACTACTCAGACGGTGCCTCTGACCGGTCGCACTCATCGCATCTCTGTATCCGATGAGCAGGTTCTCAGTCTGTCTAATCAGGAATACACAAAGTACATGGCTTCTGCCAAGAAGTCGACCAATGCAGCCAATACGGCGATGGTTCAGCGAGTAGGAAAAAAACTTGCCAATGCTGTTGAACTCTATTTGAAGCAGAACGGATTTGAAGCTGATGTGAAGAATTATTCATGGGAATTCAACCTGGTACAAGATAAGTCAGCCAATGCATTCTGTATGCCTGGCGGTAAAATCGTGGTTTATGAAGGACTTTTGCCTTACACTCAGAATGAAACCGGTTTGGCAATCGTTTTGGGTCACGAAATAGCTCATGCTGTGGCTAAACATAGTGCTGAGCAGCTCACCAAACAGCAGAATCAGCAAACCGGTACAAGCATCCTGGGAACTGTGTTGAACCAGACAGTTGGTAATGGTGTAGGTAATGTGGCAAGTGCAGTTGCCGGACGGTATTTCTCATTCCGCAATCTGAAGTATTCCCGTGATAATGAAACCGAGGCAGATTACATGGGACTTATCTTCGCTGCCATGGCTGGTTACGATCCTCAGCAGGCCATTCCTTTCTGGCAGCGAATGTCGCAGGGCTCTAGCAGCAATCAGAGTGATATTTTCAGTGATCACCCTTCAGACACCAAGCGTATTGCTGACTTGCAGAAGGAAATGCCTACTGCGCTGAAGTATTATAAACCTCAGACAACTTATAAGGTAGGTTCTACGAGCAAGACTTCTACAACCAAGAAGACCAGTAGCAAAAAGAAGACTATAACCCGCAGAAAATAAGGAATTTTCCAAATCTCTCGAATCCGAAGAATCAAATTAAAATAGTTAAGTATGGAGTATTTATCTCATAACCTTTGGCTGGTATGGACGTCGGTGATGTTCATCTGCCTCATCTTAGAGTTGTCTTCCGGCGATTTCTATGTTACTTGTTTTGCCATTGGTGCGCTCATCAGCATTCCTGTGGCTTTAGTAGGAGCACCTTTCTGGGTGCAGGTAGTGGTTTGGGCTATCTGCTCTATGCTTAGCATCTGGTTGGTTCGTCCGCATCTGCTGAAATCGCTACACAAGGGTGGGGAAGACCGCCGCAGTAACGCCGATGCGCTGGCAGGACAGATAGGGGAAGTGACTGAGATGATTCCTGCCGGAGGATACGGCAGGGTAAAGCTGGATGGAGATGATTGGAAAGCGGAAGCTCCACATCTTGCCGAACCGCTTGCTGTAGGCGATATGGTTCGAATCTTAGGTCACGAATCTATCATCCTCAAGGTAGAAAAAGTTTAGGTAAGAAAAGTTTAGAGTCAACATTATTCACTTAATCGTATAAACATCATGAACATAGGAATTTATGTGCTGGTGGCTCTAGTAGCACTTGCACTCGTAGTGGTTAAGAAAACCATCGTTATCATCCCTCAGAGTGAGACGAAAATCATAGAGCGTCTCGGACGATATTTTGCTACGCTCAAGCCGGGTATTAATGTCATCATTCCTTTCATTGACCATGCCAAGGATATTGTGTCTATGAGAAACGGAAGATACGTTTATACAAACAGCATCGACCTTCGTGAACAGGTCTACGATTTCGACCGTCAGAACGTAATCACTAAGGATAATATCCAGATGCAGATAAATGCGTTGCTCTATTTCCAGATTGTGGACCCATTCAAGAGTGTGTATGAAATCAACAATCTGCCAAACGCCATAGAGAAACTGACTCAAACTACCTTGCGTAATATAATAGGTGAGATGGAACTTGACCAGACTCTTACCTCCCGCGATACGATTAACACCAAACTCCGTGCTGTTTTGGATGATGCTACCAATAAGTGGGGAATCAAGGTAAACCGAGTGGAGTTGCAGGATATTACACCTCCAGAGAGTGTACTCCAGGCGATGGAAAAGCAGATGCAGGCTGAACGCAACAAGCGTGCTACCATCCTGACTTCTGAAGGTGAGAAGGAAAAGCAGCGCCTGCTCTCAGAAGGTGAGAAGGCTGCCATCGTGAACAAGGCTGAGGCTGCCAAACAGCAGGCTATCCTAAATGCAGAAGGTGAGGCTACTGCCCGCATCCGTAAGGCTGAGGCCGAGGCTATTGCCATTCAGAAGATTACGGAAGCTGTAGGACAGAGTACGAATCCAGCCAACTATCTCCTGGCCCAGAAATACATCAGTATGATGCAGGAAGTAGCACAGGGTAAGGATAATAAGGTGGTTTATCTGCCATACGAGGCAACCAATCTCTTGGGTTCTATAGGAGGAATCAAAGACCTTTTCAAGGGATAAAGACCTCTGAGTCGATGGATAATGCCCTTTGACTCAAGAAATAAAGCACTCAGACATCAGTAAACTGTAACTTCAGTAAATATATAAAACAGGATAAAAATGAAGAAAATCTGTATCGTTGCAGGTGCAAGACCTAACTTTATCAAGGTTGCGCCCGTAATTAGAGCAATTCGTAATGCTCAGGAAGCTGGTAACGAAATCAGCTATCAGTTGGTTTACACAGGAAAAGAGGATGATCCGACTTTGGAATCTTCTCTTTTCGATGACTTAGGCATTCAGAAACCGGATGCTTATCTCGGCGTAGACTGTCCAAACATGAACGAACTTACCGGACAGGTGATGGGTCAGTTTGAGCGCTATCTGCAGCAGAATGCTACAGATGTTGTCATTGTGGTTGATGATCTGGCTTCAACCATGGCTGTGGCTATTGTTACCAAGAAGCAGGGGGTGCAGCTTGCTCATATTGCAGCCGGAACCCGCAGTTTTGACATTACCATGCCAAAGGAAATCAACCGTCTGGTGATTGATGGCTTGTCAGATATTCTCTTTACCGCTGGCATTTCAAACAACAGCATCGCCAACAAGGAAGGTGCAGAATTGTCTAAGGTTTACATGGTAGGAAATGTGCTTATCGACAACATCCGCTTCCTTCAGTCTAAAATGCAGCGGCCTGAAGTCATGGACGAGTTTCATCTGAAAGAAGGAGAATATATGGTTCTGACCTTGAACCGCAAGGCCATCGTCAATAACATTGATGAGATGAAATCGCTCATTTCTGTCATAGATGAAGAGGCGCGCCAGGCTGGAGTGAAGGTGATTGCTCCGCTTCGAGGTAAAGCCTTGGGCTTCGTGCTCGCATTCAAGGCTTATCAGGAAGAGAGTAATCATCAGAGTGGAATCCAGGTGGTTCAGCCGCTCGATTATCTGTCGTTTGCTTATCTTACAGCTCACGCCAAAGGTGTGATTACCGATTCGGGTAATGTGGCTGAAGAAGCTACCTTCAATGGGGTTCCTTGCATTACGCTCAACAGCTATACTGAGCATATTGAAACTGTAAAGGTGGGTACAAACGAACTGGTTGCTGAAGATCCGGAGTTACTGAAGCAAACTATGCAGAAACTTCTGAAGGGTGAATGGAAGAAAGCGGGCATTCCTGACAGATGGGATGGCCGCTCAGCAGAAAGAATAGTCCAGATTCTCGCTGAATAGAATCTTAACTCATAGGTATAATCTCATGGAGAGAGATAATTCTATGTAAACTGATTCTTTTCACAATAAACTTAGAGGTTCACTTCAATATGATTATATTGAAAAGTGAACCTCTTTCTTTTTATGCTTTATCTTTTTCTTAACTTAAAACCATCCTTTTCCTTAATCCTTTTCAGGCGCCTTTGGCACAGGATAGTCGTATTGCTTGAAATAGGCTGGCGTCTTATTATCATACCATACTCCTTCTACGTTTAAGCCGATAGAGAAAGTCTTTTTGGAATTAGTGTATCTTACACCGGCTCCTAAAACGTTGGCGCCAGGTACTCCCATTCCGTAGCCACCCGGCATGATTCCTCTTCCCATCCCCCAAGGATACATTCCGTAGCCCCAAGGCGAATAGCCGTATGGACCATAGCCATAACCGCCATAACGGCCGTAAAGAGAATTGTAATTGTTGGCTACACTAAGCTGACCGTAAACGTAAGCCTCCCAATGCTCATTAAACTGGTAGCCCAGAATGCCGTAGACTCCACCGTCATGATAACTGTCTCCACCATAGTTTACGTTGTTGATATAAGTGCCCAGAGCCAACCAAAGTTTGTTGTCTTTGGTGAGTGGCGTCAGGTAGGTTGCATCGATGGTCTGAGTGAAACCGCCTCTGTGAGGCACATTCTTGCCGAATGTGGCAAAGGCAGAAAGATCTACCGAGAGATTCAATCCCTTGTGCAGCCCCCAGCCATAGCCCAACGGATAACTCAAGCCGTTGGTAAGGTTGGAGATGGGATTATTATAATAGGTGCTGTCTAGCGAAGCATCACCCAGCAATCCGTTTTTGCCGAGAGTTTCTTTCTTATCTGATAGTCGGGCAGGAGTCATATATGCATTTTTCACCGGTTTTCCCTGATAAATCATAGGTTTTCCTGCCTGGTAAACCGTATCGCCAGGCAGCAACCATTCTTCGCGCGGACTGTCCGGACTGTGCAATGGTCCGAAGTTTACCTGTTGCTGTGCACTTACTTCTGTAGTGAGGAAAGTGCAAAAAGCGATGATAAAATATATTTTTTTCTTCATAATTGATTGCATTTTCTGTCTTCTGCTGCAAAGATATGAAGAATGTATGAAACAAAGGAACTTTTCCCACATAAAAAATCAATTTTTTAGAATAAAATCATTATCTTTGCATCCGATAACATAAATAGATGTAAAATTATACAAAAATATGAAGAAGATCATCAGATTATTGACACTCGCTCTTCTTACGGTGCCTGTTATGACATTCGCTCAGAGTGAAGACAATCAGAACACATCAGAACCAGCCGGAAAAGTTGTGGCGTCTAAGCCCGATTCTCTGCTCGACTGGGAAACACCGCACGATCCAACCTGCCCTCAGGTGTTGCTGGAAACATCGGTGGGTAACATTCTCGTAGCTCTCTACAACGATACTCCCAAGCATCGGGATAATTTCCTGAAACTTGTCAATTCGGGCTATTATGATGGTTGCATCTTTCAGCGTGTCATCAAGAATTTCATGATTCAGGGTGGCGATTATTCATGCAGAAAGGTGAACATGGAAAAGCCGCAGAAGTTTGATGTAAACTATACGGTTCCGGCAGAAATCATCTATCCTAAATATTATCATAAGCGCGGACAGCTCTGTGCTGCTCGCGAAGGAGATGATGAAAATCCGGCCAAAGCTTCGGCGTCTACTGATTTCTACATCACCTGGGGCAGAAATTTTTCTCCCCGGCAGATGGAATATTATGTAGAAAAACTGAAACGGGACGGCAAGTATTACGCCATTCCTTCAGAACAGTTGCAAAAGGGCTACATCAAGCATGGTGGTGTTCCTCACCTTGACAACGGCTACACTGTATTCGGAGAGGTGCTTGAAGGCATGGATGTGGTTGATAAGATTCAGAATGTGGCTACCGATAAGGCGAACAACGACAGACCTCTCACGGATGTCATCATTCTGAAAGCCAAGCAGATGAAGTAACTTTCTGATGGTAAACTGAAGAAATAAGTAACTGAGCCCATTAAAAGAGAAAAAATCGATAAGTAAAAATATTAAATACGAGAAAAATGAAGTCATTAAAGGAATTATATAGAGTAGGTAAGGGGCCATCGAGCAGTCATACGATGGGGCCTCAGCGTGCAGCCAAACTTTTTCAGGAGCGTTGCCCTAACGCTTCTTATTATGAAGTAACCCTCTATGGAAGTCTGGCTGCTACAGGTAAGGGACACATGACTGATGTGGCAATAGAAGAAGTGCTCAGACCTCATAAAACTGTGAATATTATCTGGCAGCCACAGACTTTCCTGCCTTATCATCCCAACGGAATGAAATTTGTGGGCAAGGATCTGAACGGCGATATTATTGATGAATGGACCGTTTACAGCATTGGTGGTGGAGCTATATCAGATGGTACTGCCGGCAACGAAGAGCTGGGCGCCAAGGATGTTTATGATCTGAACAAGCTCGCCGACATCAAGCAATGGTGCTATGATAACGGACGCTCATTCTGGGAGTATGTTGAGAAATGCGAATCGGATGATATCTGGGATTATCTCGACATGGTTTGGCAAACGATGAAGCAGAGCATCAGGAATGGTTTGGACCATGAAGGTGTTTTGCCGGGTCCGCTGAAGCTACAGCGTAAGGCTGCCACCTATTATATAAAGGCGAAGGGTTACCGTGCTTCCCTGCAGAGCCGCGGCTTGGTTTATGCTTATGCGCTGGCTGTGAGCGAGGAGAATGCTTCGGGTGGCACCATCGTTACAGCTCCTACCTGTGGCGCCTGCGGTGTATTGCCAGCTGTACTCTACCACATGTTTACTTCTCATGATATGAGTGAACAGCGCATCTTGAGAGCCTTGGCTACAGCCGGATTGGTAGGCAACATCGTAAAGCAGAATGCTTCTATCAGTGGTGCTGATGTAGGTTGCCAGGGCGAGGTAGGTGTTGCCTGCGCCATGGCTTCGGCTGCAGCCTGCCAGCTTTTCGGAGGCAGTCCGGCTCAGGTAGAATATGCTGCCGAAATGGGATTGGAGCATCATCTCGGAATGACCTGCGACCCGGTTTGCGGACTGGTTCAGATTCCTTGCATCGAGCGAAATGCCTTTGCTGCCGCCCGAGCTTTGGATGCAGACCTCTACGCTTCCTTCTCAGATGGCCATCATACCGTATCTTTCGACCGTGTAGTTGAAGTAATGCGACAGACGGGTCATGACCTACCTTCGCTTTACAAGGAAACAAGCGAAGGCGGTTTGGCAAAGGGATTTCCAAGAGACATTTAGTCATAAAATGCTTCGCTGAATCATAAAATGTTTTTCAGCTATTTTATTCTGTTTGGTAAGAGGGCTTTTATTTTGGCACGCTATTTGTAAGTCCCCTTGCCAAACAATAATAAAGTAAATACGAATAAAAACATTTTATATTATGGCACAGAAAGGTAATATTGGTGTAACGACAGAGAACATTTTCCCTGTCATCAAGAAATTCTTATATTCAGATCACGACATCTTCCTCCGCGAGATGGTTTCAAACGCCGTAGATGCTACACAGAAGTTGAAGACTCTTGCAGCTCAGGGCGATTTCAAGGGCGAGATAGGCGACACAACCGTTCGTGTCTCTCTCGATGAGAAGGCTGGAACCTTGACTATCAGCGACCATGGTATAGGTATGACAGAGGAGGAAATCGATAAATATATCAACCAGATTGCATTCTCAGGCGTAACTGACTTCCTCGACAAGTATAAGGAGAATGCCAACGCCATCATCGGCCACTTCGGTCTCGGCTTCTATTCTTCTTTCATGGTAGCCAGCAAGGTAGAAATCATCACTAAGAGCTACAAAGAGGGAAGCAAGGCTGTAAAGTGGAGCTGCGATGGTTCACCTGCTTTCGAAATCGAAGATGCAGACAAGGCTGAGCGTGGTTCAGACATCATCCTCCATATTGCTGATGATTGCAAGGAATTCCTGCAGAAGAACAAGATTGAGGAACTTCTGAACAAGTACTGCAAGTTTATGGCAGTGCCTGTTGCTTTCGGCAAGAAGACGGAGTGGAAGGACGGCAAGAATGTGGAGACTGATGAGGATAACATTATTAATAATGTGGAGCCTCTCTGGACCAAGGCTCCTAGTACACTGAAGGATGAGGACTACAAGAAGTTCTATCACACCCTTTATCCGATGCAGGACGACCCGTTGTTCTGGATTCATCTGAATGTAGACTTCCCATTCAATCTCACGGGTATTCTCTACTTCCCACGCATCAAGAGCAGCATCGACATGCAGCGCAACAAGATTCAGCTCTATTGCAACCAGGTGTTCGTAACCGACCAGGTAGAAGGCATTGTACCAGAATTCCTCACATTGCTTCATGGTGTAATCGATTCACCGGACATTCCGCTGAACGTAAGCCGCAGCTACCTGCAGAGCGACAGCAACGTGAAGAAGATTTCTACCTACATCACCAAGAAGGTAGCCGATCGTCTGAACTCTATCTTCAAGGAGAACCGCAAGGAGTTTGAAGAGAAATGGGATGATCTCAAGATCTTCATCAACTACGGAATGCTCTCTCAGGAAGATTTCTACGAGCGTGCAAAGGACTTCGCACTTCTGAAAGATGTTGAGGGCAAGTACTTTACTTTCGAGGAGTACAAGACGCTGATTAAGGACAACCAGACCGATAAGGACGGCAACCTGGTTTATCTCTATGCCAACAATAAGGAAGAGCAGTATTCTTACATCGAAGCTGCCAAGCAGAAGGGTTATTCTGTACTCCTGATGGAAGGTCAGCTCGATACGCCGATGGTAAACATGCTGGAGCAGAAGCTGGAGAAGAGCCGCTTTACACGTGTTGACGCCGACATTATCGACCGCCTCATCGTGAAGGAAGATGCTAAGAAGACCGATTTGAGCAAAGAGCAGTCTGACAACTTGACAGAAGTATTCCGCTCTCAGATGCCTCAACTCGACAAGACAGAATTCTTTGTTGAGATTCAGGCTTTGGGCGAACAGAACCAGCCAGTGCTCATCACTCAGAACGAGTACATGCGCCGTATGAAGGCGATGAGCCAGTTCCAGGCAGGCATGAACTTCTACGGTCAGATGCCAGACAGCTACAACATCGTACTGAACTCAGACCATGCTCTGGTAAAGAAGGTATTGGAAGATGCTGAGGCCAACACTGCTGAAACATTGAAGCCAATCCTTGCAGAAATCAAGGGTCAGGAAGCTCGCCTTGCCGTACTCCATCAGGAGCAGAACAAGAAGAAGCCTGAAGAGATTACCCAGCAGGAGAAGGATGATGTTCACAACACAGAGAAGGCCATCAACGATGAGAAGGCTAAGCGCAACGAAATCATCTCGGGCTATGCTAAGAACAACAACATTGTTCACCAGCTCATCGACCTCGCCCTGCTTCAGAACGGTATGTTGAAGGGTGCTTCGCTCGACGCATTCCTCAAGAGAAGCGTTGACATGATTAAGTAATCCAACCTGTAAAAAGGTTTGAATTAAGAAATAAAACTTTGCGATGCGTAACATTTCATGTTACAAATTGTTTCTATCATATGTGCTAAATGTTTCAAAACGAACATTTAGCACATTTTTTTTCGCTTTCCTTTGGTGGCTTTCCTTTTTTTTATTACCTTTGCAATATCGATAAACGAAAAACATGATTAAAAAAATCGCCATCATGGAACAAACAAATTCAAATTACAGCATTATTGCTGATTATTACTCTGAACACTACAACGAGCTGAAGTTGTATGTCATGTCCCGTTCGCTTCCGGCAGACGAGGCTGAAGACATCGTGCAGAATACTTTTGTGCGATTACTTCGAGGCGATAAGATGATTACGCCTGTTACTTTACCTTGTTTTGTATACACCATTGCCAAGAATCTGATTATCGATTATTACCGGCGCAAGCATAAGATTGAGGAGTATGAACACTTCCTGGGAGCTAGTGACTGGATGGGAAGATATGATGTTGATGGCGAATCTGTTTTCTCTGCCCAGCAGACCAACGAGATTCTGGAGCGTGGCATTGCCCGGCTCACAGAGAAGAGAAGCAAGGTTTACCGCCTGAATCTCTTCGAAGGAATGCAGGTGAGCGAGATTGCCCAAAGTCTGAACCTCGGATATAAAGCGGCTGAGAATCGTCTGACTCTGGCTAGAAAAGAAATAAGAGATTTTATGAAAAAAGAGTTGGCTAGTTAAAATGCTAGTCAACTCTTTCTGTTTATTCTTACTGCCTTGCTGAAAGGCAATTCTTAACTGTTTTTTTTTAGTTTTCCTTAAACCCGATTACTCTTGTCAAACCTTTATCAAGATAAAAGGTTTGGGTTACTTCCTGCTTCTCGCCCTGATGGTTGGTCAGCTTGTATGTAGCCCTTAAATATAATAAGGTGTCGGGATAAGCTGCATCATTATAATCAATATTCTTCTTGACGTAAGGCAGTTTGCTGACATTTTGTCGCATCACCTTCATCTGGTCGAAACTGATCATGGCGGTAGGAGTGAGGCGGGAGAATCGCTCATAGCTGCAGTCCTGATCAACGAGGTTTTCATTAAGAAAATCCTTGACCAGAGATTGAGCCTTGTGCTGATCGCCACACGAGGTGAACATCAGCACAAGTCCTGAAACCATGACAAACATCATTTTCTTTATCATAGACATCTTCTTTTTTATTAAGCTGTGCTGCTTTTATGAAGCTCGTTGCTTTATTTAGCACGCTTGCTTATTTAGCCACGCTGCGGAGAATCTCCAGCAAGTGATCCCAAACCATCTCTACAGTAGGAATGAGAAGAGCCTCGTCTGGGGTGTGAACATTGCGAAGGGTAGGACCGAAACTTACCATATCGAGCTCAGGATAACGCTCTGAGAAAAGACCGCACTCCAAACCGGCATGAATACCCTTTACCAATGGCTTTTTGCCGAAGAGCTTTTCGTAAGCCTTCACAGCCAGGTCGGTAAGCTCGCTGTTGGCGCGCATCTTCCAGGCAGGATACTTGTCGCCTACAGTTACCTCGGCGCCAGCCAGAAGGAAGGCTGCCTTTACGGTGTTGGTCATGTTCGCCAGATTGCTCATCACGTTACTTCGCTGAGAAGCTACGATGTTGATGCTGCTTTCATCGGTCATCACGCTTGCCACATTGCTTGAGGTTTCTACCATCCAGGCAATCGCCTCATCCTGACAGGTAGTAAGCGGACCGTTGTCTACAGCCTGGAGAGCCATTACGAACTTGTCAGCTACAGCTTTCTCGATGACAGGTGCTGCATCGCTGCTGCTCATATTGAACAGCATAGCCTGTTCGGTTACGTGGAATTCATCTTCTACTTCTGATGCAAAGATGTTCCAATCGGCACGAACCTGTTCCTTATCAGCATTCTTGACGGCGAAAACAATCTTTCCGTCGCGAGGAATCGCATTGTGCATTTTGCCGCTGTTGAAGCTTACGAGGCGCAGACTTCCATCCAGTTTCTCATTTTCGAGGAAGAGGAAGCGGGCAAGAATTTTGATGGCATTGGCGCGCTTCTTGTTGATGTCATCGCCCGAGTGACCACCGTTGAGCCCCTTCAGCGAAGCTTCCATGAAGAAATAACCCGCAGGAGCCTCTTCGCGTGAGAAGTGGAAAGTGGCATGGGTTGTCTGACCACCGGCACAGGATACGAAGATTTCGCCCTCATCCTCTGAGTCAAGATTGATGAGCATCTTTCCGGTCATAAAGCCCGCCTTCATGCCGTGAGCACCGGTCAGTCCGGTTTCCTCATCACGTGTAAAGACGCACTCGATAGGACCATGCTCAATATCGTTGCTTGCCAGGATAGCCAGTTCGATGGCGCAGCCTATACCGTCGTCAGCACCCAATGTAGTGCCTTTTGCCTTAAGCCATTCTCCGTCTACGTAAGTCTGGATGGCGTCTTTGTGGAAATCGAAATCCACATCTACCAGTTTATCGCAAACCATGTCCATGTGGCTCTGCAGGATGATGGTTTCAGCATGCTCGTAGCCTGGAGTGGCAGCTTTACGGATGAGCACATTACCAGTTTCATCTACCAGCGTTTCGAGCTGATGAGCCTCACCGAAAGATTTCAAAAACTCAATCATGTTCTCCTCGTGCTTGGAAGGACGAGGTATTTCGTTGATTTTTGCGAACTGCTCGAACACGAGAGCAGGCTTCAATTCACTTTTATTCATTTATTTTCTATTATTTTGTTTTGATAAAACATTTATTTCTGCTATTTTGTTTTGGTTATTCCCAAAAAAATAGTACCTTTGCACCCAAAAGTGCACTAAGGCACTGCAAAGGTAATAAAAATGATAAAATTAATGTTATTAAGCGTGTTAATAATTGCTATCTGCATGGCATTATTTTGCGTAAAGGTGATTTTTAAGAAGAACGGCAAGTTCTCTTCCCAGCATGTGCATGACAATCCGGGCTTGCGCAAGCAGGGCATTCATTGTGTGGTGGATCAGGACCGCGAGGCAAGGGAAGCCAACAAGGCTTATTAGAAAATAGTAATAATATAATATGATAGAAAAAATGAGAAAGAACATTTTGAGTTCAGTGGCAATTGCAGCTGTTGCTGCCCTGTCATTGGCATCATGCAACAAATCTCAGCCTCAGGTAGAGGCTAAGTCAGAGAGCAAGGCTCCTGCTGAATTGAAGATTGCTTATGTAGAGGTAGACTCTATCATGACTCAGTATACCTTTGCTAAGGAGTATTCTTCTATCTTGGAGAAGAAGGGTCAGAACATTCAGGCTACTATTGCGCAGAAGGGCCAGCAGCTTCAGGCAGCAGCAGCCAACTTCCAGCAGAAGATTCAGCAGAATGCTTACACCCGCGAGCAGGCTGAGGCTATCCAGGCTGGACTGCAGAAGCAGAATAACGACCTGCAGGGCTTGCAGCAGCGCTTGAGCAACGAGTTTGCTGCTGAGCAGGAGAAGTACAACAAGGCACTTCACGACAGCATTGCCAACTATCTTGCCCGCTACAACAAGGACAAGAAGTATAGTATCATCTTCTCTAAGAGTGGTGACAACCTGCTCTATGCTGACAAGGCTTACGATATTACAAAAGAGGTGATTTCCGGCTTGAACAAGGCTTACAAGGGAAAGCTGAAGAAAGAGGAGGCTGCTCCTGCTAAAAAGTAAGAGAAATGCTTCGTAAGGAAAGATACGATTTTATATTGAATCATTTCAGAAGTGCGCTGCCGAATGTAACTACCGAGTTGCAGTTCGGTAGCGCATTTCAGCTTCTGGTGGCTACCTTGCTTTCTGCGCAATGCACCGACAAGCGCATCAACATGGTTACGCCTGCTCTCTTTGCCCGTTATCCTGATGCGCAGCACATGGCACTGGCGAGCGAGGAAGATATTTATGAGTTGATCAGTTCGGTGAGTTATCCGAATGCCAAGGCGAAGCATCTTGCTGAAATGTCTCGCCAGCTGGTTGATATGTTCGGAGGTGAGGTGCCTGAGGCTGCGGATGATTTGGAGAAGTTGGCAGGAGTGGGGCGCAAGACGGCGAATGTGATTCGTGCCGTATGGTTTGGTCATGCTACGATGGCGGTGGATACGCATGTTTACCGTGTGAGTCATCGTATGGGTTTGGTGCCGAAAACGGCAGATACGCCCCGAAAAGTAGAAGATTATCTGATGAAACACATTCCGGCTGAGGATATTCCGAATGCGCATCATTGGATTCTGCTGCATGGCAGATATATTTGCAAGAGTACGAAACCGCTCTGCGATAAATGCTTTTTTAATGAATATTGCCCAAAACTATTAAAGGACAGTAAACTTTAGGTAGTTATTAGTGATTAGTGATTAATTAGTAGTGATTAGTTTGTTAATCACTAATCACTACTAATTAATCACTAATTAAAGTTTTATTGTTTTATTCAAGAGATAATTATCCAGAATCACCATGGCAGCCATGGCTTCAACCACTGGCACGGCTCTTGGCAAAACGCAAGGATCATGACGGCCGCGGGCAGTCAGCGTGGTGGCATTTCCTTCCAAATCTACCGTATTCTGCTCCATCAGCAGAGTAGCAATTGGCTTAAAGGCAACACGGAAATAGATGTCCTGACCATTGCTCAAACCGCCCTGTATTCCTCCGCTATGATTGCTCTTTGTTGTAATACGGGCAGCAATATCCTGATTCACAGCAGCAGCATCAGCTGGCGTCTCTGCAGCATCAGCCTTCGGGATAAAGACATCATTCTGCTCACTTCCGCGGGCAGTAACTCCGGCAAATCCCTCACCATATTCAAAACCCTTCACGGCGTTAATGCCAAGCATGGCAGCACCCAGTTGGGCATGAAGCTTGTCAAACTCAGGCTCGCCCAATCCTACCGGGCACCCCTTGATGACGCAAGTGATGATTCCGCCAATCGTATCGCCGTCGGCCTTAACCTGGGCGATGAGATCTTCCATTTCCTTCGCCTTCCGCTGGTCAGGACAGCGCACCGGATTATCTTCTATGGTGTTAAGGTCATACAGATGATAATCTTTCTCCAGCGCGATGCTGCCCACCTGCGATGTATAAGCCGTGATGCTGATGCCCAACTGTCGCAAGGCAAGTTTAGCCAAGGCTCCGCCTACGCATCGGGCAATGGTGATGCGGGCTGAAGAACGGCCGCCGCCACGATGATCGCGTACGCCATACTTCTCGTGATAGGTGAAATCTGCGTGAGAAGGGCGGAAGAGACAGCGCATGTTCTCATAGTCCTGAGAATGCTGGTTCTGGTTACGCACCTCAAAACCGATAGGGGTTCCTGTTGATTTGCCTTCGAACACACCACTCAGAAACTCTACCTTGTCAGCTTCCTTTCTGGCCGTAGTGATGTGGCTCTGTCCTGGACGTCGGCGGTTCAGCTCGCTCTGGATAAAGTCCATGTCGATTTCTATGCCTGCAGGAAATCCGTCAATAACGCCTCCTACTGCTATTCCATGACTCTCTCCAAACGTAGTGAGAGTGAAAAGATTACCAAATGTATTCCTCATTACCTTATATATTATAAAGGTGTTTATTACTTGTTGCAGCCGCCTTCGCAACCACCTTCACAGTTGCCATCCTTGCAGTCGCCACCGCAGTTGTCGCAGCCACCTGAGCAGCCGCCACCTTCGCCGCTGATCATCTGAGCCATCTTGGCAATCTCCTCAGCAGTAGCCTCGCGGCTCTCGAGAATCTGACCGCAGAAGTTGAGCTTCAAGCCAGCCAATGGGTGGTTCAGGTCGCAGGTTACCTTTGTATCGCTGATGTTCTTCACTACTGCGTTGAAGTGGTTGCCATCCTCGTTCTGCAATGGGATGATAGCGCCTACCTGTACGTGCTGTGCATCAAACTGGCCGTTGATGGTAAAAATCTGCTTGTCGAGCTCCAGTACGCGCTCATCATAGTGCTGTCCGTAAGCCTGCTCTGGGTCCAGCTGGAAGTCGAACTCTTCACCTTTAGCCAGGTCTACCACCTTCTCTTCGAAAGCTGGCAGGGTAACACCCATACCGCTGATGAAGATGAACGGACGCTCGTCGGTTGTGCGCTCGATGAGCATCTCCTCGCCGTTGTCACCATTAGTTACATCATACAGTGCGTATGAAACTACAATAAACTTGTTTTTGTTGTTTGTTTCCATTTCTATATTTATTTTTTATTATTTCTTTTTCTTTTCTGAATACTTACGCTCTTTACCATCTCCATGCGTTCCAGATAGATAGGGCGCCATTTGTCGATGATGTCCTGCAGACTTTTGCTCTTCTGCGAGAGTTCAGCATATTCCTCGCCGTCGGTCAGATTCTCTTTCTTGAGATCCAGCATTCGGGCGATGAGCTGTTTCTGGTGTTCCTCAGCCGCCTTGAGCTGGTTACCCAGTTTCTCGAGACTTTCCATAAAGGCGAGTGCCTTGTCTATATGATTTTCCTGTACCATTTTGCTTGTTTTATAGGTTGAATCTTTTGCAAAGGTACAAATAATAATTGGTATAAACGAAGAAAAAGGGCTTTTTTTTCGATGATATTACAAAATGATAGAGAAAATGTAATATCTCTAACGTTCTGACGCCTTTTTGGGTGTATTGTTGTTGATTTAAGTCAAGAAATAGACGGAAAACTGAAAATACCCCAAGAAATGTTTGCGCACACAGAGAAAAGTTCGTATCTTTGCAGCGTCTTAAAGAAAAAGACTATAGGATAATGTTTAACAGAGCCGGCGTCTACGGATGTGCAGGACTCACAAAATTAAAGAAAGGTAAAAAGATTATGAAGAAGATTATGGTATTAGCAGTAGCTATGTTTGCAATGGCAACAGCTACTTTCGCAGCAGAAGAGGAGACAAATGCAACAGCAGCTTACAACATGAATGTAAAGATGTCTAGCTTGGCAGATGCTTTGAGCTTGAACATCGACCAGGTAGAGGCTGTAGCTGATGTACACAAGAACTTCACCGCAGACATGATGAATGCTGCAACAGCAAAGGGTGAGGAACGTTCTGCAATGATTGACAAGGCTGTTTTGAAGGATCTCAAGTACATGCACGTTATCTTGAACAACAGTCAGTATCGTAAGTACGTGATGCTTCTCAACACAACTCTTATCAACCGTGGTTTGAAGTAATCATCTTTTTATAGATGAGAAAAATAAGAGAGAGATTTAAAATAAGAATCCCAGTCGAGGTTTTATCCTGACTGGGATTTTTTTTTGGCTTTTGGGCCTTCAGTCCGTACTTTAACTATTTGCTAAGCTTAGCTTCCTGATATGCGAAAGTTCAGTTAACTTGATAATCAGTCAATATCTATTAATTGGAAATGCTTGTTGAAGGTCAAATCCAATCCGTTAGCCAGTTCTACCTCGTATTCATTCTTGTTCATTTCAATCTTTTTCACCGATTGTCCTGCATAATTATCCATCAGGTAATTCCTGATGGCTTGCGGAATCAGCTGCTCTGGCACGGTGGCCTGCTTGCAGTCAATCTCTGTAAGATTTCCCTTTTTGTCGAACTCCAGCTTCGTGCCATTCTGCAGAACCACGTCGTAGCTTCTGCTCACAACTCCCGACTCAATGGTAGCAAGCATCACCTTCTGATCATTGAAATGCTGGCTGAGTAAGGTCTGAGCCTTGGCAGGAAGTGCATTTACAGAGATAGGCTTGTCGTTGCCCGCATTCGCCACCATATTGCATGAAACCAT